>NZ_CP090003.1:3287500-3887500 GCF_021390195.1 Flagellimonas sp. CMM7 | reverse complement strand
CAGAAGAAGAGCATATCCTTAATTCCAATTTTAACGGCCCCACTCTACTCATAGGAAGTGACTTTGGCATAGAAGATTCTATTTTCTCCATAATTTTACTGCTTATAGTTTGTATTCTATTTTTGAGATTATCAATTAGACAAAATAAAATAGTAAAAACAAGCTACAGTAAGAGCTATAAATAATTTCTTGTTCTAGCAACAGCTAACGGAAGATTGTTCATGTTGAGTGTAAATAAAAATAAATGATACGGATTATATACCACTGGAACGTAGCACCAGAAAAATTGGAACTTTTTGTTGAGACGTGGAAAGCAACAACCAATAAAATTCATAAAGAGGTTAAGGGAGCTAGAGGTAGTTTTATGTTACAAAGCGATAATGACCCAACAGCAATAAAAACTATAGCAAGGTGGGATTCTCTTGATTACTGGAAGAAATTTTGGCATGAGGGCAACCATAGCCAAATGGGATCCATGCATGATTTGGGAGAACGGGTCTCCGTAGAAATCTTTAGGGAAATTGATGATTTTACAAGCTAAGATGAAGTACCTCTAGCTCTTGCAAGATTTTATCTTGAAGTATATGTTTAATCAAGATTACGGACAACAAATCTAAAGGTGTCACATTTTAAAATAGTTCTCGTCTTTATATAAACACCACAGCCATGAAAAAACTAGTTTTTGGGTTTGTCCTTACCTCGCTTTTTTGTTCCTACGCCCAAAAAACGGCAATCAAAAACCCAGAAAGCCTGCATATGGAACTTACTAGCGGTAAGTGGTTTAATGGTAGCACCTTCGAGGAAAGAACCGTTTGGGTAAAAGACGGTATTTTAAGTTTTTCTAAGGAGAATACCCAAAATGATACTGTTATAGACCTGACAGGTAAATATGTGATTCCACCCTTTGCCGAGGCGCATAACCATAACCTGGAAAGCGATTACGAATTGGAAGAACGCATTAACACCTACTTGGATAATGGTGTGTTTTATGTAAAACATTTGTCCTCCATAAAAAAACGAATAGATCCATTAATGCACCATTACAACAAACCAAGTGGTATAGATGTGAGCCTAGCACATGCCCCTTTAACAGCAACTGGTGGCCATCCCGTTGCTCTGAGAAAAAGATTTTTAGGATATGGCCATTTCGAAGGACTTTTCAATACTGTAGAAGAAATTGAGTCGCACGGTTATTTTATTGTGGATACTGAAAAGGAGCTCAACCGAAAATGGAATCAGGTGTTATCTTTCAAGCCCGATTTTATAAAAATCAACCTGCTTTATTCAGAAGAATTTTTAAAACGGAAAAACGATACCGCTTATTTTGGTAAAAAGGGCCTAGATCCAGACTTAGTGCCAGCCATCGTTTCAAAAGCACACCTTAACAATTTAAGGGTAAGTGCACATGTGTCCACAGCTCATGATTTTCATGTGGCGGTAACCTCTGGAGTCGATGAAATTGCACACCTACCAGAAATTCATAATGGCAAGCCCATTGCTTTAGCCGACGTAAAATTGGCTAAACAAAAAGATATCATAGTGGTTACCACAGCATCTTTGGTAACGAAAAACACTAAAAGGCCCAATTACGACCAATTGGTAGCGAATATTCGTTCAAATTTGAAAATTCTTAAAGATGCAGACATTACCATTGCCATTGGTTCCGATATGTATAATGATAATTCGGTGGGAGAATTCCAGTTCCTGAACAACTTAAACCTGTTCAGTAATCTGGACTTACTTAAAATGTGGTGCGAAAACTCGGCAATCACAACCTTTCCCAACAGAAAGATAGCCTTTTTAAAAGAGGGCTATGAGGCTAGTTTTTTAGTGTTGGATGTAAATCCTTTGGAACGTATTGACAGCATAAACAAGTCAATCAAGTTAAGGGTTAAACAGGGTACTATTCTAAATTGAAAGATAGAATTGTTTGGAATTTTGAACGATGAATTGTCATCTCATTTTTACAGTTTTACAGCAACTCGTCTAAAAGCTCCCTTTATAAGAACTAGGGTTTCATACAAAGGCTCCGTATCTTTGTACTGTGGAAAATGATAAAAAAATCATCTTGTTCGATGGGGTCTGTAACCTCTGCAATGGCGCTATCCAATTTATCATCAAACGAGATAAAAATGACACGTTTCGCTATGCGGCGCTGCAAAGTGAAATTGGAGAACGGTTGATTGCTGAACGTGCTATTGATACCACTAAAGTAGATTCTATTATATTGATTGAACCAGGAGTTGCCTATTTTACCAAATCAGATGCTGCTTTACAAATAAGTAAAGGTTTCGGTGGATTTTGGAAAGTAATGGGCATCTTCACTTGGATACCTAAATCTTTCCGAGACGTCATTTACGACCTTATTGCAAAAAATAGATACAAATGGTTCGGAAGAAAAGATGCCTGTATGATTCCTACTGCTGAATTAAAGGCCAAGTTTTTAAACTAGGGAACATGGAACAACTTTCACACAAAATTTATAACTATTTAGTTCATTCTGGACTTTCAGCCGAATGGGCCGCATATATTAACATGGCCATTATGCTGATTGGTGTGCTGGTCATTCTGTTGCTGATTGATTTTGTTTTAAGAAAACTGCTGATTGGTTTGTTCTCCCGTCTTTCAGTAAGTTCAAAGACCCATTTTGATGATTTCCTGGTCAAAAATCGCGCTCCACGTAATATTGCACATATTATCCCTTTAGTAATATTGTTTAAAGCACTTCCATTTATTTTTAGGGATTTCCCAGCAACCGAGTCTTTGTTATTAAAAGTAATCGAAGTATTGGGTATTTTTCTCTTTTTATGGATTGTTAGGAGTCTGCTGCATACCATAAAAGACTTCCTCAAAACCTTACCCAATCTAAAAGACAAACCCATAGACAGCTATATTCAAGTGTTTATGATTTTTGCATGGGCCATTGGACTTTTCTTTGCCTTTTCAGTAATTACAGGAGTTGAACTATGGAAGTTCCTGACCGCCCTTGGAACGGCATCAGCGGTAATTATACTCGTTTTTCGAGATACCATAATGGGTTTTGTAGCAAGTATTCAAGTATCTATTAATGATATGGTTCGTATTGGTGATTGGATTACCTTCGATAAATATGGTGCAGATGGTGATGTTATTGAAATAAACCTAGCAACCGTAAAAGTTCAGAATTTTGATAAAACTATAACTACAATCCCAACCTATGCCCTGATTTCCGATTCGTTCAAGAATTGGCGCGGTATGGCCAATTCAGATGGAAGACGTATCAAAAGGGCACTTTTGATCAAACAAGAAAGTGTACGCTTTTTGAATAAAGAAGATGTGGAATCGCTTCAAAAAATAGAAATGTTAACTCAGTATCTTAAAAAAAGAGATGCCGATATAACAAAGTATAATACCGAAAACAACGTGGATAAATCCCTGTTAATAAACGGTAAGAACCTAACGAACGTTGGTGTTTTTAGAAAATATGTGGATACCTATTTACATAACCATTCCGGTATTAATAAAGAAATGATGATTATGGCCCGTCAATTGCCCCCTACTTCGCAAGGAATACCGTTAGAGATATATGCCTTCAGTAGTGATAAACGCTGGGAGAACTATGAATATATTATGGCGGACATATTTGATCACCTTTTGGCTGCCATTCCCTTCTTTAATCTTGAAGGCTTTGAATTGCCCAGTAGCGGAAATTTTAAATTAAAGTGATGCGGCAGATGTTTTAAACTTCTCACCTAGTTCCAAACAACACGCTTATTTAAGGTTGTTCAATATAAAATCTAAAATCTTGTTGGTGTTCAGCTTTTGCTCAAATGACAGACTTTTATGTGTAATAGGTTGCGCCAAACCTAATTGCTTCAGATGGTCAATCTGCTCTTCATAGTCTAATGAAACCTTACCTGTAAATAGAACATCTAAAGGTTCTTCATTTTGATATCGTTTGTATATTTTTCGCAATCCACTTAAATACAATCTATCTTTGGTAAAACCACCTCCTCGATGAGCTCTTAACGTAATCCCAAATGCTTCTTCCTTATTCAACTTATATTGACCATGAATCAAATCAAAAGTATCAGCAAAGCTATAGCCCTTTATAAGACCATCCGCAGCCATTACTCTATAGGCTAATTCTTTTAATCGCTTTAGCGTAAGAGCACCTCCCATATATTCACTAAAAACAGATAATCCTTCTTGGGTTTCCACATTTTTGGGTAATCCATTGGAAAATATTTTTAATGGCTGATCTAGACCATTGAATGTGGTCACCAAATGCACTCCTATTTCATGATTGGCCAAGGTCAACAATTGATTTTTACTGAACTTTACATTCTTCTTTATCAACAAGGTCTGCGAACTATTACTAACCATCGCCTCTGCAGCTATATTGGTTGAAAAGCGAATTTTTAATGGGAAGTTATAGCGTGTTATATAGTCTTCAAAATAGGTTTTGGCATCATCTGGAGAAAACACTTTGTCCATATCTACCGAACTGGGCTCGTCCTTAAAGTGAAGTATAAACCTAGCATTCTGAACATCCTTTTCTGTAGGAGTACCAAATGCTCTAAGGGAATTATAGTAAAAATTTTTTCCTCGTCCAATGGTCTCAATGCATTGAATCATATTGGCATAATAATATATCACATCTTGATATAGCTTACGGATAGATTCATCCTCAATACGTTCCAATCGTTGTGAAAAGAAAAGTCGTTGCAGTTTATAGGGGTCAAATTTTAGTTTTGGATACTTGAATTCTGGCTCTTTGGTATATTTTGAAGCAAAAAAGCGATGTTTCTCCTTTTCTATGTTCAAGGGATTCACATAGCTGAGCAACTCAATTCGTTTTACTAAGCGATCAAGGTTCGAGTCAATATCAAATAGCGCAGGATATTCCTTTTGTAGTTCTTGTTGTTGTGTTGCCTTAATCATACACTCTTGTGAAATTCTTCAACTTGCAAAGGTATCAAATCTTTAAGTTGATTCTCAACGGATTTAACTACTTCGGGATAAATAACGCCGGAAAGTTCATCGCAGTATATTTTGGAGATTTCTGTAGCCAAAACCAAAGTGTTTCTGAAGTTTTGTGTGATGTATTTCAAAAAATAGCCATTTCCTTGGAAGGTATCGTTGATTTTAGAGGTTGATTGTATTCCATTTGGCAATTGCAAGGCTCCCAATTTGGCTCTCCAATTTTCTATTAAATTTCCATACCTATCGTTATCCACGTTAGAAGTTCCCAAATTCCATACTGGGACTTCCCTATCCCATCGTTTCCAATTATAGCTATGCATATCAAAAACAATCACGTTTTGAAAATTGGATTCTAATTTCCCTATTAAAGTGTTCACCACCTTATAGAAATTTGCATGTTTACCAAGACTATGTTGTTTTTCGTTTTCCGGTAAAGTTTCTTTCCACAGCTGTTTGCCCCATGCCGTATCAAAGATTGCTGTTTCTGGAGGTCGATTCAAATCGTATTCAAACCTGCTGTCGCAACCGGCAATTACTATTGGAAAGCTATGCACCATTTGTTTGGTGCAGGGGTCTTCTTCATACCAGCGTTCATACTCCGTATGTAAACAATTATCCCATAGCGACTGACGAAACTGATGCCCATCATGTACTGCCCCACATATATAGGGAACATATTTTTCAATTTTTAACGTAAAAGAATAATCATCGGAAACCGCCTCAAAAGCTTTCCCTGATTCAATATTGGAAATAATATCAGAAACTGATAATTTATGCATTCTCAACTTCGCTTCGTAATCTGGACCTCCTATCAAAGGCCTGTAATTTATCGATGACTTTGCTTTCAACAAAATCAATGACCTTACATTGTATTTTTGTTTTGTAGACCTTGTTCATATATGTAATTCCGCCCGGCGACATCACGTTTACCTCAACAAGCTTTCCTCCTATTACATCAATGCCCACAAAATAAAGTCCGTCATTGACCAACTTAGGGCCAATCTGTTTGCAAAGTGCTTTTTCTTCTTTTGTTAAAGTGTGTTTGGCAACTGTGCCACCTGCAGAAACATTGGATCTATGATCATCAGAACCTGGTATTCGTCTCATAGCACCAATGGGCTCTCCATTCAATATTAAAACCCTTACATCTCCTTGATCGGCACCTTCAATGTATTCTTGAAGTATAACATAGTTAGATGTTCCATCTGAGTTGGTTACATAAAAATCTAATAATGATTTAATATTAGACATTGCAGCTCTTTCAATTAGGATAACACCAGAGCCCCCAAAACCATTTAATGGTTTTAAAATCATTTTATCCGCTTCGGATTCGTTGATTTGCCTTACCAAATAGTTCTTGTTTTTTGAAACATGGGTTACGGGAATAATATTGCTATGACTATCCCCAAAGGCCGCCGTATAGAGTTTGTTATTTGCTTCACGAAGCCCTTGAAGGGAATTCATAATAAACACATCGTCTTTTACAGAGTCCAAAAAGTTGAGCATTAATGGATCTAGAGGAGGGTTGGCACGCATAAAAATCACGTCAAACCCCGCCAAAGGGAGCATTTCTTCCCGCAATGATGCCTGTTTATAAAACGTTTTTAAATTACTGGAGACCTTTTCCATTTTGTTGACCACCGTACAAAAAGCACTGGTAACACTGTTTCTTATGGTTAGATTGGCCGGGGTACATAGGGCTACACCATGTTTTCGTTTTACACATTCATGAATAAGTGCAAGACTTGTATCATTTTCTGGATCAATTTCCTCCCAAGGGTACATTAAAAAACAGATGTTCATAGCTCTAGTTGATTTGTTATTTCACTTCATCCAAGTGGTCATCCCACTCTTTTATATTTGGTTTGCCAAGTTTGCCAACTGATTTTGCAACAACCATGGATACCATTGCGTCTCCTGTTACATTCACTATAGTTCTGCACATATCCAAAGGTCTATCTACAGCAAAAATCAATGCCAAACCTATGGCCAATTTATCCGCTGGAAAACCTATGGACTCCAAGACAATCACCAACATGACCATTCCGGCACCTGGTACTGCCGCAGAGCCAATGGAAGCTAACAAAGCGGTTAGTACTATGGTTAATTGGTCACCAAAAGTTAGATCAAAACCTAGCGCTTGCGAAATGAAAACCGCCGCAACGCCCTGATACAGACTTGTACCATCCATATTAATAGTTGCACCTACGGGCAAAACAAAACTGGACACTTCTTTGTCTACTCCTATGTGCTCCTCAACTCTCTCCATAGTAACCGGTAAAGTGGCGGCACTGGAACTTGTAGAAAAAGCCAATAATTGTGCGGGACTCATTTCTTTTAAAAACCAAAATGGATTCTTTTTGGTGTAAACGGATACAACAACGCTGTAAAACACTATCATTAAGAATAGTCCTCCAACTACAACTCCTGCATATTTCAATAGGGCCAGCAGTAAATCTGGATCACTTGATGATACCACTACTCCAGCCAACAAAGCGAACACTGCATAAGGAGCCGAAAGCATGATTAAATCCACCATTTTTAAGACTACATCATTTAAGGAGTCAAAAAAATCTTTTAACGGTTTAGCCCTTTCCTCTCCTATCAATAACATAGAAATGCCCAGAAATATGGTGAAAAAGATCACTTGAAGCATAAGACCGTTATCACTCATCGCTTTTAAGGCATTATCTGGCACCATATCCTCTAAAAACTGCAAAGGGCCGCTATCTTTCTGGCGAGTAGCTTCAGCTATTTTGGAGGTAACCCCTGAATCGGTTGCATAGGTTTGGGTTAATTTGGTTACTGTTTCTTCTGAAATACCATTTCCTGGTTGTAATGCATTAACTAGCAGTAATCCTATGGATATTGCTACAACAGTGGTTAAAATATAGATGCCTATAGTTCTTAACCCAATATTCCTAAACTTAGAAATATCCTTTAAATCTGAAATTCCTTTGACCAAGGAGGCAATAATCAAAGGAATGGCGATAAGTTTAAGCAGTTTAACAAAAATTGTTCCCAGCGGTTGAATCCAGTCGGAAACAAAACCCTTGCCCCAATCAACTTGGGTCATAACAAAGCCAAAAACAATACCTAACACCATCCCGATAAGGATTTTCCAGTGTAATTCTAATTTACGCATAGTTGGAATTTGCGTAGTAAGATACTATTTTGAGTGGAAAAAAATTAAAGAAGCGATTATATTTTGTTAGTACGCGCCAAAAGGGCGAAGTCCGCCAAAACCATAGCGGCCATTGCTTCAACAATGGGTACTGCTCTTGGAACTACGCAAGGATCATGTCTTCCTTTGCCTTGAGTAGTAACTTTTTCACCTTCTTTATTGATGGTTTCATAAGATTGAAGCACAGTGGCAACGGGTTTAAACGCTACATTAAAATAAATGTCCATCCCATTGCTGATACCTCCTTGAATGCCTCCACTAAGATTTGTTGTGGTAGTGCCATCACTATTGTAGGAATCATTATGCTCACTACCTTTCATGGTAACGCCATGAAACCCGCTGCCATACTCAAAACCCTTTACAGCATTGATGGATAACATTGCACCGCCTAAAGTTGCATGCAACTTATCAAACACTGGCTCACCCAAACCAATTGGTACATTTTGAATGACACAGGTAATGACACCACCAATGGTATCACCTTCCTTTTTAATGGATTTTATGTATTCTTCCATACGGCCAGCTGTTTCCATATCGGGACAACGCACTGGATTGGCTTCTATCTTGGAAAAGTCAAGTTCTTTGTAGTCCTTTTTCAATTTCATTGTTCCCACCTGAGAAACAAAAGCATTGATTTTTACGTCTTGAAGGAATTGTTTTGCAATAGCTCCCGCTACTACTCTACTTGCTGTTTCCCTTGCTGAACTTCTACCTCCACCTCTATAATCCCTAAATCCATACTTTTTATCATAAACGTAATCAGCATGAGAAGGTCTGTACGAATCCTTTATATGTGAATAATCCTTGGATTTTTGGTTGGTATTATGAATAGCAAAACCTATTGGAGTCCCTGTAGTTTTTCCTTCAAAGAGACCAGAATAAATCTCAACTGTATCTGGCTCCTTTCGTTGTGTAACTATGGCAGATTGGCCTGGTTTTCTTCTATTTAATTCCAATTGGATTTTTTCTATATCCAATGCTATTCCAGCCGGGCAGCCATCAATTACGCCTCCAAGCGCTCTACCATGAGATTCTCCAAAAGATGTAAGTTTAAAAAGCTGTCCAAAAGTGTTTCCTGCCATTTACCTAAAATTCAATAAGCTTCAAAGGTAGATGTTATAAATCTTTTTCAAAAAAAAGCTTGCCAGTTAATGTTTATGTAATGTATAAGGGTGTCGGTTGATGTTTTTTTAACGGTATGCTTATAAATTATTCATCTCAATTTAATTTTAAGTTTATTCCTACACCGTTATTTTGTAAACAAACCTATACCGTTGAAAAAAAGGAAGATAGAGCTAGCCGTTATTTCAGATGTTCACTTAGGAACATACGGCTGTCATGCAGATGAACTTATTGCTTACTTAAATAGTATACAACCCAAGAAACTTATCTTGAATGGGGATATCATTGATATTTGGCAATTTAGCAAACATTATTTCCCAGCTTCACACTTAAAAGTGCTCAGGAAGATTATTGGCATGGCTTCCAAAGGTACTGAAGTACACTACATTACTGGAAATCATGATGAAATGCTCCGTAAGTTTAGTGATACTTCAATGGGTAATTTTAAAATTGCCAACAAACTTGTACTCAATTTAGATGGTAAAAAGGCATGGATTTTTCATGGTGATGTTTTTGACGTGTCTATACAGAATGCAAAATGGCTGGCAAAACTTGGTGGATATGGTTACGATATTCTTATCCTGATAAACAGTTTCATTAATTGGTGCTTGGCCAAGATGGGACGTGAACGATATTCGCTCTCCAAACGCATAAAAAATAGCATTAAAGGCGCTATAAAGTATATCAACAACTTTGAAAAGACCGCTGGCGACCTTGCCATTGAAAACGACTATGATTATGTTATCTGCGGCCATATTCATCAACCCAAGAAAGAGCGTTATGAAAATAAACATGGAAGTTGTCTTTACCTTAATTCTGGGGATTGGATAGAAAACTTGACAGCGTTGGAGTACTCTTTTAAACGTTGGAGAGTATACCATTATAATCATGACAAGCTATCGCCTTTCTTTGTTGACGAAGAGCTTAAGGAAATGGACATGAATGAGCTTATCGATTCTATAACAGACAAAGAATTGGATATTAAAACCATCGCTGAAGTTGTAAAAGAAAAAAAAGACGAAAAAACCTTAAATAACCAAGGCTTGACGCAAAATTGAAACTGGATGTTGTGAATCCCTTTCTGTTCCATCTTTAATCTGATGTCTACAACTTGTCCCGTTTGCTGAAATTATGGTTTCCTCCGGGCTTTTCCGCACAGCTGGGAACAATTTTAGCTCACCTACCTTCATGCTGATTTCATAATGTTCTTTTTCATACCCAAAAGAGCCTGCCATTCCACAACAACCCGATGCAATTATGGAAACCTTATAATTTTTAGGCAGGTTAAGTGCATCAAATGTAACTTTCTGATTGGATAACGCCTTCTGGTGGCAGTGACTATGAATCTTTACCACTTTTTCCTCTAGGGTAAAACTATCAGAAGTTATGTTTCCATTGCTAATCTCCGAAGCTAAAAATTCTTCGGCCAAAAAAGAGTTTGAAGAAAGTATATCCACTTGCTCTTTATGATCATGGAGTCTTTTGTATTCATCTCTAAATGATAGTATTGCCGAGGGTTCCAAGCCTACAATTGGAATATCCTGTTGAAGAATTGTTTCTAGATTTCCAATGTTCTTCTCTACCAGTTTTTTGGCCTGCTTTAAAAAGCCCTTGGACAAATATGTTCTTCCACTTTCCGCATAAAACAACTGTACATCATAACCAAGCTTACAAAGCAGTTCAATAGCATCTTTGCCTACTTCAATATCCAAATACTGAGTGAACTCATCAATATATAGCACCACCTTCTTTAAAGATTGTGCGTTTTCTACCCTCAATTTTTTTAAATAGTTATCAAAATTGAAATTGTAAACCTTTGGAAGAGATCTTTCCGAGGCTACCCCCGATGTTTTTTTAAGCAACCCTCCCAGTGCTTTTGACTTATAAATAGAGTTGGTCAAGCTGGGGAGTTTACTCCCAAGAGCATTGAACCGCGTATTATGAGCGAACAGCTTGCTCCGCAATGGATAACCATTTGTTTCCTGATATTGATAAAGAAACTCTGCTTTTAAAGTAGCCACATCTACATTACTGGGGCACTCGCTAGCACAAGCTTTACAACTTAAACAAAGGTCAAAAACCTCTTTCAGTTCTTTTTGATCAAACTTATTTGGCTTTTCTGAATTGGTCAAAAACTCTCGCAAAGCATTGGCTCTACCTCGCGTGGTATCCTTCTCATTTTTCGTAGCATGATAACTGGGACACATGCCTCCATACATATTATGGCTTTTGCGACAATCGCCACTGCCATTACATTTTTCAGCAGCTTTTAGAATTCCTTCGCTATCTGAAAAATCCATTAATGTCTTTACCTCGGGCTCAACGCGATTAATTTCATACCGCAGCGATTCATCCATAGGAAAAGCATCTACAATTTTTCCTGGGTTGAAAATAGTATTCGGGTCAAAAACAGATTTTATCCGTTTCAGTAATTCATAATTGGCTTCCCCAATCATTAGGGGAATAAATTCTGCTCTTACTATTCCATCTCCATGTTCGCCACTAAAGCTGCCCTTATATTTTTTGGTCAGTTTTGCTACATCTGTTGTAATGGCACGGAATAAAGCAACATCCTCTGATTTTTTTAAATTAAGAATGGGTCTTAAGTGCAATTCACCAGCTCCTGCATGGGCGTAATAGACCGCATCTTGATCATAACCTTTCATGATTTTAGTGAATTCACCAATAAAGTCTTTTAAATCTTCCAGAGCTACCGCAGTGTCTTCAATACAAGCAACAGCCTTACGATCACCTACCATATTTCCCAATAGACCCAACCCTGCTTTGCGCAGTTCAAGTGCTTTGTTGATATCATCTCCTTTTAAAACAGGACTAGCATAGCTCAACCCAGATTTCTCAATGGTCGTTAACAACCCCCGAAGTTGTTTTTCCAGTTCATCATCGGTATTGGCTTTTACCTCCAACATTAAAATTCCAGCAGGATCTCCATCCACAAAAAAGCGGTTAACCAATTGTGCCCTGTTGTTCTTTGTACAATCAAGAATAACTTTGTCCATCATTTCGCAGGTATGCAAATTATGTTGCATAACAGGGGCAACATCACTCAAACAATCTTCCAAGCTGCTATAATGGGTCGCCACCATTGCTGATAAAGGCGGAGGCGTATCATCCAATTGTAAGGTGATTTCTGTAGTAAAAGCCAAGGTACCTTCACTCCCGGACAACAATTTACATAAGTTAAAATCTCCCTCGTTACCTCCAAAAACATTGTTCTTTAAGAGTTCATCCACAGCATAACCAGTGTTTCTTCTATGAATACTGGGTTTTGGAAATTCCGTTCTAATGTTTTCCTGATTCTCAGTGCTGGAAAGTTCTGCATCAATTGTTGAATAAATAAGGCCTTCAAGTGAATTTTGATTCTTTTTGCTTTCAAATTCATCTTTATCCAAATCAGCAAAAAAAGCTTCACTTCCATCAGATAATACGCAGTTAAGAGCAACTACTTTATCTCTAGTAACACCATATTGAATAGATGTTGTACCTGAAGAATTATTGCCCACCATTCCGCCAATCATACACCTATTGGATGTTGACGTATTTGGTCCAAAAAAAAGACCAAATGGTTTTAAATATTGATTTAGTTCATCCCTAACGACACCAGGTTGAACCTTAACTTGTTTTTTATCCTTGTCTAAATGTAGGATTCGAGTAAAATGTTTGGAAACATCTACCACAATACCTTCCCCTACGCATTGTCCCGCCAAAGAAGTTCCTGCTGTTCTAGGAATCAACCCAATACCATGTTTGTTGGCAAAGGAGATTAAAACCTGGATATCTTCCTTGGTTAAGGGGTAAGCCACCGCTGTAGGTTGCTTTCTGTAAACAGATGCATCCGTCGCATATAGCGTCCTACTTAAATCATCTATTAATAATTCGCCTTGTAATTCTTGAGTGAGAGATTTTAAGAGAGTTTTATCCAATCTGGAACAATTTTTGGTTGTCAAAATAAGTTTTATTGTCAGAAAGCTTTACAAAGCTATCTTTAATTTTTAACTAAACGAGAAACTTATGAGGATTACCACATTATTTACTGGTCTTTTTTTGTTTGCAACAGTAGTGGCCAGTGCACAGGACATTTCTGAACACACTTTAGGACTTCGCCTAGGTGATAGTGACGGTTTTGGTGCCGAAATCTCTTATCAAAAATCAATTGGACGCTACAATAGAGCAGAATTTAACTTGGGTTGGCGAGACAGCAGACAGTTTGATGCTTTTAAACTCTCCGGAGTATACCAATGGGTACATCAATTAGATGGTAATTTTAATTGGTACTATGGTGTTGGTGGCGGATTGGGAAGTGTAGAATTTGAACCAATACCCAATGGAGATGACAATGATGGCCATTTGTTTTTGCAGCGGGTGATATTGGTGTAGAATATAATTTTGATATTCCCTTACTTCTATCGTTGGATTTTAGACCTGAAATAGGGCTATTGGGCTATGATGGTTTTGACAATGATTTTGATTTTGACATCGCTCTAGGTATCCGATATCAATTTTAATAGGTCAAATAAATTACTGTCCTCAACTTTTCTTGAAAGTTAAGGGCTTTTTTATGACATAAGTAATGAATACCTTAGCGGCTTAAATAGTAAAAAATGAAAAAAATACTTGCAATTACTTTAGGGGTATTGTTTTTAGCATCATGTAATTCTAAACCTGAGGGTTTTACTTTGAGCGCAAAGGTAGCTGGTGACCTGGATAATGGCACCAACGTATATTTAAAAACAACTGATTCCCTTAATCAGTTAATTGATATTGATACAACTACAATAGAAAATGGGGTCTTTAGTTTTGAAGGTATACAAGAAAAACCACAACTTCATTACATTTTTGTAGAATCCAATGGAGGTAACATTCCTTTTATCCTTGAGAATGGAGCTATCAACTTAAAGTTTCAGAAAGATAGTATGAACTATGCTCAACTTAAAGGCACTCCCCAAAATGAGCTTTTCATGACTTTCTTAACCGAATCAAGAAAACTATCTGAACGGGCTAGATCTATGCAAACCGATATGCGCAATGCGGCGCAACAACAGGATACTGCCACCGTAACAGCATTACGTGAAGAATATCTTGAGTTTCAAGATGAAGTAAAAACTTTTAATGTTGATTTTGCAAAGGAAAATCCAAATGCACTCATTTCTGTTTTGATTATTGGAAATTTAATGATGAGCAAAGGGCTTCCCAGTGATGAGGTTAAGGCGCTTTATGAGGCATTGACACCAGAAATGAAGCAATCAGCTCCAGGAGAACAGTTGGGAGAACAATTGGACAAACAAAAAACCACCGAAATTGGAGGTGTAGCACCAGAATTTTCTGCTCCAACTCCAAACGGAGATTTATTGGCATTAAGTGATGTAAAAGGAAAATTGACTCTCATTGATTTTTGGGCGGCATGGTGCAGACCTTGCAGGGCAGAGAACCCAAATATTGTTTCTGTTTACAATAAATATCATGATAAAGGGCTAAACGTGATTGGTGTTTCCTTGGATGCACGTGCTGAAGATTGGACAAAAGCTATTGAAGCGGATGGTCTGGCATGGAACCATATCTCTAACCTAAAGCGTTTTCAAGATCCTGTGGCACAACTGTACAATATAAATGCAATTCCAGCTGCTTTTCTTATAGATGAAAACGGGGTGATTGTTGCAAAAGATTTAAGGGGGCCAGCTTTGGAACAAAAAGTTGCCGAACTACTCAACTAAGTTAAAAAGATTCATAACAAAAAAGCCCGGGACTATTCTGGGGCTTTTTTGTCTACCAAGAGCAATCTTTAGATTTTTCCCATTTTTTCTAAAACGAAAAGAATGATAATGGGAACTGCCAATAGAAGCACTATTAAAGTATCCGTTACAAGAAGGTCTGGCCTAAAAAGTAGCGTAATTCCATACCCGCCTATAGCACCGCCAAAATGAGCTGTATGTCCTATATTACCCAACCTACTTTTCATTCCATAAATGGAGTACAACAGATATGCTATACCCAATACGTATGCGGGCAATGGTATTGGAATGAACATAATTCCCAATTGCATGTTGGGGTTTAACAGAATGGCAGCGTACAAAATACCGGTAACAGCCCCACTTGCACCAACAGCACTATAATACGGTTCGTTTTTATGAAAGAAGAGCGCTAAAAGGCTCCCTCCAACAAGACTAATAAAATAGATAATTAAAAATTTGATTGGCCCAAACCCATTAATGACCACATTGGCAAAAAAATAGAGGGTGAACATATTAAAAAACAAGTGGGAGATGTCAACGTGCAAAAAACCAGATGTTACAGCTCTTTCCCTTTGTCCGGCTTTTATTCCTCCAATGCTAAATTTATATCGGTCAAAAAAAACCGAATCACTAAACCCTCGTAAGGACACAATAATATTCACAGCGATAATAGCAATGGTGGCCGCATGTAAATTGTACATATTCTATAATATAAGGGGCAAATATAGCTATATTTGCCGCAAGATTTACTTATGCAATTAGTTGTTTTTATCCTTGCTTACCCCCTGCTCTGGTTGATTTCCAGACTGCCATTTAGAATACTCTATTTTATTTCTGATATCGTTTATCAACTGCTTTATCATGTTATTGGATATCGCAAAAAAGTGGTTCGTGATAATTTGAAATTGGTTTTCCCAGAAAAAACTGATGCCGAGCGTTTAACGATAGAAAAGAAGTTTTACAAACATCTTTGCGATATTTTTTTAGAGATGGCAAAAACATTGGGAATCAGCGATAGACAAATGAATGAAAGATATGCTTTTACCAATGTAGAGGTAATGAAAAAACTGGAAAGCGAAGGTAAAAACATAATGATAATGATGCCGCATTATGCAAGTTGGGAATGGGTTTTTTCTTTAAATTCCCAGGTGAGCTCCAAAGCATATGCCATTTACCAAGCTATCCAAAATAAGTACTTTGATAAATTAGTTCGTGACATCCGAAGTAAGTATGGAACAACACTCATTAAAACTAATGAGAGCAGAAAAATTATAAAAGACGCAAAGCAAAGTGGTGAACTAATCACCGTAGGAATCATTAGTGACCAGTCTCCCATGCTTAATAGAACACGTCATTGGGCAAAATTCATGAATATTGCCGTACCCATTCATGTTGGGGGTGAAGAACTTTGTAAGGTTCATGATATTATCCCGATTTATCTTAAAGTAGAAAAACTGAAACGTGGTTATTACCAGGGTACTTTTAAGGTCCTTACTGAAAAACCATCAGAAGTAGAGGGATATAAAATTTCTGAAGCTTTTTTGAAAGAGGTTGAAAAATCTATTTACGAAGCTCCTGAATATTACTTTTGGACTCATAAAAGATGGAAGCATCGAGGTAAAATGCCCAAAGAATTTCAAAACACTGTAAAATCCAATGCCGGTTAAAAAGCGATTTAAAAAACGACATCTCCTTTTTACGCTTGTACTTGGATATTTACTTTTTGCCAACTCCTGCATGACCATGCGGACTTCACCTAAAAAAACTGTTGCATTTTTTCAAGAAAAGAACGTCACGTATATAGATGAAACCATTGACCTGCATGGTAAAGATTTGCATTACATTCAGACAGGTAATAAAGATGGGCAAACATTGGTTTTTGTTCATGGATCTCCAGGAAGTTGGGATGCATATAAAACCTACCTCACGGACTCAATTTTCTTAAAGGATTTTCGAGTCATAGTTCCAGACAGACCTGGTTTTGGTAAGAGCAATTTTCGTAAAAGTATGGCACTCAGGCCTCAGGCAGTTCTTCTAAATCAACTTTTAAGGCAGTTGGATAACGGGAAGCCATACACCTTGATTGGCCATTCCTATGGAGGCCCATTAATTGTACAAATGGCATTGGAACAGCCAGAATTATATGAAAATCTGGTTGTATTAGCCGGGGCTTTGGACCCTGCTGCAGAAAAACCGGAGAAATGGCGTAAACCATTTACTTGGATTCCCTTAAAATATTTAGTTCCCGGAGCACTTAAACCTTCTAATGATGAACTGTGGATGCTTAAAGAAGATTTAAAGGTAATGCAACCACAATTGGGTAAACTCACCCAACGTACCTTAATTATCCATGGTGAAGAGGATAAATTGGTCCCCTACCAAAACGTACCCTTTATGGAAAAACACTTCTCTAATGTAGACAGTTTAAAAGTGATATCTATAGAAAAAGAGAATCATTTTATTGTTTGGAATCAAGAGGAACTAGTTAAGGAGTCCATCCTCAATTGGGTACATAAATAGTTGTTTAATTGATTATGTCCTATTTTTAAAGCTTTAGCTAAAGCATAGCTGTTTTTGAAATCATTTATGAAGCCGATGATAGCTCGGTTTTGATAACCTATATTCCACAATTGACTTTGTGGTTACCCAGTTTATTTGATTTATAAAGTAAAAGAACATGAACAATTTAAAATGTAAACAATTGAAAGATAAACAACAAGCCTTTTTTAAAAAGGTGCTGGCCATTTCAGTAGTACTATGTATAGTCAGCTGCAATCAAAAGCCAAAAGATGATACGCCATGGGTATCCATTTTTGATGGGAAAACTCTTGAAGGATGGACTATTTTAGGGGGCAATGCCACATATTCAGTGGAAGATAATGCTATCGTTGGCAAGACAGTGTACAACACGCCAAACACATTTCTGACTTCAAACAAAAATTATGAGAATTTTATATTGGAATTGGAGTATTTGGTGGATTCTACCATGAATTCAGGCATACAAATACGAAGTAATAGCATTCCGGAATATTTTGACGGACGTGTACATGGTTATCAAGTGGAGATAGATCCTTCCGATCGTGCTTGGAGTGCGGGTATCTATGATGAAGGTAGAAGAGGTTGGTTGAATCCCTTATCCAAAAATGAAGCAGCTCAAAAAGCATTCAAACAAAACCAATGGAATCATTACAGAATTGAAGCGCTTGGCGACACCATAAAAACATGGATCAACGGAGTTCCCGCTGCTTACCTAATTGATGATATTACCTCCGAAGGTTTTATTGGCTTACAGGTGCACAGTATTGGAGAACAACAGAAAGCTGGAACCAAAATAAAATGGAAGAACATCAAGATAGTTACAGAGAATGTTGAAAAATATACTACAGTATCTCCGCTACAACCTATACAAACCAAAAACCAGCTTACAGAACATGAAGAAAAGGATGGATGGGAGTTGCTTTGGGATGGACAAACCAACAAAGGCTGGCGCGGTGCGAAGCTGGATGATTTTCCAGAACAAGGTTGGGTCATAGAAAATGGGGAATTGACCGTTTTAGCGTCTGGTGGGGGTGAATCCGAAGCTGGGGGTGATATCGTTACAGAAAACCAATACGATAATTTTGAAGTGAAATTGGAATTTAAAATTACAGAGGGTGCCAACAGTGGAATCAAATATTATGTAAACACCGATCTGAATAAGGGAAAAGGTTCTTCAATTGGCCTTGAATTTCAAATTTCAGATGATGCTCGTCACCCAGATGCAAAATTGGGGAATCATGAAGGAAGCAGAACTATTGGATCACTTTATGATCTTATTCAAGCCGATACCATTAAACATGTAAAACCGATTGGTGAATGGAACAGGGCACATATCATTTCAAATAATAACCACGTAGAGCACTGGCTTAATGGAGCAAAAATGTTGGAATATGAACGTAAAAGTGACGCATATCGAAAATTAGTTTCTGAAAGCAAGTATATTACATGGCCTCAATTTGGAGAAGCGGATAAAGGGAACATTCTGTTGCAAGATCACGGGGACAGGGTTTCCTTTAGGAACATAAAAATCAAACAACTCTAAAATATAATCATGGGAACTCGAAGAGATTTTATAAAAAAGACAACAGTAAGCAGTACTGGTTTAGCACTGGGAGGAATACTGATGCCCACCACAGGATTTTCAAGTATACTAGGTGCCAATGATCGCTTAGGAGTGGCAGTTATAGGAGTTCGTAGTCGTGCTAAAGCACATATAATTGCCATTCACCAAGATTCCAATGCCAAAATCTTATACAATTGTGATGTTGATGATGTAATTATTGAAGAGCATAATGCCTGGTGTCAAGAACATATTGGCTATGTGCCCAAAGTAGAAAAAGATTTCAGGAAAATATTGGAAGATAAAGAGGTTGATGCCGTCTTTATAGCTACTCCGGAGCATTGGCATGCTCCAATGGCCATTTTGGCAATGCAAGCTGGAAAGCATGTTTATGTAGAAAAACCTTGTAGCCATAACCCACATGAAAATCAACTCCTAGTTGCTGCTCAAAATAAATATGGAAAAAAAGTACAAATGGGCAATCAACAGCGATCAGCACAAACGTCCATCGCAGCTGTTGAAGATATTAGAAACGGAATCATAGGAAATGTCTATAAGGGAGAAGCCTATTATTCTAATAATCGAGGATCTATTGGCACAGGAAATAAAGTGAGTGTTCCAAAAACTTTAGATTGGAATCTTTGGCAAGGTCCCGCTCCAAGAGAGGATTACAGAGATAATGTTCATCCTTATAATTGGCATTGGTTTAGAACATGGGGCACTGGAGAAATCCATAACAATGGCACACATGAAATTGATATATGCCGATGGGCCTTGGGTGTAGACCTTCCAGAAAGTGTCACCTCCTTTGGTGGAAAATATACGTTCAATGATGACTGGGAATTTATTGATAATCAGCAAGTAACATATAAATTCTCTGATGATAAATTCATTACGTGGACAGGGCATAGTCGCGGTATAATGAAACCAGAACGGCCTGGAAGGGGTGTAACCATCTACGGAAGCAAAGGAAGTATTGAATTGAGCAGGAATTTTTACAAGCTTTATGATTTAGGTGGGAATCCTGTGAAGTTTCAGTTTGAAAAATCTCAAAGTGCAACCACAAACACACAAGGCATAGGTGGGTTGGACGTTGACCATGTTGCCAATTTTTTCAATGCCATAAGAAAGGATGAGTCTTTAAAAGCAGATATTAACGATGCTAGCGTTTCTACCATGTTATGCCATCTAGGCAATATGGCCCAGGACGCGGGACACACTTTGAAAATTGATACGACTACGGGAGAAGTGCTTAATGATGATGCCGTTATGAAAAATTGGAAAAGAGAATACGAGCAAGGTTGGGAACCTAAACTATAAAAAATGAAGCGAAGAGATTTTGTTGCAAAAACTGGTATAGTTGCAGCCGGAATATCCACTATAAATGCCAGTGCACTGCGCCCATCTAAGAATGATGTACTCAATATAGGTGTTATAGGAACCGGAGATCGAGGCGGCGGGTTTATTCCTATAATCAATGAAATTGAAGGTATGCGTGTTGGTGCCTGTGCCGATGTTCTTCCATTTAGATTGCAAAGTGGGTTAGAAAAAATTCAAGGTAAGGCAAAAGGGTATTCAGATTATAGGGAACTTTTAGATAATAAGGATATCGATGCAGTTCTAATCGCAACGCCATTCAGCACCCACAATAAAATTGCTATTGATTCTCTAGATGCGGGAAAACATGTGTATTGTGAAAAGACCATGGTGAAAGGATATCCTGCAATCAAAGAATTGGTGGAAAATGCCTCAAAATCCAAAAAAATATTCCAAACCGGACACCAGTATCATAGTTCCAGATTGTACACGCACCTTGTTGACTTAATTCAAAATGGAAAAATTGGAAAGATCACCGCGATAGAATGTCAATGGAACCGAAATGGTAACTGGCGAAGACCAGTACAAAACCCAGAGCATGAAAGAGCTATTAATTGGCGAATGTATCGCGAGTTTTCTGGTGGACTTTTGGCAGAGCTCTGCTCCCATCAATTAGACTTTAGCAATTGGGTTCTAAATGCAGTTCCCACCCAAGTTATGGGTGATGGTGGAATAGATTATTGGAAAGATGGAAGGGAAACTCTAGATAATGTTCACATGATCTATAGCTATCCTGATGGAGTCCGAGCCAAATTCACATGCTTAACCAGTAATTCAAAAGATGATTACCTTATTAAGGTTTTTGGAGATAAGGGTACTATTACAATTGACTATACCAAAGCCTGGTTTTATCCGGAAAAGAATGAAACCACTAAAGAAATCGGCGAGGTTGATGGGGTTTCTGGAGCTACTGTAAAATGGGATCAAGAAAAAGGGATTCCCATAGAAGTCGAGCATTTGGATCCAAGTAAACAGGCGTTGCTCGATTTTAGGGATAGTGTATTTCATAATTCCCTACCTAAATCCAATGTAATTACCGGAGCAAAAGCTGCAATATGCGTTCAAATGGGATTGGATGCATTGTATAACGGCGAAATAGTGTATTGGAAAAATGGATTACTCCCTTAGTAAAAAGCAAATGACATAAACTTTTCTTAAAATCAGTTTCCTTTATCTATTGTTTCCTAAATTATATCACAATCAAAAAATGAAACGATGAAACAACTGTTCGCTCTAATTGCTTTATGCTTTTTTGGATTATCCATGGGGCAAGAAACCAGGGAGATTTCTAAAGAGACCATGACCGCTATCAAAAAAGATATTTGGATTCCGTTTATGGAAGCATATGCCAATTTAGATTCAAAAAAACTGAGATCTATCCATTCACCAGATATTGTCAGAATCTATTTAGATCAGAATATCGTGGAAAACGGACAAAGCTACATGGATAATTTTGGAGGTTTTTTGGACGACATGAAGCAACGCGATGACCGTTTGGGAATAGCTTTTACCATTTTAACTACCGCCATCGATGAAAAAGAGGAATTGGCATACCAAACAGGGTATTACCGTTTTAGTTCCAAACGAAAAGATGATCCTGACTTAGTGGTTAGAGGTTATGGCCTTTTTAATGTCGGATTAAAAAAAGAAAACGGCGTTTGGAAATTATGGCTTGATTCTGATAAAAGAATCAATATTGATGCTGCTGAATTCAACAGTCAAGATATCATCTACGAATTGAATGATTGAGGTTATTTTAATCCAGCTACCTCTTTAATCTCATCAATGATTCTGTCTGCAAGGTCATTTGCTGCTTGCTGACTTTTAGCTTCGGTATAGATACGGATAATAGGTTCGGTGTTGGACTTGCGAAGGTGAACCCAATTTTCAGGAAAATCAATTTTCACTCCGTCAATAATTGATACCTGTTCATTTTTATATTTATCATGCATGGCTTCCAATAGTGCATCCACATCTAACTCTGGTGTCAACTGAATTTTCTTTTTGCTCATAAAATAGCTAGGGTAACTTGCCCTAAGCTCGGCAACTGTACCTCCTTTTTCCGCCATTAACATTAAAAACAATGCTATCCCTACTAAAGAATCACGTCCATAATGACTTTCAGGGTAAATTATTCCTCCGTTACCTTCACCACCAATAATTGCATTGTTAGCTTTCATTTTGGTGACAACATTTACTTCACCAACTGCCGCTGCTTCATAGGTTCCACCATGTTTTTCAGTAATATCACGAAGTGCTCTTGAGGAAGACAGATTAGAAACCGTATTGCCCTTTGTTTTTCCCAACACATAATCAGCACATGCAACCAAAGTGTATTCTTCACCAAACATTTCCCCGTCATTGCTAATAAAAGCCAACCTATCAACATCTGGATCTACAACGATTCCAAAGTCTGCTTGTTCTTCAACAACCAACTTACAGATATCACCCAAGTGTTCCTTTAAAGGCTCCGGGTTATGCGGAAAATGCCCAGTAGGGTCGCAATACAACTTTATCACCTCTACCCCTAATTCTTCCAATAATTTGGGAATGGCAATTCCTCCTGTAGAATTAACACCATCAACCACTACTTTAAAACCAGCTTTTTTTATCACTTCTTTATCTACCAAGGGAAGTTCCAAAACTTCATCAATATGGATATCGATATAAGAATCGTTCCTAATGATTTTACCTAAATCATCTACTTCAGCAAAGTTAAAATCCTCTTTTTCTGCCAACTCTAGAATAATAGCCCCCTGTTTCGCATCTAAAAACTCCCCTTTTTCATTTAGCAATTTTAACGCATTCCATTGTTTGGGGTTATGGCTTGCGGTAAGTATAATACCTCCATCCGCTTTTTCTAAAGGAACTGCAATTTCAACAGTGGGTGTAGTGGACAATCCTAAATCAACTACATCAATTCCAAGGCCAACAAGAGTTGACACCACTAAATTCTGAATCATTTCTCCAGACAGGCGTGCATCTCTTCCAATAACAACGGTCAATTTCTCTTTTCCAGCATAATCTTTTAACCATGTTCCATAGGCAGCGGCAAATTTTACAGCATCTATTGGGGTTAAGTTATCATTTGTAGTTCCTCCTATAGTACCACGTATTCCAGAAATTGATTTTATAAGCGTCATAATTGTTAAAAAAGTTTTTGCAAATATAAACGGGTATTTGCTTTTCCATGTTTCGAATTTGTAAATTTCATCAGAAAAGAAAATTACAGTAATGAATTTCTTGGCACATATCTATTTGTCTTTTGATGATCCGGAAATTACCCTTGGTAATTTTTTTGCTGATCATATTCGTGGAAACAAGTTTAAACACTTTCCAGAACGCATTCAAAAAGGAATTTTATTGCACAGAGAGATAGATACCTTTACAGATTCTCATCCTATTGCAAAACAGAGCAGCAAACGACTCCATAAAAACTACAGTCACTACAGTAGGGTTATTGTCGATATTTTTTATGATCACTTTTTAGCCAAAAACTGGCAAAACTATTCTAAAATACCGCTGGAAGAATTTATTGAAAACTTCTATGATTTGCTGGAAGACAACTATAGTGTTTTGCCGCTGGCAACCCAGCGTATGATGCCCTATATGATTACGGATAACTGGTTATTGAGCTATGCGGGTTTAGATGGTATCTCAAAAGTGCTTGCGGGAATGAACAGAAGAACCAAAAACAAATCAAAAATGAATTTTGCCATTTTAGATTTAGAGGAGCATTATAGTGCTTTTGAAAATGAGTTTACTCTTTTTTTTGAAGAATTGATTACCTTTTCCCAACAAAAATATAATTCCCTATGCGAAGAATAATACTTGCTATCCCTTTTCTTTTATTCCTAAACTGTAAACAACAACCTGCACTCCCAACTGGATTAGTAACCGAAAAAGCAATGGTAGTTTCTGCCAGAGAAGAAGCTTCCAAAATAGGCTCAGAAATCATGCAAAATGGAGGGAATGCCTTTGATGCCATGGTTGCAACAGAATTGGCCTTAGCAGTTGCCTACCCTTTTGCCGGTAACCTAGGTGGTGGTGGTTTTATGGTCTACCGAAAAAACAATGGAGATGTTGGAGGTTTAGATTACAGAGAAAAAGCTCCCCTATCAGCACATAGAGATATGTATTTGGACTCCTTAGGCAATGTAATACCAGACATGAGTACTGTTGGAGCTACCGCTGTAGGAGTGCCAGGGACCGTAGCCGGAGTTATTGAAGTTCACAAAAAGTTTGGTTCATTACCGCTTTCGGACATCCTAACACCTGTGATTAAATTGGCAAAAAAAGGTGTTGTAGTTACCGAAAAACAGGCAAAAAGACTAGAAAGCTATAAAGAGCGTTTTATTCAAGTAAATGGAGACAGCACCAAGTTTGCAGCCAACTTTGTAAAAGGAGATACTATTAAATATCCAGCACTGGCATCAACCTTGGAAAAAATATTGGAAAATGGCAGGGATGGTTTTTATAAGGGTGAAGTAGCTGAAAAGCTAGCGGCATTCATACAGGAGAAGGGTGGTTTTATTACTACGGAAGATTTAGAAAAATATGAAGCCAAATGGCGTCAGCCCGTAATTTTCAACTATAAGGATTTACGTGTTATTTCCATGAGCCCGCCAAGCAGCGGAGGCGTCACCATCAATCAAATCTTTAAGATGATTGAACCTCATGATATTTCAAAATTTGGACATAACTCCACTAAATCCATTCAATTGTTTACTGAAGCGGCAAGACGTGCCTACGCAGATCGCAATTATTTTTTGGGAGACCCTGACTTTGCTGATATTCCAATGGATGTTCTTTTAAGTGATGCCTATCTACAGGAACGAATGCAAGATTTTTCTTTTGATAAAGCTACGCCGTCATCAGATGTTGGACATGGTGAAATTGAAATCGTAGAAAGTATGGAGACTACCCACTACTCCATTGTTGATGATAAGGGGAATGCCATTTCCGCTACAACTACATTGAATGGTGGTTACGGGTCTAAATTATATTCTAAAGAACTGGGCTTCTTTTTAAATAATGAGATGGACGATTTTAGTTCCAAAGCCGGTGTTCCAAATATGTTCGGTTTAATTGGCGCAGAGGCAAACAGCATAGCACCAGAAAAACGTATGTTAAGTAGCATGACTCCAACTTTGGTAGAAAAGGATGGAAAACTTTATATGGTGGTAGGTACTCCTGGCGGTTCCACTATAATAACCGCGGTAGCGCAAACCATTCTTAATGTTTATGAGCATAATTTAAGCATGCAAGAGGCCGTAAATGCGCCACGTTTTCATCATCAGTGGTTACCAGATGTTGTAATATTCGAAGAAGAAGGTTTTTCAGAAGAACTAAAATCAAACCTTAAAGAAAAAGGGTACTCCATATATGAAGGGAGAAACCGAATTATTGGAAAAGTGGATGCTATACGAGTGCTGAAAGATGGAAAACTGGAAGGTGGTGCTGACAAAAGAGGTGATGATACTGCAGTTGGATATTAATTTGGACAGCAATGACCTATGATGTTGTAATTCTCACAGACCGAAGGTTTATAGATCCAGAAACCACGAGCAAATCAATTGACAATGTTTTATTAGAAGATGGACTGGTTTCAGATGCTTTGAAAAGCAATGGACTTAAGGTAGCAAGAAAGTCTTGGGATGATCCTGAATTTGATTGGACAACTACCAAATATGCTTTGTTCAGAAGCACATGGGATTGCTTTGAGCGCTTTCCAGAATTCTCCCTTTGGCTCAATGATGTATCTAACAAGACACAACTCATTAACTCTGAAAGTTTAATCAACTGGAATATAGACAAGCATTATATGCAGGACATGGCTGATGCTGGAGTGACCATTCCTCGAACCTTATTTATTGAAAAAGGGACGGCAACCAGTCTAAAACAAACATATGAGCATGCGATTGAGAAACACGGTTTCCGCCCAAAAAATCTTGTTCTAAAACCCTGTCTTTCTGGTGGCGCAAGACATACTTATAAAATCAAGCCAGAAGAAATCAGTCAATATGAAATCCTATTTCAAGAATTGATAGCACAAGAAGCAATGATGTTGCAAGAGTTTCAACAAAACATTGTGGAACAAGGTGAAATATCTATGATGGTATTCAATGGGAAGTTCGCCAATGCCGTTTTAAAGGTTGCCAAACCTGGAGATTTTAGGGTACAGGATGATTTTGGTGGTAGCGTTCAAGAGTATACACCCTCGCAAGAAGAAATCGATTTTGCTGAAGAAGTGGTTTTAGCGGCCCCAGAGCCTCCAATTTACGCACGTGTGGATATTTTTAAAGACAATGATGGTAATTGGGCCTTGGCGGAACTAGAAATTTTTGAACCCGAGCTTTGGTTCAGACTTTTTCCCAAAGCAGCAGATAGCCTAGCTACCTGCATAAAAGAAAGTCTTTTTTAATGAAACGTGCCATAAAACTTTTAAGCATTCTAGTTTTAGGGCTACTACTGTTCGCATGGATCATACACGAACCCTTACCAAAAGGAAACTCAAACGCCGAAGCGGATACCCTTGCGCATAAGATGCTGAACGCACTCCATTATCAAAAATATAAGGATACCCAATATATTGAATGGACATACAGAAACGGTGCAAATCAATATAAATGGGATAAAGAAAATGGTGTTGTTGAAGTAAAATGGGATGATTATGTAGTACTATTAAATCTGGTTGATACTAAAAATAGTAAGGTCACCAAATCAGGAAAGCGTATTTCGCATCAAAAAGAAAATAAAGCTGTTGCGAAAGCTCTAAAAATGTTCAACAATGATTCCTTTTGGTTGGTAGCGCCTTATAAAGTGTTTGATGCAGGTACAAAACGAAGTATCGTGGCACTGGATGATGGTTCATCAGGTCTGTTGGTTTCCTATTCAAAAGGTGGCACTACCCCTGGCGATCATTACCTCTGGAGATTAAACCCTGATGGATTTCCCAATAGTTTTAAAATGTGGGTGAAAATTATACCTATCGGTGGAATTGAAGCTACCTGGGACGATTGGAAAGTGATGGAAAGCGGAGCATATCTGCCTCAATACCATCAATTAGGTCCTTTAACCCTGGGTATGGGAGCTATTAAGGGGTATAATTAATTTCAATCATATCTCGCTCAATCCGTATTCGGCAAGTACTACTCCCCACTCTTGGGTCTCCATTATTTCTAAAATGGCCTGTGATATTTTTTGCTCTAGCTCAATATTGTTTTTTACAATTCCGAAGGCATAAAACTGAACATCAAATTTAATAGGCAACAATTCCAATCCGTTTAAAGTAGAATCTTTTTTAATTCGATATTGCAAAATAGGTTCATCATAAATAAAAGCATCAATTTTTTCCTCTTTTAGATCCGATAACCCTGAAATAACACTATCATAAAGGGAAATCTTTTTAAAAAAATGAACTTTTAGAAAATCATTGGCACTTGAACTATTTACCGTACCCACTTTACGTTCTTTAAAAGCACTGAAACTATCAGAATTATTTGATAATTGATTTACAGTAAGGCTGGATGCTATACTAGCTGTAAGCCCAGAAACAAACAGAAGACCGCTAAACATTAAGCCCAAAGCCGCAATCTTACCCATTCGTGTTTTGGGTGCTTTGTCCCCATAGCCTACAGTGGTTACGGTTACCACAGACCACCAAAGGCCATCCCATATCCCTTTAAGGTTTGGTCGAAAATGTTCGGAATTACCCCGTTTTTCAAAAAGCCAGATCAATGTGCCGAAAAAGAGTAATATAAAGAAGAGAAGCAGAAATCCCCTAAGAAAATTAATGTGTAAAAAAGCATCCAAAAAACTCCTTATTTTCTGAATCGATGATGTTTCAGCAACAGCTACTGTGGAGTGAGAAGCAAAAAAAGAATGCGTAAACTCTATATGTTTACTGCGTTTTCCCGTGATGGTCAACGGATTAATACTAACATCAATATTTCCCTGTTTTAAGGAATCTAACATCTTGGAAAAATCCATGGGAACCATTTTGTATTCCAAGTCCAGTTGTTCAGCCACTCGTTTCCACAACCACACATTGATACCTTCCAACAGTTCTCCTTCTTGAATAATAAATGGAGCGGCCGATGTATAGCCGACCAACAAGGTGTCCCTTTCTACTTGGGCAAGTGAAAATGAAAAATTACTCAAAAAGAGTGCAATTAAAAGTAGCTTTTTCACTGAAAATAAAGAGGTTGGTTAAGTGACTAATATAATCAAGAATTACTAGAAACCAACAAACTAGTTTTTTACACTTCCCATCTGCTGTTTTAACTCTTCCATAGATTGATGAAGTTGTCGTAAAAGTCCCGTGTCAGTAGTAGCATCGACATTAAAGGTCAATTTACTGCTCACTTCCCAAATTTCTTGTATCTGAAAGGGCTTTATGTCATATGGCGGATAGGTTTCATTCAAAGAAACCAATGTAATGTTATTGGAGTTTGGACGCTTTTCAATCTTCTTGACCAATACCGCATCTTGTAACACTACCACATACATTTTATTGGCGCTTATGTGATCAATATGTTCAACAGATTTGGCCAACACCCAATCGTTAGGCCTTAGATTGGGCAACATACTTTCCCCTTCCACCTGAAAACCTCTGTAAGTGGCATTTCTAAACTCGGGAATAGGCAAATCAAAAGCCGGCAATTGATGGTACCAACTAGTATCTGCAATATTTTGGGGATATCCAGCGGCGGCTTTCGCATTTACCAAAACCATATTGTCATTATCAGCACTATCTACGGTTACCACTTTCGGAATTACACTGGTTCTGGAAGTTTCCAAATGCTTTTCTTCGCTTTCACCAAACAACCAAAGTGGATTAATATTGAATTGTTTCAGCAATTCAGCTACTACTTTACCTGATAATTTGGTGCGTCCCCTTTCAATATCTGCCGTGGTACTGGAAATGCCCAATAACGTGGCAAATTCTGCCTGCGTATGTCCCAATTCTCTTCTAATATCAATAAACCGTTTTAGTGTTAACTCATTCTCCATATTTCAAATATAGCAAATTTGGAATGTTTCCAAAAAATAATTTGGAATATTTCCATTTTTAGGAATATTTCCATAATTTTGGATTAATTACAAAAAAGGATGGGCTTTAATCGAATACAAGAAAAATTGAATGTTTTGGCCGATGCTGCCAAATACGATGTTTCTTGTGCCAGCAGCGGTAGTGATAGGTCCAATAAGGACAAAGGGCTTGGCAATGCCAGTAAAATGGGTATATGTCATAGCTATACCGAAGATGGCAGATGCGTGTCCCTTTTAAAAATACTGTTGACAAACCATTGCATTTTTGATTGCGCCTACTGTGTCACCCGTAAGAGCAATGATGTAAAACGAGCTGCCTTCAAAATCCAAGAGGTAGTGGATTTAACCATCAACTTTTATAGAAGAAATTATATTGAAGGGTTGTTTTTAAGTTCGGGTATTTTCAAAAATGCCGACTATACCATGGAACGCCTCATTGCAGTAGCCAAAAAATTACGGCTAGAAGAGAACTTTAATGGATACATCCACTTAAAATCCATTCCTGATGCTAGTGATGAGTTAATGTATGAGGCAGGACTATATGCAGACCGACTTTCAGTAAATATTGAAATCCCTACCATCTCAGGCCTTAAACTTTTAGCTCCTGATAAAAAGCATGAGGATTTTACCAAACCTATGTTAAAGGTCAAAAACGAATTGATTCGTTTTAAAAATGAGCAAAAAATCATTAAAAGTACCCCAAAATATGCTCCGGCAGGGCAAAGTACTCAAATGATTGTGGGCGCAACAGGTGAAACGGATAAGGACATTATGTATTCTGCCACCTATTACTACAAACAGTACAATATGAAACGGGTGTATTATTCTGGTTACGTGCCCGTTGCGAAAGATAGCCGCTTACCTTCTATTGGTTCGCAAGTACCCATGTTGCGGGAAAATAGATTGTACCAGACAGATTGGTTGTTGCGTTTTTATGGTTTTGCCGTGAATGAAATCTTGAACAATGATTATCCAAATTTAGATATAGATGTAGACCCAAAACTTTCTTGGGCATTACGGAACATGCATCATTTTCCTGTGGATGTCAATAGTGCAGATAAGCGTATGCTCGTTCGTATTCCAGGAATGGGCATGCGATCTGTTGGGAAGATTTTAAATGCCCGTAAGTTTCGAAAATTGAACTGGGACCACCTCAAGAAAATTGGAGTGGCCCTCAACCGTGCCAAGTATTTTATGATTTGCGATTCTAGAAATTGGGAGCGTAAGGATTTGGATGCGGAAAAAATTAAAGGAATGATTCTACAACAATCCTCTGGAAAGTTTCGGAATCAGTATAGTACACAATTATCATTGTTTAATTAATTGCTATTGTCATACGGAGCCTGTCTCGAAGTATAAACACTAGAAAAAAGGAACACTATGAACACCTTACAAACCCAAAAAGACGAAGACTTTATAGAGCGTAGCCGAGATACCATCTTAAGTCTAGGATATGATTTCATTGTTTTCAAAAGCAGAGCAAAGAAATCACTGACCACATTAAAAAAACATATTACTTCATTTCACCTCTAATTCAGTACTAATGAAAAACTCAAAAACACTCATTTACGACGGAAGCTTTAATGGCTTTCTTACCACGGTCTTTGTTGCCTTTGAAGAAAAAATAGATGTGGTGGATGTTCAACGTAATACCAAAGGCCAAAACGGGCTTTTCTCCGAAACAGAGACAATTTTCACAAATGTGGAAAAGGCTAAACGCGTATGGAACGGTATACGCAACACAAGCCATAATGCTATTACCAATGTATACTTTGCGTTTTTAAGTGAGGTAGATGGTATAGAACTTACGCTATACACCTATATTCAAAAGCTGATGATCGGCAAAGGAACAAAACAAACGGACTATTCAGATGGTGTTGTACTTCGCATTAGCCAATTGGCACTTTCCGTAGGTCGGGAAAAACACAGAATGGAAGCCTTTGTTCGTTTTCAATTGACCAAGGATGATATTTACTTTGCGAATATTGAGCCTGACTTTGATGTTTTACCATTGATTTCAAAACATTTTAGGAATAGGTATGCTGACCAGCAATGGTTAATCTATGATGTAAAGCGTAAGTACGGAATTTACTATAATATGGAGCATGTAGAATTGATATCGCTCAATTTGAAAGAGGTACACTTTAATAAGATCCATAAAAGTGATGCCTTTTTAAGTGATGAATATGATTACCAAACCTTATGGAACGACTATTTTAAAAGCACCAATATTAAATCTCGAATCAATAGAAAATTACATACACAACATGTGCCAAAACGGTATTGGAAGTACCTTAGTGAAAAGAAAGAAACAGCATAAATAATGGCCTTTAAACAATTAAAGCTTTGGTTCGATGTTGATTTGGCTATACTGCTAGCGAACAAGCTTATGGAAGCAGGAGTCGAATTTGATAAGAATTCTTTTGTGCAGACAGTCGCCAATAAAGTAGATGACTTAGAACTTAAAGATCGGGTGGAATGGATTGCCGATGCTTTAAAAGCACATCTATCTAATAATTACGTTGCCGCCATCTCACAACTGATACAAATTCTTGGCCCAGAGAACGAAAAAGAAACAGGCATGTTTAAAGAGTACTATTGGGTCATGCCAATTGCTAAATACGTTGAGAAATATGGTTTGAAACATTTTGATCTTTCTATGAACGCCATTCATGAGATTACCAAACGTAATACAGGGGAATATACCATTCGCCCCTATTTGGAAAACTATCCAGAACGTACATTAAAAATTATGCAAAAGTGGTCTGTGGATAAAAACAAACATGTACGGCGTTTAAGCAGCGAAGGGGTACGCCCCAGACTGCCTTGGGCCAGTAAATTGGATATCTTTATTAAGGACCCCACTCCTATCCTACCTATATTGGAAAACTTAAAAAACGACTCCAGTAAATATGTGCAGACATCTGTAGCCAATTGTATTAATGATATTTTAAAGGACAATCCTGAAATCGCAAAAGGGCTTGTTGAAAGTTGGACTCCCAATCCTACAAAAGAAAGAAAATGGATTATTAAACATGCCTTACGGAATTTGATAAAGACAAAGGATAAATGGGCTTTGGGGGTAGTAAAATAATGGAATGGCCATTGTTAAAAAATAAGCAATAATCTAGTATATAACCACTTGGTTCTAAAAGAGAAATCCGCGAACTTCGTTATAACAAATTGAAATTCCCCTTAACCAATATTGTTACCTGCAATTAGAAAGTAATGAATCCAGAAGAATTTATTGAATCATATGAAACAGCTTTAGGAACTCAAGATTGGAAAGCAGTTGAGCCTTTAGTTTCCAAAAATGTAAGTGTTACCTTTTCCAATGGAACGATTCATATTGGAAAAGAAAATGTTCAAAAAGCATTTGAGAAAAATTTTTCCTCAATTAAAAATGAAAAATATGCTATTGAAAATATTAAATGGTTGGTTAAGGATCAAAAGTATGCGATCTATTTATTCGAATTTAATTGGACTGGAATTATAGAGGGAAAATCCGCATCTGGAAATGGAATTGGGACTTCTGTTTTAATAAAAGAAGATTTTAAATGGAAGTTGTTGACTGAACATTTGGGAAGAAAAGCAGATTAAATTTGAGTGGAAAAAGCAGATAACACCGTAATAACGAATAGGGCCTTCAGTGGTTTACGAAAGTTCAGTGCCATATACAAAACCGTTGTGCGTCACTAAAAAAAATTAGCGAAATAGTGAATTATCAAACATTTCAACCACATCCTGACTTAAGTGCTATAGTTAATTTTTATTGGACACTTGAAGTGCCATTTGATGTAAATAACTCAAAACAAAAAATAATCCCTGATGGTTTTATTGAAATGACTTTCAATCTCGGAGATAAAATTAAACGATATACTTCCGATAGCGAATTCATCCTTCATCCTTGTGCAATGGTTATGGGACAAAGAACGAAATCCTACTATATTGAACCCACAGGAGATGTTAACTCATTTGCAATTTGCTTTTACCCTTATGGTTTTTCAAACTTCGTGGATACACCTCTCAAAAATTTAGTAGATAAAGAAATACCCCTCAAAGATCTATTAGGGGAAATTGCTGCAAAAGAGCTAGAAAAAAAAATAGTGAATGCATCTAACAAGCAACAACGCATTAAAATTGTGGAATCCTTTCTTTTAAACAAACTTAATGAAGAAACTACGATTGAAAATATTGTGAAAACAACCGTTGATGCCCTGTATTTGGCAAATGGCAATGTACCAATAAAGGACATTCTTAAAGAAGACCTGTCCAAAAGAAGACAACTTGAGAGAAAGTTTGCAAAACAAATTGGCGTTAGTCCAAAGCAGTTAGGTAAAGTAATTCGACTGCAAACCGCATTAAAAATGTTACTTAATAATGAGACTGAAAGCCTGACCAATATCGCTTATAAAAGTGAATATTATGACCAAGCACATTTTATAAAAGACTTTAAGGAGTTCACAGGAGTAAAGCCTACAGCTTTTTTAGGAAATGAAAACATGGCGCTTTCCACTCTTTTCTACAAATAGTTGTAGTGTCGCATTTTTACAATTTTAGCACTCAAAATCGATTTATCTTCATTCCATACTTAAACCAAAAAAATGAATAGCATTTTACTACGCACTACTATAATAGTGGCTTTTGCACTTCTGTCTTGTACCAATAAGAATAAAGTTAGTCCAGAAGTACAAAAAACAGATTCCAATCAAGAAAAAACACAGAATGATATGAAAAGCTTTGTTTCTCTTTTTGAAATCCCGGCAACGGATGTTTCACGGGCTGTCAATTTTTATCAACGCATATTAGACATTAACATTGAAGTAATGGAAATGCCCGGTATGGAAATGGGAATATTTCCATACGAAGAGCAATTGGTCACGGGGATTATAATAAAAGGAGAAGGTTACAAGCCATCATCCGATGGGGTAACCATATACTTGAATGGCGGAGATGATCTTCAAATTATACTTGATAAAATTGAAAAAAACGGGGGTAAAATAATGGTGCCCAAAACCGCACACGCTGATGAAAGTGGTTTTTTTGCCTTATTTCTAGATACGGAAGGAAATAAAATGGGACTAAATTCACCAAACTAAAAGCAATACCGTCTCTTAGAATTATCCTCTAGTTTAAGTAACATTATCTGCATAGCATCGTCATCCCTTAAGAACCTATAAAACTTAAGGATGAGGAGGAAAGTTTTTAAAACTTTAAAGTTTGTATTGATTTCATTTGTGGTGTTTGGTCTAATCATAGTCGCAGGACTCATTTGGCCTATGCCAGATGTAAGCTTACCAGAAAAACATGAAAGTATCCTAATTAAATCTATCAACGTTGTTGATGTAAACACTGGTAACATTCTTAAAAATAGAAACGTCTGGATAAAAAAGAATAGAATCCAAGCTATAGACAGTGCAACATCAGATAAAAACTATGGGGACAGTTTTACCATAGATGGGGATGGAAAGTATCTTATTCCAGGGCTTTGGGACATGCATACACATTCAACACAACATTCCAAATGGCTTCACCATCCGCTGTACATTGCACACGGTGTTACCTCTATCAGGGATTTGTCTGGGCAAATGGGTAAGGAAGATAGTTATTGGGCTGGTACAAAAGACAGGCTTAGTTGGAATAAAAAACTTGAAAATCATGAGCAAGTTACCCCTAGATATATTTTGCAAAGCAGCTATCAAATAAACGGTGACAATTCCGTACCCTCTGGTTTTCCTGAGTTTTTTAGTGTAGAAGATGTTAAAGATGTACCTCTATTATTAGAGCATTATCAAACAGTAGGTGCCGACTTTATTAAAGTATATTCAGACATCCCAGCTACCTCCTATAAACAAATTGCCAAAGAAGCACCAAAGTATGGCTTGCATATAGCAGGACACAAACCATTGGGCGTTTCGTTGGAAGATGCCATTACATTGGGGCAACGTAGTTTTGAACACGGAAGAGTATTTATGTTCGATTGTTTTCCGGAGGCGGACAAACTATTGGTTGCGGAGGACAAAAGAGCCATGTACTATGAATCCAAAAAATCGATAAGTGAAAATTTTGATGTTGAAAAAGCGGCACGCTTGATGGATTTAATGCACCAAAGAAATGCGCATTGGGTGCCTACTTTACAGATGTTGAAAATATCAGCCTATGCCAATAACCAGAGTTATGTTGAAAACCAAAATCTTAAATACATTCCCACTCTTAGAAAGAAGCTTTGGTGGAATCCGGATGTTGGAAGAGCGGGCAAATACAATAATTCCAGTGATGGAAAAGGAATAAATATGAAGTTGTATGAATCTGCGAAACTACAAGTGGGTATGGCTCACAAAAGAGGTGTTCCCATAATGACCGGAACAGATGTTACGGATTCTTACGCTTTTCCTGGTTTTGCGCTGCATACAGAAATTGAAGAGTTTACGGCATGTGGTCTAACAAATTTAGAGGCACTAAGAGCTGCCACCATTATTCCTGCAACCTACAGCAATGTGGAAAAGGACTATGGCAGTGTTGATCAAGGTAAGATGGCAGACCTTGTAATTCTTAAGAAAAACCCACTGGATAACATTAGCCATACCGCCTCCATTTCAAGTGTGCTATTAAATGGCGTTCATTATGATAAAGAAACCTTGGAAACATACAAAGAAGACACCGCATCTTTGGCGTCCTCATTTCATATGAATGTCAAATTCTTTTTCAGCCTATTGGGAAGTCCACTCATTAGAAAACAATTTGCTGATTAACATTAGCGTAGAAAAACATCTCATTCGACTCTAAATGACAATACAGTGGTTGTTGAAAAATAAGCCATATCCTACCGTATAACCTCTTGATTCTGAAAGAAAAATCAACGAACTTCGTTATCGATTGATATAGCACACTTGTACTGAACTTGTTTCAGTATTAAAACGAGACCATATCTTAAACGTTAGCCACAAGCTTGAAAAAAATTACGTTCCGAATTAAAATTTTACCTTCGTATAAAAAGTAATGGCTGACAAAGCATTTATAACATCCGAGATATTAAAGTGGGCTAGAATGTCCGCCAAAATCTCTGTGGAAAATGCTGCCAAAAAAGTTTCTGTATCACCTGAAAGGTATCTGACGTGGGAAGATGGGATTGATTTTCCGACAATTCGACAAGCAAAAATCTTGGCAAAGAGTTTTAGGAGACCTTTTTCTCTTTTCTTTTTACCTGAAATACCAAAAGATTTTCATCCACTTCAAGATTATAGAAGAGATGACTCGCAAGAATTAGATACTGCTTCGTTATTTATAATTAGAGATGTCCAAGAAAAACAAAATTGGATTAGTGAGTTATTTGAAGAAATTGGAGAAAGTACACTTCCTTTTGTTGGCAAATATTCAATAAAGGATAATCCAGAAGTTATTGCCAAAGACATATTGAGTACTTTAAAAATTAATCCTAGCGACTACAAAAAAACACCAATTGCAGAATGGATTGACAAAGCGGAAAGTGCCGGAATATTTATTTCTAGGGCAAGTTTCCTACACTCAAGACTGGTTCTAGACAGAGATTTAATACAAGGATTTGCAATTGCCGATAAATATGCCCCATTTGTTTTTGTAAATTCAAAAAATTGGAATGCACCACAACTTTTCACACTTGTGCACGAATTGGCTCATATTTGGATAGCAAAATCAGGCATATCAAATGAGGTAGATATTGACTTTAACGATAAAGCAAAATCAAAATTTCATCCAGTGGAATTATTTTGCAATCAGGTTGCAGCTAATGCTTTAATGCCAAGAGAATTAGTTGCACAACTTGGCAAAGATACTTTTGATTCAAACAATAAGATTTTTAAGCAAGCGAAAGAACTTGGTATAAGTTCGTTTGCCTTATTAGTTCGAGCATTGAACTTAAATTTAATTTCTCAATCTAATTATAAGATTCTCAAACAAGATGCTCAAGATGAGTTTGAGAAGTTTTTAGAAAGAGAAAAAATTAAAAAAGAAAAGCAAAGAGAACGAAAAGGAGGTCCAGATGCTTATCTACTTCGTCTCAATAAAAATAGTAAACTCTTTACGAGAATTGTAATGGATTCTTTTAACAATGGTTCATTATCTCCCTCAATAGCAAGTAATCTGCTTAATACACAGATAAATAAGTTCCAAAAATTTGAAAAACTACTTGCTTAATGTTTGAAAATCAAAAAGTAGTTTACTGTATTGACGCTAATATTCTTATTCAAGCCTGGCAAAAATATTATTCTCCAGAAATTTGTCCATCATATTGGGAAGTTTTAAATAGTTTAGGAAAACAAGGTGTGATTTTTATTCCCGAATTAGTTTATGAAGAAATTGAAAAAGGAGAAGATAATCTATTTGAGTGGCTAAAGAATAGTGATATTCCTGTTAAAAAAATTGATGGAGATGTAACAAATTGCCTTAAAGAAATCTACAATACAAATCCTAACCATAAATATTTAGTATCAAGTAATGGGATTCACTCAAAAGCTGACCCTTGGGTAATTGCCCACGCTATGAAAGAAAATGCAGTTGTTGTCACGAAGGAAACGAAAGACTATTTTAAAAAGGAAACCAAAATTAAAATCCCTCACGTTTGTGATAATATGGATGTAAAGTGGATTGATGATTTTGAATTTATAAGAGATTTGAATATAAAGTTTACTTGTAAGTCGGAATAAAGCCAGTGGCTAACAAGGGCTATAATTCATTGCTGTCTCTGCCAAACCTTAAAATTCACTACTTTTAATACGGCTGGATTTTTCACGCAACGTATCATAGCCGAGACCGATAACGAAACTCCCGCATTCTTTTGTCCGAATACTTTGGCGATTTTAAACTAAAATACCAACAGTATAATCATTTGCTCCGCTCCCCAACAAACTGGTCACTCTTATTTTTAAACAGCACATTAAAGGTCGTCAGGCTTCCATAAATACGGGTAATATATTGTTGAAGGTCTACCTTTTCTTGATCATCTAGATTTTTGCTGCTGTTAATCTTCTGCTCCATAACCCGAATGCGATCCCGCACCATTACTATTTTATGAAAGAAACCATCTATGGGCATTTCTTTGTTGGCCAAATCATCGCCAGGTTCCAAGATTAACTTTCCGCCACGCCATTTATCCGCTATCGCCACTTTTTCAGAAGTATCGCTCCACTTTTGCAAAATAGAAACCAGGGAACGTTCCACATCAAAAAAGCTAACACTGTCCACTTCGTCCTCCACCCCATCAATCACCTCAAATTCGGAGTCAATATCAATGGTTTCCAATCCATTTTCCAAAAAAGTAACCCAATAGTGTTTAGATGATACGTTTGTTACAACACCCTTTCCATATTCAGAATGATCAATGCGCGAGCCTATGCCTAATAATTTCATGTTTAACTAGTATTCTTTTATTTAAAGTTTAAAAATAGGTTACTCTTTTTCAAAAGCCAATAAGGTTTTACAAAAATCCTCATATATCGCGTCAGCATCTATTCCATCATAAAAGGTTATTTCACGATTACCACTATCCTTTGAGGTTATCAGTTGTTTTGTAGAAGCCATCTCTGGCTTAATAAAAGCAGTAATTAATGCCAAATCCCATAATACCCTGCTTCTACGGGAACCATCTAGATGCGTTATCCAACGATCCATTAGAAATGCACCAAGAAAATGATCTCCTATTTTATTGTTCAATTCATCAAAATCAATTTCCATCTTTACGGCGATACTAACCGGCATGATCTTCATGCTGACCTTAGAATCCAATAAATAGTCCAAAGCGTAGGGGTCCATCAAGGGATTAAAATCATTTCGTTTTAAAATTCCACGTTCAAAATCTACAGTCGTTCCCAGCCAGTATACCTCAAGTTTTTCTGCAATTGAAGGTGCTATATACACTGCGGAAGCCACATTAGTAAGCGCACCAAGCACTAAAATCTGAACTTTTTCACTTTCTTGGGCCTGCTTTATAATCTCATAAGCCGCTGCTGAATGTTGGGCGCGCTCTCCCCAATCGTACATACGGGCCATAGCTCCGCGATTTGTTTTAATGGACAATCCCATTTCACCCAATAATTGTTGATTAAGACGATGGCTGTTTTCCATAGTATTCTCAATGGCCCAATGGCTGGTTTGCCAATGAGCGGCATTTAATGCGGTAATGTTCACTGAAGGCTCTAGAAAAACTCGGGCCAGTGCATAAAAATCATCTACTTCATTGCCAGTATCCGCATCAATTATGACATTGTTTTGAGCGGATAGCTGCATACCAGAAAAGAATATAAAACTTCCCAAAACAATATTAATAATGCATGTATTTATGGATTTAGTGAACATAATTGTGGTTTTGCAACAATATAATTGAATGCATGATATTGACAAAATAATCCGCTCTTCGTTAATTTAAAATCTAATAAAAGCTATGGCTTAAAAAGCAAGATTATTAAACCTATTCTGGTTTCTTTTTTACTGCCCAATTGATTACATTAGCATCTTGTGCTATGATCAACTACGAAGAAAATATTGAAGTTCAAGGGGCAAGGGTCCACAACTTAAAAAATATTGATGTTACCATTCCGCGGGAAAAATTAGTCGTCATTACCGGTCTATCCGGCAGTGGAAAATCCTCTTTGGCTTTTGATACTATTTATGCCGAGGGACAGCGAAGGTACATTGAGACTTTTTCGGCCTATGCACGCCAATTTTTGGGTGGACTGGAACGCCCAGATGTGGACAAAATTGATGGTCTTTCCCCTGTAATCGCCATTGAACAAAAAACAACATCAAAATCTCCTCGTTCCACAGTCGGTACCATTACAGAGGTTTATGACTTTCTAAGGCTTCTCTTTGCCAGGGCTGGAGATGCATATAGCTATAACACGGGCGAAAAGATGGTCAGTTATAGTGATGAGCAAATAAAGACCCTCATAATTGATTCTTACCGCGATAAGAAAATAAACATTCTTGCCCCTGTGGTTAAATCCAGAAAAGGACACTACAGGGAGCTTTTTGAACAAATTGCAAAGCAAGGTTTTGTAAAAGTTAGGGTTGATGGTGAAGTTTTGGATATTACCAAGGGCATGAAGGTGGACCGTTACAAAACCCACGATATTGAGATTGTCATTGATCGCTTAAAAGTTGTAGAGAACGAAGAGTTTCATAAAAGACTTAATGAGTCCATAAATACTGCCATGTACAGTGGTAACAATGTACTCATGGTTTTGGAAGAAGGTGAAAAAATACCGCGCTACTTTAGTCGTGACCTTATGTGTCCCTCTTCGGGCATCTCCTACCCCACTCCCGAGCCCAATACATTTTCATTTAACTCGCCAAAGGGAATGTGTCCTAAATGCAATGGCTTGGGGCATGTGCACGAGGTGAACGAACAGAAGATATTTCCAAATAAAAAACTCTCCATAAAAACAGGCGGCATTGCTCCGTTGGGAGAATATAAAAAGTCCTGGGCCTTTAAACAACTTGAAACCATTGCACAACGGTATAATTTTGAATTGACAGATCCTTTGGAAAAGATTCCTGCTGAAGCAATGGATGTTATATTGAATGGAGGTAATGACAGTTTTGAGGTGGATTCAAAGACCTTGGGCGTAAAAAGACAATACAAAATTGACTATGAAGGCATTTCCAACTTTATTAAAACGCAATTTGAAGAAGCCAACTCTACTTCCATAAAACGATGGGCAAAAGAATATATGGACCGGGTTTCTTGTCCAAATTGCCATGGGGCACGACTCAGAAAAGAATCCCTTTATTTTAAGATAGGAGAAAAAAACATTGCTGAACTGGCCCAATTGGATATTGCTGAACTAGCTGGTTTTTTTGAAAAGTTGGAGAGCGCTCTAGAAGGAAATCAAAAGAAAATTGCAGAAGAAATTATAAAAGAAATCAAGACCCGTATCCAGTTTTTATTGGATGTTGGTTTGGATTATTTATCCCTCAACAGAAGCTCCAAGTCTCTTTCAGGAGGAGAAGCGCAGCGTATCCGCTTGGCGACTCAGATTGGCTCACAATTGGTTGGGGTACTGTATATTTTAGATGAACCAAGTATAGGTTTGCACCAAAGGGACAATGAACGCCTCATCAATTCTTTGGTATCTCTTCGGGATATTGGGAACTCTGTTATTGTAGTAGAGCATGATCGGGACATGATTGAACATGCAGATCACGTTATCGATATTGGACCAAAAGCAGGTAGACATGGAGGAGAAATCATTTCCGAAGGAAAACCAGAGGATTTAAAGCTGTACAACACCTTAACTGCCGAATACATTACCGGAAAACGTGAAATTGCCATTCCATCCAATAGAAGAAAGGGCACTGGAAAAAAGATAGTACTTTCTGGTTGTACGGGAAATAACCTTAAAAATGTTACTGCAGAGTTTCCATTGGGAAAACTAATAGGGGTTACCGGAGTCTCCGGAAGCGGAAAATCAACTTTGGTCAATGAGACGCTTTACCCTATTATGAACGCCCATTATTTTAACGGTGTTAAAAAACCAATGCCCTATAAAAAAATTACCGGATTGGATCATGTGGATAAGGTTATTGACATTAATCAGTCCCCTATTGGCCGAACACCTCGCTCCAATCCAGCAACATACACGGGTACTTTTAGTGAGGTCAGAGCTTTATTTGCAAAAACAACAGAAGCAACTATCCGTGGATACAAACCTGGTCGTTTCAGTTTTAATGTGGCTGGTGGCCGTTGCGAAACATGTCAAGGCGGTGGTTTAAAAGTCATTGAAATGAATTTCTTGCCAGATGTTTATGTTGAATGCGAAACATGTAATGGCAAACGTTTTAATAGGGAGACCTTAGAAATTAGGTATAAAGGAAAATCCATAGCGGATGTTTTGGAAATGACAATTAATGAAGCCGTTGATTTCTTTGAAAATATTCCTAAAATTCATAGAAAGCTAAAAACCATAAAAGATGTTGGCCTGGGCTATATATCTTTGGGTCAGCAATCTACAACTCTTTCCGGCGGAGAGGCACAACGGGTAAAATTGGCAACAGAACTTTCTAAACGGGATACTGGAAATACCTTCTATATTCTTGATGAGCCCACTACAGGACTACATTTTGAAGATATTAGGGTTCTTATGGAAGTTTTGAATCAGTTGGTGGACAAAGGGAATACCATTCTGGTCATAGAGCATAATATGGACGTGATTAAAATGATGGATCATATTATTGATATAGGTTACGAAGGTGGTCGAGGAGGTGGAATGATAGTGGCAAAAGGCACCCCAGAAGAAGTTGCCAAAGACAATAAAAGTTACACAGCCAAGTTTTTGAAAAAGGAGTTGGACAGTGCTAAGCGGAAAATTGCTTCGGCTGTTTAACTATTAAAACAATACATATGCGAAAAGAACAACATCATAAAGGATGGAATGAGATAAAAACCAATGATTCATGGGCCATATTCAAAATTATGGGTGAATTTGTCAACGGTTTTGAAAAAATGAGTGCCATAGGTCCCTGCGTATCAATCTTTGGTTCCGCTCGTATTAAACCGGGAGAACCTTACTATGAGTTAGCGGTGAATGTGGCCAAGAGCATTGCAGATGCTGGTTATGGGGTTATTACAGGAGGAGGCCCAGGGATTATGGAGGCTGGAAATAAAGGAGCTCATTTAGCCGGTGGAACTTCGGTAGGACTTAATATTGAACTCCCTTTTGAACAACATGACAACCCTTATATTGACAGTGACAAAAGCCTAGATTTTGACTATTTCTTTGTCCGAAAAGTAATGTTCGTTAAATACTCCCAAGGCTTTGTAGTAATGCCTGGTGGTTTTGGAACTTTGGATGAATTATTTGAAGCCATCACCCTTATACAAACAAATAAAATCCACAAATTCCCCATTGTTTTAGTTGGATCCAAATTTTGGAGCGGACTTATAGACTGGGTTAAAGACACTATGTTAGGAGCAGGTAATATAAGTGCCAAAGACCTTGATCTTATAAAAATTGTGGATACAGAGGATGAGGTCGTAAAGATTATTGATGCATTCTATAAGGGACGAACTTTTAGCCCTAACTTCTAATATGTAGCCTTTGGTAAAAAAACGTTTCATTCAGAAAATTGCACTGTTATCTTTCTTGTTTATGAACCTAATTGCTTTGGGTCAACATAAGAATGAGATAAGTGCTACTTTGAATGGTACAACCAAAGAAATTCAGATAAGACAAAAGTTCACCTATGTCAATAATTCTGACCGAGGGCTTGTCACGCTTTACTTCAATGACTGGAACCATGCCTATTCGAGTAAAAAGACAGCTTTGGCTAAAAAGTTTGGTGAAGAATTCAATAAGAGCCTTCACCTTGCAAAAGATAAAAACAGAGGGTTTACAAAAGTTGCGAGCATTGTTGACAGTGAATACATGGGATTGAAATGGGAAAGGACAAAAGCTATTGATATCATTAAGGTAGTACTAAACAAACCCGTTGAACCAGGAGCATCCGTGGAGCTATTTTTAACCTACCAGATTGATTTGCCAAGCAGCCGCTACACCAATTATGGCCACGGTTATAGAAGAGGTTATTACCTACGTGACTGGTATCTTACACCTGCTGTATTTGATGAAAAATGGAATCTTTACTCCAATAAAGATTTGAATGATCAAAACACAGATGTCACCAACACCGAAATACGGATTACTTATCCAAAGGGGTTACACTTAGCCACTAACTTTAAAGTGAATTCAAGTACCGATTTTTCTATAGGAAACGAAGCGCATTTAATCGGAACACAAAGAAAAAATAATCAAATCATACTTACACCCACAAAAGATTTCACCAAACATGTAACTCGCGATTTAACTGTAACCTCTGATATTGAAACTTCAAAATACGATGAAATTTCCCAGGGAATATCCATTGATAAAATTGCCAGGTTCATTAAAAATAATTTAGGTGAATATCCTCATGAGAATCTTTTGGTCGCTGAAGTCGATTACAACAGAAACCCATTGTATGGCATTAATCAATTACCAAATTTTATACGACCCTATAGAGAACAGTTTCAATTTGAAATGAAGTTCCTTAAAACTGCCTTGAACAGTATCTTAAAGGAAACCCTGTTTTTGGACGAGCGTAAAGAAAAATGGGTCATGGATGGTATTGTTTATTATTTATTGATCAAATATGTGGATGAATATTATCCAGATCAGAAATTGACAGGCAAACTATCACGCTTATGGGGTTTTCGAGCATATAACCTTGCCAAAACTGACTTTAATGAACAATACTACCTTTTGCAGATGTTGTCTGTACGCAGAAACGACCATCAGCCACTCGCCACTCCTAGCGATTCGCTAACCCGATTTAATCAAAGAATAGCAAATAGCTACAAGGCAGGTCTTGGGATGGCATACTTGGGGGAATATATTGGTTATGACAAAATTGATAGCACAATCCTTGAATTCTATGATCAATTTAAGCTACACTCCAATGTAAAGGCCAAAAAGTTGGAGATGCTTTTGCGAAATAAGTCAACAAAAGATATCGATTGGTTTTTTGATGAATACGTTGCGCTTAGAACAAACATAGATTTTAAAATTAGAAAAGTCAGTAAGACTGAAGATTCCATTACATTCACAATTAAAAATAGAACTGGTTCCAATGTTCCAATATCCTTATTTGGACTTCAAAAAGATTCTGTGGTGTCTAAGTATTGGTTTAAGGACATTGACACTTCCCGCACGTTTACCATACCAAGAAACGAGGAAACCCGGTTGGTTTTAAATTACGATAAAAAGATTCCTGAAGTTAACCAGAGAAATAACTGGAAAAGTCTAAATGGCTTTTTTTCAAGCAATAAGAAATTACAATTACGCTTTTTAAAGGATATTGAGAATCCATATTACAATCAATTGTTTTGGGTCCCCGAATTTAAGTTCGATGTCAATAACGGTCTTTCCGCAGGTATCAGTTTAAACAATAGACCGATTATCAATCAACCTTTCTCTTTTGATATCAAACCAAGATATTCAACAAAAGAAAAATCTTTGGTTGGAAGCGTTGGTTTCAGAATACGCGATTTTTTCGATGAGGGCAAATTGAACTCCATTAATTACGCCATGAACGCCAGTACCGCCTTCTTTGATGTAAATTCTCGGTTTACAACAATTACGCCAGCTGTTAATTTTATTTGGCGACCCAATGATTTCATTTCAAATCGTAGGCAATTTCTTTTTGTAAGACTCAGAAATGTGTTCAGGACTATAGATGAAAGTATCATTGATCAAATTGACACTGAGCCTGATTTCAGCGTATTCAATGTTAGATATGGTGATATTGACAACAACATTCTCAGATACAGATCTTGGGTGCTCGATGGTCAAGTGTCAGGAAATTTTTCAAAATTATCCTTCGAATGGGAACAGCGCACACTGTTCGATAACAACCGTCAATTAAACTTAAGGTTCTATGCCGGAAAATTTATAAGCAATACCAGCGATTCGGACTTTTTCAGCTTTGCATTGGACAGACCTACGGATTATCTTTTTGACTTAAATTATTTGAACAGATCCCAAAATGCCACAGGTCTTACCAGTCAACAATTCATTCTATCTGAAGGTGGTTTTAAATCTATTTTTGATGATCGCTTTGGAAATGATTGGATTTTAACCGGTAACCTCAGTTTTAATATATGGCAGTGGATTGAGTTATATGGTGATATTGGTGCAATTAAAAATCGTGGTGAAAATGCGAGATTTAAATACGATTCCGGGGTACGCTTGAATTTTGTCACTGATTTCTTCGAACTATATTTTCCAGTATACTCCAATAACGGCTATGAAATTGCCCAACCCAATTATGGAGAGCGCATTCGGTTTGTGGTAACGTTGAGTCCAAAAACGCTTATACGTCTTTTTACCAGAAAGTGGTTTTAGTTTAAAATATTCGCAACGAAATAGCGTTTTAATAAGCTTGTACTGAATAATCCTTTATTATTTTAAACATTTTTTACAAAATTGTTACTTTATTAACAAGACTACTTATTGATTTTCCGAACTGATTTTCGTAATTTTGCAGAAATTTGCAACCGTCTATGAAGCCAGATTCCAGCACTAGAAACGATATTTCCTTTGATGATTTTCAGTCTCAAATCTTAAACGATTATGAATTGGCTGTTACCAGTAGGGAATGTAGTTTGCTAGGTAGACGGGAAGTACTCTCCGGTAAGGCCAAATTTGGAATTTTCGGGGATGGCAAAGAATTGCCTCAACTGGCCATGGCTAGAGCCTTCCAAGATGGAGACTTTAGGAGCGGTTATTACCGGGATCAAACATTTATGATGGCCCTTGGGTATCTCAGCCCAAAAGAGTTTTTTCATGGACTTTATGCTACTACGGACCTAGCAAAAGAACCCATGAGCGCTGGTAGACAAATGGGCGGCCATTTTGCCACACATAGTTTAAATGAAGATGGTACTTGGAAAGATTTAACGAAACAAAAGAATAGCAGCGCGGACATTTCATGTACCGCTGGTCAAATGCCAAGGTTACTGGGTTTGGCACAAGCATCTAAAATTTACCGCAACCTTAAGGATATTGATCAAACCAATTTCTCCACTAATGGTAATGAAGTGGCCTGGGGAACCATTGGTAACGCAAGTACAAGTGAAGGACATTTTTTTGAAACCATCAATGCCGCAGGGGTGCTTCAAGTGCCTTTGGTAATGTGTGTTTGGGATGATGCCTATGGTATTTCCGTTCCTGCCGAGTTTCATACAACAAAAGGAGATATATCCGAAGTTTTAAAAGGATTACAGCGAGATGATAACAATGATGGCTATGAAATTTTAAAAGTAAACGGATGGGACTACACTGCACTCATCCATGCTTTTGAAAACGCATCAGAAATAGCACGGGAAAATCATGTTCCAGTATTGATTCATGTAACCGAACTTACGCAGCCCCAAGGTCATTCCACTTCGGGTTCCCATGAGCGTTACAAATCTGAAGAACGTTTGATATGGGAACGTGAAAATGATTGTAATAAGCGTTTTAGGGAGTGGATTCTTGAAAACGGTATTTATACTGAGGAAGAACTGAAAAGCCTGGAAAGAGAGATAAAACAAAAGGTTCGTGCCGCAAAAAAAGAAGCTTGGGCAGAATTTTTAAACCCACACCTTAGCGCAAAAAAACAACTTGTCCAATTACTTGAAAATGCAGCTGAAAAAAGTCCTAATCGCAGCTTTATCTCCAAATTACGGAATGATCTCATTGCCATTGAAGAGCCGTTAAAAAAAGATTTGGCTGCAAAATCAAGAAAGGCGCTACGATATCTGATTGGAGAAACAACACCAGAAAAGTCAAATCTCCAAAAATGGACAGAAAACTTTATGGCTACCTCGCAGCCTAAATATAGTTCTCACCTTTATAACGAACTGTCTAACAAGGCCATTAATGTAGAAGCTCTTGAACCATCATACGCCAATGATGACGAACAAGTGGATGGAAGGGTTATCTTGCGTGACAACTTTGATGTACTTTTTGAAAAATATCCTGAGGCTCTGGTTTTTGGAGAAGATACCGGGAATATTGGCGATGTAAACCAAGGACTTGAAGGGCTACAAAAAAAATACGGTCCGCTACGAGTTGCAGATACAGGAATTCGTGAGACAACTATTATTGGCCAAGGTATAGGTCTCGCTCTTAGAGGGTTAAGACCCATTGCTGAAATACAATATTTGGATTATATCCTTTATGCATTACAAACCCTAAGTGATGATTTGGCTACGCTATTGTATCGCACCGCCGGAAAACAAAAAGCACCTTTAATTGTGAGAACTCGCGGTCATAGGTTAGAAGGTATCTGGCACTCTGGATCCCAAATGGGCGGATTGATCCATTTGCTTAGGGGAATGTACATTTTGGTGCCTAGAAATATGACCCAGGCAGCCGGGTTCTATAATACTCTTATGAAAAGTGACGAACCTGCGCTTGTTATTGAAAGCCTTAATGGGTATCGCTTAAAAGAAAAGAAGCCTGTAAACCTTGGTGAATTCTGCACTCCCATTGGAAAAGTGGAAACCATAAAAGAGGGTCAAGACATTACCTTGCTTTCTTACGGGTCTACTTTAAGGATTGTAGAAAAAGTTGCGCAGGAATTAGTAGAAGTTGGTATTGATGCTGAGGTCATAGACGCTCAGTCCCTTCTTCCTTTTGATCTTGAGCATGACGTGGTCAAAAGCTTGAAAAAAACAAATAGATTATTGATTATTGATGAGGATGTCCCTGGTGGGTGTTCGGCCTATTTGCTTCAAGAAATCATTGAAAAACAAGCAGCCTATAAATACTTGGATAGTGCACCGCAAACACTTACGGCTAAAGCTCATCGCCCTGCTTATGCTTCAGATGGGGATTATTTTTCAAAACCTAACGCGGAAGATATCTTTGAAAAAGTGTATGAAATTATGAATGAAGTTGACCCGCAATCTTATCCTTCATTGCGTTAAGTTGGATATTGAAATCTGTTTGACATTCTACTTAACATTATTTTTAATAAATAATTATTGTTGTCATTAAGACATAATTTATATTTTCACGAAAATTAAATTCCCCCTTTGAATGAAAAACAATATTCTAATACACTTGGGACTTGCTCTTCTGAGAATTGTCCCGTCTGCTTTTATGCTAACCCATGGCTATCCAAAATTTCAGAATCTAATAAGTGGTAATACTGATTTTCCCAACCCATTAGGGATTGGGCAGGCCCCCACTCTATTTTTAACTGTAATCGGCGAATTTTTATGTCCTATCCTTTTGATCATTGGTTTTAAAACTCGTTGGGCCGCTATTCCTTCGGCCATTACAATGCTTGTTGCTGCCATAGTCGTTCATGGAGCTGATCCTTTTGGGAAGAAAGAGTTGGCATTGCTATACGCCACAATTTTTATTGTAATTTTTCTTTTGGGTCCTGGAAAGTATAGTATAGACAAAAAGTAGGTCTACGCAATTTTTACGAGTAGTTCTTTTAAAAGGTCAGCTTGGGCAATATTGTTTGCTCCAACGCCCTTACTTTTTAAATCTAGCTGTCGTAAACTTGAGATTATTCCACTCACACTTTTCATCGGGTAATTTTTTGCAGCAACAGTAAATTCATTCACAAAATATGGGTTTATACCAAGTGCTTTGGCCACGTTACCAGGAGAATGGTCATTAAGTCCATGGTACTGTAAAAGCTGAGTGAAAAAAGTGTTCAACAAGGTGATTGTAACCACAAATGGATTGTCCTTGGGATTTTGCGAAAAATAGTTAATAATACGGGTAGCCTTACCCACATTTCTTTCTCCAATAGCTTTTTTAAGTTCAAAATTATTGAAGTCCTTACTAAACCCAATATGTTGCTCAATCAACTCTGGCGTAATTTCTGTTGTTTCTGGCACTACTATCGCTAGCTTATCCAATTCGTTACTGATCTTACTTAAATCAGTTCCTAAAAACTCAACAAGTAGCATACAGGCTTTAGGAGAGATTTTTCGTTTTCTTCCGCTTAAGGTTCTCCTTATCCATTCAGAAACCTGGTTCTCATACAGTTTTTTACTTTCAAAAAGTTCTCCATTTTTTTGGATGGTCTTATATAGCTTTTTACGTTTGTCAAGCTTTTTGTATTTGTAGCAGATTACAAGTATGGTGGTAGGTTGCGGGTTCTCAACATAAGAACTGAAGTTTTCAATATTGCGAGAAAGATGCTGCGCTTCTTTGACAATGACAACTTGATGCTGAGCCATCATTGGAAAGCGTTTGGCATTTGAAATTACATCATCTACGCTGGTTTCCCTTCCATAAAGAACCATTTGGTTGAATCCTTTCTCGTCTTCCGTCAACACATTATCAGAAATGTATTTTGAAATCTTGTCAATATAATAGGGCTCATCACCCATTAAAAAATAAATGGGTTTTGGTGTTCCCTGATTAATGTTTGCAACAATTTCCTTTATTCTATCCATTCAGAAAAAATCATCAAATTTGTCCAATGCAAGCGTTGAACTTTCCCAAGTATTCGTTTAGAATCAAAAATAGCGAAAATAGGCTCCATATCTTTGATGTGATTCGTAAAAAATTTGTGGTACTACAACCCGAAGAATGGGTGCGCCAACATGTAATTCATTATTTAATCTCAACAAAAAAATACCCTAAAACTCTCATCAATATAGAAAAGCAATTGGTAGTCAACAATCTAAAAAAACGCTATGATATTGTTGTTTTTAAACCAAATGGAACCATAGAAATCCTAGTGGAATGCAAATCGCCAGATATAAAAATTGATCAAACTACGTTTGATCAGATTGCGCAGTACAACTATCTTTTAAAATCCAACTACCTAATGGTGACCAATGGTATAGACCATTATTACTGTGAAATGGATCTTGAAAATGAAAAATACAGGTTTTTGAAGGAAATTCCTGATTTTAGCCGTTAATTTGCTCCCGTTTTGAAAGTCGCCGTTGTCATACTAAATTGGAATGGGAAGCCATTGCTAGAAAAATTTCTTCCCTCGGTTATTGCCCATTCTCATGGAGCAAGCATATATGTTGTTGACAATGCGAGTACAGATGATTCTGTCGCATTTATAAAAGATACCTACCCAACTATAGGTATTGTCCAAAACGCTACAAACGGTGGGTTTGCAAAAGGATACAATGATGGATTAAAGAATATTGAGGTAGATCTTTTTTGTCTTTTAAATTCTGATGTTGAAGTTACTGCCAATTGGTTGAACCCTATACTTAAAGCTTTTAACACAATCCCCGAAGCGGCCATTGTTCAACCCAAAATATTGGACTTAAAGCGAAGAGAATATTTTGAGTATGCGGGTGCGGCAGGTGGTTTTATTGATAAATTAGGATATCCATTTTGTCGTGGCAGAATATTTCAGGCCTTGGAAAAGGATGAAGGGCAATACGATGATATTAAAGAAGTCTTCTGGGCTACTGGCGCTTGTATGTTCATTAAAAGCGAGGTGTTTAAATCCTTAAAAGGTTTTGATGAGGACTATTTTGCCCATCAAGAGGAGATTGATCTTTGCTGGAGGGCGAAGAATTCAAATCATAAGGTGTATTATGTAGGAGAAAGCCAAGTATTCCATTTAGGAGGTTCTACCTTAAAGAATATGGATCCAAAGAAAACTTTTCTAAATTTCAGGAACTCTTTATACTCCATTACTAAAAATCTTCCAAGAAAAAAGGCATTGCCCATAGTTTTCATGCGATTGATATTAGATGGAATAGCTGCTTTACGTTTTATTTTTCAGTTTAAATTCAACCATTGCCTAGCCATCTTGCGGGCGCATCTAAGTTTTTATGCTAACTTTAGGAAGTTTTACAAAAAGAGGGAAAAAGCTAATTTTATATTAAAGTATTATTCAACAACATCCATAGTCTGGTCTCATTTCGTACATCAAATAAAGAATTTTAACATTTTAGTAAAAGATTAACGATGCCGAAATATTTAAAATTTGCTTTTTATCTAATTTTGCCTGACGATTTTAGCATTGATATCTAACAATCCTTAATTTATACATTCAGATTATGAAAAAAGTTTTCCTAGGAACATTAACAATGGCAATTTTATTGTCATCATGTGTATCACAAAAAAAATATGCTGAGCTAGAAGCACAGCAAAAAGAAACCCAAGATCTTTTGAACTCGGCGACCGTTAAACTTAACGATTGTTTAGAGGAGAAAGCCTCTGCAACTTCAAAATTGCAAACCTTAGAAGATCAAAACGCGTTTTTGAAAGCAAACAACCAAGAGTTGATCAACAACATGGGGAATTTGACTACATTAACTACAAAAGGTGCTGAAAATCTTGAAAAGTCACTTGAAAGTCTTCAAGAAAAAGATTTAACTATTAGAAAGTTACAAGATGCTGTTACTAGAAGAGACTCTGTAAATCTTTCCTTGGTGCAAAGTTTAAAAGGTGTTCTTGGCAATTTGGATGATGAAGACATCGAAATAAGCGTTGAGAAAGGTGTAGTCTTTGTTTCTATCTCTGATAAATTGTTGTTCAGAAGCGGAAGTTATAACATTACCAGTGCTGCAAAAGCAGTATTGGGCAAAGTTGCCAAAGTGGTAAACAACAAACCAGATTTTGAATTCCTTGTGGAAGGACATACGGACAACGTTCCTTATTCTAGTGGTGTCTTGGTTGATAACTGGGATTTAAGCTCAAAAAGAGCAACAGCTGTTGTAAGAACATTGCAAAAAGACTTTAACGTGGCTCCTGAGCGTATGACTGCTGCTGGAAGAAGTTTCTATGTTCCATTGGCATCGAATGACACTGCTGCGGACAGAGCAAAAAATAGAAGAACACGTATTGTTGTTCTTCCAAAAATTGATCAATTCTATAACATGATAGAAGAAGGAATGAAAGATCCTGCAATTGGTGGATCTGGAAAATAATTTATATTTACTTGATAATATAAAGGCGGCCTTAGGGCCGCTTTTTGTTTTTAGAAACTTTCTTAAAAAATATCCAGACTACCTTTACCTTCCCTTATAACTTCTGGTTCTCCAGTGGATAGGTCAATAACTGTGGAGGCTATATTTCCTCCATATCCCCCATCAATAACTATATCTACCAAGTTCTCCCATTTTTCAAATATAAGTTCTGGGTCGGTTGTATATTCTAAAATATCGTCTTCATCATAGATAGAAGTAGAAACGATAGGATTGCCCAATTCTGTGACCAAGGCCTTCACAATTTCATTATCGGGCACTCTTATTCCTACAGTCTTCTTTTTCTTAAAATCCTTTGGAAGGTTATTATTGCCCGGCAGAATAAAAGTATAGGGGCCGGGAAGCGCTCTTTTTAAAATTTTGAACGTTACCGAATCTATTTGCCGCACAAAATCTGAAAGCTTACTTAAATCGGGGCAGATAAATGACCAGTTCGCTTTTTCCAACTTTATCCCTTTTATACGAGCAATTTTTGCCAAAGCTCTAGAGTTAGTGATATCGCACCCCAAACCATAAACAGTATCAGTGGGATAAATAATCAACCCGCCTTTTCGTAGCACGTTCCCAATTTTCTCCACCAGTTTAGGGTTTGGGTTTTCTTCATAAAGCTTTATCAGCTCTGCCATTCTTCTTTAGTTAAAATAAGACTCTTCGAAATTTGAAATGCAATAATCTAACAATCAAATTATATACAAAGTAACAAAGATTATGGGCAAAACCCTTTAATCATCTTATTTGGTGGTCTAAAAATTCCAATACCCCTCAATATTACCATTCGTTTTCTCAAACCTTTGATTCATCAAATAGAATAAGGCATCAATTCATTTTAGCCCAATTCCACACAAAATAACAGTCACCTTTATCATGCTGAATTTTGAAAACATCACTTTTTATTGATACATCATGATTCTTAAATCTTTATCCAAAATCTTCTTTTTATCGATGATAGTTACCTTTCTCAATTGTATTGACAAAAAGAGTGAGGATACTTTTGATCAGGACTATGACAACGGCAGGGATATTGTATACGGCCTAAACCAGCTTCTCAATGAATTGGCCAGTATTGATTCAAAAAACGCTGCCCATCATGAATCAACAATGGAGTTAAATGCTAGAATTGTAAAAACTATAGAGAGTATTAGCACTCCCGCTCTTCTAGATGAAGTAAAAGAGCACTATTTCCGTAAAAAACCAAGTTTTTTATTTGCTATTTCCGAAGATGAAAACGTAGTAGTTTTTTCATGGCATTTACCCAATAACCAATCAACCAACGATATTAAAAATCTTGCATTACATAAGATTGATGAAAAAGTAACACCTATTGCCCTTCATGGAAAGCCTACCAACTATAATGACATTTATACTTTAAAAACTGCGCAAGGAAACCCTATCTATATATTTGAGGGTTGGGAAGAGTCAACAGAAATTACGTATCGCAATAGGATTGATGCTTACTCTATTTCAGATAATACAGCCATCAAAGCTAAAGTATTTCCAAATCGGAAATACTCTTTGATTTCTGAATACTCATTTTTAGGTCATCATGCTCATGTTAGGTCAAGTATAGAAAAAGATGGGTCTCTTATTTTAATTCCTCAGGTTACGGGCTCAAAAATTATTTTCTCAGCCTTAGAGTTTGATGGAACACAATATACCAATACTTATTTTAAAGAATCATTAAAGCCTATTAATATTACCAATCAAGTTGGTTTAGCTCAAATTCGTTATTATTAACCTCTATTTAACTGTTAAGTACCTCTAGTTTTGCAAAGCGAAGCAATAGTTTTTTAATATCTCCTCTTTCAAATTGAATCTCAGCCTTTTTATCATTGCCAATTCCTTCAACCTTTAAAACCTTTCCTTTGCCAAAACGGGTATGGTTCACTAAAGAACCTTCAACCAGTTTAGGGTCAATTGAGCCAGTATTGTTTGTTGGAGCCGCAAGTTCAGGTTTTAGTTTCCTAAGTTTTCGCAGTTGATTCTCGTTGGGTTTATTTACAGCAGGGGAGCACCGTTCTTTGGTTTTATTTGGCGTAATTTGCTTTTATCCACATCACCAAAAATATCCGCATTTATCATGGATTTATATCGGTATCCATCATTAACGGGGGTAAGATTCTCAACATATTGCTCTTCAATCTCCTCTAAAAATCTACTAGGTTCCGCATCAATAAGCTTTCCCCATCTATATCGGTTTTGTGTATAGGTAAGAAATGCCTGCTTTTCGGCCCTTGTCAATGCCACATAAAACAATCTTCGTTCTTCTTCCAATTCGCTTCTGGTGTTCATACTCATTGCTGAAGGGAATAGGTCTTCTTCCATCCCAACAACATAGACATACGGGAATTCCAATCCTTTGGCCAAGTGAATTGTCATTAATGCCACCCGGTCATCATCTCCTGTATCCTTATCTAAATCTGTTGCCAAGGCAACGTCTTCCAAAAATTCCGAGATAGCCCCAGTAGCATCGGCCAATTCTTTTTGACCTTCCACAAAATCTTTTATTCCATTCAAAAGCTCTTCAATATTCTCCATTCTGGCTATGCCTTCAGGAGTGCCATCTTTTTTGAATTCCAGTAATAATCCGGTCTTTTTGGTAACATGTTCAGCAAGAGCAAAAGCATCTGAGCCTTCGTTCATAATTTGAAAACTCTTGATCATAGTTACAAAATCACCCAACTTACGCTTGGTTCCCGTATTAATTTTTAAATCGAGCTTTTCCATGTGCTCCATCACCTCAAAAATGGAACGGCCATAATGATTGGCAGCTACAACCAATTTATCAATGGTGGTTTGACCAATACCTCTTGCAGGAAAGTTAATTACCCGTTTTAAGGCCTCTTCATCCTTGGGATTAATGACCATTCGTAAATAGGCCAGTACATCCTTGATTTCCTTTCGTTGATAGAAGGAAAGGCCTCCATAGATTCTGTATGGTATGTCCCGCTTGCGTAAAGCATCTTCAATAGCTCTTGATTGAGAGTTGGTTCGGTACAAAACGGCAAACTCCCCATTTTGCATCTGCTGTTGCATTTTATTCTCGAAGATTGAGCTGGCTACATATCTCCCCTCCTCCGCATCAGTAATACTTCTATGTATTTTTATCTTGTTCCCTTCATCGTTAGAGGTCCAAACAACCTTTTCTAATTGATTTTTATTCTGGGCAATAATAGAATTGGCAGCATTTACGATATTCTTTGTAGATCGATAATTCTGTTCCAAACGGTACATTCCTACGTCATCATAATCTCGTTGAAAGTTCAAGATGTTACTGATGTTGGCTCCTCTAAAAGAATAGATACTCTGGGCATCGTCTCCAACCACACAAATATTTTGGTAGCGATCTGACAATGCTTTTACGATAAGGTATTGGGAGTGATTGGTATCCTGATACTCGTCTACCAATATATACCTAAACCTGTCCTGGTACTTCATTAAAACTTCTGGAAAACGGGTCAACAACTCATTGGTCCGTAATAAAAGGTCATCAAAATCCATTGCGCCTGCCTTAAAACAGCGATCCACATAGTTTTGGTAGATTTCTCCAAGTCTGGGTCGTTTGGCCATGGCATCAGCCTCTACTAACTCTGGATTTTGAAAATAGGCCTTTACAGTAATCAGACTGTTCTTATAAGAAGATATTCTATTCTGTATTTGTTTGTATTTGTAAATATCCTTGTCAAGCCCCATTTCTTTAATGATTGAAGCAATCAATCTTTGGGAATCTTGGGTGTCATAAATTGTAAAATTGCTTGGGTAGCCCAGTTTATCACCATCAAAGCGTAACAATTTTGCAAAAACCGAGTGAAATGTTCCCATCCACAAATTCTTAGCTTCAGAATTACCAACAATTGTGGCAATCCTTTTTTTCATCTCACGAGCGGCCTTGTTGGTAAAGGTCAATGCCAGGATATTAAAGGAATCCACACCTTGATCCATCAAATGTGCGATTCGGTAGGTCAAAACACGGGTCTTTCCAGAGCCTGCGCCAGCAATAACCATTAGGGGGCCATCTTTGTGCAGTACAGGGGCTCGCTGCGCATCATTCAATTCATCCAAAAAACTATTCAAACGCTCAGGTATTTTAAAGTAAACGTGAAATTAGCCAATAATGGTTTCATGCTAAAATCATCCTTTCAATACTTATAAACACGAAACCACTTTTAATTTGATTTTGAATATATTTAGACACTCAATAATTAATAATGCGATACAATTATTTTTCCCTTTTACTTTTTGGTTTGATTTGTTTAGTTGGAAATGCTCAAAAGAAGCAAGCAGGCCCAGTAATAGAGAATTATGGTGAAGTTTGGCATATAGAAAATCCAGATTTTAGAACAGACACCAATGCAGAATTCAAGGTCGTTTTTGATATTATGAACAGCCCGGAGTCCCACACCGAAATTAACAGAAGTATTGAAACCGCTGCGCGATTCCTAAACATGCACGTGCAAGGTGGTGTTCCCAAAGCACAGCTCAAAGTAGCTTTAGTGGTTCATAACAAAGCTTCAAAAGATGTTATTGATAATGAAGCGTACAAATCCAGGTTTGGAGTTCCCAACCCAAATTATGATATGGTAAAAACGTTGACGGGCTCAGGCGTGGAAATAATACTTTGTGGCCAATCTTCAAATTCACGGAAATATCCTAAAAATGAGCTCATTTCTGGAACTAAAATTTCCCTTTCCGCAATGACAGCACTTATCCAGCTTCAAAATGAAGGCTATCAACTTATAAAATTTTAAATCCAACACATATGAACAAAATTCTCACACTTACCTTGCTATTAAACAGTTTCTCCATTTGGGCACAAGGCCCCAACTTGGAAAAGGATTATTCAGCAGTTGAAAACAAAGTGATTGAATGGAGACGGGACATCCATCAAAATCCCGAATTAAGCAATAGGGAGTTTAAAACTGCCGAGAAAATTGCAAAACATCTAAAGTCTCTTGGTATTGAAGTTCAGACTGGAGTAGCGGTAACTGGTGTTGTTGGCTTGCTTAAAGGCGACCAACCTGGTAAAGTGGTAGCATTAAGAGCAGATATTGATGCGCTACCCGTAACCGAACGTAATGACCTCCCATACAAATCGGAAGTAACTTCTGAATTTTTAGGCAAAAGTGTAGGCGTTATGCATGCATGTGGACACGATACCCATACTGCAATTTTAATGGGAGTTGCTGAAGTACTTTCCAAAAACAAAGACAAAATTAAAGGAACGGTAAAATTTATCTTTCAGCCCGCTGAAGAAGGACCGCCACCGGGTGAAGAAGGTGGAGCTTTGTTAATGGTAAAAGAAGGTGTACTTACCAATCCAAATGTAGATGCCATTTTTGGCCTTCATATCAACTCACAAACTCCAGTAGGAACTGTAAAATACAAGCCAGGAGGTAGCATGGCTTCCGCCCAGCGTTTCGTAATCAATGTCAAAGGAAAGCAGACTCACGGTTCCCAACCATGGGGAGGGGTTGACCCAATCCTAATAAGCGCAAAAATTATTGATGGTTTACAGACTATTATAAGCAGGGAAACCGAACTGATCAATGAAGCTGCAGTTATATCCGTTGGTAAAATAACCAGTGGAGTTCGTTCCAATATTATTCCTGAGAGCGCTGAAATGATTGGGACTATTAGAACTCTGGATTATGAAATGCAGAAATTCATTAACAAACGTATGGAAGAAATGGTGCCAGCCATCGCCAAGGTTTATGGAGGTGAAGCCACTATAAATATTCATACCTCTACGGCCATTACATACAATGATTTGGATTTGACCGCTCAGATGGCCCCTACCCTTAAAAAGGTAGCAGGGGAAGAAAATGTTACCATTCACAAAGCTATTACTGGTGCGGAGGATTTTAGCTATTTTCAAGAGAAAGTCCCTGGATTTTATTATTTCTTAGGAGGTATGACACCCGGAAGCACTGAGTCATTTCCACATCATACCCCAGACTTTAAAATTGATGACAGTGGTTTGTTATTAGGTGTAAAAACTATGACCCAACTGGCATTGGATTACTTGAATATGTAAGATGGAAACCTTATTGGATTTTTTGGCAAGTATTGCATGGTGGATATGGATTCTCATTATTCTACTTTTTGTAGCCATACGCGACATCTTTTTTCAAAAAGCGCATACCATAAGCCATAATTTCCCTATAGTAGGGCATCTAAGATATTGGTTGGAAAGTATTGGCCCAGAAATGCGCCAATACTTTGTTGCCAACAACCGGGAAGAACTACCCTTCAACAGAATAGAAAGAGGTTGGATTTATGCTTCTGCTAAAAAGGAAAACAATTATGAAGGGTTTGGTACAGATAGAGATATCTATTCTCATCAGCACATTTTTATAAAGAATGCCATGATCGGGTATCAAATGGCCCATGACCACACCAATATCGAAAACCCTTATTTTCTGCCGTGCGCAAAAGTAATCGGTGCGTATAACAAACGTTCAAAACCGTACAGACCAGCATCGGTTATCAATATTTCCGCCATGAGTTTTGGCTCGCTATCCGCGGCTGCGGTAAATGCCATGAATCTGGGTGTTGAAAAATGCCATGCTTATCACAATACAGGCGAAGGTGGCTTGTCACCCTATCATAAACAAGGTGGTGACGTTATATTCCATTTTGGAACGGGATATTTTGGTGTTAGGTCTAGGGAGGGTAATTTTTCTATGGAAAAAATGAAAATTTTGGTGGATGAAAATCCATGCATCAAAGCTATAGAAATAAAATTGTCGCAAGGGGCAAAACCAGGCAAAGGAGGTGTTTTGCCGGGAGCTAAAATAACTCCTGAAATTGCTAAGATACGAGGTGTTGAAGTAGGAAAAGATGTCCTCTCCCCTGCTACTCACAAAGCATTTAATTCTATTCCTGAACTGCTAAATCTTATTGAAGCTATAGCGAACGAAACCGGGCTTCCAGTAGGTATTAAGGCGGCTATTGGAAAAATGGAACAATGGGAAGAATTGGCTGATTTAATGAAGAAATCCGGAAAAGGACCAGATTTTATTACCATCGATGGTGGTGAAGGTGGCACTGGTGCGGCTCCTCCAAGTTTTGCAGATCATGTTTCTTTGCCTTGGGTCTATGGATTTGCATCAGTTTATAAAACCTTCAAGGATAGAGACCTTACAGATCGTATTGTTTTTATTGGGAGTGGAAAACTGGGCTTCCCCGCCAAAGCGGCCATGGCATTTTCCATGGGTGTTGATTGTATTAATGTAGCCCGTGAGGCGATGATGAGTATTGGTTGCATTCAAGCACAGGTTTGCCATACCAACAGATGCCCCGCAGGAGTAGCAACCCAAAGCAAATGGTTGCAAAATGGCATCAATATTCCTTTAAAATCGGACAGATTAGCCCAATATTTTAAAACCTTTAGAAAGGAATTCATAGAAATTACACATGCTGCAGGGTATGAGCATCCATGTCAGTTTACAATGAACGACATACAGGTTAATGTTGATGATGATTATCTAAGCAGTGATCTAGAAACTGTTTATGATTACAAAAAAACAGAGGTTCCATTTAGTTCTATGCAAGAACTTTATGACTGCTCTTATCTAGGCGGAAAGAGCGTTTTGAAAAAAACATCATAATTTAGCCTTCAAAATCAAAAAACAATAAATACAAATCTATGAAAAGACATTTACCAATTTTACTGGCACTATTGTTTACAGCTGCGGGACTTTCCCAGAAAAAGAGCGAGCTTTTTGCCGAAATAGAGAGCTTAAAAACCGAAATAAGAAATGTTGAGGGTGAGCTTGCACAATCAAAGCGAAAAATCTCTTCAAGCGAAGCAAAGGCAGAAACCTTGGAAAATGAAAATATAAGCCTCCGTGGTGCAAATGCAACGCTCCTGAAAAATCTGAGCAGTTTTTCGGAATTATCAAAAAAGAGCAGTGAAAATGTCAATGCTACCTTGGCCGCTTTGGATCGGAAGGAAAAACAACTCAGTGGAATTAATGAAATGATCGCATCCAATGATTCCACGGCTATTGTTTTATTAGGAAGAGTAAAACAGACCATGGGCAGCGAAGCCAAAGCTGATTTTGTAGATGGTGACATTGTTATGTCTAACAGTTTAAACACCTTATTTGGTTCTGACACCTCTTCTGATTTAACGGATGTAGGCAAAGCATGGTTAGAAAATGTGGCAAAAGTGATTATAGCCAACCCAACCTTAAAAACAAAAGTAGAGGGCTTGAATATTACTGGTGAATTTGGAGTAACCTTTGATCAGGTAAACACCATTTCCAAAGAGCTTGTAGGTTCTTTGGAAGTTTCTAATGAAAGCATTGGCATTTCAGTTAAAGATGGAAATTTTAAAGAAGGAATCACCATTAGACTACAACCTGATTATAAAGGTTTCTATGATAAGGTTAAACAAGATATGAAATCGTCTAATTAGTATTTTCTCTTTACTGAGGGGATTGTTGAGTCATATAACCTTTATTTTTCACCTTTTTTCCCGATATGGTATTGGAGTAAAAGCTTACCTCCTTATAACTCAATTGGTCTAAAGTTAGTGGGGTTTTGCTTAACCCCAACCAGTCTACTACTTCAGTAAAAGAATTGAATAATTCAAAATCAACACCTGTTACGGTTGAGATGGTCAAGTAATTACTATAATTATTATAAAAATCATCATTTATTTCATCCAAAATTTCAGTTGGTAAATCTAAAATAGGAACTTCTTGATTTCCTCCAGTAGCCTCAAAAGCTCTATAATCCCATGTAAAGAACCTTAAATTATTAATGTCAGATGTATTGTTTTCAGAAAATCTGACCACATAATAATCCAAATCATTTTTTTCATCTAAAAAAATGTTCCCTTTTTCGATTCCAAAATCAATATTCCAATCTGGCATGTTTACATCCAAATTATTTCCAAACAAACTGGCATAAAAACTTTTTCCTTCATTAAAATAAACAACAGTATTGTTATAAAGGTTTAATCCTTGTACAATTGGTAAATCTATATAATCTCTATATTGATCGTTAGGTTCCTGAACATTAAATATCTCATGATCTATATCTTTTACAACATCTTCTTGATCTTCAAATCCTGCCCTGTCAAAGACAAAACTACCTGGCATATGATCTGGTATGGTTAACTGAACCGATTCCTCTGCTGGGTTTAAATCAGCTTGGTTTAACGTAATCAGCGGAGTACTTGGATTAGGTTCAAATTTGTAATAGACATAATTCTCCTTTTTACCATCAAATAATTCTGGCCTCCCACCCAGGACACTTGTTCTTAAATAAATATCATCAGGATTATCATATGATACACCGACACTCGTTAAAAAACTTCCTGTTCCGCTACTAAAAGTGTCATACCCGGATCCTTTGGCCGAATACTTATTATAACCATTATCATCCTCTTCCAAATTGATATCTATTTTAACTTCATTGGTCAAATCGTATACCTCAGAAAAGTTTATTTCGTTTCTTTTCTCTCCCAATTTCATTTTATAGGTAGTAATCCGTAAGCCTTTATTTTGACCATCTCCTAAAAGGTTGAATTTTGAAATTGTATAAAATATAAAATCCTCTGTTATCAAATCCTCTGTATAAATTTTAGCAGAACCCAGTTCACCTTTAAGGACTTGAATCAGATTCCCTTGTGAATCATTAAAAAAGGTCCATATTGAGCTATACCTATCATTCTCATCCGCACCAAGATTGAATTCCATTAGCAAGTGCCTAATCTCTATTTTAAATTCTTGCTCTACAGTATTTTTTGACGCATCTTCAGAAATTACTTTAACTAAGGCTTCCCCAATCGGTATTTTATACGGGTTTATTTCGTAAGAGAACTGCTTTTCAGTGGTTGAAATCATTTCCGTATTATTAATTAGTATTCTCGTCTCCACTGAAGATTCATCTTCAATAGACACTTCAATAGTGGAATTTATCTCAACCTCATCTTCCAAGCCGCTAATGCTTATTAAAGGTGCTGTCTCATCTACCGCAACAACTTCATCATCATTTTTTGACTCTTGAGTTGGTTCACTATCGGAAGAACATCCAAAAAAAATTATTGTGAGTAAAGAAAAAGTTGATAGCTTCAATTTCATATTCCAATCAATTTTAAATCATTAAAAAGCAGCTGCTAAATAAAACTTTATTCACACTTTATGAAAGAAAAAACTACATAATTATTATAAATCAGGTAAAAGGTTTTCAATTGTACTTAATGAACAAATACTATTTAAAACTTTACTGCGTTTTATCTCTATAAAATCAAAAAAACCAACTATTCCATGACTGGAGATAACATCTTTCAACTTTTTGCCTATTTATTACCTGCCGTAGTAACCGGAGCCATTGCCTTTTACTTTTTTAGATTGCATACAAGAAATGAGGAGGGTCGAAGACGCTTTCTACTGCATAAAGATTCCCAAAAAGATACACTGCCCGTTCGGTTGCAGGCTTATGAAAGAATGGTCCTTTTTCTAGAAAGAATTTCGATTAACAGTTTGGTAGTGCGTGTTGCTCCAAAAGGAAAGGATAAGAACGATTATGAAAATTTGCTCATAAAACAAGTAGAAACAGAATTTGAACATAATCTTTCCCAACAAATTTATATGTCAGAGGAATGTTGGAACATCATAAAAGCCGCAAAAAATGCCACGATTCAGATTATAAGGTCCGCGGGTATGAGCGCGACGGACTCTCCAGACAAACTTAGAGAGGATATCTTGAACCAAACCATGGAAAAACAGTCTCCTTCTACCACTGCCCTGAGTTTTGTTAAGAAAGAAGTAGGTGAACTTTGGTAGTCCCTACTCTTGATGTTCAGGGTCTATAGGACTAGTTTCTTCGTTTTTATTTTTGGCATATAAATAACCTCTTTTCCACCACAAGGTCATCCGTTCTTTATTAAAAATAAGTGAGTTTGTAGTCAAAACGGTTGGCGTGTAATAAAAATTGATAATGGCATCCTTTTGATTGGCAACCAGTTTACCTATCCTAATATTTTGATTTTCAATTCTATCCAACATAAAGCTAAAAGTCGTGGTCATTAGCTCAAACGGGTTTCTAACGGGCATCCTGTTTAGATAATTAACCTCTGTGTGCAATACCACTACATCAATCTCTGTTGCACCTCTTTTTAATGCTTCTTCAATAGGAACCAAACTACCAAGTCCGCCGTCTGCATATTCGCAACCATTTCGTTTTGCAAGACTCATAAATGGAGTATAATTGGACGAAATCCAAATCCAATCACAAAATTCATCATAAGTACAATCATTAATAGACTTGTACTCTACCTGATTCAAGGATAGGTTGGATACTGTAACTACCACATCTGTTAAGCCTTTCTTTAAGATATCAAATTCCTCTGGTGTTACCGAGTCTCGTATTAATTGCCTAAGATTCTCACTCTCACCAAATGTCTTTTTACCACGCATGAAGTTCTTTACTACGTTCCAATGGTTAATGGAAATTACTTCTACACCGTGCTTTTTTTTAATTAAAAAAGGACAGTTGTTGAAAATGCTCTTTTGGTTCACTGAAGAGTAAATTTCCTTAATCTTATCCAACTTGTTCAGTGCTAAATGAGAAATCAACAAACTTCCAGTTGATGTCCCTACAAACAAATCGTATTTATGGTTGGCTTCTTGAATTAAAAATTGTGCAACCCCGCCTGCAAACGCACCTTTACTGCCTCCACCAGAAATCACCAATGCTCTCATTTACTCAATGCTTTGTCTAAATATTGTTGTTGTTCTTGCCCTAAAGATGGGTATATGGATTTAAGTCGGGCTATGTTTCCTTCTCCTTTCAAAAATTCCTTTAAAATGTTACGGGACGATTTTTTAAAATGCCAAACATGATGACTACAGGCTTCAACAAGATTCCTTAATGTTTTATCGTTAAAACCACCAATATTTTTTAAATATTGAAACGCCAAAAGGCGTACTTCAAAATGATATTCTGAACTTGTATAACTGCTTAACTCATCATAGTACTTTGGTTTTAATTCAGCATTATACTCTGGACTTACCAAGGCAAGAATCAACCAAAGTAACCTTACATTTTTATTGGGGAATCCAATGACATTGTTGGCTTTATCCAAATATGATTTTTGGTTATTCGGAAAATCAGTCCAAAGTCTGTGAAGTGCAGCCTCCATGGTTCTATAGCTCTTATCCAACAAAAGGCTTTCAAATTCTTCTTTAAGAAGCAAGGGTGTTTTCTCCAATGAAAGTGCAACCGCTTGTCTCACTTTAAGACTTTCTTCATTGAGTACTTTTTTCAGAAAATCCATGGATAGTTCATTACCATAATCCAAAATCAAACGGTTTTTCAAATCATCCGACTGTAACGTATCCCATTTATCTGTTAGAATAATTTTTGTTGAATCTGTTTTCTTCTTGATGTTGTTTTGAATATCAAAATAGGTGCAGATTGAAGTGCTTTTATCAATTAAAAAGTCTTTCACCTTTTCAAAAGGAAACTCAGATTCTTGTAACCAGCTTTCTTCAAAATCTGAAAGTTTCATCCCAGATGCTTTCTCCATTTCCCAAATAAAATCCGAAATAGTTACATTTTTATGTGCATATTGAGACAAATAGTTTTGGATTCCTTGTTTAAAATTGGCTTCCCCTACTCTTTCCTTCAACATAACAAGCGCCCAGGCTCCTTTCTCATAAAAGGTAAGACTGCCCGCACTAGAATTGGTCAACGCCTCTCCATTTCCATCTCCGGAGAAATTGTTAAGAGCCTCAGCCGTCTCTAATAAACGCCAATAAAAATACTCTTCCCCAAAAATCTGTTTTTCCGCTAAGTAAGCATAGTATGTGGCAAATCCTTCATGGAGCCAATGATGATCTCCACTTTGTTCCGTAACCAAATTTCCAAACCATTGGTGCGCTAGTTCATGTGCATTTACGTTGACATAGTTTTTATCAGCAAAAGCCATTGAATCCACCATAAAAGTGTTGGAAAAAATGGTAGCTCCTGTATTTTCCATGCCTGCATACAGAAAATCCTGTACTGGTATCTGTTTGTAATTCTGCCAAGGGTATGGTATGCCTATCTCTACCTCTAAAAAATCAAAAATTTCTTTGGTATACCTATACGTTGGTTCCGCTTTTAAACTATCCTTAGGTTCATAATATAATTCTATTGGAACCTGCGAAGAAGAAGTAACACTCTTTTTTTTAAAATTCCCTATAGCAAAAGCAACTAAATAGCTGCTCATGGGTTTGTTCATATTAAAAGTCCATACCTCTTTGTTACCATCTATGGAGCTTTTATCTACTAATTTACCATTGGAGAAAACAGATAATCCATTTTTTGTCGTGATGCGCATATCAAACTCCACCTTCTCATTCATATCATCAAAACTTGGTAACCAATGGCTCGTATATTTTCCTTGACCTTGTGTCCAGATTTGATTGTTTGAAGGATTCTCATCTTCCCAACCTAAAAAATAAACCGTTTGCTTGGGTTTAGTAGTATATTCAAGTTTTATGCTATATGAATCTCCTTTCTTGAATTTTCTTTTGACAGAAATCGTTTTTCCATCATTTGTAAATTTTACTTTCTCTAGATCTAACAAAACAGAAAGGAAATTAATCTTGACAGCATCTAGAAATATGGAATCCACATCTTTAAGAACCTGAAATTCATAGGTTACGGTGCCATTAATCCGTTTCTCCTCCGGAAATGCTTCAACCGAAACATCTGCTTTAATGAAATCCACTTTATCTTGTATTTGGCACAGAAGAATCTGTCCAAAAAGGAAAAAAAGAACGGCGGGGCACAGCTTCATCATTTGTAATTAGCAAAAGTCTTTCCAAATTACATATTTTAGTTTGATGAATCCCAATTTTCTTGAAACTCCCATTCCATACTTAAAAGGTGTAGGTCCAAACAGGGCTGATACCTTAGGGTCGGAATTGGGTATTCAGACCTATCGGGATTTGCTCCACCTATTTCCAAATAGATATCTTGACAAAACAAGTTATTATAAGATAAACCAACTTCAGCCTAGCGGAGCAGATGTGCAGGTAATTGGCAAAATTGTGCACATTAAAACAGTGGAACAAAAAAGAGGAAAGCGTTTGGTGGCCAGTTTTGTAGATGAAACCGGAGAAATGGAATTGGTCTGGTTCCGCAGTCATAAATGGATCAGGGAGAATCTAAAAATTAATGAACCTTATGTTGTTTTTGGTAAAACCAAGCGTTATGGAAGTACTTTTTCCATGCCTCACCCAGAGATGGAGCTGCTATCTGAGCATCGGAAAGGGTTAAAAATCTCTATGCAACCCATTTATCCTTCAACGGAAAAGTTGAGCAATAAGGGGATTACAAATCGTGTTATTGCCAAAATGATGCAACAACTCTTTTTGGAATGTAAAGGACAGTTTCCTAAATCTTTATCCACAGCTATCTTGGATGAGCTAAAACTAATTCCAAAAAGTGAAGCACTTTTCAATATTCATTTTCCTAAAAACCAAGAATTACTTGCCAAAGCACAGTTCAGGCTTAAGTTTGAAGAGCTATTTTACGTACAGCTCCAGTTAATCTCTAAAAAGCTCCTTCGAAAACAAAAAATTAAGGGGCTGTCATTTGATAAAGTAGGAGAAAACTTCAATACTTTTTTTAATGACCACCTTCCGTTTGAACTTACCAATGCGCAAAAGAGAGTTATTAAAGAGATTAGAAATGATATGGGCAGCAATGCCCAAATGAATCGTTTGCTTCAAGGGGATGTAGGCTCGGGAAAGACCATTGTTGGTTTAATGTGCATGTTGTTGGCCATTGATAATGGATTTCAAACTTGTTTAATGGCTCCCACAGAGATCTTGGCAAATCAACATTACAATGGCCTTAAAGAACTGTTAGGAGATATGGAAATCAATATCTCGTTGTTAACTGGCTCCACAAAAAAATCTGACAGAAACGGTATTCATGAGCAACTGGAAAATGGTGAGTTAAACATACTTGTAGGTACTCATGCTGTTCTAGAGGATAAGGTTCAGTTTAAAAATCTTGGTTTGGCCATTATAGATGAGCAACATAGGTTTGGTGTGGCACAGCGTTCAAAATTATGGCACAAAAATGAGATTCCTCCTCATATTTTGGTCATGACCGCTACCCCAATCCCTAGAACCTTGGCTATGAGTCTGTATGGGGATTTAGATATTTCTGTTATTGATGAGTTACCTCCAGGGCGCAAACCCATAAAGACGGTGCACAGGTTTGATAGTAACAGATTAAAGGTGTTCCAATTTATTAAAGATGAAATAAAAAAGGGAAGGCAAATCTATATGGTATACCCGCTAATTCAAGAATCTGAAGCTTTGGATTATAAAGATTTGATGGATGGTTATGAGAGCATTTCCAGGGATTTTCCCTTACCCGAATATCAAATATCCATTGTACATGGCAAAATGAAGCCAAAGGACAAAGATTATGAGATGGAACGCTTTGTAAAAGGCGAGACCCAAATTATGGTAGCTACTACAGTTATTGAAGTTGGGGTAAACGTACCTAACGCATCTGTTATGATTATTGAGAGTGGAGAAAGGTTTGGGCTTTCTCAACTACATCAATTACGCGGACGTGTTGGGCGCGGTGCTGAACAAAGTTTTTGTATTCTTATGACCAGCCATAAATTGTCTGAAGATGCCAAAACCCGTTTGGAAACCATGGTGCGTACCAATGACGGTTTTGAGATTGCGGAGGTTGACCTAAAACTACGCGGTCCTGGAGATTTAATGGGAACACAACAAAGTGGTATGCTTAACTTAAAAATTGCTGATATTGTAAAAGATAATCAGATATTAAAAACGGCAAGATACCATGCCTTACAGTTATTCAAAGACGACCCTAGACTGGAAAGAGAAGAAAATCGTTCCATTCTTTTTGCCTATACAAAAATGATGCAGCAAAAAACCATTTGGAATTACATAAGCTAAAATGCCCAGTTTTCACTGGGCATTTTGACTTTAAGCGGTTTTTAAAAGATAATGTTAGTTGATTGCTTCTCCTTTTTCGGCCTTAGCAATATTGGCCGCTACTCTATCTTTGTTAGCTTGGGCGGGTGCGTTCCCCATGGCTATTTTTAAATGTTTTAACGTTGACTTATGGTCCCCTAGGGCTGAATATCCCCTAGCTAAACCATAATGTACGGGCCAAGTGCCTTTATGATTTTTCACGTTCCATTTAAAAACTTCTAAAGCTTCTGTATTTTTTCCTTGACCAATAAGTTGCCTTCCATAACCATGCACCTGAAAAACTGTTCCCAAGGGCAATGCTTCTTTCATCAAAGCTTCAGCTTCAGCAGTTTTTCCTTGTTTTGTCAAAATCTGTGACTTTATACTCAGGTTATTGAACGTTTTCTGGCTAAAAAACTGACCTGCAATTGCAGCGTCAACCCATCCTAGCGCTTCATCCAAATCTCCACCATTGTTTTGTGCATAATTTGCCGCCTGCTCCCATGTCTGCCTATTGAACCCTGGAGATGTCTGTAATTTTTGACGTATATCCGCAAGAACGTTATTGGTAACTTCTGTTTCTACTTTAAAGGGAATCTGTTTCTTTTCCCAGTTTAAAGAAGCCACCGCTGAAGTAGCATCAACTTCATTAAAAGCATATGTAAGCTGCTCAACATGAGATATTTCCTTAGTTTCAACATCTACGCGGAGCGCATCTTCACTTGGCTCATAAAAGTAACTTCCCCAGGCATCATAATTTTTTGAAAATATAACTGTCGCTGAATTATCTTCATTTACAATCATATGTAGACCGTATTTTCCAGCGGGTAGTGTTTTTCCACCAATTGTTAGGTCATCTGAAGTTTTAAAAATAGTATTCTCATTGGCTCCCGCACGCCATGGAGATTCAGCAGCAGTACCAAATCCTAGGTTGTTCATACCATAAGGTACCAACGTTCCCCATACTTCTCTATCATTTACGCTAGGTCTAGAATAAACAATAGTAACATCCGTATTTCCAATACGCTGAGATATTTTTGCCATTTGGCTGCCACGTGGCAAGAAATCTAGCTGTGCAAAAGTACTATTGGAAATAAAAAAAACTGCAATAAGAATCATGGCCGAAACGGCCGAGTAACTTTTTTTCATTTGTTCGTTTTTGATTTGTTAATGAATAAACTTTTAGGTCGATCCTCTAAAGTAGAGCGCGTATTGTTTCCATAGCGTTACAGCAATGTTAAATTAGATTGAAACATGTTAAATTTCAATAGATTAAGTATAATATCTTCAAAATCAATACTTAAATTATATCGTATTTCTTAATCGTAAAGTAAACTTTTATCGGGAATTTCCTTTGAACAATGATTTCTTAAAATTACCTCGGATTGAATCATTGTCAACTGGATAACAATTGAGACAACTTTTGTTTGAAATCCACAAAAATCACACGTAAAGTAGAAAATCCGTTTTAAAACCAAGCTTGAACATCGTAATTTTCACAACTAAATACCAAGCTTTTTTTTTTCATATTTTAAATTTACCAGCTTATAATTATTGAACACAACTATGAGTAAGACACTATTTGATAAGGTATGGGATTCGCATACAGTGCAACGCATTAAAAACGGCCCTGATGTGATTTTTATTGATAGACATTTGGTACATGAAGTAACAAGTCCTGTAGCTTTTTTAGGACTTAAGAATAGAGGTATTAAAGTACTATATCCAGAACGCACTTTTGCCACAGCAGACCATAACACCCCAACGCTTAATCAGCACTTGCCCGTTAAGGATAAGCTATCTGCAAATCAGTTAAAGGCCTTGGAAGAAAATTCCAAAGCTCACAATATTCCTTATTGGGGTCTTGGTCATGAGAAAAACGGAATTGTTCATGTTATTGGCCCCGAAAACGGAATTACCGTTCCTGGGGCAACTATTGTTTGTGGAGATTCCCATACTTCTACGCACGGAGCATTTGGTGCCATAGCTTTTGGAATTGGAACCAGCGAGGTTGAAATGGTTCTTTCCACCCAATGTATTATGCAGCCCAAGGCAAAAAGTATGCGTATTAATATAGATGGAGATTTAAACATAGGTGTAACGCCCAAAGACGTTGCTCTTTTTATTATTTCGAAGCTTACTACCTCTGGTGCAACCGGATATTTTGTTGAATATTCAGGGCAAGTCTTTAGAGATATGTCTATGGAAGGGCGGATGACGGTATGCAATTTGAGCATAGAAATGGGAGCCCGAGGAGGAATGATAGCTCCGGATGAGAAAACCTTTGAGTATATAAAAGGAAGAGAATATACGCCAAAAGGTGCAGCATGGGATAAAGCCATGGATTATTGGCAGACGCTTTATTCCGATGAAGATGCCGTTTTTGACAAAGAGATTTCGTTTGATGCTTCTGAAATAGAACCAATGATCACGTATGGCACAAACCCTGGAATGGGTATCGGAATTCAAAATGGAATTCCACATGCCGACACTGTAGAAGGTGGGAATGCCACTTATAAAAAATCATTGGAATATATGTCTTTTAATGAAGGTGATTCCATGATTGGAAAACCCATAGATTTCGTGTTCTTAGGAAGTTGTACCAACGGTAGAATTGAAGACTTTAGAGCATTTGCCTCTATAATTAAGGGTAGAAAAAAAGCAGATAATGTCACCGCATGGCTGGTTCCTGGTTCGCACCGCGTAGAGGAAGATATTAAGACTGAAGGGATACTTGATGTTTTGCACGAGGCAGGTTTTGAACTAAGAGAACCAGGATGTTCCGCATGTTTAGCAATGAACGACGATAAAATTCCTGCAGGCAAATATGCTGTGAGCACATCAAACAGAAATTTTGAGGGAAGACAAGGTCCAGGTTCCCGAACACTGTTGGCCAGTCCACTAGTTGCAGCAGCGGCAGCGGTTACTGGAAAAGTAACGGACCCACGAGAATTAATGGAGGAAGTAATCGCTTAAATCAAAAGAACACAAAATGGCTTACGATAAATTCAACATACTTAAAAGTTCAGCAGTCCCATTACCAATAGAAAATGTGGATACTGATCAAATTATCCCAGCTCGATTCTTAAAAGCTACAGAACGAAAAGGTTTTGGAGACAACTTGTTCAGAGACTGGAGATACAACCCAGACAATACGCCCAAAGAACAATTTGTATTAAATAACCCTATTTATAAAGGGAAAATATTGGTTGGAGGTAAAAACTTTGGTTCCGGTTCTTCTAGGGAGCATGCCGCATGGGCTGTTTATGACTATGGGTTCCGCTGCGTGGTATCTAGTTTTTTTGCTGATATATTTAGAAACAACTGTTTAAATATAGGTGTTTTACCAGTACAAGTAAGTCCAGAGTTTTTGGACAAAATATTCACTGCAATCGAAAAAGACCCCAATACCGAGATGGAAATCAATCTTTCTGAACAAACCATCACCATTCTGGAAACCAGTGAAAGCGAAAGTTTTGTTATCAATGAGTATAAAAAGGAAAACATGTTAAATGGTTTTGATGACATTGATTACCTCCTGAACATCAAAAAAGAAATACAAGAGTTCGCGGAAGATACTTCGCTCTAACATAGCTTGTTTATAGGCAGATCACTATAACCAAAATGAAAACACGTACCATTGAAATAATGGATACCACCCTTAGGGATGGTGAACAAACATCGGGTGTGTCCTTTTCTTCATCAGAAAAGCTTACACTGGCCAAACTGCTATTGGAAGAACTCAAAGTGGACCGTATTGAGGTTGCATCAGCCAGAGTCTCAGAAGGGGAATTTAAAGCAGTTAAAAGTATTACGGATTGGGCAAAAACAGCGGGTTACCTATCTGCTGTTGAAGTGTTGACATTTGTGGATAAAGGTGTTTCACTGGACTGGATGGTGGAAACCGGGGCAAAAGTGCAAAACTTATTGACCAAAGGTTCTTTGAACCACCTTACCCATCAATTAAAGAAAACACCGGAGCAACATTTTAAGGAAATTGAAGCGGTAGTGACCAAAGCTCAAGCTTTGGGTATTGAAACCAATGTGTATTTGGAAGATTGGAGCAATGGAATGCGGAATTCACCAGAATATGTACTTCAATTTTTAGATTTCCTTACCGGTCTGCCCATAAAACGGATACTTCTTCCTGATACTTTGGGCATACTTACCTATCATGAAACCGCAGATTTTTTAGGGCAAATTATTAAGAGATATCCAAATTCACATTTTGATTTTCATGGCCATAATGACTATGATCTAAGTGTTGCCAATATCATGGAAGCTTTAAAAGCAGGTTGCCATGGATTACACCTAACTGTTAACGGTATGGGGGAACGCGCGGGCAACGCACCTTTAGCAAGTGCCGTTGCGGTAATCAATGATTTTTTGCCCGAAATTTCTATCGGAGTAAAGGAATCATCACTATATAAGGTGAGTAAATTGGTTTCGGCGTTTACAGGTTTTGGCATTCCTGACAACAAACCTATAGTCGGAGATAATGTTTTTACTCAAACAGCTGGAATACATGCTGATGGAGATAGTAAAAAGAACCTTTACTTTAATGATTTATTACCTGAACGATTTGGCAGAAAACGCAAATATGCTTTAGGAAAAACATCAGGTAAGTCAAATATTCAAAAGAATCTTCAAGAGTTAGGGTTAACACTTAATGATGATGAGCTTAAAAAAGTAACGGAACGCATTATAGAGCTGGGGGACAAAAAGGAAAGGGTTACCAAAGATGACTTACCGTACATTATTTCTGATGTTTTAAACAGTGAATTACATCAACAACGAGTTTTTGTAAAATCTTATGTGTTGACCCATTCAAAAGGTTTAAAACCCTCCACTACCCTTTCCATTGAAATTGATGGAAAGTCTTATGAGGAAAATGCCCAGGGTGATGGGCAGTTCGATGCTTTTATAAATGCGCTTCATAAAGTATATCAAAAAGAAAAACTAGAGTTACCAAAATTGGTGGATTATGCTGTTCGCATACCTCCCGGGAGTACATCTGATGCACTTTGTGAGACTATAATTACTTGGCGAACCAAAGAAAACGATTTTACCACCAGAGGTTTAGATTCCGATCAAACGGTATCTGCCATAAAAGCTACAGAAAAAATGCTCAATTTAATTTGAGAAACCAACCTATAAAAAGTATATATGAAATTAAATATAGCCTTATTGGCAGGAGATGGAATTGGTCCCGAAGTAATAGATCAAGCTGTAAAAGTATCTAATGCAGTCGCTACGAAATTTAATCATGAAATAAACTGGACGCCGGCACTAACTGGTGCTGCAGCTATTGATGCGGTCGGGGAACCTTATCCAGAAGAAACCCATGCCATATGCGATGCAGCGGACGCTGTGTTATTTGGTGCCATTGGCCATCCTCGTTTTGACAATGACCCTTCTGCGAAAGTACGTCCAGAACAAGGTTTGCTTAAAATGAGGCAAAAACTAGGACTTTTCGCTAATGTTAGACCTACGTTTACCTTTCCTTCATTAATCGATAAGTCTCCCTTAAAAAGAGAACGTATTGAGGGTACCGACCTGATTATACTAAGAGAGTTAACGGGAGGTGTTTATTTTGGTGAAAGAGGTAGAAAAGACAATGGCAATACCGCTTTTGATACTATGACGTATACCCGTGCTGAGATTCAGCGTTTGGCAAAAAAGGGTTTTGAAATGGCCATGGGTCGCTCAAAAAGGCTTTGTTGTGTTGATAAGGCCAACGTATTGGAATCTTCCCGTCTCTGGAGAGAAACGGTACAGGCTATGGAGAAGGACTATCCTGAGGTAGAAGTTTCTTATGAATTTGTTGATGCCGTTGCCATGCGCTTGGTGCAATGGCCAAGCGACTATGATGTTATTATTACCGAAAACCTTTTTGGTGATATTCTAACTGATGAAGCTTCTGTAATTTCAGGTTCTATGGGATTAATGCCTTCTGCATCTGTAGGAGAGAAATCCAAATTGTATGAGCCTATCCATGGATCTTATCCACAGGCCGCAGATAAGGATATTGCCAATCCGTTGGCTACTGTTTTATCCGCAGCTATGCTTTTTGAAGATTTTGATTTAAAGAATGAAGCTGAAGCAATAAGAACTGTAGTAAATAAGTCCTTAGCTGAAGGTGTTGTCACTGAAGATCTTTCCGAAGGTGGAAAAGCTTATAAAACCAGTGAAGTTGGAGACTGGTTGGCTGAGAATTTATAAAAATACATTAGGAATAAAAAAAAGGGGGCATTTTGTTAAAAATGCCCCCTTTTTTATTTGATCTCTAGAAAAATATTTTTCTCACACCTCCAGATTTATCAATTCAAACAGTCTATTCATCAATTCTTAAAGTTAAAAATGTAAGCTTTTCCTAGTTTCATAGGATACAGTTCAATTTGGATTTACAGCAGCGCCCCTATTGTTTAACCAAACCTATGCTACAATATGAAACAAGGCTGCAAAATCCGTTTGCCATTTTTTGTTCTTCCAATATTTTTAATTCTCCCCTGCCACAAAGAAGGGTATTATCCTAAAAAGCCAGGTATTCCTGAAAAGACAAAAGCCTAAGATGAGTTGTTAGAGGGAAAAATAGAAAAGTACCATTAAGGTTGGGGTTAATAATTGACCTAACTAACTTATTTATAATACTATGAAAAACACAACTCTAATTACCCTACTATTTTTAATTCTGGCTTGTGGTCCCGAGGCTCCCATGTTTGATAGGCAATATGTTATTCAAAACAGCTCTTCTTTTCAAATTGTCCTGCAATTCTATAAAAATGGCGAACCCAGCAGGTATAATGAGACTTTATTAAATACATCCAACCAATTGGAAGGCTCAGTGCTTACTAGAAGCGGAGGACCTTGGGATGACCTTGCAAAGGAGCAACTAATAGATAATCCTGTAGCATCTCTTGAAGCAGATTCTATAACTGTAATTTTCAATAAAGAAAAAAAAGCAACGTACACAATTGAATTCATGCAAACGGGAGTTCCTGCTTTCAATCCAGCCAACAGAAATTTATTAAGAGACACGGACTATGTCTCAATCGGTAAAGACAAATTCCTTTTTCAAATAACGGATAGTGATTATGAGGGTGCAGAACCTTGTATTGGAGATTGTAATTAGGACATATTATATGTTCGTTTTTTTATCAGAAACTTTAAAAATGAAAATACATTTTCTATTATTTAGCTTGCTTTTTACTATTATAACTTTTTCACAAAACAAAGCTCTCAAAATCACAAATTCTACCCTACAAAAACAAATAATTATAAAAGAACATAAACGGATAAGACTAAAGACTAAAAATGGAGAACGCTTATCGGGTAGGTTTGCAATTTTGGACAAAAACTATATTCTCATAAAACATAGAAAAGTAGCAATCGATGAAATTATAAAACTGAAACGGAATCCTCTGCTTGCTTCTATTATTATTAGTGGATTTTTCTATTATAATGCTGCTACGGCACTTACAGTGGGGTTTCTTATTTATGTTATCACTCAAAATTCAGCTGCAATTCTATTATCCATACCTGCCGCTACTTTTATCTATGGAGGTATAAAACCACCAAACCTCTTAAAAGGTCATAAAATAAAAAAGAATTGGAAATATGAAATAATTACCATTCCCGATTCCTGAGCACCTTCCAAAAGACTACTACAAAATATAATCGGTACTCAGAAAATTGCTCACTTTTGCTTCCAACAATTGCTCAATGGTTTCATTGTTCAGTTCATTATCCTTAAACGCAACAAAAGTCCGGATGGAGAAAGACCGTAATGCATCATGAACACTTAAAGTAGATTGAGCAGAATCCTTTCTCCCGGTAAACGGGTAAACATCTGGGCCTCTTTGACAAGAACTGTTCAAATTAACTCTACAGACCAAATTAGCAAGCGTATCAATCAAAGGTGATAAGGTATACACATCTTTTCCAAACAAGCTTACCTGTTGACCATAATTAGACTCAGCCATATCATCCAACGGCTCTTCTATATCTTTAAAAGAAACCACGGGAATAATAGGTCCAAATTGCTCTTCTTCATACACTCTCATGTCTTTGGAGACGGGGTATAAAACTGCTGGCCAGATATAATTATCTGATTGTTTTCCACCTTTTTTATTTTTTATTTTGGCCCCTTTACCTTTGGCATCATCCAATAATTCTTGAATGTAAGCCGGTTTTCCAGGTTCTGGCAAGGGTGTTAATTTAACACCATCATCCCATGGGTTCCCAAATTTTAATGCGTCAACTTTTTCTGAGAACCGTTTTAAGAATTCATCTTTTACATCTTCATGTACATAAACCACTTTTAATGCGGTACAACGTTGCCCGTTAAACGAAAGTGTTCCGGCCAAACATTCATTTATGGTTAAATCCAAATCTGCATCTGGCAAAATAATAGCTGGGTTTTTAGCCTCAAGTCCCAACACTAATCTCAATCGGTTACTTTTTGGATGTTGGTCTTGTAAAGCATTGGCAGATTTGCTGTTTCCAATCAAAGCCAATACGTCTACCTTACCTGTTTTCATAATAGGAGCCGCTACCGCTCTACCCCTTCCAAACAAAATATTAACAACGCCTTTTGGAAAACTGCTCTGAAAAGCATCCAACAGCGGGGTTATTAATAAGACTCCATGCTTGGCTGGCTTAAAAACTGTGGTGTTTCCCATAATGATTGCGGGAATCAATAATGCAAAGGTTTCATTTAAAGGGTAATTGTATGGTCCTAGGCATAAAACCACACCCAATGGTCCTCTTCGGATATGAGCATATACGCCATCATGTTTTTGAAACTTTGCAGAATCGCGATCTAGTTTTTTATAATCCTCAATGGTATCATAAATGTATTCAACGGTACGATCAAATTCCTTTTGCGAGTCTGGCAATGATTTTCCAATTTCCCACATTAAGAGCTTTACCACCTCCTCTCTCTTCCCCTCCATTTTTTTTACAAAAGACTCCATACATTCAATACGGTCTTTTACCTTCATGGTTGGCCAGACACCCTGACCTTGATTATAAGCTCCCACTGCTGCATCCAAAGCTTCTAATGCTTCAGTTTCCCCCATATCTGGAATGCTTCCTAAAACGGTATGTGCGTATTCTTCTGTAGAAGAGATTGTTGATATTACTGTAGTATTGTTCCCTTCCCACTCCTTTAATTCACCATTTACCAAATAGGTCTTTTGATGTATTTTTGATGTAATTTGGAATTCTTCAGGTATTGCTGTTTTAACTGGCATAATCCTATGCTTTTAATTTATAGTTAACACTGTTTATTAGCTTAAATTTCACACGAAGCTAATACAAAAATGGCTTAAAACCTCTTTATTTTCAACGGTTTAACTACGAAAACGTTTTAGTTCAACCTTTATCAGAAAAGATTTTAAAATTGTTATATCGATTATACCAAATATTGAAAAAGATCTGGTTTGTTATTGAGATAATCTCCAAAAAAATTATTGATTTTCATTCGTTTGATCAATGGTTTCAAATCTTCAGAAGACTTTAATTCAATCCCAACAATTGCAGGTGCATTTTCCCTGCTCGATTTTTTAGAATATTCAAAATGCGTGATATCATCATCTGGCCCCAAAATATCTGCTACAAATTCTTTTAACGCTCCTGGGCGTTGCGGAAAACGAATGATGAAATAATGTTTTAAATTACTATACAACAAAGCTCTTTCCTTTATCTCTGCTGTACGTGTAATGTCGTTGTTACTGCCACTAACAATACACACCACCGTTTTGTCTTTTATTTCGTCTTTAAAATCATCTAAGGCAGTAATGGTTAAAGCTCCGGCCGGTTCAACCACAATGGCATCTCTGTTGTATAAATCCAAAATAGTCTGACATACCTTTCCTTCTGGAACAGTTTCCATCTTGTGCAGATAGTCTCTACAAATAGGAAAAGTGTATTGCCCAACTTTCTGAACCGCTGCACCATCGATAAACTTATCAATTTGAGGCAGTTCAATCAATTCTCCTTTTTCCATGGACGTTTTCATAGAGGGAGCACCTTCGGGTTCTATACCAATGATTTTGGTTTTGGGAGATAGCGCTTGAAACGTACCACATAGTCCAGATGCCAATCCTCCCCCACCTACAGCAACAAAAACGTAATCTATTGGTTTTTCTGATTGGTTTAATAGCTCCAATCCAATAGTAGCCTGGCCTTCTATTGTTTTGGTATCATCAAAAGGATGAACAAAGGTTTTATCATGTTCGTTGCAAAACAACTTAGCCGCCTTTTGGGAATCATCAAAAGTATCCCCTTCCAACACCACTTTTATCCAGTCCCCACCAAACATTCTGGTTTGGTCTATCTTTTGTTTTGGAGTAACCGCAGGCATAAAAATGGTTCCTTTAACCCCTAAGTGGTTGCAAGCAAATGCAACTCCCTGTGCATGGTTTCCCGCACTGGCGCAAACCACACCATTTTTTAGCTCTTCCTTGGTAAGAGAGCTTATCTTATTAAAAGCACCGCGGATCTTATAACTTCTTACACGTTGTAAATCCTCTCTCTTGAGCAGAATGTTGGCATCATACTTCTTTGAGTAACGAATACTTTGCTGCAAGGGAGTTTCACCCGCAACCTGCTTAATGATATCGGCAGCCTCATAAATATCAGCTATCTGCGGAAAATATGTAGCTGCCGTTTCTTTCATCTGGTTATTGGTTCCCAATTTAACTGAAACTCAAATCTAAGCTATGGGTTTCATAGCTGTCATTGATTCTCTCAATCTTGTACCTACAATTTCGACAGGGTGTTCACGCAAAGCCTTGTTCACCGCAATAAGTTTAACATTGTCAACACCATTATCTTTTCCATCACCATACTTTTTGCCAATGATATCAGTGTCGACCGTTTTCATGAAATCTGACAATAAAGGCTTACAGGCATGGTCAAATAAATAACAACCATATTCCGCTGTATCGGATATTACACGATTCATTTCGAACAATTTTTTACGTGCTATAGTATTAGCAATCAAAGGTGTCTCATGCAAAGATTCGTAGTAGGCTGATTCATCTATAATTCCAGATTCAGTCATAGTTTCAAAAGCCAACTCAACTCCTGACTTCACAAAAGCCACCATTAACACCCCATTGTCATAGAATTCTTGTTCTGATATTGCATCTGCGCTTGCAGGAGTTTTTTCAAAAGATGTTTCACCAGTCGCTGATCTCCAATCCAATAAATTCTTATCATCATTGGCCCAATCTTCCATCATAGTCTTAGAAAAATGACCGCTCATAATATCGTCCATATGCTTTTGAAATAAAGGACGCATAATTTCCTTTAATTCTTCGGCCAAATCAAAAGCTTTTATTTTGGCAGGGTTGGACAATCTATCCATCATATTGGTGATTCCTCCATGTTTTAATCCTTCGGTAATGGTTTCCCATCCATACTGAATCAATTTTGAAGCATATCCCGCATCAATTCCTTTCTCCAACATCTTATCAAAAGACAAAATGGAACCTGTTTGCAATAATCCACAAAGAATGGTTTGCTCTCCCATTAAATCTGATTTTACTTCTGCAACAAAAGAAGACTCCAATACTCCCGCTTTATGCCCACCTGTGCCAGCAGCATATGCTTTTGCTTGTGCCAACCCTTTACCTTCAGGGTCGTTTTCTGGGTGTACCGCAATCAAGGTAGGCACTCCAAAACCTCTCTTGTATTCTTCGCGAACCTCAGAACCAGGGCTCTTAGGTGCAACCATAATTACAGTAAGGTCTTTTCTAATCTGCATTCCTTCTTCTACAATGTTAAACCCATGGGAATAGGAAAGTGTAGCCCCATTTTTCATTAAAGGCATTACCATGCTAACAACATTGGTATGTTGCTTATCTGGTGTAAGATTGATAACCAAATCAGCAGAAGGAATCAATTCTTCATAGGTACCTACATTAAAGTTATTCTCTTTGGCATTTTTATAGGATTGCCTTTGCTCTTTAATTGCAGCTTCCCTTAAGGTATACGAAATATCCAGCCCCGAATCCCTCATATTCAAGCCTTGGTTTAAGCCTTGGGCACCACAGCCTACAATTACAATTTTCTTTCCTTTCAACGCAGTAACACCATCAGCAAATTCACTGGAATCCATGAATCTGCATTTTCCCAACTGTTCCAATTTATCCCGTAGTGATAGCGTATTAAAATAATTTGTCATTTTTAGTTTTTGATTTTGTGCTATTTATTGATTTTGAAATTCTTCTAAAATACTTGTTATTGGCATTGTAGCCTTACTTACTGCAATTCTACCTGAGCGGACAAATTGCATAATTCCGTATGGTTCTAGAGCATCATGCATTTCATCAATTTCATGACGGCGTCCTGTTTTGGCCAAAACAAAAAAGTCCCTGGCCACGGTTACAATTTGTGAATTGCTTTCTTTGATAATGTTCTGAATCTGTCTTTCATCAAACAATAGATCTGATGCTATCTTAAACAAGGCAGATTCTTGATAAATGGTTTCATCATCTGTGTGATAGTAAGCTTTTATCACTTCTACTTGCTTCTCTATCTGACCTACTATTTTTCTCACCCAATCCTCTGGAGCAACTACAACTATAGTAAATTTAGAAACATTCTCTATTTCTGATTTAGAGACATTTAAACTTTCTATATTAATGTGTCTCTTTAAGAATATTCCCGATATTCTATTTAATAATCCAACATTGTTCTCTGAATAAACCGAGATGGTGTACCATTGCTTTTCCATACCTATTTTGTTTTCACGGCAACTACTACTCCCGTTGACCAGTCCATTTTTGTAATTGTAAAATCTTCCTTTGCTTCCAATACTTCGATTAATGAAGATGCATTGTGTTCGTGACCCGCAGGCCAATTGGTTTGTTTCCGCATATCATCAATCACATAAAAGCCTCCAACCTTAACCAGTTTCAACACTTCATCCAAACAGCTATACTTTCCCGGCCATGCATCTGCAAAGATTAAATCGAATCTTTCTCCCTTGTATTGAGGCAACCACTTATCTCCATCAGCACAAATTAGTTGGAGTCTCTCCTCTTCTTTAAAAAAGTGCCTTGCTATTTCAATAAGTTCATTATCATTATCAATGCTTATTAACTCTGAATTCCTGTCCATTCCTTCTAACATCCATGCCAGAGATAAACTCATCCCAGTTCCCAATTCTAAAAAACGGCCATTTGGTTTAGAAGAAATCAATGTTTTCAGAAATGTCCCAATGTACATATCCGAAGGCATGGTAAATCCTACTTCCTTGCACTTGACAAGTAATTCAGGGTACACTTGTGGTGTATCTAAAATATTGGCTTGATTCATCTTACTTGAGTCTGATATCTGAAACAGAAGCTCCTGAAGGAATCATTGGAAACACATTGTCTTCTTTCTCAACCTTTACTTCCAAAAAGTAAGGGTCTTTGGATGCTATCATCTCTGCAACTGCTTCTTTTAATTCTGAGCGCTCCACAACTCTTCTCGATTTAATATGATAGCCCTCTGCAATTTTCACAAAATCAGGGTTTACCATTACCGTTGAAGCATATCTACTTTCAAAGAAAAGCTCTTGCCACTGCCGTACCATACCTAAATGGTCGTTGTTCAATACTACAATTTTAACCGGAACATTATGTTGAAAGATCACTCCCAGCTCTTGAATTGTCATTTGATAACCACCATCTCCAATAACAGCAACCACTTCGCGGTCCATTGCTCCCATTTTGGCACCTATTGCCGCTGGTAATGCAAACCCCATAGTTCCCAATCCTCCAGAAGTTATATTGCTCTTGGATTGTTTAAACTTGGCATATCTGCAGGCAATCATTTGGTGCTGCCCCACATCTGTAACGATGACAGCCTTATGTTTTGAGGAAATATTGATTTGCTCAATAACCTCACCCATTGTAAGCCCCTCTTTTGTAGGTGTCACATCATCTTTGATTACAGTATCGTATTCGATTTGATATCTCTTATCAAACTCAGCCTTCCATGTGGCATGCTCATTTTTATTGACCAAAGGAAGTAATAAATCCAAGGTCTGTTTAGCGTTTCCTAAAACAGCCACGTCAGCTTTCACATTTTTATTGATTTCCGCAGGGTCAATTTCAAAATGAATCACTTTTGCTTGTTTGGCATAAGTGTCCAAACTACCTGTTACCCTATCATCAAAGCGCATTCCTATAGCAATAAGTAAATCACATTCATTGGTCAATACATTTGGGCCATAGTTACCATGCATTCCTACCATACCTACATTTAGCGGATGATCAGTGTCCATTGCTGACAGCCCTAAAATGGTCCAAGCCGCTGGAATTCCAGCTTTTTCCACCAACGCTTTCAATTCGTCTTCTGCCTCACCTAATATTACTCCTTGCCCAAAAACTATATAGGGTCTTTTTGCATTATTGATGAGCTCAGCAGCTGCCTCAATTGCTTTTACGTTTGGTTCTGGAACGGGTTTATAACTACGAACACCCTTGCATTTTTCGTAAGTAAAATCCAATTCGTCAAACTGAGCATTCTTGGTGATGTCTATCAATACCGGACCTGGTCTGCCAGATTTAGCAATGTAAAAAGCCTTTGCTATAATCTCAGGAATCTCACTAGCCTTGGTAACTTGATAGTTCCATTTGGTGACTGGCGTAGATATTCCAACAATATCCGTCTCCTGAAAGGCATCCGAACCCAATAAATGTCTGGGAACTTGACCAGTTATGCACACCATTGGCGTTGAGTCTATTTGGGCATCTGCCAATCCAGTGACCAGATTTGTGGCACCAGGACCTGAAGTTGCCATAGCGACTCCTACTTTTCCGCTAACTCTTGCATAACCCTGCGCAGCATGGGTAGCTCCTTGTTCGTGTCTGGTTAAGATATGTGTTAATTTATCCTGAAACTTGTATAGCTCATCATATACGGGCATAATTGCTCCACCTGGATATCCGTAGATTAAATCCACTCCTTCTGCCAACAAACAATGTATTATAGCTTCAGCACCACTTATTCGCATAGCAGTGCCTTTTTCAGAATCTTTCTTTTGTGCCTTTAATGTTTCCATAAGCGTACTATTCTGGAGGGTTAAATTCCTCCTAAAATCCCTAATTATTATTAAATCAAATCAGTTACACAACCTTGCGAGGCTGATGAAACCGTTTTGGCATATTTGTATAAACTTCCTTTTTTAACCTTTAAAGGTGGTTGTACCCATTTTTCCTTTCTACTTGCCAATTCTTCATCTGAAACAGCCATAGAAATACTGTTTTTCTCTGCATCAATGGTAATAATATCTCCATCCTTCACTAATCCTATAGCACCACCGTCCTGTGCTTCGGGGGCTATGTGACCTACTACAAAACCATGGGTGCCTCCAGAGAATCTTCCGTCAGTAATCAAAGCAACATCCTTCCCCAGTCCAACTCCCATAATTGCTGCCGTAGGTTTTAGCATTTCCGGCATTCCTGGGCCTCCTTTTGGTCCTTCATACCTAATAACCACAACATCTCCTTTTTTCACCAATCCATCTCGGATACCATCATTCGCATCAAACTCACCCTCAAAAACCTTTGCGGGTCCTGAAAAATGCAATCCTTCTTTACCTGTAATCTTTGCTACTGCTCCTTCAACGGCAAGGTTACCGTGCAGTATTCTAAGATGTCCTGTTTCTTTGATTGGGTTTTCTAAATCTTTTACAACTTCTTGCCCTGCTGTTAAATCAGGGACATTGGCTAAATTTTCAGCTACTGTTTTTCCCGTTACTGTAAGACAATCTCCATGCAACATATTATGCTTTAACATGAACTTCATAACCGCAGGAACTCCTCCCACATGGTGCAAGTCTTCCATTAAATATTTACCACTTGGTTTTAAATCTGCCAAGAAAGGTGTGGTATCACTAATCCTTTGGAAATCTGCCAATCCAAAATCGATTTCTGCCGCTTTTGCAATTGCCAAGAAATGAAGTACAGCATTTGTAGAACCACCTAGTATGGTTATTAATCGTACTGCATTTTCCAAAGATTTTTTACTGATGATATCGCTTGGTTTGATATCATTTTCCAACAAATGTCTTAGCGCTTTTCCAGAATCAATACAATCTTGTTTCTTTTTGTCACCAACCGCCGGGTTTGAAGAATTGTAAGGCAATGCCATTCCTAGAGCCTCAATGGCCGAAGCCATAGTATTTGCTGTATACATTCCACCACAAGCACCTGCTCCAGGGCATGCATTTTGAATTACACTTTTATATTCTGCTTCATTTATGGTTCCCGCTACTTTCTCTCCCCAAGCTTCAAATGCAGATACCACATCCAGTTTTCTGTCTTTTAAACATCCTGATGCTATTGTACCTCCATATACTAAAACAGAAGGCCTATTTAAACGAATCATGGCCATAAGTGCTCCTGGCATATTCTTATCACATCCGACAACAGTTGCCAACCCATCATAATTCATTGCCTGAACAACCGTCTCCATAGAATCGGCAATAATATCTCTAGATGGAAGTGAATAGCGCATACCGTAAGTTCCCATGGAAATACCATCACTAACACCAATGGTATTAAAAATTAGGCCCACTAGATTCCCTTGTTGCGTACCTTCTTTAACATAAGTAGACAACTCATTTAAGTGCATGTTGCAAGGATTGCCTTCATAGCCCGTACTTCCTATGCCTACCAACGGTTTTTTTAAATCTTCTTCCGTTAATCCTATGGCATGCAACATAGCCTGCGCTGCAGGTTGTGTTGGGTCTTGGGTAACATTTTTACTATACTTATTCAATTCCATTAATATATTTCTTTCGAATCCGGTTTTTTGTTGAATTTACTCTTATAATCAAAGATAGATGTTTCAAAAACTCAATAATTTTAACAGTTAAAGGTGTTCTAAATTCATTTAAAAAAAAATTTACATATTCAATTGTCTTTCAGTTAGTTATACTGATTTAAAATCCTATATCCATTTAGTTTTATTGACCGCATAAAAAAAGCCTGTATCGTTTTTGATACAGGCTTTTTAAATTAATAGCATAGCTGTATCATTCCATGTTTGGAATAATAATGACCACGTTATTAATTAAATCTTTTGTTTTCACAATTCAATGATACAAAAAATATTTAATTGAAACTACATTTGGGTATCTTTAACCATATGGAAAAAACAGTTACCCAAGCTATACAACATAGACGTTCTGTGCGAATTTTTAAAAGTGATGTTGAATTAGATGCCAATGTGGTGCGACAATGTATTGAAAACGCCGTTTTAGCGCCGACCAGCAGCAATATGCAGCTTTGGGAATTTTATCATATTACCAAAAAAGATGTTTTAAACAAATTGACCAAGGCATGTTTGGGTCAAAATGCCGCTAAAACTGCACAACAAATGATTGTTGTAGTAACTCGAAAAGATTTATGGCGTAAAAGAGCAAAGGCCAATCTTGATTTTCTTGAATTAGCTTATGAAAAGAAGCCTAAAGAAGAATACACCCGTAGAGAAAAGTTTGCACTGGCATACTATAAAAAACTTATTCCCTCTGTTTATTTTGATTTTTTGGGGATTTTTGGATGGTTGAAATATTTCATTTTTCAAGTTGCAGGTTTTTTCAAACCCACCTACCGCCAAGTTAGAGCGTCTGATATGCGCATAGTAGCACATAAAAGTGCGGGGTTGGCTGCTCAAAATTTTATGATCAGTATGGCTGCCAATGGTTATGATACTTGCCCAATGGAAGGTAGTGACACTTTATTGGTTAAACGTGCATTAGACTTACCGCGAGGTTCCGAAATAAACATGGTCATAGGTTGCGGGGTTCGCGATGAAAAAGGAGTATACGGCCCTCGTTTTAGGATTCCATTTGAAGAAGTTTACAAACAACTCTAGGCTTTATACAAGTTTAAAGGAAAAAGTATCTCCAAACTTTTTTTGTGCCAATACATTTATGGAAGCTTCTGATAGCTGCAGTATTCTAGGGTATCCCCCTGTTGTTTGACCATCTTTCATTAAAATGATTAATCTACCAGCTGGTGTAAACTGGACGGTTCCCGGTATTGTTCCAGAGGTAAGCATAGAATTTTTATGGCCCTCAATAAGTTCAGAAAGTTGGTATGCCATTCTGTTATTTTCTTTCGATACAGAAAAAGGTTTTGAAAAAAGAGAAGCCAATTGGTTGTCTGATAACATAGAGAATTCTGGCCCTTTATAAACTTCCAAATAATCCAGATCAAAATGGTTCTCCATTTTAATTTCTGAAATTATGGGGTTAAAAGAAATCGTTTCTTCATAATCAATTTCATTTCTGTCTTTAAGGCATCTGCCTTTTGTTACTGGAAAATATTGGGAACGACTCCCTAAAACTTTAGTCGTTCTAAAGCCTCCCTTTATAGCCAAATAACTTCTAAACCCATTCTCTAGTTTACCATAGGAAAGAATATCGCCTTTTAGAACTTTAATGACTTGATAGTTTTCAATGGGTTCATTATTTAATGTAGGAGACAAATATGCTCCCGACAAACAGATATAGGTTGGGGATTCAAATAATACGGTAGGCCCCGTCATCGTAATCTCCATAACCGCAGCGTCTGCTTCATTGTCCAAGAGTAAATTCGCTTTCTTTACCGAATGGCTATCCATTGCACCAGAAATAGGAACTCCTATATCTCTATAGCCAAGCCTTCCCAAGTCTTGTATACTAGTAAAAAATCCTGATTTTAAAACCTTAAGCATTTAAAGAGATTTTTTCAGGTTTGTATATGCCAACTTCGCCTTCAATCTTACGCAAATCGTATTCTGCTCTTGATATCTTATAGAACTGTATCTTATCTCCGACATTAACAAAACAGGGCTTTTCCAGTTTAGGGTTAAAGATGGGAATTGGACAACTTCCAATAATGTTCCAACCTCCAGGTGAATCCTGAGGATAAATACCCGTTTGTTTACTTGCCAGACCTACGGATCCTTTAGAAACGCATAACCTTGGTTCTTTTCGTCTTGGAATTTCCAATGCTGTAGGCAAACCTCCTAAATACATAAACCCAGGTAAAAAACCTATTCCATAAACTGTGTATTTGTTTGAGGTATGAAGTTCTACGAGTTCTTCAATGGACAATTTCAGTGTTTTGGAGACTTCTTCCATATCAATTCCGAACTCGGAATCATAACATACGGGAATCCTCCATAAAAATCGTTCATTTTTGATTTTAGAATCTTTTCGATTTGAATAGCATTCCAAAATTAGCTTTTCAATAGTTTCGAAATCAATGTCCTTTTTAGAATTAATCAATGTTAATGAATTGTATGCAGCGGACATTTCCCAGTCGGGCAAATTCAACGTTTTAAAACAATCAACTAATTGAAGGATCTCTTCTAATATGGACTCATCCACATTATTGGGCCATTCTACAAGAACTGCTCTCTGGCCATACGGTTTGATGTTAATGGGGTAACTTTTCACCTTTGTAACGCTACCCTATATGTGGGTAATTCTTGAGAAAGATACATCAATATTTTCAATGCTGAAGGGGTATCTCCATGAATGCATATTGTATCTGCTTTTATCTTTATTTTTTCACCTGTAGATACTTTTACGTTTCCTTCTTTTATGATTGGTAGAATGTGCTGTAACACTTTTTCTGGTTCTTGGATAAGAGCATCATCAAGTTTTCTTGATACTAGACTTAAGTCCTTGTTATAATTTCTATCCCCAAAAGCTTCATACATCAATTTAAACCCTTTTTCCGCTGCAATACTTGCTATGATTGACCCATATGGAACATATAGATAGACTTTACTTCTATATTCCTTTATTGCATTCAGATAGAGTTCAGCAAGTTTATCATTCTTTGCGGTCTCATTGTACAAAGCGCCATGGGCTTTAATATGATGAAGTTGTACTGTTTCTTTTTTAAGGACTCCTTCAAATGTTCTTAATTGGTTTAATATACTTTCTCTTAATTCTGAATCTGAAATCGTCATCACTTCCCTACCAAAATTGGTTCTATCTGGGTACGAGGGATGAGCTCCTACTTTTACATCGCAATTTCTTGCCAACTTAACTACCTCCATCATACTTGATAAATCACCCGCATGTCCTCCACAAGCTATGTTGCATGTACAAATTAAAGGCAGTAGTTCTGCTTCATTACCTACTCCCTCGCCTACATCACAGTTAATGTTAATGGTCCAATTTTTCATCTAGAACAAGCCAATTACTTTCAGTATGCTTTTTACTCCCAAGAAAATAGCGAATCCAACTATTACAAATCCCAATACATTTTGAAGGAGCGAATTCTTATGGACCCCCATAACAGTTTTCTTGTTTACAATCCATAGCAAGAGCATGGCCATTACGGGAAGTAAGATTCCATTGGCTACTTGGGCAAATTGTATCACCTGAATTGGTTTTATATCAAACGACAAGAAAAAAACACCGAAAAACAATACTACGGACCATATTAACTTGAATTTTTTGTTTTTCATCCCTCCATCCCAGCCAAAACAACTACTTGCCACAAAAGCGGCAGCCAGCGGAGCGGTTATTGCAGAGGTAATTCCTGCAGCTAAAAGACCAATACCCATAAAGTAAATAGCTGATTTCCCAAACAAAGGCTCAAGACCTTTTGCCATATCCATAACATTGGTAACATCTTGTAGTGGAGCCGCTGAAGCAGTAATGAGTATTGCAACGGACACTAACCCTCCTAATGCAATTGAAATTATGGTATCCCATTTTACAGCCTTGAGCTCGCTTTTAGATTTCCACTTTTCCTTAGCCAAGGATGCATGTAAAAACAGATTATAAGGTACTACAGTAGTACCAACCAATGCAATTACTGTTAGCAAACTCCCTTCTGGCAATCCTGGAATAAACATACCCTTTAAAATTTCGAATACAGAAGGTCCGGTTAAAATTGCACTGACCACAAAACTAACTCCCATAATACCGACAAGGCCAACAAAGACTTTTTCCAATGTTTTATAGCTACTGAACCATAAAAGAAGAAATGCAAAACCGCCAATTAAAAGCGGATAAAAAGAAGCAAACCCCTGTCCAAATAGACCTTCCAGTCCTAACGTAGCTCCGCCTATGTTTCCAGCTTCATATGCCGCATTGCCAACAAGTATAGCTCCTAAAACAATCCCAATTATTGTATTTTTTATCCATTTAATTTTCAATTCATCTTTAATAACATCCACAAGACCATTCTGCGACACTACCCCTATCCTACCGGCCATTTCTTGAAGTATTATTGTAGCTAAAATGGACAATAATACTGCCCAAATAAGCGTATAGCCAAACCGAACTCCTGCTAAAGTGCATACGGTTATTGTACCAGGCCCAACAAAAGCTGCTGCAACTAATACCCCTGGCCCTATTTTCTTAAACATATTCCTTGTTGTTTTCCGTTCTTCAAATTAAAGGGTTTTATCCCAAACAGTGCATTTCATCCAAAAAAATGCATTTCATCTAAAAATGGGATGCTTTACATCGATTTTTTATACGAATATGAAAATGTCAAAGTTATAATAGTCCCAAATCAAATAATTGACCTAAACTTGACCGATACTCATGAAGTGTAAGGACTGTGATAAAGCTATCGGGTATCAACAGCATAAAGAATCCATGGGTTCTTTAGGCGTTGAACTCTGTGAGAGACATACCCGACTAATTAAAAAAATCATTCTAGATAATAATACCTCTGTTGAGGCCATTCAACTTTTTTACGCACTAAAAGTTGCTGGCGCCAATCCTATGTTAGAATGGTGGGATGGAAAAAAATCTGTGGATATTGCAATATCTAGGGTAAAACTTAACATTGAAATTGACAATGATTATAACATGATTACCCACGAACAGGCAATAAATGACTTAGAAGAAGCTATGCACTCTTTTAAGAATGGATTTACAACAGTAAGAATTCCGCATTTAGCAATAAAATACTATTTAGAAGATACGGTAGAGAATATCTTAGGGATAGTGACCGGTTTAAAGGCAAACATAAAAGCAATTTAATCGGAAAATAGAAGTTGTTTCCCCACATTGTTTTCCTTGTATTCCAAAATATTGATGATAATGGGCTCCTCGCCAATGTTTTCTAAATCATTGACGTATTTTTTACCCTTGAATTCCCAATACTCTGTATCTCCTGGGTCTAGTTTAACCATGTTTATTTTACCATTTCCATGACGTGTTAATGCTAGACCTCCCGTGGTACAAACCCAACTATAATTGGCATTATGGTTTCTAAACGGTATGCGCGCTCCTGGGTCAAGATGTAAATCCCAAAGTTTTACACTTTCATTTTCAAACACCAATCGTTCCCCAAGTGAATGGGTTATCTCTTGGTGCAGTAATTCATCTATCTTATCCTGTTCCCATGGATCAAAATTTCCTACGGGGTTCAATTCCACACATTGCATATTATACTCTTTTTCAGAAAACGGGTGCAAAAGTAGAGTAAAGCTGTTCTTAAAGTACAGAAAATGAAAGAATTAACTTAATTTTTGATGTTTTAGAGTCAATTTTATAGTTTACTTAAGAAATTGAGAATGAAATACTTAAAAAATATTTACAATGCTACTCTCTTTTATCTGTAATACTAAACTTACGATACCTAGTTCCAGCCATTTTGGTATAATGTCACTTAAAAGCTTGTTCAAGAGTGTTTGTTTTAGCATGAAGTGGAGCTTCGTCATATCTTAAAAAAACATGAGTATCACGCTATCCACCTCCTTTAATTAAGCCTAATTTTCTTATTATTCGATATTGCTGTAAGGGCTGCCAATTATTTATTTTTTGTACCTTTTTGACCATAATTCGTTGGATATGAAAAATATAGATAGAAGACATTGGCTTAAGATCGTAGGATTATCAAGTGGTTTTGCTCTTTTAGGGCCATTAGACACTATCGCTAGAGATTTTGAGGCAAGGCCTTTTAAGGTAGATGGTGTAGTAAAACTAAATTCCAATGAAAATCCCTTTGGACCTTCCAAAGAGGTTAGGACAGCTATTACCCAAGCTTTTGATGTAGCATGTCGTTACCCCTTTAAGGCATTGTCAGAACTGGTTGAAATGATTGCAGAAAAAGAAGGTGTGCCCAAAAATCATATTGTTGTCACTGGAGGTTCTACAGAAGGACTCCATGCAACAGGACTTACATATGGTCTTGGTGGTAGAGAAATCATTGCAGCTGATCCTACCTTTCAAGCCATGTTGAGATATGCAGAGAATTTTGGAGCACATGTACATAGAGTACCCGTAAATGCGAATATGGAGCATGATCTTGAAGCAATGGCCAAAAGGGTTAATAATAGAACTGGCCTTATTTTTATCTGTAACCCCAATAATCCTACTGGTACTTTGTTGAACAAATCTGAGTTATCGGATTTTTGTACATCAATGGACAACAAAGCCATGATATTTAGTGATGAGGCCTACTATGATTTCATTACAGAACCCGACTACCCTTCCATGGTGGAATTGGTTAAAAAAGGACGTAATATTATTGTTTCCAAAACTTTTTCTAAAGTTTATGGTATGGCCGGACTTCGCATTGGTTATCTTGTTGCAAGGCCTGACATTGCGGATAGATTAAAATCCAGTGTAATGGCCAACACAAATATATTGGCCATTGAAGCTGCTAAAATGGCACTGAAAGATGATGATTTCTATAAGTTTAGCTTGTTAAAAAATACTGAGGCTAAAAACTATTTATACAGCCGTTTTTCAGAAATGGGCCTAGAATACATGCCATCACATACTAATTTTGTGTTTTTTAAAACAGGTAGAGATATCCACGAAATTAATGCTGCCATGAAAAAGGAAAATGTACTTATAGGAAGGCCTTTCCCTCCCATGTACAATTGGGCTCGGATAAGTACTGGAACCATGCAGGAAATGGAGGTTTTTATTCAAGCATTGAAGAAGGTGATGGCATAGTTCTATCTACCCCAACCACCCTTCCCTATCTAGACTTCGGTATTGAATTGCTTCTGATATATGATTAACCAATATATTCTCGGTATTCTCTAAATCAGCTATTGTTCTTGCTACTTTTAGAATTCTGTCATACGCTCTGGCTGAAAGATTCAATCGCTCCATAGCGTTTTTGAGCAATTCTTTGGAAGCCTTGTCCAAAACGCAAAACTCCCTGATCTGTTTGGTATTCATTTGTGCATTGTAATGCACCTGTTCTAAATTGGAAAATCTTTTCGTTTGAACATCCCGTGCAACTATTACTCTTTTTCGAATTTCAACACTACTCTCCCCTTTTCTTTCATCCGATAACTTTTCAAAAGGTACTGGAGTGACTTCAATATGAATATCGATCCTGTCCAATAAAGGACCTGAAATTTTACCCAAATATCGCTGCATCTCCATTGGTGATGAGGTTACAGGAGCATTAGGGTCATTAAAATATCCGCTAGGACTGGGATTCATGCTAGCAACCAACATAAAACTACTGGGATAGGTTACCGTAAATTTTGCTCTTGCAATGGTTACTTCCCTATCCTCCATGGGTTGCCGCATCACCTCCAACACACGCCGTTCAAACTCCGGAAGTTCATCCAAAAACAAAACGCCATTGTGAGATAAAGAAATTTCTCCAGGTTGAGGATAACTTCCCCCTCCCACTAAAGCAGCGCTGCTAATGGTATGATGTGGGTTTCTAAAAGGGCGTTGACTCATTAATCCCATGTTCTTCACTTTACCAACTACACTATGAATTTTTGTGGTTTCCAATGCTTCATATAAGGTCATTGGTGGCAGGATAGATGGCAATCGTTTGGCCAACATGGTCTTTCCTGCTCCTGGTGGTCCAATTAAAATAATGTTGTGCCCTCCCGCTGCAGCAATTTCCATACAACGTTTTATACTTTCTTGTCCCTTTACATCTGAAAAATCGAATTCTGGAAAGTTTAAACACTTAAAAAACTCTTCTCTTGTATTTACCTTGGTTTGCTCTATAGGTTTATCAGTATCAAAATAATCTATTACCTCTATAATGTTTTCAACCCCATAAACTTCTAAATCCCCAACAATGGCAGCTTCTTTTGCATTTTCCTTTGGCAGTATAAATCCTTTAAAACCATCCTCTTGCGCTTTTATGGCAATAGGCAATGCGCCTCTTATAGGCTGTAGCCCGCCATCTAATGACAATTCGCCCATAATTAAATACTTATCTATATCCTTGGACTGTATTTGATTGGAAGCTGCAAGTATTCCCAAGGCCAAAGTTAGGTCATAGGCAGAACCTTCCTTTCGTAAATCGGCCGGAGCCATATTGATGGTGACTTTCTTCCCAGGGATTTTATAACCATTGTTTTGAAGTGCTGCCGCAATACGATAATTACTTTCTTTTATAGCATTATCTGGAAGGCCTACCAAGTGGTAACCTATTCCTTTGTTCACATTTACTTCTACGGTTATTGTTGTAGCTTCAACACCAAAAACCGCACTGCCATAAACTTTTACGAGCATATAGGTTTAAAAGAAAAATCATATTAGATAAGATGCGCAATGTATTTAATCCTATCTAACCACAATTTTCTTTTTGACGGATACCGGCTTTCCAGTTGACGTAAACCCTTCTAGAACCAACTCATAATCCCCAGCTACATCAGATGTGTAAAATGTTACTTCTTTTTTTCCATTAGATATATCCAATTTAGGAACCCAAAGCAATTGATGTCTAAAATCGGGGACACGATCTTGCTTTCCTTCATCTGAATACTCCTGTGAGAAATATTCCTTATTGGATTGCGGTTTAAACAGTTCCACATTCACAATATGGGGAGTAAAAAAATCATCGTAAAAACCACCCTCAATTGTTTTAAAAGAGATAATACCTTGAAACAACTGTGACCCTAAAATAACCTTATCTCTTGAAAAGCTTATTGTTTTGATCTTCTTGGCACTATAATCCATAAAATCTTCGTGCTTCTTAATAAAAAGACCATCAACAAAAACCATTGGTAAAAGACTAGCATCTGTATAGCCAATTTCTGGTCTAACTTCAAAAACTCGGTTGCCATTATCCAATTTCCTAATCCCAACTTGATCTACAACCTCAACTATAGTTTCTGGTATACTATTGAATCTTGTATAATCATCTAAATCATAAACTGTTGTAAATTTTCTATAAAAAGGCTGCACATGGCTTGCAGGGGTAATAGCATCAGCCTTAACTTCTTGATAAGCATTCTCTATTTGGTTTTGAATGCTTTTTTCAAGCATATAGTCTTTCATTTCTTTGGTAAGAACAAAATCTGTAAACTCCATTCCTTCGGAATCAATTTTTTCTTCATCCATACTGATTTCATAAAGATCCCAATCATCTGACAAAACTTGAATAGCAGCTGTTGCATTGTCATATTCTCTATCAACGATGAATCTAAATCTCCCGTCGTCGTCAGAATTGGCCACTTTGAGCAAATACTTATCACCAGGTAATGACAAGGATATTCTTTTATCCTTAACTGGAAGTTTTGTTTCTTTATTTCTAATTACCCCAGTAATCGTTTCACCCCTTAACTCAGGTATTTTAGCATCAATTCCTGTCTTAACGCCTGTGGAACCTTTTTTAAGCAACTCTTTATAAAATGTACCTGAAGTTAATTGAGCAGGTGCCGAAAAAGAGTCTATTTTTCTCACGGAAATAGCATAACTGCCATTATTGGCAGCAGCATCTATACCAGAAACATTCAATACCATTTTTTCCCTTTTCCCTGCTGTAGGTTTGTCAATAGTCAAACTGACAAAGGAACTGTTAACTTCGGGTACATTTGTATTTAGCGGCATGAGAGTGCTCTTTTTGGAAACAACTGCTTGTAAGGAGTCTATTGGTTGCTCCAAATAAGAATCCGGAGTGGCTTGGTACGGATTAACAATATAGATATCTGATTGAAAGAAATGTTCTTTCCCAAAGTTTTTCATCCATTCCGAATAGCCTAATAACCTATAACTACCTGTGGGAACGGAAGTAGGTACAAAAAAATTGCCATAGCCCGAACCACCTGTGAGGCGTACTTTATGTTTAAAAACTGCATTTCCCTCTTTGTCTACTAAAGCAACATAACCCATTTTACTGATGCTACTGAGTTTTCTATTGACATTATCCAAGCTATAAAACTTATACAACAGATGTTCTCCAGAGAACAAGAAAGATTCATTGTAATGCAGATAAACACTTTCCTGTGGAATGTTCGTCAAGTTGACATTTGCTGTTGATTGAGCTTTTAGACCCAAGGAAACAAGAGCCAATAAAATGATTGTAATTGTAAGTTTTTTCATAATTCTGTTTTATTCTATCCAAAAATCTGGCACTTCTGATGTGCCTAATATGGTGCAATCTCCACAAACCTGTGGAACAGTAATGTAGGGTCCACCATTTGGAAACTCCCCTTCATTATCTTTAATATATTTTATCAAGTCCCAGCGAATCAAATCTGTAACCCCATTTCTGGGTGCATTCTCTATGCAGGGTTCAATATAGTCAGGAATTCTTTCTGTTGGAAAGAAATCGCGATAGCCAAAAAAAATACGTTTTTCTGATACAGCAGCTACATCAAAGAAACCAAGTACTTTTTCAGTAGAATTATCTTCTGCAGCTATATTGCCTTCTAAAAAACCTGGTTGGGTCTCAGAAAACAAGCTTTCAGAAATAGAAAATGCATTTAAGGTTTCCAAAAAATTATAGGTTTCCATGGAATGTACAAACTGCCGTACCAAAATGCTGTATCGATGTATGGTTATAAAATTATTTTGCTCGATAAACTTAATCATAAAATTATCTACTGTTCCCGTATCGAAGTCATCAGTATCAGTTAAAATAAAGCGATTTGAAACATTTTTAGGGTAGCACACCCGTTCATCCAAAGATCTTGGAACAAGTATTATCGAAGTTGTTCCATCACTTTCATCTACAACCTCTAATTCTTTCTTATTCCATCTGGGAGCTATGACCTTATAAGTCTCTTCATATTCATACCTGTAAAAGTTTGAATCACCTAATGGATTAGAAGTATTTACAAATATACCCATTCCCTCTTCTCCAAAATCATTGATTATACGATTGGCATAAAGGCTGTCTAAGGTACTTTCTTGTGGTAATTGCATTGTTGTTGAACAATATTCTCTACCATTTCTTGCCGTAATATACAATTGATAATCCCTGTCTGGAACCGCTGCAAAAGTAACATTGGAGACATATCTGCCAAAATCTGCTTCCTCAAAAAGAAATTCGTTCCCTATGTCATCCTTTACCATAATCCTTGCACCAACTTCGTTGGGCGTGTCGTCATCCTGAAGTCTATATGTTCTGGTCAATAGAATCTCTTGTCGTTTCATTTCATCCGTTATAGTGGCATCCACAACAAAAGCATCCTCAAAATCCTCAAACTCGGTATTAAAGGGCTCAACACAACCCATTAGGGAGCATGTCATTAAAATGACCCACACTTGTCGGTATTTAGATGTTCCTCTATTCATTCTATCCAAAAATCAGGTACTTCCGGAGACCCTAGCACCTTGCAATCGCCACAAATACGACGCACAATAAAGAAAGGTCCCTCGTTTTGCCCAGGTGGTTCATTATCTCCCCAGTATATTCCTGCACCGCTGTCTATAATTGGTCGCAAGACACAGATCCCACTAGGATTAACAAGTGGTGGAGCACTTGGTTGGCAAGGTTCTACATACGGTGGTAAAGATTCACCCGGATAAAAATCATCAAAATTGAAGAAAATACGTTTTTCTGAAACCGAGCTTACATCAAAAAAACCAAGCACGCGCTCATCTCTATTTTCATTTGAAAAAACATTACCCTGTAAAAAACCAGGTTGCGTCTGCGAAAATAAGCTCTCTGAACCCGAAAGTTCGTTGAGTGTTTCAAAAAAGGTATACGCTTCATTGGACTGTACAAACTGTCTTACCAAAATACTATATCTATGTGAAATGATATAATTGTTCCTGTTAATGAAACGCACCATAAAGTTAGCTACTCGGTCTTCCTCTAAATCTTCTGTAGAAGTAAGTATTATAGCATTTGACAAATCAGTTCTATAACATACTTCTTCATCTGTACTGTTTGGTATTTTAAGCACGCCACAGCCTCCAGCAGGGTCCCCTATTAAGGATCGAGGGTTCCATTCTGGAGCGATTATCCTATAGGTTTCTTCATACTCATAACGATAATTCTTGGCATTTCCTGAAGGGTCAAAACTATCCAGAAAAATGGCCATTCCGTCTTCCCCATTATCATTTGTTATTCTTTCTGCCCTGATATCATCAATTGTAGCTGCCGGGGTTAACTGAGTAGTGCTTGATTGATAACTTCTGCCGTCCTGAGTTGTTACGGAAAGCTGATAAGCCATTCCTGATTGGGCCGCAAAGGCCTGTGTAGAAACATAGACCCCATTGCCAGTATCTTGAAAATTGAACGTGTTCCCCGCACTATCACTTACACTTACATTTGCATTGGATTCGGCAGAAGGACCATCTTCTTCAAACTCATAGGTTCTTGTGAGCACAACTTGTTGTGGCTTCAACTGATCGGTAATAGTAGCCTCTATGACCAATGCACTTTCAAAGTCAACGAAATTTACTTCAAAAGGGTCAATACAGCCATTGAACAGCCATGCTGTTGCAATAATCATCAATAGACTATATGTTCTCATCTTTTTTATCATTCAATCCAAAAATCTGGAATTTCTGTAGCTCCCAAAACGTTACAATCCCCGCATACTCTAGGTACAACAAAAAAAGGTCCTTCACCATCTAAAGGCTCCCCATTATCACCTGCATATATCCCCGCACCACTCTCAATAAGTGGGCGTAACACACACCCTGCAGGAGAAGCTATAGGCGGAGAACTAAATCTACATGATTCTATGTATGGAGGCAGTGGCTCCCCTGGATAAAAATCATCAAAATTGAAAAAAATACGTTTTTCTGAAACCGAACTCACATCAAAAAAACCAAGTACACGCTCATCTCTATTGTCATTTGAGAATACATTTCCTTGCAAAAAACCAGGTTGTGTTTGCGAAAACAGACTTTCCGAACCTGAAAGCTCATTAAGTGTTTCAAAAAAAGTAAAAGCCTCATTTGATTGAACAAATTGTCTTACCAAAATACTATATCTATGTGAAATTATATAGTTGTCCCTACTAATGAATCGTACCATAAAATTGCTCACCCTATCCTCTGCTAGATCTTCTGTAGAAGTAATAATAATTCTATTGGAAAAATCTGTTGTGTAACATACTTCATCATCTGTTGTATTCGGTACTTTGAGCAATGCGCAACCTCCACCAGGTTCTCCAACTAACGAGGTAGGAGTCCAAGTAGGAGCAATAATGCGATACGTCTCCTGGTACTCATATCGATAATTCTTGGCATTTCCTGAAGGATCAAAACTGTCCGCTAAAATGGCCATACCATCTACTCCATCATCATTTGTTATCCTTTCGGCCTTTATTTCATCAAGAGTTGTTGAGGATGTTATTTCTGTTACCTCCGATCCATAACTTCTGCCATCCTGAGTTGTCACGGAAAGTTGATATTCTTTGCCCGGTTCTGCGGCAAAGGCTTGTGTAGAAACATAGACACCATTCCCAGTATCCTCAAAAGAAAATGTATTACCCGTGCCGTCGCTAACGCTTACCGTTGCATTAGGTTCCGCAGAAGGGCCTTCATCCTCGAACTCATAGCTTCTGGACAAAAAAATCTGTTGTTGTTTCATTTCATCCGTTATAGTGGCCTCAATTACAACTGCACTTTCAAAATCGACAAATACAGCATCAAATGGGTCAATACAACCGTAAAGTAATACGCCGGCCAAAACAACCAAAAATCTATTTTTAAAAATGATTAAAAAATCCATCATCATTATTATTGTCATATAAATAATTACTCTTCAATCCAAAACTCAGGAACTTCTACTTTACCAATTTCAGAACAATCTCCGCATACATTTGGCGCAACAAAATATGGGCCTTCATTCTGTCCTGCACTATCGTTATTGCCTGCATAACTGACTAAACCAAGGTCCGTTTGAACAGCTAAAATACATCTTGGAGGATTTCCAGGAGTTCTAAATGGAGGAGCACTTAAATTACAGGGATCCACATATGGTGGAAGCTCTTCTCCAGGAAACAGGTCTGAATAATTAAAAAATAATCGCTGTTCAGCTACAGATGCAACATCAAAATAACCCAGTACTTTTTCATCAGTATCGGTATCAGAAGAAATGTTTCCTTCTAGGAACCCTGGTTGCGTTTCTGAAAAAAAACTTTCATTCCCTGAAAATTCATTCAGTGTCTCATAAAATGTAAATGCTTCGTTAGACTGGACGAATTGACGGACCAATATGCTATATCTGTGTGAAATGATATAATTTTCTCTACTGATAAAGCGAACCATGAAATTGCTTACCCTATCCTCTGCTAAATCTTTAGTACTTGTTTGAATTATTGTATTTGAAAAATCAGTGTCAAAACAAGTTTCTTCAGATCTTTCGTCGGGAATGATACTTACTTGGCAAATTTCGGTAGCAATCCCTGCAGGTGTCCTTTCCAAATCATTGGGTGTCCAGAACGGGGCAATTATTTTAAAGGTTTCCTCATACTGATACCTATAATTTACCGAATTTCCTGCAGGATCAAAACTATCTACCAAAATAGCCACTCCTTCTTCTCCTAAATCATTGGTAACGCGTTCTACCCTTAAATCATCTATTTGTGTAGCTTGGGGCAACGTCATTTGTTCTGAGCTATATGACCTCCCGTTTTGAGTATCAATACGTAACTGATAATCTGTGTTAGGTTCAGCTGCAAAAGCCTGGGTAGATATGTATAAACCTGGCGTACTTTCTTGAAAAACGAAAGTATTACCGCCACCCTCTACCCTAACACTTGCATTGGTTTCCGGAGACGGGCCATCATCTTCAAATTCAAAAGTACGGGTCAAAAACACTCGTTGTTGTTCCAGTTTATCTGTAATAGTTGCTTCTACAACTATGGCACTTTCAAAGTCTTCAAAAGTGGCTTCAAAGGTTTCAATACAGGAGGTCATCAACAATGTTGAATATATCGCAACTAAAAGAAAATGTCTATTTCTAATCATAATTATTCTATCCAAAATTCTGGTATTTCAGAAGATCCCAATACGGTACAATCCCCACATACCCTAGGCACTACTGCAGTTTCAACTTCTCCTGTAACATTATTCACAATGGTTCCAAAATATTTTACCACACCCGCTCTTACTTGCTCCAATAAACCTGTCCCAACTCCAACAGGTCTGCATGGATTCACATATTCCGGTAATCTTTCATCTGGAAATAAATCATCGTAATTAAAGAATATTCGTTTTTCTGATACACTGCTCACACTAAAAAAACCCAATACTTTTTCCCTAGTATCCTCTGATAAAATATTCCCTTCCAAAAAACCAGGCTGGTTCTCTGAAAAAAGACTTTCGTTTTCCGAAAACTGATTTAGCCTCTCATAAAAAGTGTAGGCGGCATTAGACAATACAAACTGTTTAACCAAAATACTATAGCGATGAGATAGAATGTAATTACTACTGCCTATGAACCTTACCATATAATTGGACACTCTATCTTCGCTCAAATTTGTAGTATTTGCCAGTATAATCGAGTTTGAGACATCCGTAGTATAACAGATTCTTTCATCCAGACTTCTTGGAATCAGTTCTAACATATCTACACCCTCTTGATTCCGAATTACATAATCCAAAGGAGCCCAATCTGGAGCTATAATTTTATAGGTTTCCTCATATTGATATAGATAGTTAACTGAATTTCCGGTTGAATCAAAACTGTCCACCACAATAGTTACACCATCTTCTCCCAGATTGTTAGAAATACGTTCAGCACGCAGGTCATCTATTTGCGTTGCTTGAGTCAACGTCATTTGTTGTGAATTATATGAGCTTCCATTTTTAGTTTCAATACGCAATTGGTAGTTGATATTAGGCTGAGCGGCAAAAGCTTGGGTTGATAAGTACAAACCAGGAACACTCTCTTGAAAGACAAAAACATTACCGCCTCCCTCAACACTAACATTTGCATTGGATTCTGGAAAAGGGGCATCATCATCAAATTCAAAAGTCCGCGTTAAAAATACGCGCTGTTGTTCAAGCTGATCCGTAATGGTGGCCTCCACTACCAAAACACTTTCAAAATCTTCGAATTTAGCCTCAAAAGGTTCAATACAGGAACAAACGGACACCATTAAAAATGAGGTCGCAGTAAGTTTTACTATGTTTCTTCCTTTGTTCATTCTATCCAAAAATCAGGTGTTTCCGCTTTACCAATTTCAGTACAATCTCCACAGATTCTGGGTACCACAAAATAGGGTCCCTCCATTTGAGCCAGATTTGGGTTGTCATTCTCAATCAAAAGCCTGACCGTATTATTCTCTACCAAATTACTCAAAACACATACTGGGGGGTCACCTCTTGATATAACTGGGGCAATTGGCTGACACGGGTTAACATATGGAGGAAGTTCTTCCCCGGAAAACAAATCTTCATAATTGAAGAATATGCGTCTTTCTGACACAGGTGCCACATCAAAATAACCCAATACTTTTTCATCTCTATTTGTATCTGAAGAAATGTTTCCCTCTAGGAATCCTGGTTGCGTTTCAGAAAAAAAGCTATCATTACCTGAAAATTCATTTAGCGTTTCATAAAATGTAAACGCTGCATTAGACTGAACAAACTGCCTTACTAAAACACTATAGCGATGTGATATGATGTAATTATTCCTATTAATAAAACGAACCATGAAATTACTTAATCTGTCTTCTGATAGATCGCCAGTGCTTGTTTGAATTATTGTATTTGAAAAATCAGTTGCAAAACAGGTCTCCTCAGATTCTTGATCTGGTATAATCTTCACATCACAGGGTTCAGTAGCCTCTTCCGGACTTGCAGTCTCTAAATTTCTTGGTGTCCAAAAAGGTGCAATCACCTTAAAGGTTTCTTCATACTGATAACGATAGTTTACAGAAATCCCATTAGCATCAAAACTATCTACAAAAATAGCTACGCCATCTTCCCCTAAATCATTTGTTATGCGTTCTGCCCGTAAATCATCTATTTGTGTAGCTTGGGAAAATGCCATCTGGTCTGAACTATACAATCTTCCGTTTTGAGTTTCAATATGTAATTGATAATCGGTTTTGGCTTGAGCCGCAAAAGCCTGTACCGACAAATACAACCCAGGGGTACTTTCTTGAAAAATAAAAACCTCGCCGCCACCTTCTACTCTAACATTTGCATTGGTCTCAGGGGATGGCCCGTCTTCTTCAAACTCAAAAGTCCGTGTCAAAAACACACGTTGCCTTTCAAGCTTGTTGGTGATAGTTGCTTCTACAACTATAGCACTTTCAAAGTCCTCAAAAGTTGTCTCAAAGGGTTCTATACAAGAACAAACAGACATCATCGGGAATGAAGCAACCACAAACATGAATATGTTGTTTCTTCTGTTCATTCTATCCAAAAATCAGGTTGCTCATTACTTCCTAAAACTGTGCAATCCCCACATTCTCGAGGTATTACCAGATATGGACCTTCTTCAAAAGGAGGGTCATCATTTATATTGGAATAACTAACTTGATTTGCATCTACCAACGCACTTAGAATACATCTAGCTCCGCCTTGGCTAATTAATTTAGGTGCTATTTCCAAACAAGGATTTACATATGGTGGTAAATCTTCTCCTGGATAAAAGTCATCATAGTTGAGAAAAATTCTTTTTTTAGAAACAGTACTTACGTCAAAAAAGCCAAGTACTTTTTCATCTGGGCTGTCATCTGAAAAAACATTGCCTATCAAAAAGCCTGGCTGGCTTTCAGAAAAAAGGCTTTCTGTGCTTGAAAATTGGTCTAAGGCCTCAAAATATGAAAATGCCTCGTTTGACAATATATATTGGGTAACCTCCACACTATACCTATAGGAGATGATATAGTTATTTCCACTTACAAATTGCACCATAAACTTACTTATCCTATTTTCATCAAAATTGGCTGTGCTGGCCAAAATGATATCATTAGAAACATTGGAGGCAAAACAAACCTGGTTTTGTTCCATTTTTGGAATTACATCCACCCCACAATCTATTCCAGTGCTCTTTAGGTCAAAAGCATTCCACTCAGGAGCTATAACTTTATAGGTCTCTGAAAATTCATATCTAAAGTTTTTGGAATTTCCAGTTGCATCAAAACTATCCACCAAAATAGCTAACCCATCTTCACCAAAATCATTGGTTATGCGTTCTGCGCTTAGATTATCTATTTGAGCGGTATCCGTCAATGTCATTTCATTGGAGCTATATGTTCTGCCATTTTGAGTTTCAATCAACAATTGATATGCTGTATTTGGTTGCGCAGCAAATGGCTGTTCAGAAACGTAAACCCCAGGTTCTGTTTCTTGCAGTGTATAGGTGTTACCTCCTTCTGTTATCCTTACTTGTGCATTGATTTCAGCCGTTGGTCCTTCTTCTTCAAACTTGTAAGTACGGCTTAAAAACACCTGCTGCCGTTCCATCTCATTGGTGATGGTGGCTTCTACAACGATAGCACTTTCAAAATCCTCGAACTCCGCATCAAATTCTTCTATGCACCCCTCTAAGGTGAAACTCAGCACTACGCCAAAGGATAAAAGCTTATATGTGATGTTTGTTCTTTTCATTCTTCCCAAAATGTTGGAATCTCAGTTGAGCCTAGAACCGTACAATCTCCACACACGCGGGGAACTGTTATATAAGGGCCTCCTTCCGATTGAGGGCCCGTGTAATTTGGATTGTCCGTTACATATCGTATTAAATCCATCTCCACAAGTACCGGAAGAATACACCTAGGTTCCGAACTATGCCCTGCAGCCACTTTTGGCATGGATCTTTGACATGGATCTGCATATGGAGGAAGCTCTTCACCAGGAAAGTAATCTTCATAATCGAAATAAATCCTTTTTTCGGAAACTGTGGATACATCAAAATACCCCAGTACTTGTTTGTTCCTATCAGAATCGGAATGCAGGTTTCCTTCTAAAAATCCTGGTTGTGTTTCTGAAAAAAGGCTTTCTGAACTTGAAAATTCTTTAAGTGCTTCATAAAAGCAATGTGCGGCATTGCTTTGCGCATATTGTTTTACCAAAATGCTATAGCGATGGGATAAAATGTAATTATCCCGGTTAACAAAACGAACAAGAAACCGCTTCAACCTGTTTTCATCAAAACTATCCGTACTGGCCAATATGATTCCATTGGAACTCTTTGAAGTATAACATACACGTTCCTCCCGCTCTCTACCTTCTTTTATTACCATGGGGCATACGGGTTGCGGTACATTGACCAGTGCAACTGAATTCCAATCTGGCGCTATGACCTTATAGGTTTCTATATATTCATATCGAAAGTTTTTTGAACCTTCTTGAGCATTGGTATTATCTACATAAATTCCCATGCCCTCTTCACCAAAATCGTTTACAATACGTTCCGTATACAAACTATCTATTGCTGAACCCTGGGGCAAGGTCATTTGATCAGAACTAAACGAACTGCCATCTTGCATGGTAATCTTTAGTTGATAATTAGCCCCTGGAACAACATTGAACGCATTGATTGACGTGTAAACTCCTGGTTCCGATTCTTCAAACATATGCTGGTTGTTTGAATCTTCAAGAATCATAACCTGCGCATTGGTTTCCGCAAGCGCAATCTCATCTTCAAAAGAATATGTCCTATTCAAATAAATCTTGTGATGTTTCATTTCATTGGTTACTGTAGCCTCAACTACAAGAATGTCATTAAATTCACCTGCTTTTGGAATAAATTCCTCAACGCATCCAATAAATAGCAAAACAATGCTGATGACTACTAAAAAGCAAAAATGTTTTTTTAGTAGTTTCATACATTTAAAACTTAAAATTATAGGTTATAGTAGGCACTGGGATTGAGAAAATAGAGCTTTGAAATGCTTTTATATCCCCATCTTGTGTTACAAAGAATACAGAATATGGGTTATTTCTCCCCAGTACGTTATAGATTGAAAAGCTCCAAAAACTATGTGCAAACTTTTTAATCTTATGATTTCCTTCCATGTTAAAGCTCAAATCCAATCGATAATAATCAGGGATTCTGAACTTGTTCCTGTCACTGTAAAAAACAAACTCTGAATTATTGAAAGAAAAGCTTCCTATAGGGAAAGTAACGGGTCTTCCTGTCTGATACACAAAATTTGCGGATGCGCTAAACCTTCTGGTGAACTTATAGTTGGCAACTACACTTATATCATGAGGCTTATCAAAGTTTGACGGAAAAAAGTCTCCATTGTTTACCCGCTCTTCATTAAACTCACTATCCAGTTTTACAAAGGAACGTGAATAGGTATAGCCTAACCAACCATTTAATTTTCCTTCGCTTTTCTTTAATAGAAATTCTACTCCATAGGCTTTTCCATCCCCTTGTAGTACCTCGGTCTCTATGGCTTCATTAAGCAATAACTGGGCACCTACCTTATAATCCAGTAAGTTTTTTTGTTGTTTGTAGTACCCTTCAACGCTTAATTCATATTTGTTGCCTTCAAAATTCTTATACAACCCCAAGGATGCCTGATACGCTTCTTGAGGCTCAATATTTATATCCGATAGTTTCCAAGTATCTGTTGGTGATACCGTGGTATTGTTGGATAATGTATGTATGTACTGATAGGCATTATTAAGACTTGCCTTTATTGATAAGTCTGGCTTTATGAAATATCTTGCAGAAAGGCGCACCTCTGGACCTCCATACGTTTCTATCACTTCATTTTTATCAAACTCTTGGGTCTCTACCAGAGTACCGCTATTGAGTGGTGCGTTATCCTGATAAATTCGCTGGGATGAAGCTCCGAGAGCAGCATAAAATGAAAACCGAAGCCCCATATCTATGAGCAACTTTTTATTTACCTCATAACTATCAGATATAAAAACTGCCGATTCCAGACCCCGTTCTTGAGGTATGGTCAAAGAAGAGACATCTGACTGGGCCCCTAATGGCACAATATCTCCCGGGTCCACCACATAAAGTTTGCTAGATATACCGTAATCAAATTTATGTTTATCACTATGAAGGTATTTCATCTTTATTTTAACCTCAGTTTCATTATTCTTATACCCTAAATCAAAATCATCATTGGATTCGCCATCAAACTCAATTCCAAATTTGTATTCACTATTAGAAAGAATAAGGCTTCCCGTTGTCTTTTCGCTGAATTTATGGTCCCATTTCAAAGAAACCAATCTGTTGCTATAATCAAATATGGAATCTGAAGTAATGCTAAAAGCATCACGGCTAAAATACCCAGTTGCCTTTATCTCATTGTTTTCATTTATGGTATGGTTATATTTTGCAACCACATCAAAAAACGAAGCTGTACTATTGTTTAATTGTTCGTCATCCAGGGAACGTAATATCCAATCTGAATATGTAGCTCTACCTCCAACCAGTAAAGCTGATTTATCCTTAACTATAGGTGTTTCAAGAACAATATTGCTCGTTACAGGTCCAATGGAGGCTTCACCTGCAAATTTCTCGGTATTACCATCCTTTGTGGTAATATCAAAAACAGAGGAAAGTCTACCACCGTATTCGGCAGGAATATTTCCCTTGTAAATTTCCGCTGACCCCGTACTAAAAGGGTTAATAGCAGAAAAGATTCCAAAAAAGTGTGAAGGATTATAGATAACTCCATTATCCAATAAAATTAGGTTTTGGTCCGTTCTTCCACCTCTTACATTAAAACCAGCTGCGCCTTCACCCGCCGTGGTAATACCTGGCAATGTTACCGCAGCCTTGAGTATGTCTCTTTCTCCCAAAACCAAGGGGATGTTCTTTATTTTTTCAACTTCAATAAGGGTTACCCCAGTTAAAGCTGCTTCTACATTTCGGTCTCGATTGGCCTGCAATACTACCTCATCCAATGCCTCAACACTTTCATCCAATTGAAAGTTAAAAACTCCATCGTTATATAAAATCACTTTGGTCCTGGAGTCTTGTATACCAAGTCCTCGTGTTTCAATAATGTTCTCGCCAACAGGAAGCTCTACAGTGTAATTTCCACTTGCATTGGTTGAAGTTCCAATATCTTTACCTTTTATAATTAAAGCCAAGTCTGGTATTGGTTGACCTTTGGCATTAACTATCTTGCCGCTCAATGTGAAGGTCCTTCTTCTATTGTTCCTGTTTTCTCTACCAATTTTTACAACCTCCAACCCTCTATTTGCACCATCATTTGAGTTAACAAATAAAGGTCCCAGGTCTTTTAATTGTTCATATCCTGCTTCTTCATCCGTAAGTTGATCTTCTTGCGCTCCAAAAAAATCATCCGGTAGGGAGTCATAAATCTGATTGTTTTGCATCAGAAATATCTTTTTATCGTCTGAAATATAAAAGTTCAGCACGGTATTTTTGAACAAATCATCTAATATTAGGCTTACCTGAGTATCTTGAAAATTACCCGTAACCTTTACATTTTCCAGCCACTCATCCAAATAGTAGAATTTATAGTCGGTTTTGCTCTCAATCATTTCAAGTGCCCGCGCCACATCTACATTGGTAAATGAAACTGAAATTTTAGGGATTTCTTCTTGTGCAACGGCGTACTGCATGCTTACAAGAAGCATGATGATGGTAAAAAGTTTTTTCATTCTCCTGATTGGTTTTCGGTTCGGGATAATAGTATTTCAATGCGTTTCATTAGACTGACCTGAAAACCATCTGGGTTTGATTTTCTTAGTGATCTTGCCACATTGTAGAATTTATCGATTTCCTTTTTTTGTGTTGGGAATAATTCCACTATGTCTTTCTTGGAATTAACAATGGTATATGTATTGTTATAAAGAAGGACATGCTCACTTTGACCTTCCAAAAATTCGTAATAGAGTGATTTCCTATCCTTTCTTTCAAAATTTTTCTTCACGTGTTTGGTGTATAAAGTAAACCGTGAATTACTAAAGGCAACTTCATAAAAACCATAAGCATTCAAAGAAGGTGCATCTTTTGGAAGAATTTTAATAAAATTGCTTCCAGTAATTTCAAAGCTATCTACATGATCTTTAAACAACTTAATTGTACCCCCTCCTGCTTTGGTAATTAACCTCATCAAAACTTCGTCTTCATAGACGTTATACTTTAAATCCAGGTCGTAATAGCACTGTCCGTCATAACAGACACTACCTTTAAGAAAGTCCCGATTTTTAAAGAATTGGGTTTTTTCATTAATTGTTCTGTACTGCTCTGCATACACAATTCCTTGATACAGTCCCGTGTTCTCAACACCGACCTGTTGGTCAAAAAAATTATAATATTTTACTTGCGCTACATCTTGGCCGTAGCCTAAGATAAAGCCACCAAAGACCAGAACGGTCACTAAAAAATTCTTGGGAAAACAAATCATAATTTACGTTAGGTTGTGCCCGGGGTAAGACAATTCTTATTTAAATTAGCTAAACTAAAATACTATTTATAATCATTAAACCTATTGAAGCGCAAAAAAATAGAAAATCCATAAGAACTAACATAAATTTCTGATAATTATACTATCATAAAGAACATATGAGATATAGTTCTTAAACATTCGGTTCCACTTAGGCTATTCTTTAGAAAATATCAACACGGATTCAGCGCTACTTTCAATTTCCTGTCTGTTCATCATCATTTTTCTAAACTTACCATTGACAAACAATTCGGCTTGATCTTTATAGTGTTTGCTGAAAGGATTTCCGGATTGACCAGTGGGTAGAATACTAATGCTATTTTCTATATCTGAAAAATCTATGATACGACGTGTTGATGGGCCTGAATTGACCTTATAAAAACCTGTGCTATCATAAGGAAACGCCATATTATTGATTACTTCCCTAGTACCATGCACCGGATAAGGGCCTACGTTAAAAAACTTTCGTAATGATTCCACTTTGCCTATGGGATGCTCATGTTCCAAAGTATGTACTTTTTCCCAAGTCCATTGGGTTGGATCTGCACCAAAGTCATTTATCAAGGAATACCATGCATCTGCAAAAGATTTTAATACAATATCATCCCTAGTTTCGACTATATCTTTTGTGTGGACATTATCCCACCATTTACCAGATTCCATACTAGTTCCTTTAGCTATGTGCCGTTTAAGTAAATGTGTGCTCAAAAATTGATTGAATTGTTCTTCCCCCAATTCATCTTCAAAAGTATTTTTTAAAACATAATACTCACACCTATGATAAAGTACTGCATTTGTATTCTCAAGCGTATACTCCCCATTCCAATTCTTGAGTGCATCTACTTGCACCAATTGCTCTTCGGATAAGTTGGTAACATCTAGAAGTTTTATCAACTCTGTAACCAAAGCTGGGTTCACAGTTGAAGTGACATCGAGTATCATTTCTGATGTGGATTCTTTGTCCCAATCACTTTTTGAATCCAGCAGCTGTACGATTCTTCTAGCTCTATTTTCTGGTAAATAATACCCTGGGTACAACCTTCCAGCAATAGAATCTGGCTGGTTATTGGCTGAATACACATAATTCCAAGGTGGGTTGATTGCACTTGGATTCTCTGAAAAATCAAGGTAGTCCAGACGCTCTTCTTTCCCCGTGGTTCCATCAAGGACAAATTTGGTGGAGATGCTGTCAGGCATTTGGTACAGTTTTGCAGTGGCCCACCATGCAACATTTCCGGCTGCATCACCATACATTACATTCAAGCCCGGTGCGTGCACTTTGGGTAATTCTGCTTCAAATTCATCTATGTTTTCGGCATGGCCCATACCATATAGTCCATCTATTACCTCGTTCTCCACCTGGGTATAAATCCATGACATAGCAATTGGGCGTTCTCCTTTGATTTGTTTTGCAATATTGTTCAATATAGGACCGTGCCTTGTCTTCTTATAAGTAAAAGTGATGTCACCACTATCTTTAACCTTAATGTTCTTACTTATAACCTCATACTCTTTCCATCCTGTTTCGGTTTTATACTTTGTGCTGTCAGTTGGGTGAGTTTCTTCAAAGTAAAAATCAATGTCATCATTTTCAAACATTGTTAGGCCAAAGGCCAAATTTCTATCATGGGCCAATACTGGGAAAGGTATGCCCGCAAAATGGTACCCGTATTTTTCATATTTAGGGGTACTCATATGAGCTTCGTACCAAACAGAGGGCTGGGCAAAACCAACATGGGGATCGTTTGCCAGTATTACTTTTCCACTTTTAGTTTTTTCTGGTGCCAAAACCCAACTATTACTACCAATAAATTGAGGTATAGGCAATTTTTTCAAAGCACAGGTAATACTGCCAATAATATTTATATCAATGGAATCTACATCTGGTCTTTTATAATTATTTATCCAAACCGTTGAAGTATCTGAATCAATAGCTAAATCCTTTACATAGTCATCACCAAACTGATTTCGAATATTGGTCAACAACGGGTCTGTTTTATGGGCCATGGCAAAACTAAAGGCCATATAACCGGTTGCATTATAGATATCCCCGAGTGAAAAGGGTGTTTTTTCCAATCCTGTAAGGTAAAATTCTATAGGTGTAGGACCTTCTTTTATAAACTCATTTATACCATCCAAATATGCATTTGAAAGAATTACCATATCACTATCCATGTCTAATCTGGAAACCGTTTGGGTTGTATAATCGCTTATTCCCAGAGAAAGGAAAAATCTATCCGTTTCTAACAAATCCTTTCCGAAAACTTCAGAAAGTCCACCTTTAGCAACTCTCCTAAGCAATTCCATTTGCCAAAGACGATCTTGCGCATGAGCATATCCCAAAGCACGAAAAGCGTCTTTTTCATTTTCAGCATAAATATGAGGGATTCCATAGGTGTCATAAAAAACAGTTACCTCACTTTCCAGTCCAGGTAATATTTTTTCCCCATCATAATCGGGCTTTAGGCTGTTTATGAATAAATATAAACCAATGATTAGGGCAAGTAATATAGGAACAAGTACTCTAAGTACTCTTTTTAACTTCTTCACGGGGGTGCTTGGTTAAGTTAATTAGTTGAACTAAGTTAAACTTTTTTCCAAAAAAGGTAAAATAATGAGAAGAATACAGGTGTTATTTGTTCATCGATAACTGGTACTTTTCCAGACCAGATCTAAGCCACATTTCATAAACGTCCTTATCCACATATTGTACTGCATCGTTTAATATTTCAAGATTTGGGGATAACAGTACATAATATGGTTGGGAAGCTGCATTAAAGTTTATGGTTTGAAAAGTGCCCCATTTTTGTCCTATGGTCTCAATGGCCTTGATTCTTCCTGAATCATATTCAAAATCAAATTTTTGATTCTCCGGTAGTTCTTTCCTATCATCTACATATAACGAAATGAGTACGTATTCATCCTTGAGCATTGGGTATATTTTGGAGTCACTCCAAACATTTTCTTCCATTTTCCTACAATTGACACAGGCCCAGCCTGTAAAATCCAAAAGAATAGGCTTGTTTACCTCTTGGGCATATGCCACTCCTTCTTCAAAATCTTTGAAGCAATTTAACCCTAATGGGCAATCACTTTCTGTTTCGGTTATACTATAAAAATCAGGTGGGGGAAATCCGCTAAGTAATTTTAAGTTGGTAATATTGAGTAAACCCAGTATTAAATATCCAGAAAAAGTAACGGTTATCAATCCCACAAATTTTCGAGTCAGCGAAAGTTTTTGTTTTGGACCATCATGTGGAAATTTGAATATCCCAAAAAGATACAATGTCATCAAAATAAATAGGACAATCCAAATACCCAAAAATATTTCTCTTTTAAAAATGCCCCAGTTCCCAACTAAATCTGCATTTGAAAGGAATTTGAATGCAAGTGCCAATTCCAAAAATCCTAAAACCACTTTTACAGTAGTCATCCAACCTCCAGATTTGGGCAAAGAATTTAACCACGCGGGGAATAATGCAAATAATGCAAACGGCAATGCCAATGCCAAACCAAAACCTACCATACCCGCAGAAAGGTTTGTGGCCACATCTCCTTCGGCCAAGGTGGTACTTCCTAAAAGTCCTCCCAAAATAGGTCCCGTACATGAAAAGGAAACAATTGCCAAGGTCAGAGCCATAAAGAATATACCGAGCCCTCCTCCTACTTTGGAAGATGCTGCATCCATTTTATTTGCCCAAGAGCTTGGTAAGGTCAGCTCATAATACCCAAAAAAGGAAAAGGCAAAAAACACGAATATTACAAAGAAGAGAACGTTAAGCCAAATATTGGTAGCTATGGTATTTAGGATTTGAGAGTCCACTGAATCAAACAAGTGAAAGGGCAAACTCAGTAAAAAGTATATCAATACAATAAAAAAACCATATAAAATGGCATTCCCTATTCCTTTGGATTTTTGTTGTGTCTGTTTGGTAAAGAAGGAGACCGTTAAAGGAATCATTGGAAAAACACATGGCGTCAATAATGCAATAAGTCCTCCCAAAAAACCAAGCCCAAAAATCATCCAAAGATTGGACATACCTTGCAAATTCTCAAAATCACCCTGATTTAAAAGCTCTTTGTTCTTTAAATCCAACTTTAAAGATGAACTGAGTAAAGTACTGCGCTCATCTACTTGCTTATTATCGTTTACAAAAACACCTCCGTTTAATGAGATTTCGAACAATTCGTCTTTTGGGATGCATACCTCTTTACATATTTGATAAAATAGATTGACGGATACTTGGGTTACCTCCGGCTTTAGCAATTTTATTTTCTGTGCAAATATTGCCTCTTTCTTAAAGAATGTCTCATCAACCTCAAAAATATCGCTGTATTCCGTTATGGTTTCACTTTCTGCAGTTTCTCCAACCAATTCATACTCTTCACCAACCTTTTCAAAAGTGAATTCACTAGGAAGTGATCCTCCTTCTGCTGTGTATTGAGAATATACATGCCATCCATCTTGTATTTTCCCTTTAAAAACTAGCTCGTATTCTGTATCTGATAGTTTTTTCACCTCATGGGACCAAAGGGCAGGATTATCCTCAGATTGTCCTTGAACAGTAGAGAAAGTAAAGAAGAAACCTAAGAATAGAAACAAATATCTCATACAGAAAATGTAATTTTTAAAATATCTTTAGTTGAACCATCAACTTTATAGCGCTCATCCAACCTTCTTCCAATTACCCAAACAACATTCTTATCTGAGCATAAAAGCCATTGTTTTTCTTTTGAAAGAACATCCACTTTTTCATCTTTAAAGAACTTGGAAAGCTTCTTTTTTCCGTTCATCCCAAAAGGATAAAAATAGTCGCCTTTTTCCCAATTCCTTAACATTAACGGATAGTTTAACTTTTCCTTATCCAAAAAAACCACATTTTTAGCCGTTTCTTCAATAGCTTTTACTTCTTCAATCTTTAGCAGAACTGGAAAATCAATACTTGTATCATTTTCGGAAACAACAAAAACCTCATTGTTTTTATCGTCTTTTTTGGAAAGAAGCAAATACTCCCTATCCTTAATTAAACGATGGGTTTGGGAATGGACTTCTTTACCACTCATGCCACTTAAGAGCCCTTTTACATCTTTCCACTCTGTAAATCCATATGCATTAAAGAGTTGGTACAAATAAGCATCTAGAGGCGCCAAATTGTTTAGGCTTTCTATTTTTATTTTGAAATGTCCTTTCGCTTTTTCAAACAAACCATCCTTAAGTCTATCAATATGATTTTGAATCATTGTGCTAGTTTGATGAAGATGCGTTTGTGTTTTTTTGAAGTTTTCCAGAAATGTTGGATGAAGTTCTTTTAGCTTCGGTGCAATTTCTTGACGAATTTTATTTCGCAGATATTTACTTTCAGCATTGCTGCTATCTTTTCTCCACTCAATGCTTTCAGCATTTGCATAGTCTAGAATGTCTTTTCTAGAAAAATCCAAAAGCGGGCGCACTACCCTTCCATTCTTGATTGGAATTCCTGAAAGACCATCAATTCCTGTACCCCTTGAAAGATTGATTAAAAAAGTTTCTAAACTATCATCAGCATGATGGGCAGTCATGACATATCCAAAACCTTCAGCATCCAAGATTTCATTAAACCATTTGTATCTCAGCTCTCTTGCTGCCATTTGAACAGACCCCCCATGATCTTGGATGTATTGCTTCGTATCAAAAGATTTTATCTTACATCCTATCCCCAATTGATCAGCTAGATTCTGAACAAACAACGCATCATCATCACTTTCTTTTGCTCTTAAATTAAAATTACAGTGTGCTAAAGTAATATCCAGTCCAGAATGTATGCACAAATGCGCAAGTACAACACTGTCAACTCCTCCGCTGCACGCCAACAATAATCGCTTTTCTTTTAAGAAAGCGAACTTGGCATCAATGTGATTTATGAATTGTGCTAGCATGGTGCAAAATTAGCAATAAACATTAGCTCTGTTCCAATACACTTCTCATGGCCTTAGCCTTGAGCAAACATTCTTGGTATTCTTTTTCAGGATCTGATTTTGCTGTGATGGCGCTTCCCACAGAAAAGGATACATATTTTAAGTGTGCATTGTAAAGTATACTTCGTATGACCACATTAAAATCAAAATTTCCATTTGGGTCAAAATAACCAACTGCGCCACTATAGAGGCCTCGTTTAGTTTCTTCCAACTCTTCTATTATTTTCATAGCTGAAATCTTGGGAGCCCCTGTCATGCTGCCCATTGGAAAAGTTTCCTTTATAAGTTCAAATGGGTTCTTGTCTTTTGGCACTTTAGAAACAACCGTAGAAATCATTTGGTGCACTTGTTTAAATGTATGCACTTTACACAATTCTCTCACTTGCACACTACCTTTTAATGCGCTTTTAGACAAGTCATTACGCACTAAATCAGTAATCATAACATTCTCGGCCCTTTCTTTTTCGTCATTTTCAAGCAGAGTTCTAAACTGTTCGTCTTCTATTTTGTTTGTTCCTCTCTGGGCCGTTCCTTTAATAGGTTGTGAAATAATAGTTTCTCCCATTTTTTTAAGATAGCGCTCTGGGGAAGCGCTCAGTAAATAATTGTCGCCATTCCTTAAAAACGTTGCAAATGGTGGTCTAGAAATCGTATTTAACTTTTTATAAGTGATTAGCGGATTAATACTTGTGTTTTCCGCATAAAACTCCTGACAAAAATTAGCTTCGTAAATATCTCCCCGATGAATATGTTGTAAAAAGGTATTTGCTTTCTCAAAATAGGCATCTTTATGGATACGCATTTTTATGTGCGCAGCTTGTGAAGATTCTCCTTTTTTGCTTTCTGAAAGAATCGACTTTTCTATTTCAGAATAGTCCTTTTCAATTTCATCTGCGCAACCGTCTAAATATAAAAAGCTGATTTCGTTTCCTTTAAACCTGATGATTTTAGAAGGTTGAAAAAAATGAATTTTAGGAAAATCAAGCCCATCAAAATTTAGGGAAACCAAATCTTCCAGTTCATTTTTCAAATCATAGGAAAGATAACCAAACAACCAATCTTGCTTCTTACCGATAAATTCATGTGCTTCATCGGTGCTTTCTATGATTTTACTGAACCCATCGGTCTGTCTGGCAATTGCCAAAATCGCATCAAAAGAACCGTACTTATCTGTATGTTCATTGCTATCTAACCATACGATCTTGTCATAGGCCTTTGACCACTCCAATAAATTTTCCTTAAGTATTGAAGGAGAGGAAATTGAGAAAGAACGATGCCTGCGCAATAGGTTTTTACTTTAACGTTTCTAAAAAAGCATTTAAAGCTTTCTGATGTTCAATTTTCAAACTATCGTCTATTATTCCATCAGCGTTAAAATTCTCATGAAATGACGGTAATGAAAACGTTGAAATAATTTCGGCTCCAAATCTCGGTAATAGGCTTTCAATTACACCTATAGACCCTATTCCTCCTCTTTTTCCGCCAGAAGTCGACATCAACAATACTTTTTTATCCAATAAAAACTTACGTTCCAATCTTGACAACCAGTCAATTACATTTTTAAAATAGGCAGAAGGATTACCGTTGTGTTCATTCACTGAAAGTATGATTGCATCAGCACGCTGAATATCATTTTTCAATTCAACTAAAGAATTGGAATACCCTTGTTTTTCTTCATCTTCACTGTACATTGGAAAAGGATACCTTGCCATATTCAGCAATCTAATCTCATGTCCTTCTATTAAAGAAGATGTATGCTTTACTAGTTTATAATTAATGGAAATTGAGGAATTGCTACCTGCCAGTGACAAAATTGCAGCCATATTGGAAAAACTTTGATTGTTTCGCTAAAATACCCCAATTGTACAATACATGCGAGTATTTTGTCTAATTTCGCTTCGCGAAACATCCAAACTAGCTGTTAAGCAAGTATATAGGATAATTGTTTGTAAATGAATACCAAGACCAACAGATTGTTCTTTATTGATGCCATGCGCGCATGGGCTATTTTAATGATGCTACAAGGTCATTTTATAGATGGGCTTTTGGACCCAGTTTTTAGAGATAGAGAAAACGTGGTTTTCAGTGTTTGGCTTTATTTTAGAGGTATTACAGCCCCTGTTTTCTTTACAGTTTCTGGTTTTATTTTCACCTACCTCCTCATAAAGGTTCCTCAAACGGGGTTTGAAAACCCCAGAGTAAAAAAAGGCATCCGTCGCGGGTTCCAATTACTATTGATCGGTTATTTATTACGAATGAACCTTTTTGGGATTTTAAATGGAGAAATATATGATTCATTTTATTTGGTAGATGTCTTGCATTGCATTGGGCTTTCAATTTTGGCACTCATTGGGGTTTATCTTTTTTCTGTTAAGAGAAATAAATATCTTTTTCCAACATTGCTTTCGGGAATTACCATTTTATTATTCTTGTTTGAACCATTATTTAAGGAATGGTCTTTTTCATTTTTACCAAATGCCATCGCAAATTATTTCACCAAGGCCAATGGCTCTGTCTTTACAATAATTCCGTGGTTGGGCTATGCCACAATGGGAGGATTCATTTCCATCCTTTTCAACAGATTCAAAGACCACAAGTATCTATATGAAATTGCTATAAGCTTATCGCTAGTTTTAGGATCTTTATTGATTTTCGCTTCTTCAGATGCCTTTTTGTACATTCACAGGCTAACTGGTATACAGCTTTTTGCAGATATTTTCTTTAATAACTATCTATTTATTCGATTAGGAGATGTGTTTGTGGTCTTTGCCATTTTTATGTTGCTTCGCAAGTACATGACCAACAAAACGATATTGAGTGTTGGTGCAAGTACACTCTCTATTTATGTAATCCACTTTGTAATTTTATATGGAAGCTTCACCGGATTAGGGCTATACAGATTTTTTAACCACATTTTAATTCCATCCGTGGTCATTCCAGGAGCATTCGCGTTTATGTTTACGTGTACTTTTTTAGCTTTGAGGTACAATAAGTATGAATCTGAAATCAAGGGCAACATCTCTTGGAGCTTAGAATTTGCAAAAAACCAAAGCATTGGTCTCTACAAAACAAGCAAACCGGTTCTTAAAGAAATCTCTCTTAGGGTAAAGCTGTTTTTGCATAGAGTTTTTGGCTTGGCCAAAAACTAATTGATTCTTCAATTTTTCACAAAAAATAGTTAATTATAAGATTTATAGGTTTTTATACCGACACACCTAATATAAATCTGCTATTATGTTTGCCGCGTTTAAGGTTAGAAGCTTTGTGTTTTTCTCTGTTTATATTTTAATTTCTTCTATATATTACTTTGGAGATCACACAACTGTTTTCGGCAATAAAGAACCCTTAACCAATAAAAAGGAGATTTCCACGTACTTTTTAGATTTGTTAAATGAGAATGACCCTCAAATTACAGCTAGAGCGATTAATTTCATTGATGAGAATTGGAAAGAAAGTCATGAAATTATGCTCTTGGAATCATTATACTTCTCAAGATCTACAGCACATTCCAATAAGCTACTTAAACTGTTGCAAAGAAAAACCAACAAACAATTTGGTTTCGATTATGACAAATGGTTTCAATGGCTTTGGAACAAGGAAGCAACATATTCCGAGGCGTATTATCATTTTAAGGCAGAGCTTCATCAATCAATAGATCCTAGATTCAGAAAGTACTTTTTAGATAGAAGTAAGCAATCCTTAATTAGATTGGATGAGGTGCGCTGGGGTGGCGTATTTCAGGACGGTATTCCTCCGCTACGCAATCCTAAAATGATAGCTCCCATAGCGGCCAATTATTTAGATGGTAATGCCACAGTCTTTGGTATAGAAGTGAATGGGGATGCAAGAGCATATCCAAAGCAAATTTTAGCTTGGCATGAAATGTTTGTTGATAAGGTTGGCGGGATTGCCGTTGCTGGTGTTTATTGTACCTTGTGTGGAACAGTAATCCTTTATAAAACGGAGCAAAATGGTGTTAATTATGAACTGGGCACCAGTGGTTTCTTATACCGTTCCAATAAGCTTATGTATGACAATGCCACGCAATCCCTTTGGAGCACTCTGGAAGGGGAACCCGTTATAGGCCCCTTGGTCGGAAAAGGAATAAAACTTGATTATCTAAGCGTAGTTACCACTACCTGGGATGAATGGAAGAAAAGGCATCCGGAAACCAAAGTGTTGTCCTTGGATACAGGGTACCAAAGGGTTTATAGAGAGGGAGTTGCCTACAAAGATTATTTTTCAACTGATGATCTAATGTTTACAGTTCCTAAAATAGATCGTCGATTAAAAAACAAAGATGAAATTCTAGCCATACGACTACCAGAAGAAACTAGCGATAATATTGCCATCAGTAGTAGATTCTTAAAAAAGAACCCCATTTATTCAAGTAAAATTGCCCATACTCCTTTTACAATATTTACAGATAAAACTGGAGCGCACAGAGTCTACAAAACAAAAGGAAAAACATTTATGCATTATGATGGCCAAAACACTATTGTGGATAAGAACGGAAATGAGTGGAAAATTAAAGAAAATGAGTTGGTTGGTCCAAATGAACAGCTACTTGAACGTTTGCCATCCCATAATGCTTTTTGGTTTGGTTACCAGGCCGCGTTTCCAGATGTGATATTAATAAAGTAGGGTTGCTAAGATGAGGAGGAGAGCCCTGGCTATTTCGATAGTCAGGGCTCATTGTTTTTTCTAAATATGTAGCGCCCTGTCTTCTGTAGCAGCCAAGGCCGCTTCTTTAACAGCTTCCGCATAGGTAGGGTGCGCATGGCTCATGCGAGCTATATCTTCAGCAGACGCCCTAAACTCCATTGCAGTAACACCTTCTGTAATTAAATCTGCGCAACGGGCACCAATCATATGAACTCCCAATACCTCATCGGTAGTTTTATCGGCAAGTATTTTCACAAAACCATCAATATCCATACTGGCTCTTGCACGTCCTAAGGCTCGCATAGGGAACTGCCCTACTTTGTATTCAGTTCCTGCTTCCTTCAATTCTTCTTCTGTTTTACCAACGGCAGCAACTTCTGGCCATGTGTAAACAACACCCGGGATTAAATTATAGTTGATATGAGGTTTTTGTCCTGCAATCAATTCAGCAACCATAGAACCTTCCTCCTCTGCTTTGTGCGCTAACATAGCACCACGAACTACATCGCCAATGGCATAAATATTGGAAACATTGGTCTGCAAATGTTCGTTGACTCCTACTCTACCTCTTTCATCCAATTTTACTCCAGCTGCCTCAGCATTCAATCCATCCGTATAAGGTCTACGGCCTACAGAAACTAAACAATAGTCTCCTGTAAAGGTCACTTCTTGCCCTTTTTTATCATCTGCTTTTATGACAACTTCATCTCCTTTTCGCTCTACAGATTTAACTTTATGTGATAGGTTGAACTTTACTTTCTGCTTTTTCATTGCTCTCATCAATTCTTTGGAAAGCCCTCCGTCCATTCCTGGAATAATTCGGTCCATGAACTCCACAACAGTAACTTCTGAACCTAGACGTTTGTATACTTGCCCCAATTCCAGTCCAATAACACCTCCACCAATCACAATCATATGTTTTGGAATCTCTTTGAGTTCCAAAGCCTCTGTGGAAGTTATAATACGTTCCTTGTCAATATTAATAAATGGAAGTGAAGATGGTTTGGAACCAGTCGCAATAATGGTATGCTTTGCTTCTATGGTTTCTTTCTTCCCATCTGTCTTATCTACATTGATATGTGTAGCATCTTTAAAGCTACCAACTCCCTCATAGACATCAATTTTGTTTTTATCCATCAAAAACTGGATGCCTTTGGTGGTTTGATCAACAACACCCTGCTTTCTGGCAATCATCTGTTTTAAATTGACTTTGACCTCTCCTGGGATGTCAATTCCGTGTTCTTCAAAATGCTTTATGGCATCTTCATAATGATGGGAAGAATCCAAAAGTGCTTTTGAAGGGATACAGCCCACATTTAGACAGGTACCACCCAATGTGCTATACTTTTCAATAATTGCAGTTTTCATTCCTAATTGCGCGCAGCGAATTGCCGCTACATAGCCTCCAGGTCCAGAGCCAATAACGGCCACATCATATTGATTCATACTCTATTTCTTAGGGATATTATTTAATTCGATAATCCATTACAAAAATAACAATGTTTATCTGAAAAGGCTTTGTTCTTTTGAGATTTGATTGTGCATCACTTTTATCACGATTGGCATTGGCTGTTAAGGTTATCTTATTTCCAATCAATTCGAACAAATTCTGGTTATATTTAGTTTATGCGAACCACAAGATTAAACAAAGAAATAGAAGTGTTTATGGCCGGCGTTGGGGCTACCCAAAGTTTTTTAATGGCGTTTTACAGTTTCTCAGAACGAAAAAAAGATTTCAGGAACCTTTTACTTTGCCTGTTTTTTATCTCCGTAACACTTAGACTCACCAAATCTATTCTTTGGGTTTATTTAGATTCCATCCCCTTATGGTTTATCGATTTTGGTTTTATTGCTCATTCAATTTCTGGGCCAGCCCTGTTTCTTTATACCTTGTATTTTCTATTTCCAAAAAAATGGGCATCACAGAATCTTTTACATTTTGTGCCCAGCTCCATTTTACTATTTTTCATCACCACTCTTTCGCTAAATGGTTTTTGGAATTCTGGGGGCTATTCCTTTCTTCTTTTTCATCAAGTAACATACAGTGGTTTGGCAGTTACTCTTTTGGCTGTCCGGTTTTTATCCAAAAAGTATAAATCACCAATAGATAGAACTTCTGTTATCTGGATAACAACCTTAGTCCTTGGAACCGCTTTATTGCAATTTTTGTATTTCTCTAACTATATTTTAGGCCTTACGCCATATTTGCTTGGGCCTGTAACCTACCTTCCATTTATTTACTTTATGGCGTTTCTAGTGTTCAAGAACCCTTCACTTTTAAAGCATGATACTTCAAGAAAACATCAAAACATTAGGCTCACGGAGAAAGAACTTCTTTATAGCGCAAAACAACTTCAATCCTTAATGCAAGATGAAAAACTATATCTAGATTCAAACTGTACTTTAAACAAGGTTGCAAAGCACGCAAAATTACCCGCTTACCTTGTTTCGCACATTGTAAACAATACCATTGGAAAAAGCTTTCCTGATTTTTTGAATGGGTACAGGATTGAAGAGGCAAAAAAGTGCCTGTCACACCCAAATTACAGAAATACTAAAATTGCAAGCATTGCCTATGATTGCGGATTCAATACATTGTCTTCTTTTAATATCGCCTTTAAAAAATTTACTGGCTCAACTCCAACACAGTTTCAGAAGAACAACATTTCTATTTAGCCTTTTATAAATCCATCAGACATATTCACCAATCAAAAAGGGTGAACAGACATTAACCCCCATATTCGCTATAGTATAAAATGGGATTAAGGCTTCATGAGACAACATTTCAATACCCCAGCATTTCAACCACTAAAGCAATTAAGCAGCAAAGAGTTAAAGCTTATTGCACATTCTTTTTTGTATTTTTTCTGTTTACTATGTTGCTATTTTATCTTAAGGCCTTTACGGGACGAGATGGGCATAGTAAATGGTGCCATAAACATGCAATGGCTCTTTACCGGGACTTTTGTTACCATGTTGTGCATTGTCCCCATATTCAGTCTCTTGGTATCTAGAAATTCAATTAAAAGAGTACTCCTCTTTTCATATTCTTTCTTTATTGGCAACATCTTGTTATTTTATTTGTTTTTTGAGGTTTTTGGTATTTCAAGGGTAGTTGCTATTTCATTTTTTATCTGGCTAAGTGTTTTCAACTTATTTGTGGTCTCTCTATTCTGGAGTTTTATGGCCGATGTATTTTCAAGTAAATCGTCTAAACGGTTTTTTGGAATAATTGCATCCGGAGGAAGTTTAGGAGCACTAACCGGTCCGGTTATAGCAAATAATTTAAGTTCTAAATTCCCCATAAGCATACTTCTACTCGTAGCTGCTTTCTTTTTGATAGCTGCACTTTTATGCATTCTTGGCATTCTGAAACTATCAGATAAGAAACAGCATTTTAACAAAGTAATCCAAACCAATACTGTAAACGTTAAAAGACTGTTTGAAGGAGTTCAAAATATAATGAAATCACCATATCTTTTAGGTATTGTTGCTTTTGTTCTGCTCTATACCTCCATTTCCACCGTTCTTTATTTTGAACAAGCGCATATTGTGGAAGAAGTGCTAACCAAGAGCACGGAGCGGATACGTTATTTTTCAAGTATTGATTTTAGGGTAAATGCAATAGCCATTATTGGTCAATTGTTTTTTACCGGAAGTATTATAAAAAAGTCCGGACTTTCTATAGTACTGGCTTCCATTCCTTTTATCATGGGTGTTGGATTAATTGTCTTAGGGCTAAATCCTTCTTTAAGCATTATTGCAATGTTGATGGTAGTGCATAGAGCTGGGAATTTTATGTTATTGCGCCCTAGTAAGGAAATTCTATTTACTGTTTCTTCTTTTGAAGATAAATACAAAGCCAAAAACTTTATAGATACTGCAATCTATCGTGGAGGGGATGCGCTGGTTGGCTGGTTTTTTGCCGGATTGGTTGCTCTTGGTTGGGGTTTGGGTGCTATTGCATTCCTTGCCATACCCATTTCCTTCTTATGGAGTTTTATAGGTTATCGGTTAGGAAAACAGCAGCTAAAAAAAGAGAATCTATTAACTTTAAACAACAAGATATGAAAACAATGTATAATAGAAGAGAAGCACTAAAATTGTCCTTATTGGCAGGGATTGGGTTCTCATTCCCTTCTTTTGCACACCCTTTGAATATAGATAAGAAAGTCCTATCCAGAATTATACCATCAACCGGAGAAACATTACCTGTTGTAGGTCTTGGCACATGGCAAACTTTTGATGTTGGAAATGCTCTTGAACAACGTGAGATTTTAAGTCAGGTACTACTGGAAATGTACCGTTTAGGTGGTACCGTTATTGATTCTTCACCCATGTATGGCAGTTCTGAAAAAGTGGTGGGTGATTTAACAAGTAAGCTAAATTTTAAAAACAAGCTGTTTTATGCTACCAAGGTTTGGACATCGGGTAAACAAGCGGGAATTCGTCAAATGGAAGCATCCATGCAAAAAATGCAGCGAACAAAAATGGATCTAATTCAGATTCATAACCTAACAGACTGGAAAACCCATGTTAAAACGTTAAAAGATTGGAAAGAACAACAAAAGATACGCTATTGGGGTATTACCCATTATGTGGATTCATCCCATGGCGTTCTAGAAGAAATTATTAAATCTGAAAGACCAGATTTTGTTCAATTTAATTACTCCATCCGATCAAGGCATGCGGAGAATTCATTATTTGAAACGGCTAGAAAATATAATACCGCAACAATCATAAATCAGCCCTACGAAAGTGGTTCCCTGTTTAGATTGGTAAGAGGAAAGGAACTCCCTCAATGGGCCAAAGAACATGGTATTAATAGCTGGGGACAATACTTTTTAAAATTCATTCTGTCCAATGAAAATGTGACTTGCGTGATTCCTGGCACCTCAAAACCACATCATATGATTGATAATATGGGTGCAGGTCTAGGTAAAATGCCAGACCATAATTTGAGAGGCAAAATGCTTTCACATCTTAAAACGCTTTAACTCTAGCTAAAAAGGAGCTAAAGGAAATTTAACAGCACCATACCTGCCCAACCAAATACCACCAATAAGAGATAGATTCAACCCGGTCTCAAACCACAAAGGACCATGCCATTGGCCGCAAGCGGCTGCAAGGGACATTTTACCCAAAATAAACAGTGAGATGAAGCAATGAGGTAAAAAATTGTCTTTGACCACGATCAATGTGGAAATAAACCCAGCTAAAATGGCAGAAGTGAATAGCGACATACTTCCAAGAAGAAGTTCTTGTGATGACGAAGTACAAAAACTTAAGTTGTTAAATAAAATGTCTTCTGTAATTGTGGTGTAAAGCATCAAAGACAGTCCGCCAATGATTGTTGCCAGCACCGTGAGGAAAACTCGCGTACGGGAATTCATTCGTAAAAAGATGTTTTTTGATTGTTGTTCGTTTCTTGATTTGGACAGAAATTAGGAATATCATTCCAATGCAACCGTCCATTTAACACCGTTTTACGTTAAACTTTCTTAAATATAAACTGAAGTACTGTTCTTTACTTCTTTAATGGAAAAGGAACTTTGAGTACTTCCAATATTACTTATGGCTGTTAGTTTTGTAACCATAAACTCTCTATAATTTTTCATGTTTTTCACATTAACTTTTAAAATGTAATCATAGTCACCACTTACATGAAAACATTCTGATACTTCTTCTAATTTTAAAATTTCACGTTCAAACCGAAGTACATTTTCCTTGGTATGTTGTATTAACTTAATATGGCATAAAACCGTAAAGTCGCGTTGTACTTTTTCTTTGTTGATTAGGGCTACATAATTGGTAATGACCCCTGTGCGTTCAAGTCTTCGTATTCGTTCATAGACTGCTGTTTTAGATAGCTGTAAACTGTCCGCGTACTCTTTTGTGGTTTTTTTACAATCTTCTTGCAACAATTTCACCAGTTGTATATCCTTATCATCAAGTTCCATTCTGATTATTTTTCGGTTAAAACCTTATTACGCTATTAAAAATAGAACAAAAAACTATATTAATTAAAATTTTAAGTTTAAAATCTAATTATTTATATATATATTGATTTTAATTCATAATAATATTATTTTTACTTAAAAAGTATTCAAATGGACTATAAGGCATCAGAAAACATTCAGGACTTACAATATTTTGGTGAGTTTGGCGGGGTTAACCCCTCAATTTCAGATTCATCAACCTATACCTTCCTTTCAGCAAAAACAATGTTTGATACTTTTGAGGGCAATACCGAAGGCTGCTATTTGTACAGTAGGCACTCCTCCCCTTCTAACCTATATCTTGGGGAGGCCTTAGCACAACTGGAAGGAACAGAATCGGCTAATGTATATGCAAGTGGCATGGGCGCTATCAGCTCCGTGATTATGCAATTGTGTAATGCCAATAAGCATATTGTATGTAGCCGAACCATTTATGGAGGTACTTATGCATTTCTGAAAAACTTTTTAAAGAAATTCAACATCTCCACGTCGTTCATTGATATTACAGATTTAGAAATTGTTGAGCAGTCCATCACCCCAAAAACAAAAATGATTTATTGTGAAGCAGTAAGCAATCCTTTGCTTGAGGTAGCGGATATCCAATCGCTTTCTAGATTGGCAAAAAAGCACGGGATTCCATTGGTTGTAGACAATACCTTTTCACCATTAAATATCAACGCGGCCAAACTTGGAGCTGAAATTGTTATTCACAGCCTTACCAAATTTATTAATGGAAGTAGTGATTGTGTAGCTGGTGCTGTCTGTGCTTCTACGGATTTCTGCCTTAGTTTAAAAGATGTAAACGATGGTGCTGGAATGTTATTGGGAAGTACATTGGACAGTCTTAGGGCTGCTTCCATATTAAAGAACATGCGAACCCTGCATGTCCGTATCAAAAAGCACAGTGAGAATGCGCATTACCTAGCAGCAGCTTTTGAAAAGGACGGCCTAAAGGCAGTATATCCCGGTTTGGAAAGTCACCCCGGTCATGAAACCATGAAAAATCAAATGAATGCTGAGTACGGTTTTGGAGGGTTAATGACTTTGGACGTAGGTTCGTTAGAAAATGCCAACGCTCTAATGGAATTAATGCAAAAAGAGAAATTGGGTTACTTGGCGGTAAGTCTTGGTTTTTATAAAACATTATTTAGTGCTCCGGGTACATCTACCTCTTCAGAAATTCCTTTGGAAGAGCAAGAAGAACTAGGTTTATCCCAAGGGCTTATCCGCTTCTCAATAGGTTTGGACAATGATATTCATAAAACGTATTTAACAATGCGTTCCTGTATGGAAGAGTTGGAAATCTTACCAAAAAAAGCTGTTTTGGTTTAGAAAGGTAAAGAGTACCTGTTTGGAGAACAAACTTCAAAGTCGTAATATTACCTTATACCAAACTTCAATTAATGTCCGAAAAGAAGAAGAAAGCCAAGTATCGCGAAGACGAAAAAATCATTGAAAATAGAGAACTGAATATCTGGGAAGCCCTTATCCCTGTTTTTGCCTTAGTGGGCATGTTGGCCTACAACGTATATGTTTTTGGGGATGATGCACTTAGTGGCTCCAATCAGTTTATTCTGCTATTAGGCGGTGCGGTTGCAGCTATTGTAGGCTTTTTTAACAAGGTATCTTATAAACAAATGATATCTGAAGTAGCGGAAAATGTAAAATCCACTACTGGAGCGTTGCTCATTTTATTAATGGTAGGTGCACTATCTGGAACTTGGCTGGTAAGCGGTATTATTCCGGCGATGATTTATTACGGCCTACAAATACTTAACCCCACCATTTTTCTCGCTGCTTGTGTTATTATTTGTGCAATAATCTCCATTGCCACAGGAAGCAGCTGGACAACTTCAGCTACAGTTGGTATTGCACTTATAGGTATTGGGGATGCATTGGGTATCTCTTTGGGCATGACAGCTGGCGCTGTACTTTCAGGAGCTTATTTTGGTGATAAAATGTCACCATTGAGTGATACCACCAATTTGGCACCTGCAATGGCTGGTGGCGATTTGTTCTCCCATATCCGCTATATGACTTGGACAACAATACCAACCATCAGTATCACTTTTCTGATTTTTATTATTCTAGGATTCACAATTGATTCTTCTGGAGTTGCAGATACAGATGCCATTTTAAAAAATATAGCCGCCACCTTCAATATTAATGGATGGCTATTTATAGTCCCGTTGGTCGTTATTTTTTTAATTGTAAAAAAGGCACCTCCGCTGCTAGCATTATTAATTGGAACATTATTGGGAGGTGTATTTGCGTTAATTTTTCAACCAGAAATAGTAACCACCATTGGTGGTGGAACAAGTCTGAATTTTGAATCTGCGTACAAGGGTATTTTAAACGCAATAACGGTGGATACCAATATTGCCACAGATGACGCTGCTTTGAGTAAATTGTTTTCATCTGGAGGAATGTCCGGAATGTTAGGTACTATCTGGCTCATTGTTTGTGCTATGGTTTTTGGTGGTATTATGGACGGTATAGGTGCTTTAGAACGTATTACCAAGTCTCTTTTAAGTATGGCAAAAACAACTTTTGGGCTTTTTGCAAGTACAGTTGGAAGTTGTTTGGCACTTAACGTAACGGCATCTGATCAATATTTAGCCCTTGTAGTGCCCGGGAAAATGTTTGCAAAAGCATATAAAGAAAGAGGATTGGCTCCAGAAAACCTTAGTAGAACATTAGAGGACTCTGGAACTGTTACCTCTGTTTTAATTCCATGGAACACTTGTGGCGCATATCATAGTGGTGTTTTGGGCGTTGGCGTGGCAGAATACTTTTTCTATGCCATCTTTAATTGGCTAAGTCCATTTATGACCTTGTTATTTGCAGCTTTCAGAATTAAAATAAAACAGCTGGTAACACCAGAAAATGCATAGGGCAGTCTATAAATTCTGATTAAATATTTTGCTATAATCACGCAAATAAGCGTTTATATTTTTACCTTCACATCAACAAAAATTTCTATAAAATGGCTTCAATAACATTAGGAGGAGCCCCCGCCAATACGGTCGGTGAGCTTCCATCAATAAATACAACTGCACCTAGCTTTAAGCTAACAAAATCTGACCTTTCTGAGGTTTCACTATCAGATTATAGCGGACATAAACTAGTATTAAATATTTTTCCAAGTGTGGATACCGGTACCTGTGCAAAATCAGTTCGTCAATTTAATGAGGAAGCTGCTAAGCTGGAAAACACAAAAGTTTTATGCATTTCTAAAGACCTACCCTTTGCCCAAGCTCGTTTTTGTGGTGCCGAAGGAATTGAAAATGTAGACATGCTTTCAGATTATAAAACAGGAAGTTTTGGAAAAGAGTACGGTGTTGCTTTCGCTGATAGCGCATTTGAAACACTTTTTTCCAGATGTATTGTTGTTGTAGATACGAACGGAAAGATCTTACATACAGAACAAGTGGCTGAGACGGCGGATGAACCAAACTACAAAGCTGCTTTAGATGCGCTGATGAATGCCTAAGGAATCATTTTTAAAAAACAGAATCAAAAGCGTAGGGTATGCCATGAAGGGCATGTTCCTCCTTTTACGTACTGAGGCCAGTATTAAAATTCAGTTTGTAATTGCTTTGGTTGTAACTGGAGCTGGATTCCATTTTAATATTTCCAACATAGAATGGATGATCCAGTTAATTGCCATTGGCATGGTCATGGGTATAGAGGGTCTAAACACCGCCGTTGAAAAATTATCAGATTTTGTTCAACCAGAAAAAGATCCTAAAATAGGTTTTATCAAAGATGTTTCGGCCGGAGCTGTTATGATTGTATCCATTTTAGCAAGCATTGTCGGACTTCTAATTTATGTGCCAAAATTGGTATAAGTGACGTCTAGGGACGTCTTTAGCATCGTAAATTTGTAAATTAGCCCCCATATTAAAAAGATTAATGGCAAAAAAGAGGACAAAATCCAAACCTACATCCGCCAAAAAAGGTTTTTCATTAAAACTCTCAAAGCAAAATAAAATTATTCTGGGAAGTCTTTTGATTGTTCTCAGTATAGCTTTGTTCTTCTCCTTTATGTCCTACTATTTTACCTGGCAAGAAGACCAGAGCATGCTTTCTCAGTTTAAGGACAGAAATGCCCAAGCAAGCAATTTGCTAAATAAATTTGGTGCCGGTATAAGTCACTTTTTCATGTACAAGGGTTTTGGCCTGGCATCATTTGTTTTTCCTCTGTTATTGGCAATAACGGGATTGTATCTTTTTCTTGGACTAGACAACAAGGGACTCATTAGCAAATGGATTTGGGGATTAACTGGAGTTATTTGGATTTCCGTGGCACTGGGATTTTTTGCTTTTGAACAACCTCTTTTAGGTGGGCTGATTGGTTACGAAATGAATGACTTTTTTCAGGACTATACCGGAAAAATCGGAGTTTTCTTAATCCTTTTATTTGTTTTGACCATTATCCTAGTACGGCTATTTAACTTCTCACCAGAAGGAATTGCCAACTTCTTTCGTTCCCAAAGACAAAACCTTAAATCCGATCTTAAAAAAGAGAAGTCAAAAGCTGAAATTTTGACAACTGATGAAAGTAGTATTGAATTAAACATGGACACTGTTGCTCCCATTGTTGTAGATACTTATACACACAAAAAAGACATTCCTCCACTTGAAAATGAAGCTGGCTTGGACGTTAACCTTCCGCAGGAGGAGGAAATAGATATAGATTTAAAGGTTGAAAAGGTAACCGAAGAAAAAGAGGAGAAAGATATAAAGGCGGAAAAATTGGTTAAGGATTTTGGGGAATTTGACCCAAAACTGGAACTTGGAAATTATAAATTCCCTCCAATAGATCTATTAGAGCCCCATGGAGCCTCTGGTGGTATCACCATCAACCAAGAAGAACTTGAAGAAAATAAGAATAGGATTGTAAGCACCCTTAAAAATTACAAAATTGGGATTGCGCAAATAAAGGCCACTATTGGCCCAACGGTTACCCTTTATGAGATTGTCCCCGAAGCTGGTGTTCGCATATCCAAAATTAAAAACCTTGAAGACGATATTGCACTTTCACTAGCAGCATTGGGCATACGAATCATTGCTCCTATTCCTGGAAAAGGAACTATTGGCATTGAGGTTCCCAACAAGAATGCTACCATAGTATCCATGCGATCGGTAATTGCGTCGAATAAATTTCAAAAGGCAGAAATGGAGCTTCCCATAGCCTTTGGAAAAACCATTAGCAACGAAACTTTTGTAGTTGATCTGGCCAAAATGCCGCACATGCTTATGGCGGGTGCCACGGGTCAAGGAAAATCAGTTGGATTAAATGCCGTTATCAGTTCATTGCTTTACAAAAAGCATCCGGCAGAGGTTAAATTCATTTTGGTTGATCCTAAAAAAGTGGAGCTGACACTTTACAACAAGATTGAACGCCATTTCTTGGCAAAACTTCCAGATTCTGATGAAGCTATCATTACAGACAATACCAAAGTAATCAATACCTTGAATTCACTTTGTATTGAAATGGACAACAGATATGAATTGCTCAAATTGGCAATGGTCCGAAACATTAAGGAATACAATGTCAAGTTCAAGTCAAGAAAATTAAACCCTAACGATGGGCATAAGTTCCTTCCGTATATTGTTTTGGTGATCGATGAGTTTGCAGACTTGATCATGACCGCTGGGAAAGAAGTAGAAACCCCTATTGCCAGATTGGCACAATTGGCAAGGGCGATTGGCATTCATTTAATAATAGCCACACAAAGACCTTCGGTAAACGTGATTACGGGAATCATAAAGGCCAACTTTCCTGCAAGGATTGCATTTAGGGTTACTTCAAAAATAGATTCCCGAACAATTTTGGATGCTCAAGGTGCCGATCAACTCATCGGTCGGGGAGATATGTTGTTCACCCAAGGTAATGATGTCACGCGATTGCAATGTGCTTTTGTGGATACCCCTGAAGTTGGTAAAATCACAGAATATATAGGTTCCCAACGTGCCTATCCAGATGCACATTTGCTTCCGGAATATGTTGGCGAAGAATCTGGCACGGGGATTGATTATGATATTGCGGATAGAGATGCAATGTTCCGAGATGCTGCTGAAGTCATTGTAACTGCGCAGCAAGGTTCCGCCTCTCTTATTCAACGAAAACTAAAATTAGGATATAACAGAGCTGGTAGAATTATTGATCAACTGGAAGCAGCCGGAATCGTTGGGCCTTTTGAAGGTAGTAAAGCAAGGCAAGTATTGGTCCCAGACATTTATTCTTTAGAACAACTTTTACAAAACGAAAAAAAGTAAATCATGTTTAAAAAACAACTTCTTTTTATAGGAATCATGACTCTTGGTCTGTGTTCTTATGGACAAAATTCCCCCAAGGCAAAAGCCCTGTTGGACGATGTTTACACCAAGGCAATGAGTTATGACAACATCTACATAGATTTTAATTCTACTTTAGAAAATACTGAAGCAAATCTTAAGCAAGAAACCAATGGGAATGTAACCATTAGTGGTGATAAATATATGCTTGATTATTTGGGTGCGCAGCAATTAAATGATGGAAAAAAAGTATACACCATTGTACCTGAAAATGAAGAAGTAACTATAGAAGATGTAAACGAAGACAATAATGTGGTTACCCCATCAAAAATGCTTACGTTTTATAGAACTGGACATAATTATCAGTGGGATATTCTTCAAAATGTGGGAGGTAGAAAAATTCAGTATGTGAAATTGACTCCCATTGATTCAAATACTGAAATTAAGTCTATTTTATTAGGGGTAGATGTTCAGACCAAACATATCTATAAGCTTATACAGATAGGTGAAAACAGTACCAAAACATCTATCACCGTTAATTCTTTCAAAACAAATCAGTCACTTTCAAATACCCTGTTTACCTTTAACGCGAAAAAATACGAAGACAAAGGTTACTATATCATAAGAAACTAAGGCATTGAAAATACTAGACCAGTATATTTTAACTCGATTTCTCTATAATTTCTTTAGCGCTTTCTTTATCCTGATCGTTATTTTCATCTTTCAGGGAATTTGGCTCTTTATAGATGATTTAGCGGGGAAAGGTCTGGGTATTGTCATTATCGGTAAATTTATTTTCTACTTTATCCCAACACTGGTGGATAAAGTATTGCCATTGACGGTATTATTGGCCTCAATCCTTACGTTTGGAACCTTTGCGGAGAACTATGAGTTTGCTGCCATGAAGGCTTCTGGGATATCACTACAAAGAGGTATGCGAAGCCTTATTGTATATGTCATCCTTTTGGGTGGGGTCACCTTCTTCTTCGCCAACACGGTTATTCCAAAATCTGAACAGAAAATGTTCAACCTTAGGCGGAACATTGCCAAGGTAAAACCGGCTGCTGCCATAACAGAGGGTATTTTTAGTGATTTTGAAGGTACTGGTGAGGGAATGAACATAAAAGTGGATAAAAAGTATGGGGAACAGGATCGTTTTTTAGATAATGTAATTATTCATAAAAAAACAAAACAAAGCGTAAACAATACGGTAATAAAGGCTAAAGAGGGCGAATTAATTAGTAGTGAAGAATCCAATATTATTCAACTGGTTCTAAAAGACGGTCATTATTATGAGGAATTAAAGCCCAAAGGCAGCAAAGACAGAAAAAAACATCCGTTTGCCAAGTCCAAGTTTGAAACATATTCCATCAATATAGATATTTCGGAACTAAACAATCAAGATTTAGAGGAAGACAGAAATATCACTACGGACAAGATGAAGAACGTGAGCCGTTTAATCAAAGATATTGACTCTATAGGCAAGAACAATGTGGAAAAAGTTGAAGCCTTTTCAAAAAACATTGTCAACCGTATGGGAGCATTCCCTGAAGCTAAACCAAAGGATAGCACCCTTATTAAAGCGCAACGCATAACTGCAGCAGTAAATGATACCATAAAAAAAGAAAAGATTGCCAACGATACCATCAAAACAGTTGATGACCTATTGACCAGTCTTCCTGAATGGCAGCATTTACAAGTAGTAAACAATGCAAAAACTACCGTAACCAGTATTCTTACTACGGTAGTCACTAAAAAGGAAGAATTACAGAAAAGGTTTAAATTTTATAACAGTCATATATTGTCCTTGCACAAGAAATATGCACTTGCATTTTCTTGTATCATCCTTTTCTTTGTGGGAGCGCCTCTTGGAGCCATTATTAGAAAAGGTGGACTGGGACTACCCATGGTTGTTGCTATTATGTTATTTTTGACCTACTATTTTATTGGGGTATTTGCCAGCAACTATGCCAAGGAGGGAAACATAAGCAATATTTTAGGGGCATGGCTCCCAACATTGATCATGCTTCCACTTGGAATCTCTTTAACCAGAAGAGCCACTGCAGATAAAGGCCTAATAGGATTTGGACATATCGTGGACGGTATAAAAAACCTGTTCAAAAAGAAAGAAAAAGCTTCTAAAGAATAATGGTTACCAAAGAAAAGAAAGTAGAGCTCAATGCCATTGAGGATGCTATTGAGGACATTAGACAGGGCAAGGTCATTATCGTTGTAGATGATGAGAATAGAGAAAATGAAGGGGATTTTTTGGCGGCAGCTGAAATGGTTACTCCGGAGACCATAAACTTTATGGCCAAGCATGGGCGAGGCCTCATCTGCACTCCACTTACAGAAGGAAGGTGTGAAGAATTAGGACTCCACAAAATGGTTACCCATAACTCTGATCCATTGGAAACAGCTTTTACAGTTTCTGTTGACCTTCGTGGTAATGGAGTTACTACTGGGATTTCAGCTTCGGACCGCGCCAAAACGGTTATAGCGCTAACGGAAAAAGGTACTAAACCACATGAGTTGGCAAGACCGGGACACATTTTCCCGTTAATAGCCAAAGAAGGCGGTGTTCTTAGAAGAACTGGACATACTGAAGCGGCTATCGATTTTGCAAGATTGGCAGACCTTAAACCGGCTGGTGTTATTGTAGAAATCATGAACGAAGATGGCAGCATGGCACGCCTGCCAGAACTCATGAAGGTTGCTAAAAAGTTTGACCTTAAGATTGTTTCCATCGAAGATTTGATTGCTTACCGAATGGAACATGATAGTCTTATAGAGCGTAAAGAAGCTTTTGATATAAAAACACGATTTGGGGATTTTCGTTTGCGGGCTTACAAGCAAACCACCAATGACCAAGTACATATTGCCTTGGTAAGGGGTACATGGAAAAGTGGCGAACCTATTTTAACACGTATAAATTCCACTTTGGTCAACAATGATATACTGGGCACCTTGACCAATAACCCTGATGAGGCATTGCACAAAATGTTTGATGCGCTGAACGGAGAGGAAAAAAGCGCAATGATTTTTATTAATCAAGGGAACCAAAATATGAATATATTAGGTCGCTTGGCAGAATTTAAAAAAATACAAGCTCCTGATGGAGTAACAAAAGCTCCTAAAATTGATATGGATACCAAAGATTTTGGTATTGGCGCACAGATTTTACACGATTTGAATATCTCAAAAATTAGATTGCTCACCAATTCAGGAAAGACAAGACGGGTAGGTATGATCGGTTATGGTTTGGAGATTGTTGATTACGTAAATTACTAAACAACCTCTTTAATCACATCAACTATTTTTTCTGCTCGTTGGTGAACTTCATCTTCCGTCCAGCTTAGTTTGATTAGGCAAGAAATAGTTCTACCTATCCAATGGTCTGAAGTTGAAAAATCAGCATTTGAATAATCGGGAAGAGCATCCACAACCTCTTTTGGGAGTTTCCCCAAGGATTTCAGGTTGGTCAAATGTTCCCATTTTCGGTAATAGTGCCAATTGTTGTCATACCAATAAAAACAGGCATCCACTCCAGATGTCCCTAAACCCTGGTGTACTTTTCTTGTGATTTCTTCGGTAGGTAAGAAAAAATTCAAGAATGAATAGTTTTCTACTCCACCTTCCGGTACTCTTCTAAAGGTAACTTCTGGAATATTGGACAGTGCCTCTCTTAAAATGGCATAGTTCCGTTTTTGAATTTCTAAAAACTCATTCAACCTTGAAATTTGGGCTAAACCCACCGCGGCATTCAATTCTGAAATTCTAAAATTATATCCTAAAAATGGATGTTGCTCCGCTCCCCTATCACTGCCCAAATGGTCGTGCCCATGATCAGAATATTTATGCGCATTTTCATAGTACGATTCATTGTTGGTAATTAAAGCCCCTCCTTCTCCACAAGTAATAGTCTTTACATAGTCAAAAGAAAAACAACCTAAGTCACCTATGCTACCCAAGGGCTTCCCTTTGTAACTGCCGCCAATGGCCTGGCATGCATCTTCCAATAATAACAAATTGTATTTTTTGCACATGGATTGTAAGGCATATAAATCTGCCATGGATCCACACATGTGTACGGGCATAACAACTTTGGTACGTTCCGTAATCGCCTCTTCCACCATTTTGGGGTTTAGGGTAAGTGTATCATCCACATCCACAAGAACTGGGATCGCTCCTATGGCCAAAATAGATTCAAAACTAGCTACAAAGGTAAACGTTGGCATAATCACCTCATCCCCCGCTCCTATTCCAGCACTTGCAAGTGCAACTGTTAGCGCTGCTGTGCCACTGCTTAACAAGTGAACATGCTTTGTTTGCATCCTCTCCCCTAATGCAGCCTCCAATTCTTTTGCCTTCCAATATCCTTGCCTATTTCCATCAAACCCATAGCGCATTAACACCCCAGAATCAAGCACATCCTGCACCTGTTTTTTCTCATTATCCCCAAAAAGTTCAAAACCTGGCATACATTTTTATTTAAATTTTTATCGAAATGAAATCAACAAACCGTTTATGTAAAGAACCATAATTTAATTGCCATAGCAACAACCATGACCACCAAAAATGTCTTTATAAACCCATCTCCTTTTTTGACCGAGAATCTACTCGCCACCCAAGCTCCTGTTCCATTGCCTATGGCCAGAATGAAACCTAATTTCCAATTCACCTTATCATTAAAGGCAAATACTGCCAAAGCGGACAACATATAGATAAAAACCACAACTACTTTTGTTGCATTTACCCTTACTAAATTCATCCTGTTGACAAAATGCATAAACAAGATCATTAAAAACCCTAAGCCTGCATTGATAAAGCCTCCATAAATGCCAAAAAAGAAAAATACCACAATACTAAGCCATAAATATTTTCCTGTAAGGCGCTCCTGCATTTCAATAAGCTTCATTTTAGGCTTAAAAATGATTATTAAAACCACAGCCATCATCACTATAGCAAGAGTACGATTAAAGGTATTTCCATCCACATCAACTGCAATCCTAGCGCCAATAATAGATCCTAAAAAAGCTGAAATACCCAAATAGATATTAAATGGATATGTAGAAACTCCCTTACTCTTAAAACCCGCGGTAGCCATGGCCGTCTGAATAACTATAGCAACTCTATTGGTACCATTGGCAACACTTGGCGGTAGTCCCAGAAAAATTAAAGTAGGCAAAGAAAGTAAAGAACCTCCACCGGCAATGGTATTGATAAAACCAACTGCAAAACCCACAACAATTAAAAGTGCATAATGGTACCATTGATCCATGGGCGCAAAAATAGTTGCTTAATTTGGAATCTTTAGGTCTAAAAAAAATAAAGTGAAGAGACTTTCAAAGAAATAAAAAAGGTTAGTATATTTGCACCCGCATTAGGAGAAATGGCAGAGTGGTCGAATGCGGCAGTCTTGAAAACTGTTGAGGGTCACACCTCCGGGGGTTCGAATCCCTCTTTCTCCGCTGATTAGTAGTAAAATACTTCTATAAACCCTGTAAATCATTCGTTTGCAGGGTTTTTCATTTTTATTGATATCAGATAATGTCATGTGATATTATTAAAAAAGTGAGTAAATAGGTGAGTAAAAATTAAAATTTAAAATACTCACCTATTCAGCTATAATTTATTGATTTTCTTTTATTTACAAGTGTATTTTTTGTACTTTAATGAAGCGGTTTTATCTTAATTCAAAGTACTCACCTATGAAAAATACTTTCTCCATCCTATTTTATCCCAAGAGAAATGATGCCGACAAACGTGGAAAAGCCCTATTATACCTAAGAATAACGGTAAACGGAAAGCGATGTGAAGTGAGTACTCAACGTAAGGTAGATTTATCCAAATGGGATTCGACCAAGGAGTTTTTACAGGGTAAAACGGCTTCAACAAGGGAGCTAAATATTCATTTGAATAATATCCGCACAAGGTTATTTAAACTTTATGATAAGCTACAGGAAGAAAATAGGGAAGTTACTGCTCATATGATAAAAGAGATGTATTTGGGAAGGAAAAAGCCAGAGAAGATGCTATTGGAACTTTTTCAAGAGCATAATGACCAAGTAAATAAACTCATTGGTAAAGATTTTTCCGCTGGTACAGCAGAACGATATAGAACAGCTAAGAAGCATGTCACTGACTATATTAACAGAGATTATGAAAAGAATGACATCCCTGTAAAGGATGTGAATCACAAGTTCATAAGTGGATTTGAATACTATTTAAAGGCTGTGCGAAAGTGCAGTCATAATACAGCAATAAAGTATGTGATGAATTTCAAAAAAATCATTAGGATAGCCCATGCCAATGATTGGATTGCTAAAGATCCTTTTGTTAATTGGAAAGTACGGCTTAAAAAAGTAGAACGTGAATTTCTTTCCGCGGATGAAATTCAACAATTGTTGGATACCGAATTTCGAATCTCTCGTTTAGAACACGTAAGGGACATCTTTGTTTTCTGTTGCTTTACTGGATTAGCTTATGCTGATGTAAAAAAGCTAAATAAGAACGATATCAATAAAGGAATTGACGGAGAGAACTGGATTAATACTGCTCGAACCAAAACTAAATCTAAAGCTAATATTCCCATTCTACCAACAGCACAAATGATATTGGATAAATACGTGGAAAGCCCATATTTAATAAATGATAGAGTGCTTCCGGTACTTACTAACCAAAAAATGAATGCTTATCTTAAAGAGATTGCCCATATTAGTGGCATTAAAAAGAATCTTACTACTCATTTAGCAAGACATACTTTTGCAACGACTGTAACCTTGACCAATGGTGTTTCTATAGAATCAGTTAGTAAAATGTTGGGGCATAAAAACTTAAGAACTACTCAGCATTATGCAAAGATTTTAAATAGCAGAGTAAGTCAAGACATGCAGATGCTAAGAGAGAAATTGAAGTCTCAAGATGAAAGTAAATTAGTTAAAAGCAAATCTTAGTAGATTTAGAGAATTTATTACTAGAATACAATTGATAAAGAATAGAATTTATAGCAGTTTTTTTAAAATTAGATAAATGAGCAAAAGCTTAACCACATCAGATATTCACAGAAGAAATATCCTTAACAACAAATATGCTCTAATTGAGATTGAGAAAGAGATAGCTTTTCCTGGAATAAAATTTGAATCTGCTTTGAAATATACTAAAAGACAAATTTCAGATTTTTATGATATTGACTTAAGGACTATTGAAAGATATATTGAACAGTATGAACAAGAGTTTTTAGATAACGGATATGAAGTTTTAACTGGTGATAGACTTAAAAGGTTTAAAGATGCATATTATAAATATCTAAATGATAAAGAAAATAGTAAACCTACTAATAAGGATGTTACCGACATTGATGTCGGTGACATGGCCAAAGTTCCTAAACTTGGAGTTTTTGATTTTAGAACTTTCCTAAATATAGGTATGCTTCTTACTGAAAGTGATAGAGCTAAACAACTTAGAGCTCTAATACTTGATATAGTTATAGATACACTTAATGAAAAAATAGGAGGAGCTACAAAATATGTCAATCAAAGAGAAGACGAGTTTCTGCCAAGTGCAATCAGAGAATATAACTATAGACAAGCATTTACTGATGCATTAGACGACTGTATAGTTGATAATAAATGGAAATATGCTCAATTCACAGACACTGTTTATAACAGTATATTTCACGAAAATGCCAAAGAATATAAACAAATACTCAAACTAAAAGCTAATGACTCAGTGCGAGGCACAATGTATTCTGAAGTACTTGACTTAATCGCAGCATACGAAAATGGCTTTTCAGACTATTTGACAAAAAAATTTAAAAGTGTTGGAAGAAAGTTAACTATTCCAGAAGCAATTAATCTCTTTGATAAATTCGAATCAACTAATCAATCTTTATTGCAACCATTACTTGAAAAGGCAAGAACTCTAATGGCCAGTAGAGACATGGCTTTTCGTGACGCACTTCATGAAAAATTGAAAAGCTATGTCACACATTTGAACGCCCAAGAGTTCGATAAGTTCTTAGGAGAGCGCAGTATGGCTTTGGAGGAAAGATTAAAAGAAAATATGGAAGTGTTCAAGCGTCTAAAAAATAGGTAAAAATGTCATTTAACTATTTTAATATTGAGTATGCCATTAAAGAACATGATTTTATAATCAATGAATCAGGAGGTAAACATGGCATTAATAATTTAGGCTTATTAGAAAGCGTGTTAGAACATATTCAGAATGATTTATACTACCCAGAATTTGAAACTAAGCTCACTCATCTGGTCTTTTCAATAAACAAGAATCATGCATTTAGCGATGGTAATAAAAGAAGTAGTATAGCACTTGGTTCATATTTTCTTGAAATAAATGGTTTGGGTTATTGTATTGACAAATTCATTATCGAAATGGAAAACATTTCGGTTCATATTGCTGATAATCGAATTGATAAGGATTTACTACATGAAATAGTATTCTCAATCATTACCGAAAATGAGTTTAATGAGACGCTCAAACTTAAAATAATCGACGCCATTTCATTCTAGATTCATTGTCATTATTTGTATTTAGATTTATCTAATAAGCTATACCCAAATTCTTACCCTTAAACTTTGCGCATGGATTCTGTTGGGTTTTTGTAGTGTTCCGACAGATAAGCGTGAAGCAAAAACCCAATAGGGCGCAACCTACTCTTGATTTGAAGGGGAATCTTTCTTTTTAGACCACCTTTGGAAATCCCTATAAATAATAGGATGGTCATCAAAATAACCTCCTAGTTCGGAAATGGCCTCTACCCTTCCCTGCCTAAAAGCTTCTTGTTTATTTTCCTCGAATCTTATAAAATGATACCCGAAATAGCCAAAGGTGAACATTATAATACAAGTTGCTACACAACATAGGGTTATAAGCCATCTTGGGATTAAAGTAGCTGATTTGATTATTCGGCTTGTTTCTTTAGCTCCCTCTTTATAGGTATCTATACCTATTTTTTGTTGTTGCAAGAAATCCTTAATATAGTCTTCTATATGAGAGGAATCGGCCTTTATTCTTAGGTCGTCCCATTTCCGAGAAAGTTTTTCCAGTTTTTTTATCGAACGGTTGAACCCTTCGATTTCCTCTGTCAGTAGTTCCATGATTTCATCCATCTTATTCATAGTGTGCTTTTTTATTGGTGTTTATATTCCAATACCTGTTTCCAAACCTTTTTTAATCGTTTTCTTTATTATCGTCTTAGAAAGGTGTTTGGCAATGTTGGCAGTCAACTCCACGGTCTTGCCCACTAGCTGGACGGCATTTGAACCATTAATAAGAATACCCTTTTCATTGTTCTTGGATAATTCTGCTGTCAAGTTCTTCATCGAAATTGAACGGTGAACCTCACTGCCTTTTAGACTATGGCCTTTGTACTCAAATCGAAAACCTTGTAACTTGTTCGATTTATTGATATGAGGAATCAGTTTTACTTTTTCCTTCTTCATGTATTTCATATAACAATCAAAATCCGTCGGGCTGTTCTCTTTCATTACCTTTTCGTGGATTCGTTTTATTTCGTTTCTTATTTGCTTTATTTCATTCAGCTTTCCCTGTTGCACCTCTTTTACGGTCGTCAACCCAATTTCTTTGGCGACTTCCTGAGCAGTAAGTTGACTGCGTTTTCCAATAAAGCTGTCGTTGTATGCTTTTCCATCAAAACCGATTCTGTTGACATACAAATGAATGTGGATATGAAGTTTGTCTCGATGTACAAAAGCAATGGCCTGATTGTTCTTCAAGTCCATTTGTTTGACAAACCTTTTGGTGACTTCCTTTAGTTTCCGTTGACTTAGATTTTTACCATCTTTAATCGTGGGACTTAATACAAAGCTGAGGGTATTATTCCTGCATCTTATGTTTTGCTGCTGTATGATTTTGAACTCATCAGCAATGTCTTTTGGTGTTTCCCCTGCTAAATGTTGGCTATGGACAATTTCGGCATTCTTCTCTTGGTTCAATCCATAACCAATCGATGCTTTAGTATGTGATATGGATTTACCTTTGCCTATCATTTTTTGAAATTGTAGAGGTGTTTTCTAATTTCTTCAGCCAGCTGAAGCACTTCCTCTGCTAGTTTGGAATTGCGTTTTTTAAACATATTGCCAATTCTTGTAAAGTTGTTCTTATATTTCACCAACATGGCATAATGTGCCAATTGCTCCGATGTCAAACGTTCTATGATATTGTTGTCCAAGGCGGAACTACGGCAGTACTCAGATAGAGAAATCCCCGCCCTTTGAGCTCTTTTCCTCAGCACCTTCTTTTCATAAATACTGCATCTGAACTTGATATAGTCCCTTTTCATTTTTTTCTCTTTGCGACCCTCGGGAGCAAAGCAAGATTGTTTTTGTGGCAACAAAGACACATCTTGAATTACTCACCATTTTCAAATTAGCGGACACCGCTTATAAATATGGCTTAGATGGAAATTTTAACTTTGACAAGAAAGCTCTCTTGAAAAATCTTCAAGAAACATCGTGGATTCTTTGAAGATTAGAAATGACAATACGGCATAAAAAATGCGCCCTACTCAGATTTTATTGAACACTTACCTATCTGGACACCATAAAGTCGGAACAATTTTCAAACCAAGGTAAGATTTGAATTTTACAAACTATTAATATAAGAGTATGTAGCAAAATTAGTATTAACAATGATTAGGGAAATTACCTACAAATATGTTAAGAAATAATATTTTCATAACTTGTCAATCAAAAACTTCTCCCGATTAAATTTAATATCTATACCATAATTTATACACGGCTTAAATAATGAGATTTGAAGAAATTAAGGAATTTGACATAGATGAACTTTCTTTAGATGAAGGTAATTATAGGTTTCAAAAAGCGAAAAATCAAAAGGAATGTATAAAGAAGATATACAATGCCAACAATTCATATTTCAGAGGTTTAATGAAAAGTATTGCGGAGGATGATCTGGGTGAACCGATTTTAGTATATCAAAAAGGTAAAGATAATATTGTTTCCGACGGTAACAGGAGAATATCAGCGTTGAAAGTTTTGCATAGCGAAAGTTATGCTCCAAATGACTCTATAAAACAGTATGCGTCTGAATTAAGAAAGTCGCATTCTATTAATTTTTCATCAGTCCAAGCTCAGGTATCAAATGACAAGAAATTGGTTTCTCGTACCGTTTATGAGAGACATTCAAGTGGTAAAAATGGTACCAGCAGGATTCCCTGGAATGCTTATGCAGCAGCTCGATTCGGGTTTGATACAAAAATCGGCGACGATAAAGAATGGTACATAATGGCATTACTCTCAGAAGCTGAGTCTAAATACCCAAGTATCACAACATTTGTAGATAGCTCAAATTTTTCCTACGAGGTTTTTAGACGACTTGCAAGAGCAGCCTTTAAAAAGGGAGTCATCTCGGACAACATATTTTCCGAAAGGGGTGAACGCATCAAAAAAACCGCTAGAAAGGATTTAGTTAAAGATGCAGCAACCAAAGCCAAAAGCTTTTTGAATTCGATGTCCAAAAAGGAACTTACGCTTTCAAGAAAAGGAGAGGGCTACGCAGATCAAGAAACTGTAGAAAAATACTTAGAAAAGTATCTTCTTTCCCCAGATAATCAGGAATTAGAGGATGTAAAGAATGATGGTTTCGCAGACTCAGAAAACAGTGGTGAATTAGCAAATGATACTGGTAATACCAACAAAAATACTGAAGACTCAAGCAATGATGATACCTCAGATCAAAACAACCAAACTACTGGAGGACGCACTACAGGAAATGGCATTAATAAATCTGAAACAATTGTTGCTAAACTTGAAACGCTGAAGTCAAAAAAATTAAGCAATTTGTATTATTCACTTTACACTATCTCGCTAAAGGCCCATCCAACATTAATGTATGTAGGTGCATGGAGTTTTTTTGAAGTTCTTTCTAACCTATTAAATAAATCTAACAATGATGCATTCCCGGGTTTTTTAAGGAATAAAATGCAAACTCTAGGCTTCACCAATAAAACCGAAAACAAGGACTTTGGACTATCATTAGATGATATCTCAAAATATGGTAATGCGACAAAGCATTCCAAGCGTTCAACCCCGATGACTGGTTTACAATTAATTAATGATTTTGAAGTTTTAGAACCGCTCATTGTAGCAATTATTGATGAACTAATCAATCAAAACAAATCCAAAAAATAAACCAACCAAACTTCAAATATAAATGGCTCAAAAGTATTATTCCCCATTACGCTATCCCGGAGGCAAAGGAAAACTTCTAGGATTTGCTAAAGATTTAATAAATAGTAACGAATTAAATGGAGGCTCATATTCGGAGCCCTATGCTGGCGGTGCAAGTATAGCTATAGGCTTGCTAATTGAGGATTATGTCTCTGAAATAAACATAAATGATATTGATTACGGTATTTATTCATTTTGGAATTCAATATTGGAAGACACAGATGACTTTTTAAGAAAGTTATGGAGTACTAAGGTGAGTATCGAAGAATGGAGGAAACAAGTCAATATAAAACAAAATCAAGCAGACTATAGTCAGTTAGATATTGGTTTCTCAACTTTTTTCCTTAATAGGACTAACAGGTCTGGAATGATAAATGCGGGTGTTATTGGCGGAATAAATCAAAATGGAAATTACAAAATTGATGCAAGATTCAATAAAGATGAATTAGCTAGAAGGATAAAAAGAATTGCCTGCCACAAAGAATATATAAATGTTTACAATCAGGATGCCGTAGAGTTTATTACATCAACGATAAGAAAAAACAAAACCCAAGGATTAATTTTTCTGGATCCGCCATATTATAATAAAGGAAAAAAGCTATATACCAATTTCTACGAACACGATGATCATCTTAAGATTGCAGAAACAATAGTTAATTCTGAGCATAAACATTGGATAGTCACTTATGATAACACCAGTGAAATTGAGGAAATGTATACAGAAGTTAAGAAGATAGCCTATAGTTTAAAATACAGTTTGAATCATCAAAGTAAGAATGGAACAGAATTGCTATTTCACAGTAATGATATTGTCCTTCCTTATCACCCCAATAATACGATTAAAGGTTATAATCAAAATGCTGCTAGTTAAAAGCATCAACTAAGAATTCAATTTGAGGTGAGTAAATCGGTGAGTATTAGTAAAACACACTAGTTTAAAAAACTGGTTTTTAGATAATAACAAGTAAAGTTGCAGTTCCTCTTTCTCCGCAACATCAGTTAAAAAGCCCCTAAAATAGGGGCTTTTTTTTGTTGACAGTATAGGTGACAATTCCTTAAGTTTAATTATGACTCACCAATAGCAATGGCTCCTTCTTCCTCTTTTCAATTAATCAACTCCATGAATGGCCACCAAATTAAGCACTGCAGTTAATATTCCAGTAACCCATAGGATTTACCTTTAATGAAATGGACCAGTGTTTTTGATAAGCTTCGTTTTTGTATTGCTTTTACATACAAGCTTCAACTTTTTTCCAATGGTCTGTTGTCATCCTTCCTAAAAACCAGTGATATACCCTATTCTTAAACCGAATTATGGCTTTGTTCTTTTTTCGATAAGATTCCGTACAATTTTCATAAAGCCACTTTTCATCGAAACCATTCCATGCACCGGCTACACTGATAAGATTACCTTTTAAAACAGGAAATACTTCATAAAGATCAATGGTTTTTAATTCAGTGATGTTCAATCCAGAGGTAACCAAAGCTTTGGCAATTCTATTATAATCTGATTGTTGAAGTTCAGTGTCTAAATAGAACTCAGATAGAGCAATCCAAATAGGTTTTCTATTTTCAATCTCTTTGCTTTGATTCATTTTGTTTTAAATGAGACTCATTTGTTGTAAAAGTACTTAATCATATTTTTTGAACTTTTAAATTTAAAACCAAATTGGTTACTTGTCATATATCCATCTCCATGTGTTTACTTTTTCAATGTGTCCCAAACCAGGGAAATCAAAATGAAATGCATTCATCTTAGTGCTATTCCCATTCCGAGTCTTGTTTTTTTCAAAACAACAGTACAGGCTAAGTTTAAAAATTTTCACCAACAGATACAAATCAATCAAATTTTACGTTGTAGGTAAAACCTTACTTTAAATAAGTATTATTATGATAAAAAGTTAAACATCAATTTTTGTTGGCACATTGGATTACGAGACACCTATGAAAAACAAATAAATCAGTACCAATAAAATACGTATTCCATGCAAAATGCAGTTTCTTCAGAAGCAAGACTCAAGAAGTCCGTAAGTTTGATAGTAGTTTCATCCTTAACGGCTTTCATACTTCTATCCATTTTAATCCTTTGGTTGGGTCAAAATGAGTTTACCACATTCACTTGGCTAGGAACAGGTATTCTCGTAGCTTCTATCCTATTCACTGGAATATATGCATATTGGAATATTAAAAAAATGCTTTACGCTGGTAAACTTCTCTTGCAGAATGATGCCAAAAACAAAGCAATCCTTAAAAATGCAGCTGACGGTATTGTAACCTTAAGCCAAGATTGGACAATCTTATCCTATAATAGGACCGCTGAAAGTTTGTTTCAATATAAGTTCGAAGAACTAAAAGGTAAAAAAATTGATGCATTATTGACCCATCAATCCAATGTACCTTACGAAGGGGTTGAAGATATTCAACTCACCAATAAGAATCAAAAAGTTACGGGCCGAAGAAAAGACGGAACGCTATTTCCCGTCCATTTATCATTAACTGAGGTCAATATAAATGGCACTACAATCCTGACAGGGGTATTCCGTGACCTTACAGAAGAAATTCAACAACAGGAAGTAATTGAGAAAAGAACTCAGGAAATAGAAAAACAGAACTGGATAAAAACAGCTGTTTCCCAAGTTTATGAAACTACCAAAGGAGTACAAGATATTGATGCCCTTACCACCATATTAAGTGGGGTCATTAGTAAACTGTTACAAGCATCAGTAGGCACTTTTTATTTGAACCAGCGTTTGTTTGTTTCAGAATCTGACGAATTAAAGCTGTATGGAAGCTATGCATTCAAAAACACCACAGGGCTGTCCAATAGTTTCAAGTTTGGTGAAGGATTAATTGGCCAATGCGCATTGGAAGGAGAAGCTATTGTTATAAAAGATATACCTGAAGATTATCTTGAAATAAACTCAAGTGCAGGAAAAACAATACCAAAGGAAATCACCATAATTCCAATTAAACATAACAAGCAAATCATTGGGGTGATGGAGTTTGGAACTACTACCAGCTTTAATAGCGCACAACAAGAGTTTGTTAAAGAGATATGCTCTTCAATTGGGATTATTATCAAAGGAGTGATTGAACGAGCCAAAACGGAAGAACTTTCCATAGAAATCAATAACCAGATATCAGCTATCAACCGCTCCAATGCCGCAATCGAGTTTGACCTTGATGGAAACATCCTTACGGCAAACACCCTTTTCCTAGACTTGATGGGTTACAACTTGGATGAAATAAAGGGAAAGCATCACAAAATATTTGTGGGAACTGCATATGCTAAATCAAATGAGTACAAAGAGTTCTGGAAAGAACTAAAACAGGGAGAATTTAAACAAGGAGAGTTTGAACGGATAGGGAAAGACAACAAGATTGTATGGATTCAGGGATCATATAATCCAATACTTAATATGGAAGGGCAACCCTATAAAGTTCTTAAAGTTGCCGTAGATATAACAAAACAGAAAGCACAACAGTTAAAGACCGAAGAACTCTCTATTGAAGTTAACAATCAAATTTCAGCCATTAACCGTTCCAATGCTGCAATAGAGTTTGACCTTGAAGGAAATGTGCTTTCTGCCAATGAGCTCTTCTTAGATCTGATGGGCTACACAATAGATGAGATAAAGGGCAAACATCATCAAATATTTGTGGGAAAGGCTTATTCCAAATCAAAAGAGTATCAAGAGTTCTGGAAGGAACTCAAGGTAGGTGCATTTAAACAAGGGGAGTTTGAGCGGAGAACAAAAGACAGAAAACCCGTTTGGATACAGGGTTTATATAATCCCTTATTAGATGCTGAAGGTCAACCCTATAAATTTCTTAAAATAGCAGTGGACATTACTGAGCAAAAGAAAATTCAGTTTGAAGTACAAAAACAGAAAGAAATTTTAGAAGCGCAGGAAGAGGAATTAAGGGTTTCCAATGAAGAATTGACCAAACAGGCCAATCAGTTGCAAGCTTCGGAAGAAGAATTGAGGCAACAGCAGGAAGAGCTGGAAAAAGCAAATGTGCTCTTGGAAGAGAAAGCCCAACAGCTTGAAGAACAAAATATATACACGGTGGAAAAAAATGCCGCACTGGAACAAGCCCAGGCCGCATTGGTCATCAAATCGGAAGAACTTGAAAAAAGTGGCAGGTACAAGTCAGAGTTTTTGGCCAATATGTCCCATGAACTTAGAACACCGCTCAATAGTGTCATCATCCTTTCAAAATTACTTCAGAGCAACAAAACAAGTAATCTGACTGAAAAACAGATTGAATTTGCCCAGATTATCAACAAATCTGGAGAGGACCTTCTTAGTTTAATCAACGAGGTACTGGATTTAGCCAAGGTGGAATCTGGTAAGATTGAATTGGAAATTGAATCTCATGATGTACGTACTTATGCTGAGGATAGTAAAAAAACCTTTATCGCCATAGCACAGGACAAAGGGGTGGATTTTGTCTTAAATATTGACAAATCCCTTCCAGAAACCTTTACAACGGATAAACAACGATTAAATCAGGTTATAAAAAATCTACTCAGTAACGCCTTTAAGTTTACCGATCAGGAAGGCACTGTTATCTTGGAATTCAAAAACAGCAAAACACTACCAAAATTTACTAGTCCATCACTTTTAAAATGTGAACATGTGCTTCAAATTGCAGTAACCGATACCGGCATCGGTATAGCCAAGGAAAAGCTTGGATCCGTATTTGAAGCTTTTGTACAAGAAGATGGCACTACACAAAGAAAATATGGAGGAACCGGTCTTGGTCTAAGTATTTCCAAAGAGCTGGTAAGGCTACTTGGTGGAGAAATTTTTGTAGAAAGTGAAGTTGGAAAAGGCTCTACTTTCACCTTATTCCTGCCTTTTAACAGCTTAGAAGCTGTACAGGGAACAATTATGAAAAATGCTGAAGAAGAGCCCAAAACATCAATACAAGAATCAAAAAATGGACTTATAGAAGATGATGTAGCAGGGCCCAACGAAACAAATGGGAAGGAAAGAGTTTTGAGCAAGAAACTTGAGGCTGTTATTGCAGATGACCGTGATCAGCTGCAGCAGGGTGACAAGACTCTCTTGGTGGTTGAGGACGACCTTCAGTTTGCAAAGGTTCTTCTAGACCAAGCCAGGGAAAATGGTTTTAAAGTACTAGTTACTGATCAAGGAGATAAAGCTTTACAGCATGTAGAGGAATACAGTCCCAATGCCATTATATTGGATATGCAACTACCTATAATGGATGGTTGGACCGTACTTAAAAAATTAAAAGCAAGTGAAGAGCATGCCCACATTCCCGTACATGTTATATCTGGAATAGACAAAACCAAGCTAGGCTTGGAACTAGGGGCAGTTGAATATCTGGTAAAACCTATTGCCTTGGACAAACTGGAACAAACCTTTTCCAATATTTCAAAAACCATTGCTGGTACAGATGTAAAAAAAGTACTGATTATTGAGGATGATGAGTCCAATAACAAAGCATTACAGGAAATGATAAAAAGCAAGCAATTGGACGCCGTGGCCGCAAAAAATGCGAAGGATGCCCGTAAGCTATTTAAAAATGAGCATCCCGATCTTGTAGTCTTGGATTTAGGCCTACCCGATATAGATGGCATTGAACTATTGGATGAGTTTAAATTACAGAAAAAAGAAGTTCCTGTAATTGTATTTACGGGTAGAGAGCTTACCAAAAAAGAGTTGAAGCAGATAGAACGTCACAAGGATACTTCAGTAGTGTTAAAGACCACAAAATCTTATGATCGCTTGTCTGAAGAGACGGAACTCTTCATGAACATGCTCAACTCCACACAAACAGATTATCCCGTTTTACCTCCCAAGGAATTCAATTCTGAAGACATTATCAAAGGAAAACGAATACTTGTTGTGGACGATGATATGAGAAACATCTACGCGCTCGAAACCGTATTGGAAGAAGAACAGGTAGAAGTAACCATAGCTACCAATGGAGTTGAGGCTGTGGATGAGATAAAAAGCGGTGAATTTGATGCCGTACTTATGGACATTATGATGCCCGTAATGGATGGGTATGAAGCCACTAAAAGGATAAGGGAAATGGGACACAAACAACTTCCTATAATTGCATTGACTGCAAAAGCCATGAAAGGAGATCGTGAAAAATGCCTGGAAGCTGGAGTAAGCGACTATATGTCCAAACCCTTGGATGTTGAAAAACTATTGTCCCTATTAAGAGTTTGGCTATATAAGTAATGGAGGTACTACTAGAAATTTCGGAAAACGAATTGGGTGATTTTGTACAGTTATCCAACAAACTTTATGGTCTTGATTTTTCAGGATACGCAAAAGAGTCATTAAGAAGAAGAGTCCTGCGGCTTATGAAGCTAAAATCATGTGATTCATTTACAGCTTTCAAATACTTTCTGACAAACCAGAAACTGAGTGACGATGAGATATTGAACGAAATCACGGTGAACACTACAGAAATGTTCAGGGATTCTGAAGTTTTTAAATTTTTAAAAGAGGAAGTGTTCAGTGTATTGGAAACCTACCCCAGAATCAATATTTGGCACGCAGGGTGCTCAACAGGCGAAGAACCATTGAGTCTTGCCATATTGCTGAAAGAACAAGGATTGCTAAGAAGATCGGTTCAATATTGTACAGATATTAACTCTGAGGTGCTCAGCCAAGCAAAAAAAGGGATTTATGAGCTTAAAGAAATGAAGGAATACTCTACCAATTATATAAAATCAGGTGGTGCATTATCATTATCGGATTACTATGTGGCAAATTATGGCATGGTAAAAATGAACAAGGAATTAAATAAGAACATGGTATTTACCAAGCATAATCTGGTGAATGGCACCTCGTTCAATCAAATGCACATGATCATGTGCCGCAATGTCTTTATATATCTGACCACAGCGCAGCAAAATAAGGTATTACGATTATTTATAGATAGTCTTGTCCCCCGTGGATATTTGATCCTGGGAGCAAAAGAGAGTGCAGTTTTTTCAACTGTTTTAAACGAACTTGAAATAGTCAATGGTAAACTCAAAGTATACAGGAAAAAAAAATAGCAAAGAATCTTTCAAGGTAGTCCTTTTTTGTGGTTCTTCTGGAGCTATGGATGTGCTGGAGGATTTTTTACTGGAAATCAGCCATGATTTGAAAGCGGCCATAGTAGTGCTACTACACAGAAAAGCTGCTACACAAGACTACTTAGTCAGGTATTTGGACAAAAAAGTAAGGATAAAAGTACTGGCCATTGAGCATGGAATGCCTCTAGAAAAAGGCAATATCTATATGGTTCCCGCAGGGTATCATTGTATTATGGAAAAAAATATGACCCTTAGCCTTGATCTTAGTGAAAAAGTGATGTTTTCAAGACCTTCTGCCGATGTTTCTTTAGAATCTTTCTCCTACAACCTAAAAAAACGATTGATTGCCATAATTGTTAGCGGGGCTAATGCAGATGGCGCTAACGGGGCAAAATGGGTATGGAAAAGAAAGGGGAGAATAATCGTGCAAAAACCTGAAGAAGCAGCTATTAGAACAATGCCCGCTGCGGTCATTGAAGCTATCGACATGGTAGATCATATAGTACCCTCAAACGAACTTTATAATACAGCAGCTAAATATTTTTAACATGGACAAAGCAAAAATTCTTATTGTAGATGATCTCGTTGAGAACTTATATTCTCTGGAACAGATTATTGAAAAAGAAGATCGGGAAATATTCTCCGCTTCGAGTGGAAATGAAGCTTTAAAATTGGCTAGAAAGCATGAGTTTGCTTTAGTAATTACGGATGTTCAAATGCCAGAAATGAATGGATTTGAGTTCATTGAGGTTTTTAGGAGTAAAAAGAATACCCAGAATGTTCCGGTCATATTTGCCACTGCCATAAACAAAGAGAAAAAATATGTAATTAAAGGATATTCAGAAGGTGCGGTCGACTATTTATACAAACCTCTTGATCCCGACATTGTGTCTGCAAAGGTTGATATTTTTGTTACTCTCTACAACCAAAAAAGAGCATTGGAACTCCAATACCAAGAACTGGATACATTGAACAAACTCAAAAATAAGTTTCTAGGCATAGCAGCACATGATATTAGGAACCCATTGGCTATTATCGAGTTTTATTCCAAATCGTTGCTGAAGGAACTAGGGCCAACTTTGGATGACCCATCCAGAATCCAGGAATTAGAAAACATATTTGTTTCCACAAAGTTTGCCCAAAATCTGGTCAATGACTTTCTGGATATTAGTAAAATGGAATCTGGCAACATTGAGTTGGAGGAGGAAATGATTGATGTTAATTATTTTCTGGAGAGCAACATACAATTCAATCAGATTTTTGCTAATAAAAAGAATATCAATCTGGTTGGAGAGATCAATTTGAAAGATATTAGGACAGCTTTTGATAAAAATAAGATGAACCAAGTGCTCAACAATTTGATTACCAATGCCATAAAGTTTTCACACGAAGGCACTTCCATACATTTGAAAGCCCAACAAAAAGGAAATCAACTACTACTATCCGTGCAAGATGAAGGGCAAGGTATTCCCAAAAATGAGATAACCCATTTGTTTGATCCCTTCGCCAAAACTTCCGTAAAGTCCACCGCTGGAGAAAAAAGTACTGGACTTGGGCTGATGATCGTAAAAAAAATAGTGGATGCCCACAAAGGAGAAATTACGGTTACCAGCAAAGTAGGTATCGGGTCTTGTTTCAACATAGAGCTTCCTATTAAAGTAATAGATGTTATAGAAGCATCACCAAACCAAGCAAAAGGTCATGAAACCAATATAGGCGACGAAAAATTAAACATTGTGGTTGTTGATGATGATGTTCTCATGAGAACGCTTTCTGAAGTAGTATTCAATAAAATTGGAGGAAACATAACTATGCTCGAGGATGGAGAGGCACTGCTTGATCAAGTGGACGTCATTAATCCCGATTTAGTATTCACCGATATCAATATGCCTGGAATAAATGGTTATGACATGGTAAAACAAATACGAAATAAAGGTATTGATATTCCAATTTTTGGATTGACTGGATTGATAAATGACGAAGTTCAAAAATTATCCAAAAAGTCGGGGATGGATGGGGTATATGAAAAACCTCCAGTAGAGAATATGCTAAAGCATTTAGTTTCGCTGGTCCATGAGAGGAACGCTTAGCGTAAATCAATAAAAAAATAAGAAAGGTTAGAATAGATAATTGTGTTAAAGACTCAGAGTCAATAGGCTACAAGGATTTTTGAAACTCCTATTAAGCTATATAATGATATTTTTAAATAGTTTCTTCTTCCTCCGCTCAACAAAAAGCTCAATATTAAAACGTATTGGCTATTACATTTTAAGAGATTTAAAAGTAGAATGGTAAGTGTCTTTATTTAACATCACAAAAACGATATCTAGCATATATTATTTGATCTGGCTACCTTCATTTAGTGCGGCTTTATCCAACTAAAAATATTCAAAAACTCTTTCTCCCCCATAGTCTGTTTTACACTTACTATCACTAAAAGCAAGGCTATTAAGGTCAACCTGTTAAAGCTAGAATGCCAATGTCCTTCCTATTTTCAATTTGGTGAAATTAAAAATGTTTAACAAAAATTAAAAATAGTTAAACATTTTGTATCTTTGGTTTGTCTTAAGAAGAACAAATAGATTATAAATAATTTCAAAACCCCCCAGAAAATATGTTCGGATTATTCAAAAAGAGAACAGAGAAAGAAAAATTGCAAGAAGAGTACGCAAAACTCTTAAGAGAAGCCCATGCATTCTCAACATCAGATAGAAAACTAAGTGATCAGAAGACATTTGAAGCAGAGGAAATAATGAAACAAATTGATCAACTGGTCTAAAACTATTGCTTAAAATGGGATACGAAAAAAAGCCAGATAACGTCGTGTTTGACCAAGAAAATTTAAAATACGACGCTGCCTTAAAACCTTATGCAACAAATATTGGTTCGCCCGTCATTACCACCACAGATAGTATTGCCTGGAAAAATAGGAGCATAAACAAGGTTAATCACAAGGTTAAGACCAAATATTTGGAGCTTAAGGCCGAGTATGAAAAAATGATTCATGAATTTGAGTACAACCAACTCATTTTCAATGCTAAATTTAATTTTGAACCTGTTATTGGGGAAATCTACCATTTGTATGAAAGAGAGAACGCAGAGTCTTTTTTATCTCTTATAGCGCCCCATCAATGTAATTTTAATACCCTTGGTAGTTTTTATTTGAATGCAGATCAGATTTGGGAAAAAGTAATATCACCCAATGATCACTAACCAACTATTTACAGAAAGAGAGCTAGATCGTATCATAGAAATGGCTTGGGAAGACCGCACTCCTTTTGAAGCAATTCTTTTTCAATTTGGCCTTCAAGAAAAAGATGTTATCAAACTAATGAGGGGCAACCTTAAAAATTCCAGCTTTAAACGTTGGCGAAAACCTGTAAACAGTGGAGTTAGTCAAAAACATCTAAAAAAATGCAATCCCGATATCAGCCGTTTTAAGTGTTCCAGACAAAAGGCTATTTCAGGAAACAAAATCAGTAAGCGCTAATGACCAGGGCTTATGAAAAAGAAACATCTTCCCCAAAAAATCTGTATCGTGTGCAACCGTCTTTTTTCTTGGCGAAAAAAATGGGAAAAACAATGGGGCGAGGTCAAATATTGTAGCAAACACTGTAGAGGAAATAGATAGTCGATGAAGCATGTTCATTTAATTTTTCCTCATCAGTTATTCCAAGAATCTCCCCTATTTAAAACTGAAGCCCCCATATATTTGGTTGAAGAATTTTTGTTCTTTAAACATTATGCCTTTCACAAACAGAAAATTGCGTTTCACCGAGCTTCTATGAAATCTTATGAAGCTTTTCTAGAATCTCAGGGATTTGAAGTGTACTATGTAGAATCCATTCAAGATATCTCGGATATAAGAAAGCTTATTCCTCATTTAAAGAGCCAAAAAATTGAACATATAAATTATATAGACCCTACGGACAATTGGCTTCAAAAAAGAATACAACAAAGTTGTACCAAAAATGAGATTACCACTAAACAATTGGATTCTCCCTTGTTTTTGAATGCGAAAGAGGAGCTATTTCCTTTCTTTAGAAAGGATAAAAAGAAGTATCATCAAACATCATTCTATACCGATGAGCGAAAAAAAAGAAACATTCTCATGAACTCCAACGGAAAACCCGAAGGTGGAAAATGGACGTTTGATACAGAAAACCGAAAAAAATATCCCTCCAAAAAGACACCTCCTTCAATTCAGTTTCCAGATGGGGATGAGTTTTATAAGGAAGCCATAACCTATGTGGAAAAGCACTTTTCAAATCATTTGGGGAAACTTACAGCATACTCCCTATACCCAACCAATTTTGTAACCTCCGAGGCTTGGCTAAATCAATTTTTAGCACATCGCTTTATGGAGTTTGGCACTTATGAAGATGCTATTATAGCTGAAAACTCCATACTCAACCATAGTGTGCTGACACCTATGCTCAATGTTGGGTTGCTAACCCCTCAAAAAATCATAAACGCTAGTTTGCTATATGCACAGAAAAACAATGTCCCTATAAATTCCACTGAAGGTTTTATTCGTCAAATCATAGGATGGCGAGAATTTATAAGAGGTATGTACGAAGTTCGCGGAACTGATGAACGTACCCAAAATTTCTGGGGATTCACCAAAAAGATTCCTCCCTCCTTCTATAACGGTACTACTGGAATAAACCCTGTGGATCAAACTATTAAGAAGGTTTTGCAAACAGGATATTGTCACCATATTGAACGCCTTATGGTTCTGGGCAATTTTATGCTCTTGTGCGAATTTGATCCCAACGAAGTATACCAATGGTTCATGGAGCTGTTTATTGATGCCTATGATTGGGTAATGGTTCCCAATGTATATGGGATGAGCCAGTTTTCGGATGGTGGATTAATGGCCACTAAACCCTATATAAGTGGCAGCAATTACCTTATGAAAATGAGCAACTACGGTAAAGGTGAATGGCAAACTACGTGGGATGGACTATTCTGGCGTTTCATGGATGTCCATCGCCATTTTTTTATGCAAAATCCCAGACTGGCCATGTTGGTTAGGATGTTTGACAAAATGCCACAAGAAAAAAGAGACAGGCATTTTAAAAATGCCCAAATCTATTTATCCTCTATTTAGACTTTGCCACTATTTTCTGAATATCTTTAGCAAATCATTCTTATTCATCAAAAATGAAGCGCAAATTACTTTCCATAATTGTTTTGTTTATACTGCTCAGCTGCACCAATATAGCATCCAAAGAAATCTATAAATCTGATAGTTTAGTTATTACCCAGTTAACGGATAATACCTATATCCACACATCCTATTTACAAACTGATAGCTTTGGAAAAGTTCCTTGTAATGGATTAGTATATAAAAATGGCTTGGAAGCCATAGTTTTTGATTCCCCTACAACAGATTTGGTTTCAAAAGAACTTATAGCACAGTTAAAAGGCAACTTCAAAGTAACCGTAAAAGCCGTAATAGCAACTCATTCCCATGATGATTGTCTTGGAGGGTTAAATGCATTTCATGATGTTGGGATACCTTCCTTTGCTTATCAATTGACAACTAAATTTGCAAAAGAAGCGGATAGCATAGCAATTCCCCAAAATAGTTTTCAAGATGAACTTATAACCAAAGTTGGAGACGAAAGTGTTATAAGCGTATTTATGGGTGAAGGCCATACAAAAGACAATATTGTAAGTTATGTGCCAACAGAAAAAGTACTCTTTGGAGGTTGCTTGGTAAAAGGACTAAACGCTAGTGAAGGCTACGTAGGAGAGGCCAATGTAAATGAATGGCCAAATACCGTTCAATATGTAAAAGATAGGTTCCCAGAAATGGAATATGTAGTTCCGGGCCACGGGAAAGCAGGCAATACAGATTTATTGGATTATACCATTGAGTTGTTTACCAAAACAAAGTAGAAAGAGACAAGGCAATAAATAGTAATGAAAGAAACCCGAATAAATAAATATTTAAGCGAAGTAGGTTATTGCTCCAGACGTGCCGCAGATAAATTAATAGAGCAATGCAGAGTGACCATAAATGGAAAAGTACCAGAGATGGGCACCAAAGTTAACCCTTCAGATGAAGTCAGGGTTGACGGAGAGTTAATTTCTGAACCCAAAGAAAAACCTGTTTATCTAGCCTTTAATAAACCTATCGGCATTGTTTGCACCACAGATACCAGGGTTGAAAAAGACAATATCATTGATTTTATAAATTACCCAAAACGAATTTTCCCCATTGGTAGATTGGACAAACCAAGTGAAGGCCTCATTTTTATGACCAATGATGGGGACATTGTAAATAAAATTCTACGTGCAAGAAACCATCATGAAAAGGAGTACGTGGTAACAGTAAACAAACCGATTACAGCAGAGTTTCTAAAAAAAATGAGAAATGGGGTGCCCATCTTGGATACGGTTACCAGAAAATGTGAAGTGGAACAGATAAGTTCAAATCAGTTTAAAATTGTATTAACGCAAGGTTTAAACAGGCAAATTCGTAGAATGTGCGAATATCTAGACTATCGTGTTAAGAAGTTAAAACGTGTCCGTATCATGAATGTGAATCTGGATATCCCTATTGGCAAATGGAGATACTTAACCAGTAATGAGCTTAAGGAAATCAATAGATTGGTATCCGATTCTTTCAAAACCCACAAATAGGAAAAATACAACCGTTTCATGGAATTGTTTCCATTCAAATAGGTTTGTCGTTAAAAGCTCAAACAAAACTGTTACAACATAGGCCGTTTAGTAGTAATAGGTATCAGTCAAAATGCAAAAAACATCGCCAATCAACACAATAGCCCCATCTATATGTTAAATTGTTAAAATATTTTCGACAAAACACACTTTTTTATCGTTAAAATTCAAAACCTATGAAAAATTCATAAGTAATCCTCAAAAATCTTTCCCCAACTTTGTCATGTATTAACCCCCAAATCCCAAAAATCATGACACGCATATTAACCTACAGTTTGACATTAATTATCGGTTTGTTTCATATGAATCAGATTACAGCACAAAATCCGATGAAACTTGAAACCAGTAAAGAAGCTATCAAAATAAACAATGGTCATTTATCAACACTTGAAGGTTACATTCCTTCCAAGTCAATGACCAAAGATGGCAAAACAGCATACTTCAGCCAATCCAGTGAGCAAAAACCACTATATGGGGTGTTTTCAAAAAAGGAGCAAATACACGAAATCTATCGTGCTGAAAAAATAAATGGTAAATGGAGTAACATTACCAAATTGAAGGTATGCCCAAAATATGCTTCTGCTAAACACCCAACTGTTTCAGAAGATGGCAAACGTCTTTTCTTTGCCTCCAACATGAGAGGTAGCTATGGAAAATATGATATCTATGTTGCCGATATTAACGTGGATGGAAGTTTAGGTGTATCTAAAAACCTTGGCCCCAAGGTAAATACCAAAGAAGATGAATTATACCCTAATATATACAATGGTACGCTTTTGTTCTTTGCCTCTGAAGGCCGAGATGGGTTTGGAGGTCTGGACCTCTATGCTTCTCAAGTATCATACAACACCCTTACTCCTTCTGTAAATCTTGGAAGTCATATTAATAGTAGTAGAGATGATTACGCCATACAACTTGATCTAGAAAAAGGAGAGAGCTATGTGGTATCCAATAGAGGAGAAAACCACACCATTGAACAAGTAACCATTGCCTACAGAAGACAACCTATGGATAATACCATGGTAGCTTACAGTGATGAAAATCTTAAAACAGCATTAAATGCTGAAATTTCTAACGAGTACACAAGCACTTCCTTTGAAGATTAAAAAAATAGATCGGTTCATGACCTCAGGGTTAATCTGATTTTGTCAAATATCGAGATGCTATAGTTGACCTATGATGAACTAAACAGGGGGAACTGCAGTTTATCATAGAAGCGGGTTGTATTATTTCATTCGGACCGATTTACTAAAAATAGGGTGCTCCAATAGGGCACCCTATTTTGCTATATATAAGTTTACCATTTGATTTTTAAAGCTTTACATCGATTTCCTCTATGCATATTTCATCTATTTTGATAGAAATAGAAAAGTGCATTTGAACGAAAAAAGCCACAAAAAGTTCTTTCAAAAGAAAAAATAGCCTAATTTAATTTTTGAAATAATACAAGATCCCAAATCTTATACCTATGAAAAAAGCTACAATTCTCAGTGCTACATTAAGTCCCCCTGGCCAAATAAGGGTTCTTTTTTAGCACTCCAAAAACTCTTTCTATACCACTTTGATTTAATCCTTTATAGGATTGTTATCAGTATGTCCATCTAGGGCATCGGTGAAGCTTATCATTGCGTTCCAAATCAATATTCCAAAACGCAAAAGTTTTTCCTTTGTATTCCCTTACTTGGATATGACAGACAGGATACATCTTGCCTTAAATTGAGGCAAAATGAAGACAGACAATGACAAAATCAGATAACCCAAATCTAGTAAACATGAAAACTAACCCTTTAAAAATCGTAATCATTGATAGTGATGAAAAATTGCACCCCCTTTATAGATTTTACTTTAGCGATGAGTCGCGCTATCAATTAGTAGAAATATATACTTCAGTAAATAAATTTATGTGCCGTTCAGCAAAAACTGACCCCGATATTGTCGTTTCTGAAGTTAATCTGACCGGAATCTCAGGAATTGATGGAATATCGTATTTCAATAAGCAAAATGAAGCTCTTAAAGTCTTGATGACAAGTCAGAAATGTGATTTCAAGATTATTAAAGAAGCTTTTAAAAAGGGAGCAGACGGCTTTTTAACGAAACCTTTGACCAAAAACCGATTCTTCAATGCTTTAGAGGAGTTACATCATCATGGAGTAGTCTTGGAACATGATATTGCCAGAAAAATCATCCACTCTTTTCAAATCAAAACTTTTGAGCGGTTTTCAAAAAAGGAAAATCAAATTGTTGAGCTTCTCACCCAAGGATATACTTATAAGATGATTGCGGACAGGCTCTGCGTAACACCAAGCGCCGTGAATTTCCACATTCAGAACATTTATGTAAAACTTAATGTAAACTCAAAAGCGGAGGCTTTGAAGAAACTTCAAGAGATGGAAACACATCAATTGAACGCAGCATAGCCAATTCTTTTTAAATAGAAAAACCCCGCCATTGGCGGGGTTTTTCTATTTTGCTTCCTTGAAATCAACACCTTCTGCAGAATTGTCATTTTAGTTATTTCGAGCGGCATCATCGAATATTGTTTCAGCATCTGATTGTCCCTTGTTTGACGTATTATTGGTTGATGTTTATTAAAATATCATAAACGTATTACCTTAATAGCTTCTTCCATTGTTTCTCCTTTTATTGTAACCATATAGGTTCCTGAACTGATCACCCTTAAATCCAATTCCAGCATTCTAGTCGCAGTGATTTCATAATCAGTTAGTAAAACCATATTTCCAGAAAAATTATGTACTGCAATCTTCACCTGCGTATCCGTTCCTGGAACATAGATATTTAGAATACCATCGGTTGGGTTTGGTCCGTATAATATTTCTTCTGATACGATAAATTCTTCTTCATAAACTCCCTGGCAGTCAAAGCCTGTGCTTACTCTGAGGTTCGTCAATGTATCTGAAAGTACTGTGGAGAAACTATCGCCCGTAACGTCAAAATCTTTATCATTCAGGGTTATCGTGTATGCATTACTTCCTGATAAGCCAAGCTCCAAAGCTCCGGATTCAGTATTGAACGAACTTGTTACCAAAAGAGGCTCAGGTTCTGTAATTACAGCTGTGGTACACACCTCCGTCTGTGGAAATCCTGCTATTGTAAAACAAATGTTATAAGAACCTGCGGACAAATTCTCAATACTTTTTGAAAACCCTTGAGTGGTGTTTAATTCCAAAGTTTCTATGCCTTCAATATTCACAACATATTCCAGTTCAATATTCATCGTGGCAATGGTCAACGCGCCATCTGCATTTTCTTCACAGGAATTAGGTACTATCTGGATTAAAAAATTGTCGGTGTCCAATTCAGGAATTTCGCAGCCTATTCCATTTGCAGCTTGTATATTAACGGTTGAGGAACAACTACTGGAATTTCCGGCCACATCGGTCACAGTTAGGTTCACCTCGTTTTCCCCTAAATCTTCGCAGGTAAATGCCGCAACATCAATGGACCTATTTGCTATGGCATTGGCATCAAACGAACCGTTATCAATGTCTTCTGCCGAAATAACGGCATTACCCGAGTCATCCAAAGTAATGGTCATGGGTTGGCAAGCTGCTGTTGGTGCTGTAATATCTACGATAACCGAGCTGCCATCCAAGGTGTTCTCTACAAACACACCATTATTATAGATATCGGTCACGAACAATTCAAAACTAACGTTTCCTTCATGCATGTTTTCTGTAATGGGTAGCATGCCCCTCCATAAATTATCCTCAACATTAAAAAATGTAACCACCGTACTATGAATGTTTCCTATGGCGTCTAATATGGGTTCATTGGATTCAAAATCCAGATAAACCTCATCTCCTGCTTTAGCAAAACTTGATGAGGCTGCATTATTGGAACTTAAGGTAATGGACTGCAACTCTGGTGCAGAAATATCATATATGACGGTGACCTCCTCTAAAACATTACTATTGTTCCCCGCCAAATCTCTGGCCATACCAACATTTTCATTAAAAAAGCGAAGTTCACCCTCTATGGTTGGGGTCACTTCTATGGTATAGGAAAAGCCCTCGGTGACCGTGACCAAAGCTCCCAAAGTAGCCATATTTAGACCATTTTCATCTGGAGCAACAGTTATGGCGCTTGGTGACAAGTCCTTGATCTCTTCATCAAATACCAGTTCCAATGTAAAAGGCCCATCCACAACAGCGGGTACGTTCTGGAGACTTGGCGTAGGGGCTGTTATATCTATCAATGTAGTAAATTCAACTGTTTCGCCGTAATGAACTACATCAAAAGCGTCTTTTACAAATGCCCTCACATAATAGGTTGTATTTTGATCTAGTTCGTCAAAACCCGCTATAAAATCACCCGTTGTCAAAGGTTCACCCAATACAATTGTTACTTGATCTGTAAAATCGACATTTTCTGCCAACTGCACCCCATACTCAGTAGCTTGCGGATTCCCTAAATTATCTATAGTACCATTTACGGTAACGGAAGTAGCTGTTAGGTCAGAAACCGCAAGTGTGGTTACCTCAGGATCAAACTGCTGCCATTGTAGGTATGGATATCCATCATTGTTTATCCCGTCTATTTTCCAGACCGTGCTAAAATCCCAATTGGTAAAGGTGGTCTGTTGTTGCATTTCCGTGGTTGTTTTTCCAACGGCATCACCGCCATCGCTACTTTGCCCTGAAGTCTGTGTATCCCAAAAACAGTCATAATATTCACTACCCGACACTGAAAAGCCAACAAATCCACGCAGACTGGATAAGCCTGTTACGGTGCCTGTTGCATACGAATTTTCAATTATTCCCAAAGACTCACCTACCGAACCGCCAACTAAAGCTAAACCGGTAACTGTTGCCCTTGAAAATGAATTTTCAATATTACCCAGTGATTCACCAACTAAACCACCGACGTAACTCACTCCATCAACCGTTCCTGTAGCGTAACAACGGATTATGTTATGCTGGCTTGAACCAACTAAACTACCAACTTCATCCTTTCCTATGATATAACAGTTGGTTATCCCCAATTCTGAAATGGTGTCACTAAAGCCATTCGAAAACCCAACAAAACCCACATAATCTGTAGTGGGGCGGTAAATGAACAAACCATCTATTCGATGCCCCTGGCCATTATAGTTTCCCTCAAAATTGGTGCTGCTATTTCCAATAGGAGAAAAACCTTCGTTGTTCCCGTTACTGGTGAGGTCGTTGGGGTCATTGAACGGGTCACCATCGTTGTTGTCGTCACTATCATCTAAAAATTGGGTAGCCGTGGCATCTATATCCGCGGTCTGTTCAAAATACATGTCCCAAGAATCCGGGGTCTGGCTTATCCATAACAGTTCCTGCAGATTGGAGATCAGATATGGGTCCGCTTCCGTTCCCATACCGGAAGGTGCCGTATAACTAGTGGGCACAATATGCGTGGTAAAACTTACGGTTTCACCATAAATAGTTCCTGAACCTGAGCTTACCCAGCTGCGTATAAAATGTTCCGTATTTGGTGGTAAATCGGTTATTGCAGAGGAAAAATTACCAGTACTGGAAGGGGCACCCAATGAATATGTTGCCTTAAAATCAAAATTGGCGTCCAAGCCTATATCAAATCCATGATCGGTTGCACTTGGGTTTCCAAGGTTGTCCAAACTGCCATTTGCCGTTACGGTGGTCTGGGAGATGTCCGAGACCGCAACAGTGGTTACTACAGGGTCAAACTGCTGCCATTGCAGGTACGGGTATCCATCATTATTTGTACCGTCTATTTTCCAGACCGTACCAAAATCCCAATTGGTAAAGGTGGTCTGTTGTTGCATTTCTGATGTTGTTTTACCAACGGCACCACCGCCATCGCTGCTTTGCCCTGAAGTCTGGGTATCCCAAAAACAGTCAGTTTCATCACCATCAATTGGAAATGAATAGCCAACAAAACCTCCCACATCGGATGAACCTGTCACCGTTCCCGTTGCATATGAATTTTCAGTAGAGCCGAATGAAAAACCCACCAAACCACCAACGTCTTCTGTACCAGAAACTAAAGCCCTTGAAAAAGAATTTTCAATATCAAGATAGGATGCACCAACTAAACCGCCCACATACCTTTCTCCATCTACCGTTCCCGTGGCATAGCAGCCGACTATATAATGTTCGCTTAGTCCAGCAAAGGCGCCTACCCAATCCTTTCCAGTGATAATGCAATTGGATATACTCAATTCTGAAATGGTGCCACTTGAGCCATTCGAAAACCCTATAAAACCCACATAATCTGTAGTGGGGCGGTCAATGAACAGACCCTCTATGTTATGGCCGTGGCCATTGTATGTGCCAAAAAAATGTGCGCCGCTAATTCCTATTGGAGAAAAACCTTCGTTGTTCCCGTCACTAGTAAGGTCATTGGGGTCATTGTACAGATCACCATCGTTGTTGTCATCCGCATCATCCCAATATTGGGTTTCAGAGGCATCTATATTGGCTGTTTGTTCAAAATAGCTGCTCCAGGTAGCGCTTGTTTGTGTAAGCCATGATAAATGGGCCAGTGAAGAAATTTGATACGGATCTCCTGAAGTACCTGCACCAGAAGGTTCTGATGCATTGGTTTGCGCTGTTGTTAGCACAGGCAGTACAAACAAAAACAATACGATTCCCTTTTGATATAGTTTTATTGGGTTGGATTTCATAGCTTTTTGACTTTGGATTTAGTAAATGGTTATCCGAGTGTCAAAAAACTATAATTTGTAGGTTTTAACCTACTTTTTGTTGTGATGTCTTATTGTTTTTGTAGTAATTCTATAAAAAACTGATGTTGAGTCTACTACGTTTTTAATTTGTTGAATAAAAAAAGCCTGCAATTTGCAGGCTTTTTATGAAATACATATTCTATTATATCTTACTTCACTTCTTCAAAGTCTACGTCTTCAACGTTGTCACCTTCTGCCGCTCCACTACCCGCTTCCTGTCCACCAGCATCAGCAGTTGGTTCTCCTCCAGCAGCACCTTGTGCCTCAGCCTGTGCTTTGTACATTTCTTCCGAAGCAACTTTCCATGCCTCATTGATTTTTTCCAAAGCTGGTTCAATAATTACCAAATCTTTGGTTTCATAGGCTTTCTTAAGTTCTTCCAAAGCTTCTTCGATGGGCTTTTTCTTATCATCAGATAACTTATCGCCAAACTCTTTCAATTGTTTTTCTGTTTGAAAGATCATCGCATCTGCCTCATTCAATTTATCAGCAGTTTCTTTGGCCTTTTTATCTGATTCGGCGTTTGCTTCAGCCTCAGCTTTCATTTTTTCGATTTCCTCCTCGGTCAAACCTGAAGAAGCCTCAATACGAATATCCTGAGTCTTGTTCGTAGCCTTGTCGGTTGCAGATACTTTAATGATACCATTCGCATCAATATCAAAGGTTACTTCAATTTGAGGTGTTCCTCTTGGCGCTGGTGGAATACCATCTAAATGGAATCTACCGATAGTTTTGTTATCTGCAGCCATAGGACGTTCTCCTTGCAACACATGTATTTCAACCGAAGGTTGATTATCAGCAGCAGTAGAGAATACTTGAGATTTCTTTGTTGGGATTGTTGTATTCGCCTCAATCAATTTGGTAAAAACACTTCCCATGGTTTCAATACCAAGAGAAAGTGGCGTAACGTCTAACAACAATACGTCTTTAACATCACCCGTTAATACACCACCTTGTATTGCGGCACCAACTGCGACTACCTCATCTGGGTTCACTCCTTTTGAAGGTTTCTTTCCAAAGAATTTCTCAACAGCCTCTTGTACTGCAGGAATACGTGTGGAACCACCTACCAAGATAATCTCATCAATATCACTTTTTGAAAGTCCCGCACTTTTCAAGGCAGTTTCACAAGGCTCAATGGTTCTTTTTACTAAATCATCTATCAGCTGCTCAAATTTTGCACGTGATAATGTTCTTACCAAGTGTTTAGGGCCAGAAGCAGTAGCCGTAACATAAGGTAAGTTTATTTCTGTTTGAGGAGAAGAAGACAATTCAATTTTTGCCTTTTCAGCAGCTTCACGTAAACGTTGCAACGCCATTGCATCTTCTCTTAGGTCAAGCCCTTCATCACTTTTGAATTCTTCGGCCAACCAATCAATAATTTTTTGGTCTACATCATCACCACCTAAGTGGGTATCACCATCTGTTGCCAATACTTCAAAAACACCATCCCCTAATTCAAGAATGGAAACATCATGTGTACCACCACCAAAATCAAATACTACTATTTTTTGATCTGTATCTTTCTTGTCCATACCATAGGCCAAAGAGGCTGCGGTAGGCTCGTTTATAATTCGCTCTACGGTTAAACCTGCTATTTCACCAGCTTCCTTTGTAGCTTGTCTTTGCGAATCGTTAAAGTAAGCAGGTACTGTAATAACGGCTCTTGTAACATCTTGACCCAAATAATCCTCAGCTGTTTTCTTCATTTTCTGAAGAATCATAGCTGACAATTCTTGAGGAGAGTACATGCGCCCATCTATATCCACTCTTGGCGTGTCATTATCTCCTTTTACAACTTTGTAAGGAACTCTTTTTGCTTCTTTAGAAGATTCTGAGAATTTGTTTCCCATAAATCTCTTGATGGAATAAATCGTGTTATGGGGATTTGTAACTGCTTGTCTTTTTGCAGGATCACCCACTTTTATCTCTCCGCCTTCCACAAATGCAATTACAGAGGGAGTTGTACGCTTACCCTCGGCATTTGGGATTACTACGGGCTCGTTTCCTTCCATCACAGAGACGCAGGAGTTTGTTGTACCCAAGTCTATACCTATAATTTTGCTCATTGTATCTAAAGTTATATCTATTGAAAATTCATTTTTGTCTCGCTCTAAAAATGTCAATGATTATGCCATGTCAAAGAATATGACAAGGTGTCATATTTTAAAAAACAAAGGGATAGTATTAATTACAGAATGCCTGTTTATCTTTGACTTTGCATAACAATCTAACTATGGAATGTATTAGTGTTTTTGACATGCTCAAAATTGGTGTAGGGCCTTCAAGTTCTCATACCCTGGGGCCATGGAGAGCAGCAGAACGTTGGATCAACGAACTTAAAAAGCAAAAGGTTTTTGAGTCTGTTATTAATGTCAAAGTTTACTTGTACGGATCTCTGTCACTTACCGGAAAAGGACACGCCACCGATATTGCTGTGGTTATGGGGTTGTTAGGACGTGATCCTGAGACCATCCCCACTGAAAGTATAGATCCAACAATTGAAAATTTAAAGACCGAAAAACTATTAAACTTTGGAGGAAGGCACAAAATACCTTTTGATTTCACCAAAAACATCATCTTTAAAAAAGAATTTCTTCCCTTTCATTCCAACGGTATTCAATTTGAGGCAGTTTTGTCATCAGGTAGCACCATTCTAGAAACATATTATTCCATTGGCGGAGGTTTTGTTGTAAAAGAGGAGTTGGTTCATTCCAAAGAAAACAAGGCAGTGTTCAAAGCTTTTCCTTGCCCTATAAAAACTGGTGCTGAATTACTTCGCTATTGCGAAGAAAAAAATCAATCTATTTCTGCCATTGTTCTAGAGAATGAACTTTCGCTAAGAACAGGTTCTGAAATTGATGCAGAATTGGAACGGATTTGGAATACCATGCTGGAATGTATGTATTTGGGTTGCCATACTGAAGGTACATTGCCGGGTGGATTAAATGTCCGTCGCCGAGCCTTTGAAATGCATCAAAAACTAAAAGGGGAACTCCCCTATTCCAATCCTTCAGAATGGTTACAAACAATCCGAAAGACCGAAGTCAAATTCAGGCAGATTCTCAAGTGGGTAAGTTGTTTTGCCTTAAGTGTAAATGAAGTAAATGCTGCATTGGGAAGAGTAGTCACCGCACCAACTAACGGAAGTGCTGGTGTAATTCCGGCTGTTCTCATGTATTATATGGTCATTGAAAATCACAAAGCAGATTTTGAACACGTTAAAAAATTCTTGCTTGTAGCTGGTGAAATAGGAAGTATCTTTAAAAAAGGTGCCACGATATCTGCCGCCATGGGTGGTTGTCAAGCAGAAATAGGCGTTTCGTCTGCCATGGCCGCTGGCGCATTAACAGAATTACTTGGTGGTACACCAGAACAAGTGTTGGTCGCCTCAGAAATTGCTATGGAACATCATCTAGGTCTCACCTGTGACCCCATAGGAGGATTAGTTCAGGTTCCCTGCATTGAACGAAATTCCATGGGGGCAATTAAGGCCATAAATGCTGCGGAATTGGCGTTGGACACCAACCCTAAAGAAGCAAAAGTACCGCTAGACAAGGTAGTAAACACCATGTGGGAAACTGCTAAGGACATGAGCTCTAAATACAAGGAAACCTCAGAAGGTGGGTTGGCAGTTGGAGTATTTCTAAGTGATTGTTGACCTTAATCCACTCACCTTAATAGTCTATATGGAGAATCAAAAAAAATCCAATCGAGAACAACCCAACAACCCATTACATGGTGTAAAATTGGTAGATATATTGGCCCTTTTAGAAGAACATTACGGATGGGATGAGTTGGCAAACAGAATCAATATCAATTGTTTCAAAAAAGACCCTTCAATTAAATCCAGTCTTACCTTTTTAAGGAAAACCCCATGGGCTAGAGATAAAGTTGAACGTCTTTATCTTAAATTGATTACTGGTAAATAATACAGCAAAACGCACCAAAATATATTAAGAACAAGCATATAGAACATCTTTATCGCTAACATCCCATAACTTTTGTTACCTTACGCCCTGATTTGCAACCAACTATTGGTTACAATTATCCATTCAGGCCTACGGTGCCGTGATTCCCATCTCCCGAGACAGCACCGTAATATTGACACATTAAGTACTATTTGATTCCCCGTCATAAAAAGGAACATTTTATTTAATCTATTAAATTCATGAAACATTCAAAAAAGGTATGGTTGGCAGTAAGCACAATTCTGACAGTCTGTTTATTTGCCTGTAAAAACAAAAAACCAAACCCTGCATTAGCCTCCATCGACCTTAAAAGAGGAGAACTCCTATTATGCAGCACAGAAAGTTTTGGGGAAGTAAACTTTTCATTATCATGTAGTTATGAAACTAGGGCTACCTTTGATTTAGCGCTGTCATTGTTACATTCTTTTGAATATGCCGAAGCTGAAAAAGCATTTGTGAAAGTAATTGATATGGATCCAAATTGCGCAATGGCATATTGGGGGGTTTCAATGAGTATTTTTCAATCGCTTTGGATGCAATCTGACCTAAGTTATTTAGAAAAGGGCGAGAAACTATTAAAACTGGCAAATAAATTACCAAAATCCGATTTGGAAAAGGATTATTTGGATGCGATCAGTGTCTTCTATAAAGATTGGGATAGCATTGACAAGTTGACCAGACAAAGAATGTATGAAAAAAAAATGGAGGAGCTATATAATAAACATGAAGGTGATACTGAAGCTGCAGTTTTCTATGCGTTGGCCATCCGTGCCGCCGCAGACCCCAATGATAAAAGTTATTCCAGACAAAAAAAGTCAGGAAAAATCCTAGAGGACCTCTTTGTTGAACAACCCAACCACCCCGGTATTGCACATTATATTATTCATAATTACGATTATCCAGAACTTGCAGCAAAGGCGTTGGTTACGGCAAGGCGTTATGCTGAAATTGCCCCTGCTTCTGCGCATGCGCAGCATATGCCTTCACACATATTCACACGTTTAGGCCTTTGGGATGAATCTATCAATACCAACATAAATTCTGCATCCTCTGCAACATGCTATGCAGAAAGTGTTAATCCAACTGCTAATTGGGCACAGGAAATTCATGCTGTGGATTATTTGGTATATGGCTATTTACAGATGGGAGACAATGAAAAAGCGGCCGAACAATTAAAGGAAATGCAAGCTGTTAAAGATGTCTTCCCTAAAGATCATTTTGCAGCTACTTATGCTTTGGCAGCCATGCCCGTAAGAATGGCTTTAGAAAATAAAAACTGGGATCAGGCCTCTAAACTTGAATTACCAACGATTAATTTTCCTTGGGAGGATTTACATTGGGAAAAGGCAATGTTACATTTTGGCAAGGCATTGGGTTATTCGCATACGAAAGATATATTATCCGCAGAGAGAGAACTTGCGTCCTTAAAGCATCTGCACCAAAACCTTCTGGATTCAAAAAAGGCCTACAAGGCAGGCCAAGTAAATGTACAAGTACATTCAGCCAAGGCTTGGATAGAATTGGCAAAAGGCAATAAAGAAGATGCGCTTAGTTTGATGAAAACAGCAGCTAAACTAGAAAGTGAAACTTCAAAACATCCTGTAACTCCAGGCGAGGTGCTACCTGCTGATGAACTTTTAGGTGATATGCTCTTGGCACTAAACAAACCTGTTGAGGCACTAAAAGCTTATGAGGTAAATTTAAAAGGGCACCCTAATAGGTTTAATGGTGTCTATGGTGCTGCAATTGCAGCAAAAGAATCAGATAAAAATGAGATAGCTGTAGACTACTTTAATCAACTTATTGAACTGACCAAGAATTCTAATAGTGAACGACCTGAAATAAAAGAGGCCAAAGCATTTGTCCAACAATATGCGAGCTGATTTTAATCCAAGGTATTAAGAACACATTATAATAAGAACATCATGAAAACAAAATTAGGACTGGCCATAACAGTGTTAGGAGTATTAGTATCGATTCATTTTTTAACCAAGAATAATTCTACAGGAACACCTAAAAACTATCAGAAAGCATCTTTTAGTTTCATTAAATGTACGCCCACCAAGTATTTACTGGAAGTGGTGGACTCTACGCAACAAATTTCACCTCTTTTTGAAAATTTGGGAGATTTAAGTTTTACAATCACTACTAAAAATGAGCGTGCGCAAACCTTCTTTAACCAAGGATTAAAACTCACCTACGCATTTAATCATGCTGAGGCGCATAGATCTTTTATGGAAGCTTCTCGCTTAGACCCAACCTCTCCCATGGCCTATTGGGGTCAAGCTTATGCATTGGGTCCTAACATCAATGACCCACTGCCTCCGGATGATCGCAAAATAAAAACCAATGAGGCTATGGCCAAAGCCAGAAATTTAAGTGCGAATGCCACTCCTAAAGAGCAAGCATTAATAAACGCCTTAACTACAAGATATAGCGAAGATTTGACCAAAGATATAGAGGAGCTAAATGTAGCATATATGAATGCTATGGCCGAAGTGCTAAAAGAATTTCCAGAAGATGCCGAAGTCCAAATTCTTTATGCAGCATCAGTCATGAATACAGTTCCTTGGAATTACTGGGATGAAGAAGGAAACCCTTCCCCTAATATTGCTGAGGCCAAGGCGGCCCTGGAAAAGGCCATGGAAATAAACCCAAACAATCCAGGAGCACACCATTATTATATACATATGGTAGAGTTACCTAAACCAGATCTAGGTGTTGCAAGTGCGGATAAATTAGGAGGGCTAATGCCCGCTGCTGGACATATTGTTCATATGCCTTCACACATATATATCCGAGTTGGACGTTATCTAGATGCGGTAAAGGCAAATCAAAAAGCAATTTTGGCAGATGAAGACTACATCTCTCAATGTTATTCGCAAGGGTTATATCCTTTAGGATATTATCCCCATAACATTCATTTTCTATGGTCAGCAGCCAGCTTACTGGGTGATAGCGATATTGCCATTGATGCCGCTAAAAAAACTGCCGAAAAAGTACCTGTTGGAGAGTTTATCACCATGCCTTTTTTACAAGACTTTGCAGCCACCCCAATGTTGGCTTATACTAGATTTGGTAAATGGAATGAAGTTTTGACCATACCCGCACCTAACCCAGAAATTAAACATTTGAATTTGATAAGGCATTATGCTAGAGGAATTGCCTTTATCCGTAAAGGAAACAGCAAAGAAGCTCAAGAAGAATTGGATGCCATTGCAATGCTAAAGAATGACCCTGAATTAGAGAACTTGGTTGCAACAGCGAACAATGCCTCTGTTCATTCGGCGAACATAGCATACGAAGTTGTTGCCGGGGAGTTGGCTGCATTGAACGGTGACACTTCCAAAGCCATAAAGCACCTTGAAAAAGCCGTGGAATTTGAGGATGGTCTTACTTATACAGAACCAGCGGCATGGCACATTCCAACACGACAAAACTTAGGAGCTATATTAATGAATGCCAAAAAATATGAAGAGGCTGAAAAAATCTACAAAGAAGATTTAGATGTGCTTAGACAAAACGGATGGTCATTAATGGGTTTGCACAACAGTTTAAAAGCTCAGGGGAAGCTTGAAGAAGCTCAGGCAATAAAGCAAGAATTTGAAAAGGCTTGGGAGCATTCAGATATTGAAATTGAAACGTCAATCCTATAATAAATGACCTCCTTTAAAAAGTTGAAATCATCCAAAATACCCATAGCGCTTGCTGTAATTGGTATTTTGGCTGTTGTTTTCTTCCTTTCAAGAAGAAGTTCGGAATTACCCGTTTATAGTCCTCAAGATTTTAATCCGGAATTAGTGGATGTAAGCCTACAAAATGTGGAAAACCATCATACGGTAGCTGATTTTAAATTGACAAATCAGAATGGAGAAGTTATTACACAGTCAGATTATGACAATAAAATTTATGTAACTGATTTCTTTTTTACCCGCTGTCCCAGCATCTGCCCTATCATGTCAAACAATATGGAAAAATTGCAACAGGCTTTCTTGAATAATGATGATGTCATGTTTTTATCAATGTCTGTAACACCAGAAATGGATAGTGTTCCTGTTCTAAGAAAGTATGCAACTGACAAAGGTGTCATCGATTCTAAATGGAACATAACTACAGGCAACAAAAAGCACATATACAATTTGGCCCGTAAAAGCTATTTTGCCGTTGTAGACCAGGGTGATGGTGGGTTGCAGGATTTTATCCATACTCCCAATTTTATACTTGTGGACAAGGCCAAACAAATACGGGGAGTTTATGATGGAACCAACAATGATGAAATCCTTCGATTAATTGATGATATTAATATTTTATCGAATTAATCATTTAACCTGTTTAAACCGTTATTTAAAAGGTAATAGAAAAGATGTTTTGAAAACGTCCTTGATTTTTATTTGTAGGATTAAGCCGGTAGCGAATCTTAAAGCATTGCTTAAACGGTTAATAGATAGGGATAGAGGTGTTTTACTGATTACTATTCTGCATTGGCATAAAACGTAAAATCATAGTCTTCAGAAATTGGAATTTCATAAAGCGTCTTTGTCTTTCCATCCTCTTTTTCAAAAACAACCAATTTTCCTTTTTCTTGTACCACTTTCCAACTTACATTTTCTTCTTTGGCATCAATGTAAACAATATCTCCAATACCAAACCCTTTACTTGATTTCCCTATTGATGTTTCCACATTCCCTTTAATTTCATTTCGCAAGGAGCAACTAACACCTAGTCTAGAGGTTTGATTTTGGAAGGTCATTTGATAATCACGGGTAGAGGATAGTATATTAAAATCAAAAATTATGTTGATTCGTTGTTTTTTTTGTGGCCCATATATTGGAAAGCTTGGAAAAGTAACCTCATCTATGATTACATCTTCAAATGGAGCTAAAAAGGCCACATTTTCAACAACCCATTTTTCATGCCTTTTGTTAAGGTTCAGAAATTTAAGCCTCACCTTGCCACCGTCGACAGTTTCCAAATCGAGGTCAACTCTTTTTTTATCACGCCAAAGACTACGTTGCTTTAACTCTAAAGTTGAAAAATAATCTTCACCTAAATCGCCAACCGTCTCTATTTCTAAAATACCTTCTGTTTCATAGGCAGTACCAAAAACAAAACTGACACTGTTACTACCTGTTTGACATCCATTACCATGGTTGGCCAATACCCAATTTTGGGGCCAATTATTTAAGTAAAGGCCAAAATCAGGTAAATAGAGTGTTCTTGGCTTTTCTTGAATCTTTTCTTTTTGGGTTTCAGCTAGCAAAACCAGCTGTTTTTCATCATTTTTCTTACAACTAAGGTTAAGTATAAAAAGATAAACCAAAAGGAGCAATCTATAATTCATAATCATCACTTGATCAGTATCTTTTTCAAACTTAATTTAGCGACTAATATTGTGTTTAAAAGAAAAGAGGTGAATCCTATTTTTTTTGAGCTAATCTTCAAGACAGCCTGCCTTACCCCTTGTATCGATTAAATAAATAATTTTCCACTCCCCATCAAAATTGATAAGTTGAAAAGAGTTTATGCCACAATGACTAAACTTATCGTTCAACCAAAATTCATAACCTACCCAAGCGTTGGCCATTGTTCTATCCACTTGGATTGAAAATGAGGTCAATTTTTCTTCAAAACTTATACTATCAGGGATACTGGTTATAGATGTTATCAGTTTTTCAATCTTTTCTGTCTTAAATAATGTCTTTCCTTGTTTGTTGCGAGCTGTAGTTTGCAGCACAACATCTTCTGCTAACGTGCTTTTCATAATTATGGAATCTTGCTTATGAAAACCATCAAAAAAAGTTTCCACAACATCCTTAACTGCTTGTTTGTCATATTCTGAAGCATTTGGGCCTTGCGCATTCACTTTTAAAAAAGTGATAAGTATGATCAAAAAGATTGATTTTTTCATTTTTCTAGTTTTTTGATTAGAACCCAAATTAAACAAATCTGCTTACATTTAGCCATCAAAAGCAAACCAAATGTCAGTTGCCAAAAAAGAGTATAAAAGGGTCACAGTAAAATCCCTGATCGAAATGAAACAAAATGGTGAGAAAATTTCCATGCTCACCTCCTATGATTATTCCATGGCAAAAATTGTGGATGCTGCCAACGTAGATGTTATTTTGGTGGGTGATTCGGCCAGTAATGTAATAGCTGGTCATGAGACCACTCTGCCCATTACTTTGGATCAGATGATTTATCATGCCAGTTCTGTAGTTAGGGCCGCAAAAAGGGCTTTGGTGGTTGTTGATATTCCTTTTGGAAGCTATCAGAGTGATTCTAAAGAAGCACTGCGTTCCGCTATCAGAATCATGAAAGAAAGTGGAGCACATGCCGTAAAAGTAGAAGGTGGCAGTGAAATAAAGGAATCTGTAAAACGAATTATAGGAGCTGGTATCCCCGTGATGGGACATTTGGGACTTACCCCACAATCAATATATAAATTTGGCACCTACACCGTGAGGGCCAAGGAAGAACAAGAAGCCCAAAAACTAAAAGAAGATGCCAAGATGCTGGAGAAATTTGGTTGTTTTGGGATTGTTCTTGAAAAAATTCCGGCAAAATTGGCTCAAGAAGTAGCAGAAAGCGTTTCTATTCCCATAATCGGAATCGGTGCAGGGAATGGTGTTGACGGACAAGTTTTGGTAGTGCATGATTTGTTGGGGATGACGCATGAATTCAACCCTCGTTTTCTTCGTAGATATATGAACTTATATGAGGAAATGAGTGGTGCCATCTCCCAATATGTTGACGACGTTAAGAGCAAGGATTTCCCTAATGAAGATGAGCAATACTAATATTCCTTTGACAGATAAAGTCCCTCATTCAAGCCCTTCCAATCTAGATGTTCTACATGAAGACAATCATCTTATTGTGGTCAATAAAAGACCCGGTGATATTGTTCAAGGAGATAAAACTGGTGATGTTCCGTTAAGCGATGTGGTTAAACAGTCTCTTAAAGAGAAATATAATAAGCCTGGCAATGTTTATCTGGGCGTTGTGCATAGATTGGATAGGCCTACCTCTGGTATCGTGCTATTTGCCAAAACGTCTAAAGCGTTACCCCGTTTAAACAAACTGTTTGCTGAAGGAAAAACTAAAAAAACCTATTGGGCTGTTGTAAAAAAGGCTCCAGAAAATGAAAGCGGTGTCTTGACTCATTGGTTGGTCCGCAATCCAAAGCAAAACAAATCATATGCATATAAAAAAGAGATTGCCAATAGTAAAAAGGCGATTCTGGAATACAAGGTCCTGAAAAAATTGAATAGTTATTTTCTCTTGGAGATTGATCTAAAAACAGGAAGACATCATCAAATTAGAGCGCAACTTGCAACTATGGGCTGTTTTATAAAAGGAGACTTGAAGTATGGCGCGAACAGAAGTAATAAAGATGGAGGTATCCATTTACATGCGAGAAGTTTAGCATTTGAACATCCTGTAAAAAAAGAACCAATAAAAATTATAGCTAAACCACCAGATGACGCCATTTGGAATGCTTGCTTCTAACGAGTAATGGCCATTGCCTTCTCTCTAATAATTTGTCCTACAGGCTTGTTTTGCAGGTGACTTTCCAACCATGAAAGAATATCCAAATATAGAAAAGCTCTCTTTTCATAAGGATGGTTTTCATATTTCTTAAGCTCATTGTACAGCTTTTGGAATTCGTTTCTAAGCTCATTTGGATAGATATCTCCTAGGCTTCGTAAAAATTTGATCATCTCCTTCTGAACAGCTTGTAAGTCATTCATTTTCAACAAGAACTTGTATGTACTTTTAAGTTGTACTTCCAAATGATAATCCATTCCTGCTTCATAATGTGCCACCAAACTCAATACCCGAGCAAAGCACATTAAATCTTCACGCATTTTTAAGTTTTTGTTGGAGATAATTTTCTTTAAGTAGACAATACAATTTTTGTTGTCTCCATTTCCAAAATACAAACAAGCTATCTTGTAATACAAGAGCATTATATGATGCTCATCGATTCTATCTCTATGTTTTTTAATTCCATACTCAACAATGTTGACAAGGTATAGGCCCTTATCAAACGTACCTTCCAAAAAATGAAGGTTTAATTTATTGGAATTGATATATAAAAAAGCAAGTGAGGTAATATTATCATTTTGTGGAAACTTAGGACTGTGCACCTGCGCTTCCATTCTTTCCAACGTTTCCTTAAACTGTGAACTGTATTTTACAAAAAACTGAGATTCCAACAGATAATGGTTTCCTTTTAAAAAGAATACGGGATTCAGGGTGATCATCTCTTCATTATCATAGAAAAGATCTACCCATTTACTGGCATATTTATAGGAAGACAAAAAATCTTGGATCAAAAAACTATACCACAAATGGGCTTTATAAAGCCATAACTTTTCACGGAAACCCAAATCCTCAAGGTTGTACGCAGGTAAATGCGTCTCAAAATAATCTTGTACGCTCTGTAAATCCTCATCACTACGTACATAACCAACTTTCAGCATCATTCCATATAGCTGCAGGGATAGATTAGAGAGTTTACTCGTCATTACATTATGTGCAGAAAGTTGTTTTGCTTGCACGGAAAGTTCATCCGCCCTATCCGGAATACTTCTAGTAATGTATTGGGTTTCAATTATTTTCTCTAGCTCTACAATTTCATAGGCTACATTCTTTTCTTCATTCTCAATGGCCAAATTCTTGGCCTTATCCAAAATTTTTAAGCTTTGTTTGTAAAGCCCTTTTTGATAAAGAATGGTTGCAAAATCCAATTGTTCCCGTATTTGAACTCGTATATTTTGGTTTACAGGATTCAACCTCAGGCTTACCAATATCTGTTTGTATAGATGCGCCTTTAAGTTGGATAATTGCGCTTTTTTTACAATTCCGCTATCCAAAATTTGCCGTTCGTCATACATCCGCATTTTATCCATAAGGTTAAAAAGCGCCAAGAATTTAGCATCAGTATTTACCCCTAGTCTACCCACATAAAGCTTAAACTGACGTTTTTCCGATTTAGAAAGCGACTTAATCAACACAAATAAGGTGTCCTTATGGGCATTTGTCATCGTAAAAAATATAATTTAAATTACTGTAATTCAGCTATTTGAATAATATGAAATACTATTTAACGTTGTAATGATTTTTATCATTTTTTAGTTCTTGCAAACTCCTATCATATCTTCGTATAGCTTAGATAAAACTGACTAAAACAATGGCTAAAGATAAGGTACAAATTTTTGATACTACACTCAGGGACGGAGAACAGGTTCCCGGTTGTAAATTGGATACAAAACAAAAATTGGTCATTGCCAAACGTCTAGATGAGTTGGGCGTTGATGTCATTGAGGCCGGTTTTCCTATTTCAAGCCCTGGTGATTTTAACTCGGTACTTGAAATTGCCAAATTAGTAAAAAACGCAACTGTATGTGGATTGACCAGAGCCGTTAAAAAAGATATTGAAGTTGCAGCTGAAGCTATTAAAATTGCCAAAAGACCAAGAATCCATACGGGAATCGGCACTTCAGATTCCCATATTAAATACAAGTTCAATACAACTCGCGAAAAAATCATAGAACGTGCAGTAGATGCCGTTGCATATGCCAAGACTTTTGTAGAAGATGTAGAGTTTTATGCTGAAGATGCAGGGCGTACGGACAATGATTTTCTAGCACAAGTTTGCGAAGCTGTTATTAAAGCAGGTGCTACAGTGCTAAATATTCCAGATACAACAGGATATTGCTTGCCTGAAGAGTATGGTGCAAAAATGAAATACCTGAAAGAAAACGTTACCGGTATTGACAAGGCCATTCTTTCCTGTCACTGCCACAATGATCTAGGCTTGGCTACGGCAAACTCCATTGCCGGTGTAATCAATGGTGCAAGACAAATTGAATGTACCATTAATGGTATTGGCGAACGTGCCGGAAATACCTCATTGGAAGAAGTGGTTATGATATTAAGACAACATCCGTATCTAGATTTGGACACTGATGTCAACAGCACCCTACTTTTAGATACCAGCCAGATGGTCTCGCATAAAATGGGGATGCCAGTGCAACCTAATAAGGCAATTGTTGGTTCCAACGCTTTTGCCCACAGTTCGGGAATACATCAAGATGGTGTCATTAAACAGCGTGAGACATATGAGATCATGGACCCAAAAGATGTTGGTGTAAGCGAATCTTCTATTGTGTTGACAGCAAGAAGCGGACGTGCCGCTTTAGCCTATAGAGCAAAAAATGTGGGATATGAACTAACGAAACTACAGTTAGATGTAGTGTATGACAACTTCCTGAAATTTGCCGATCGTAAGAAAGAAATTTTAGATGACGATATTCATCAAATCATAGAAACTAGTGATATCACCATTGAAAGTTTGGCTTAACTGCCCTCTTCTTTTAAACTTCAAATTACCATTACATGAATCTGAATATAGCTTTGCTACCTGGAGATGGTATAGGACCAGAAGTATTGGACCAAGCTGTTAAATGTCTTCAAGCCGTTGAAGAAACTTTTAATCATAACTTTATTTATAAAGAAGCTTTAGTAGGTGCTATTGCTATTGACAAAAAGGGAAATCCACTTCCAGACAACACTTTAAAACTCTGTAGGGAAGCAGATGCTGTGCTTTTTGGAGCCATTGGTGATCCTAAATACGACAACAATCCAAATGCTACGGTTAGGCCGGAACAAGGCCTTTTAAAACTGCTGAAAGAACTTGGTTTGTTCACTAACATTAGACCTGTCAAGGTTTTCCCTACCTTAATTGATAATTCACCCTTGAAAAAGGAAATTATTTCTGGTACCGATTTTACGATCTATCGGGAATTGACCGGGGGGATTTACTTTGGAGAGAAAAAATTAAACGATGAAGGTACCGTAGCTTCTGACCTTTGCGAGTATTCTGAAAAAGAAATAAGCAGAATTGCCCACCTAGCTTTTAAAGCTGCAAAAAACAGAAGAAATAAACTCACCCTTGTAGATAAGGCAAATGTCTTGGAATCTTCTAGATTATGGCGGAAGGTTGTAACCAAAATTGGACAAAGCTATCCTGAAGTTGCTTTAGATTTTCTATTTGTTGACAATGCCGCAATGCAAATTATTCTAAACCCAAGTCAGTTTGATGTTATATTGACCGAAAATATGTTTGGTGACATTATTTCTGATGAAGGAAGTGTGATCGGTGGTTCTATTGGACTGCTGGCTTCTGCATCTGTTGGTCATGAAAATGCCATGTTCGAACCTATTCACGGTTCATATCCACAAGCAAAAGGAAAAGACATTGCAAATCCTGTTGCCTCTATCCTTTCCGCGGCCATGTTATTAGAGCATTTTGGTCTTTTTGAAGAGGCAATGGCGGTTAGAGAGGCCGTAGACAAATCTCTAAAAAAAGGTATTGTTACTCCAGACCTAAATCAAAAGAGCCAGTATGGCACTAATCAAGTTGGTGACTTTATTGCCAACAATATTGTGGATAGCGAAGATGACATTAATATGAATGATGAGAATATTGATTTAGGGAAATCAACAATTATTTAGCCTCCATACTTGCCGAAGTAAGCAAGTTGATTGTCTCGTCAAATTCTTTTTTAAACGCTTCATGTTTTTCGCCCGTTGCAGGTCCGTTAAACCCCGTATGTATTTTATGCACCTCTCCCATTTTATCAATGTAAATAGTGGTAGGATAAGACAATACATGATTCAGCATTGGTAATTTCTCATTTGCCTTATGCTTATCCGAGGTTCCGTATTGTGCCAATAGAATGGGGTACTCCACTCCTACTCTAGTTTTAAGTCTTTCAATACCACCCCATGCCTTTTCTTCTGTCTTAGCATACTCAAAAGCCAATGCTGCAAACTGAACATCCAAATCTGGATTTCTTTTTAAATAATCAACATAGAATTTGGTCTCGTCCAAGCAGTTGGGGCACCATGTACCCATAATTTGTACCAAAACCACCTTGTCTTTGAATTGAACATCTGACAAGCTTACCATGTTGCCTGTTTCATTTGGAAATGAAAAATCGAACCCACCATAACCTTCTTTTAAAAAGGTCAAAGTGTTCGCATCAGGTAACTCAAAGGCTTCATTACGTTTGCCAACAAATTTTTCAACGGAATGGTTCCCGGAATAAAAATAACCGTTCAATGTACTATCCGATATTTTTGCCGTAAACAGGAAAGCATGGGCTCCATCAAAGGCGGAAAGTTTAAGGGTATCTCCAGATACAATCCCATCTAAATACCTATAATCCCCGGTTTTTGTTCTAAAAGTACCTTTTAACACATTGTTATTTTGCATAAAAATTCCCTTAGCTGGGTACTCATTATCCGTTCCAACATCAAAATTGACCTCCCAAACTCCAGAAAGATTTATGTTTGGTTCCATTTTCACATCAAACCTATCTTGTTTTCCATGCTTGGCACCAAAAGGAACAATCCTATTCAAGCTTTCTTTGATAAAACTACCGCTGATTTCATTTTCAGAAAAAGTACCAGCAATATAGCCTTCATAAATTGGCATTTTAATACGTATGGAATCATTCCACATCTCAATATCATCAACAGTTACCACTTCTTCTGCATTGTACATTTCCATGCGGTAAGATCCATCTTCATGTTTCGCTAATGAAAAATTAAAAGGTAACACCTCATTTGGAGAAACATCCAGTTTAGCCAACCAATCCCCTTCGGCCAATTCTTTTTTTTTAGTTTCACAAGATGTAAATAGTACTATTATGCCAATAAATAAAAACCAAATTCTGTTCATAATTTGAAAGATTTATCCTAAAAATCTAAAATACGACCCAAAACTTACAATAACACCATTGTATGAAAGAATTTACATTGAATCTGTTGCCCTATTGTTTTATATTTGTCCACTTTAAATTTGGGGTATGAAGATTTCTTACAACTGGTTAAAGCAATTTTTGCAAATTGACTGGAATGCGCAAAAAACGGGAGAACTATTGACAGACTTAGGTCTTGAAGTCGAAGGCATTTCCAGCTTTGAATCGGTTAAAGGAGGGTTACAGGGAATTGTTGTTGGACATGTACTTACATGTGACAAACATCCGAACGCGGATAGACTTAAATTGACCACAGTGGATGTTGGGGATAAAACTCCTTTGCAAATCGTTTGTGGTGCACCAAATGTAGCCGCTGGGCAAAAAGTTCCTGTCGCAACCATTGGCACTACATTGTATACAAAGGAAGGTGAGGCCTGGAAAATTAAAAAAGGTAAAATCAGAGGCGAGGAAAGTCAAGGTATGATTTGCGCTGAAGATGAACTAGGTTTAGGAGAGAGTCATGATGGAATAATGGTTTTGAGTGATACTTTAAAACCAGGTACGTCATGTTCAAAAGTGTTTGAAATTGAAAACGATGAAGTTTTTGAAATTGGACTTACCCCTAACCGCGCTGATGCCATGAGCCATTTTGGAGTTGCCCGCGATTTAAAAGCTGGATTGGAGCAACTGGAAATCCAAAAAGAATTGGTTACGCCGTCTACAAGTAACTTTTCTATTGATAATAGATCTCTCAAAATAGATGTTGAGGTAGATGATATTCAACTGGCCCCAAGGTATTGCGGTGTAACTATTAGCAATATCATTGTTCAACAATCACCTGATTGGCTAAAAAACCGTTTAAAAGCCATAGGCCTGTCCCCTATCAACAATATAGTGGATATTACCAACTATGTACTTCATGAACTGGGTCAGCCATTGCATGCTTTCGATGCCGCAAAAATTAAAGGAGGAAAAATTGAGGTAAAGACTTTACCTACCGGTACAAAGTTTAGAACTTTAGATGATGTTGAACGTGAACTTCATGAGGAAGACCTGATGATCTGTGATGCTGAGAAACCAATGTGTATTGCAGGGGTTTTTGGCGGAGTCTATTCAGGAGTTACGGAACATACATCTTCCATATTTCTAGAAAGCGCCTATTTTGATTCTGTTTCTATTAGAAAAACAGCAAAAAGACATGGTTTAAACACAGATGCTTCTTTCAGGTTTGAGCGCGGAATAGATATTAATATTACGGAGTATGCTTTAAAAAGAGCAGCACTCTTGATACGTGAAATTGCTGGTGGTGAGATTAGTTCTGAAGTTGTTGATCTATACCCAAAGAAAGCTCAGGAAAGACAAGTCTTTTTAACTTTTGATAAAATCAACTCTTTAATTGGGCAGGAAATCCCAAGGGATACTATTAAATCTATTCTTGCGTCACTAGAGATTAAAGTTAACAACGTTACAGAGTCGGGTCTTGGTTTAACCATTCCAACGTATAGAGTTGATGTGGAACGTGAGGTAGATGTTATTGAAGAAATTCTAAGAGTCTTTGGTTACAACAACATAGACTACAAAGAAAAGCTTACTGCGTCCATTGCCCAAACTTCAAAATTTGAAAGCTACAGAATTCAAGATATTGTGGGCAATATGCTTGCTGCGCAAGGTTTTTATGAAATAATGACCAATAGTCTTGTGGCAGCAGGCACCCAAAACGTCTTAGAGAATTTGGATAAAAAAGCGGTCAAAATGTTGAACCCCCTAAGTTCAGATCTATCTGTTCTAAGAACATCAATGTTATTTTCAGGGCTTCAAACTGTTAGTTATAACAACAATAGACAAAAGGCAGATTTAAAGCTCTTTGAATTTGGAAAGACCTACCATAAAAATGGCAAAAAGAATCTAGAAAGACAGCATTTATCAATTTTTGTTTCAGGGAATCGCTCAGAAAACAGCTGGGCATTGACTTCCAAAAAAACTGACTTTTTCTTTTTGAAAGGCATTGTAGAAACCATTTTCACAAGATTGGGCCTTAAAGATGTTGATACAAAACCCTATAGTGACGCCTCTTACTCAGAAGGTTTAAGTTGTAGCCTAAATGGCAAAGAACTTGGAACCTATGGATTAGTCAGCAAAACGATATTAAAGGAATTTGATCTAAAACAAGATGTATTCTATGCTGATTTTGACTGGGATGCCATCCTAGAGTCTATTAATACAGGGAATATGCTTTTCAGGGAAATACCAAAATTTCCTGAAGTTACCCGTGATTTTGCATTGCAATTAGATGAAGGCACTACATTTCAGCAAGTTTATGATCTTGCCTGGAGCACAGAAAAAAACCTTCTAAAAAACGTGAATCTATTTGATGTCTATAAAGGCAATAAATTACCCGAGGGAAAGAAATCCTATGCGGTTAGTTTTACGTTATTGGATGAGAAAAAAACATTGACGGATAAACAGATTGACAAACTAATGTCAAAACTATTATCTAGATACGAAAAAGAACTAGGAGCGGAACTACGTTGATTACTACATTCTAGTGGGTAGTATTACACTATCTATTTCATGTATAACACCATTCTTTTGATTTACGTCTGCTAACGTTATTCGTGCAGTGTTACCGACAGGGTCAGTCAATACAATATCATACCCTACCAAATGGGCAGATAATTTCTTTCCCTGTATAGTGGTAAAGCTAGCCTTACCGTTTCCACGACACATGGCACGTAAAATATTGGAAGCAGATAAGTTGCCCGCAACTATGTGATAACCAACCAACGATTTTAGTTCACTCTTATCATTGGAATTCATTAATTTTTCCATTTTGGAATTGGAAAATTTTCTAAAGGCAGCATCTGAGGGTGCAAAAACAGTAAAAGGACCGGATTTATCTAAAATATCCTCCATTTCAGTTGCTTTTACCGCAGCAAAGAGAATTTTATGATGATCAGATTCAATTGTATTTTGTGTTATAGATTTAGTTTCCGAAGAGTTGGTCTCTTGAGCATATGCACATACTGAAAGGGCAAAACATAGACCAAGTAGGGTTTTCTTGAATGGGGGTTTCATAGATGTTCTAATCTTTGGGACTACCTTAATTAATACGCTTTAAAAGTGTGTTTAGACGTTTAAATGCCAAAATCTTCGATAAGTTACATCTTTTTAAGGAAATCCACTTTTTTTTTAAACACCGTCATCGAATTTAACATAATATTAACATTTGTATTTTTCCCAGTTTTTAGAATCAAAAACACAATTCACTAACTTTGAAGGGATTGCTAAGAAAAAAGGACATGATGTTTAAAAACACGGATATTGAGCGCGAACTTCACCTTCGCCGAAATAAACAAAAAAAAGAACTTCAAATTCTAGAAGAAGTACAGCGTATTTTATCTCAAAATATTGAAAAAGAGACCAATATTGATGTAGTTCTTGCTTCAAAAAATCCTTCTGGCAGTAATGATTTTGATTTTGACCTATTAGAGACAAATCGCATCTATCATATAGATCAAATAAAGGAAATCTGTATTGATTATCGACTCCGTTTTTTAGATAGCAGGTATTTCAAAGGAAAAATACCTAAAAAGGCCACTTCTAGCATTAGAGATTTAGAAATCACTCATAATATTGAAGTCAAGGGATTTAAAATCATGGCGCCTTCTAAACTTTTTAAATTAGAAGATAAGGATGATCCATTGCTTTTTGCTCCAATTGGGAATGACTATTTCTATCTTATCGCTAAATGGGGCAACGATTTGCACCCACTCCGCAAATTATTGGTTTGGCCATTTAAAAACATTGTCAACCTTACCTTTTTTGTTTTCTTGATCAGCTATGTGGTTGCCCTTATGGTTCCCAATGGTCTTTTTTCAAAAAACAATTCCACAGCGGAGTTTTTGATTATTTTCTTTTTTATGTTTAAATGTATAGCCTCAGTGGTTATTTTTTATGGTTTTGCTTTGGGCAAAAACTTTAACCCAGCTATCTGGAACAGTAAGTATTTTAACGCTTAGCTCTTAAACCGCGGCCAAAGCATACATTTTCTCGCGTTGCGCTTTAATTGATTTGTCTGACATGTAATCGTCAAAAGTCAAGTAGCGGTCGATAGTGCCTTTAGGGGTTAATTCAATAATTCTATTAGCCACAGTATGCACAAACTCATGATCATGGGTAGTAAGTAAAATAGTGCCCTTAAAATTCTTTAAAGAATTGTTGAAAGCAGTAATGCTCTCTAGATCCAAATGGTTTGTAGGCTCATCTAAAAGCAACACATTTGCACGTAATAACATCATTCTACTCAACATACAGCGCACCTTCTCGCCTCCTGAAAGCACGGTACTTTTCTTTAACGCCTCTTCGCCGCTAAACAACATCTTTCCTAAAAAGCCCCTTACGTATACTTCTTCTCGTTCTTCTTCTGTTTTTGTCCATTGACGAAGCCAATCTACCAAATTGATATTGTTTTCAAAATAAGAATCGTTATCAGCAGGTAAATAGGAATGTGTTGTGGTTATACCCCATTGATAGGATCCACTGTCAGCCTTTGCATTTCCATTGATAATATCATAAAAAGCCGTGGTAGCTCTTGAATCTTTGGAAATGATGGCAACCTTATCCCCTTTTGCAAGGTTTATGTTGATATCTTGAAACAGCAAATCTCCATCTTCAGACGTGGCGGAGAGCTTCTCTATATTCAAGATTTGATCTCCAGCTTCTCTTTCGCGTTCAAAAATAATGGCAGGGTACCTTCTGCTTGAAGGCTTTATATCTTCAATTTTAAGTTTACTCAACATTTTTTTACGCGATGTTGCTTGTTTGCTCTTGGCAACGTTTGCGCTAAATCGCATTATAAACTCTTGGAGTTCCTTTGCTTTGTCCTCAGCCTTTTTATTTTGCTGCGCACGTTGACGGGCTGCCAACTGACTGCTTTCATACCAGAATGTATAGTTTCCGGAAAAAAGATTGATTTTACCAAAATCTATATCGGCAATACTGGTACAAACAGCATCTAAAAAGTGTCTATCGTGAGATACAACGATTACAGTGTTTTCATAATTGGCCAAGAAGTTCTCCAACCAACTTATCGTCTCATAATCCAAGTCGTTTGTAGGCTCATCCATTATTAATAAATCCGGATTACCAAATAAGGCCTGGGCCAGAAGCACACGTACTTTTAACTTGGAGTCCATATCTGCCATATTGGTATAATGTAACTCTTCAGCAATTCCTAAGTTGGACAAAAGCGCAGCGGCGTTGCTGTCGGCATTCCATCCATTCATTTCTTCAAACTGTACTTGAAGTTCACCTATTTTTTCCGCATTCTCATCAGTATAATCCGCATAGAGTGCATCTATTTCCTTTTTTATGGTAAACAAGGGCTTGTTCCCCATTACCACTGTTTCTAGCACCGGAACTTCATCATAAGCGTTATGGTTCTGTTCTAAGATGGACATCCTCTTTCCTGGTTCTAAATGTACGTTTCCAGAAGTGGCATCTACTTGCCCAGCTATAATTTTTAAAAATGTGGATTTTCCTGCCCCATTGGCACCAATGATACCATAGCAATTTCCATGGGTAAAGGTCACATTTACTTCATCAAACAAAACCCTTTTTCCAAACTGAACAGACAAATTAGATACTGATAACATGCAACTATTTATTTTTTTGCAAAAATAACTAAAACAGACCCTTATTACTAATTTAAAAACACATTATTAAACTACACAAATACAGTGTTTTACAACATTTAACTAGCTGTTAACAAGGTTCACTATATGGTATACTTAATTTTGATGATCAAACATATGGTTTCCTTTATATGATAAGATTTTTACTCTGCCTCTCTCTTCTTTCTACTTTGGCGTGTTCTGAAAAATCAGATGGGTGTCCTTCTGTTTTTTTTGGAGGGGAAATTGTTAACCCCACTAGCGACTATGTTGTTCTTTATAGAAATGATAGTTACATAGACTCTGTCAAATTGGATGAAGGCAATCGTTTTGCTTTTAATCTTCAAGGGATTGAAGAGGGTCTTTATCATTTTGACCACAGTCCAGAACTACAATACTTATACCTTCAGGAAGGCGATAGTATTCTTGTTAGACTGAATACAATGGAATTTGATGAGTCTCTTGTTTTTTCCGGTCAAGGAAGTGAAATCAACAATTTTTTGATTGAAACGTTCCTTGCATATGAAAATGAAGAATCTTTAATACACAGCTACTACAAACTTGACCCTAAGGTTTTCAATAAAAGAATTGATTCTTTGAGGCTTTTGAAGATAAAACACCTAGAAGAACTGATTCAGGACAGTCAATTAACAGACAGAGCATTATCCATTGCCAAAGCTTCAATTGATTACAACAGTTACATCCATAAAGAGAAATATCCCTTCTACCACAAAAAGAAAACTGGTGAAGAAACCATCCATGATTTAGAAGATGGCTTTTATGACTATAGAAAAACCTTAGATTTAAATAGTAGGGATTTAACCTATTTTAGACCCTACTTTGATTTTATGAAGTACCACTTTGGCAACTTGTCTTATATGGCATGTATGAAAGACTGTGGAACAGAAAACAAAGCAGCGGTCAACAATCATTTACATTTTAACAAGCATAAGCTCAGTCTTGTTGACAGTTTGGTTAAAGAAACGGAGCTCAGGGATATTCTGTTTAGAAATATCGCCATGGATTATCTGTTAAAAGAACGTAACTCCACAAACATGGAATGTCAGGTTTTTATTGATAAGTTTCGTTCGCTATCCTCCAATGAAGAGCATAAAGAAGAAATTGCTCATGTATATCAAGGAATTCAAAACCTACAGCCAAACAATAACCTCCCTGATTTAATCATTACTGATGCAAACAATAATAAGGTTTCTTTAAAAGAAGTCAGTAAAGGCAAAAAAACTGTTTTCTATTTTTGGACAGCCTCCCACAAAAGACGCTTTAAAAATGTGACCAACCATGTCTCTAGATTAAAGGTCAAGTATCCTGATTACAATTTTGTAGGTATTAATTTAAGAACAAGTTACCTACAGTGGCTAACCATGGTTGAAGAATATCATCTAGATAAAAGCAGCCAATTTCATGGAGAAAACTTCAAAGAAATACAAACTACCATGATTATAGATGGTTTAAACAAATGCGTTATAGCCAAGGATACCCTAATTGTTGATGCATTTGCAAATCTGTATACTTCCTTCTAAACAAAAAAGCTCCAAAAACATCTGTTTTTAGAGCTCTTTATATTCAATTTCTTTTTTTTTATCCGTTCCCTTTGCGATAGTCCGCTAGGAACTTTTCTAAACCTATATCGGTAAGTGGATGTTTTAAAAGACCTTCTATAGAAGATAAAGGCCCTGTCATAACATCTGAGCCAATTTTTGCACAATCAATTACGTGCATCGTGTGGCGGATGGATGCTGCTAGGATTTGGGTTTCAAATCCGTAGTTATCATAGATAAGTCTTATTTCTGATATTAAGTTCAGGCCATCCGTAGAGATATCGTCCAAACGCCCCAAGAAAGGAGATACATAAGTAGCACCCGCCTTAGCTGCCAACAATGCTTGCCCTGCTGAAAAAACTAAAGTACAGTTAGTTCTTATTCCTTTATCAGAAAAATATTTTAGTGCTTTTACTCCATCCTTGATCATTGGAACTTTAACTACAATTTGCTCGTGCAATTTGGCAAGCTCCTCCCCTTCTTTAACCATTCCATCAAAATCTGTAGAAACTACTTCTGCAGAAACATCACCATCAACAATGTTACAGATATCAACATAATGTTTTAGGATGCTTTCTTTTCCTGTTATTCCTTCTTTGGCCATCAACGATGGATTGGTTGTAACACCATCCAAAACTCCTAGTTGTTGTGCTTCGGAGATTTGGTCAAGATTGGCTGTATCAATAAAAAATTTCATTCTTAGTATGCTGTTTTTAAGTTGTATATAGAATCAACTACGAATTTACAACAATAAGAAGCCTTGACTTCAATTTTTGATTAAAAATAACTAACCAGCCATAAACAGAAACTATTCCAAGACCTGCAACGTAAAGTTCCTAATGGTAGACTCTGAACAAGTAGGGCTGCTATCAAAACCATCGAAGTCGTAGGACTCTACAAATAATTCTACCCTAAACCTATAAACACCAGCAACTTCTGGAGTACCATAAAACTCTATTGACCTTCTATTTTCATCATAAAAGATTCCAGGTGGGAGCTCTCCTAAAACATCAAAAAAATAGTCGTAGTCGTTATCGTTTACCTCGTTGCTTATTTCTGCAGTGATAAAGTCTTGATATCTCTCCCCTACTATACCAATAAGCAGTTGCTTATTATGTATTTCAGGTTCAATATTAAAAATGCACTCATAAATTTCATCACAGCCGTAGAAAAATGATGCTGTGATAACTAGAAAAATTCCGATGGTTCTTTTTGATTGTCTCATGTTTCTTCATTTATCAAAAAACATGCCATCACTTTAAAGCTTGTAGTGATTAAGGAGAAGTTTCTCGTACAATTTGTCCGGTAAAATTTTCTTTAAAAAAAGCGAAAGCCTTTGCGTAAACTCTCCTACAGGGTAATGAATTTTTGGGTTCCTTTTTTGAATTATGGCATAAACCTTCTCTGCAACTTGAATAGGGTCACCTGCTGAATCCACATGCTCGTTAATTAAATCCAATGTTTTTTGATAGGGCTTCTGGTAAGCAGAATCTTCCGTAACCGGCGCATGATATCTTCCGGCAGCAATATTGGTTGCAAAGTCTCCAGGCGCAAGATTAGATATGGAAATTCCAAAATCCTTTACCTCCATATTTAAAGCCTCTGTGAGTATCCCTAGAGCTCCTTTGGCTGCAGAATAATAGCCCCGGTAAGGTAAGCCCATATACCCTGCAATTGATGTTATATTAATAACTTTTCCTCCACCCTGTTTGCGCATTTGGGGTAAAACCGCTTTCATGACATGCACCGGGCCGTGAAAATTAATATCAAAAACATTTAAAATTTCTTCGTGTGGGGTTTCCTCAATAGGGCCAGTAATACCTACCCCGGCATTATTGACCAAAACATCCAACTTTCCTTCTTTAAAAATAATTTCTGATACCGTTTTTTGAATACTTTCAGGTAATCTTACATCCAATTGCAGGAGCTCAAAAGCGTCAAAATCCGGATATTTTTTTGGATTTCTTGTAGTACCGTAAACTTTAAAACCTTTGGAAGTTAAATAGGTTCCTATGGACTTGCCTATCCCAGAAGAACCTCCGGTTATTAAAACAACTTTTCTATCCATTTTCACGGTTTAAAATTGTAAAATAATGCTCCTAAAATCAAGTGAGTTTTGGGAACAAAAAAAGGCAAGCTACCTACATCGCACCGCTACGACCGTATACCCTTGCTGCGTTCCCGCCCTGGGGGATTCTACAGGAGCTGGTCGTGTAGGACTTGCCAAATACAAATATACGACCTTTTAAATTTGCTGCAATCATATTACATTCTTAATTTCGATGACCAAGCTTGTTCAATATGAAACACGTATTAAAAACTATGATAAAGCTATTTTCAATTTACGGATTCTTACTTTTTTTTATGGCTTGCGGTGGCGATAAAGACCCTGCCAAACTCTTTGATATTCAACTTGAAGGAAACAAAAATAAGTTTCAACAAAATCAAGAAGTAGGTATTGCGATCAAGAATAAGAAAGACATTGAAATATCTATCCCTGACTATTTTATTGATGGCAAACAACTGACCCAAGCAAATGGAAAAATAATTCTAGATATGCCCACTTTGGGCAATAAACTACTGGTTGCTAAATTTAAAATTGGAGAACAGACCATTGAAATTCAAAAAAAAATAAAGCTCTTGGCGGCAAAAGCTCCAGAAATCTACACCTATGAAATTGTCAACACCTACCCCCATGATCCAAACGCATACACACAAGGGCTAGAATTTAGCAATGGTGTACTTTTCGAAAGTACTGGAAAAAAAGGAGCTTCCACAGTGAGAAAAGTAAATTTTGAAACCGGGGAAATCATTCAAAAAGTAGATTTGGACAAAACGGTGTTTGGAGAGGGTATTACCCTGCTGAATGATAAACTTTACCAACTCACTTGGCAAAGTGGATTGGGATACGTTTACAATCCTTCAAACCTTGAGAAAATACAGAATTTCAGCTATGGGGAAAGTCGCGAAGGCTGGGGCCTTTGTAATGATGGAGAGCAGCTTTATAAAAGTGATGGGACAGAAAAAATTTGGCTTTTAAGTCCTACTACGCTTGAAGAACAAGGATACATAGAAACCGTAACCAACAAATCCATTTTTAATATGGCCAATGAGCTGGAATATGTAGATGGGAAAATTTATGCAAATGTTTACCAAAAAGAAAGCATGATGATCATTGATGCCACCTCAGGTGCCATTGAAGGTGTAATAAATTTTGGAGGGCTAAAAAACAAAGTGGATAAAGGTCCCCAATGGGATGAAGGCAATTCAGTTCTCAATGGTGTTGCCTACCATAAAGAAAAAGGCACCTTTTTTGTGACCGGCAAAAATTGGAACAAGCTTTTTGAGGTGAAAATCCATAAAAAAGGCTAATGCAGCATTACAAAGAAACGTTTAAGGTAGTGCAAGAAGATCTTGACGACCTTAACCATGTAAACAACATAAGGTATGTGGAATGGATTCAAGATATATCAAAAAAACACTGGTTGAGCGTTGTAGATGAAGCTACCCGAACTAAAATGGTCTGGGTAGTTAAAAACCATAATATCACCTATTCTAAATCAGCGAAGCTCAATGACCCAATTGTAGTGAACACGCATATAAAAAGTACAAGGGGACCATTATCCATACGAGTGGTGGAGATAAGAAACAATAAAACCGGGCAACTTTTAGTTAACGCTACTACAGAATGGTGCCTTTTAGATGCTAAATCATTTAGACCAAAACGGGTACCGGAATCAATTCAAAATTTATTCAATAAAGTGTGAATCGTTGGTATACAAAATTAATCGTGATAGTTTTAGGACTTGCCCTTGCAATTTCATGGAGCTCTTGCCGTAAAGATTTTGATTATGCCCCAAGTTCCGGTAATCTGGAATTTTCTAAAGACACTGTTTTTTTAGATACTGTTTTCACCAATATTGGAAGCAGCACATATACCCTAAAAGTGTACAACAGAAGTAATGACGACATTCTAATTCCATTTATTGGATTAGAAAGTGGGCAGAGCAGCGGTTATAGACTAAATGTTGATGGTTCTGCAGGAAAAGAATTCAATGATGTACCATTGTTAGCCAAGGACAGTCTCTTTATTTTTATTGAAACTACTTTTGATGTTTCCCAAACCCCAGAAAATGAGTTTTTGTATACCGATGATATCCTGTTTGGCAATGGTTCTGGCACTCAGGAAGTTCCTTTGGTTACTTTGGTAAAGGATGCCGTTTTTTTATATCCACGAGAATTGTCTGATGGTACAAAGGAGACGCTTGTGCTCGGTTTAGATGAAGAAGGAAATGAAATTAGAGTTGAAGGCTTTCTTCTAGAGCCAGATGAACTGCTCTTTACCAATGAAAAACCCTATGTGATTTATGGCTATGCCGCTGTGCCTGATGGTAGCATATTATCTATTGAAGCTGGAGCCCGTGTGCATTTTCATAAAAACTCTGGTGTTATAGTAAACACAGGAGCTTCCATACAAGTAAATGGGCTTTTAAGTGAGGATCAGGAGTTATTGGAAAACGAGGTCATTTTTGAAGGTGACCGATTGGAATCTACTTATGCCAACGAACCAGGACAATGGGGAACTATTTGGTTAAGGGAAGGAAGCATCAACAACAGCATTTCTTACCTCACTCTTAAAAATGCAACAGTAGGACTTCGAGTAGAAGGTGACAATGTATTGACCACTCCTACCCTAACAATGGTAAACTCACAGGTTTATAATAGTTTAGATAGTAACCTTTGGGCCACTAAGGCAAGCATAGTTGCAGCAAACACAGTACTGGGTGGTGCAGGTAACATTTCATTCCATGGAAATTCTGGCGGAAAGTACAGCTTTACCCATTGTACCCTGGCCAACTATTGGAACAATGGGTTCCGTTCCGGAGCAACCTTAGTGTTGGATAATTTTATGCAATCCGCTACGGGGGAAATTGTTACACGTGATTTGGAAAATGCCGATTTTATCAACTGTATAATTGATGGCACCCAGTCTATTGAAATTTCATTGCAACAAGATACCAACGCAGCTTTTAACTTTAGTTTTAAAAACTGCCTCGTACAGTTTAATGATTCAAACAATCAATTTGCAGATAATCCTTTGTTCGATTTTGAAGATGTTGATTTATACCAGAATATAATCTTTAACCAAGATGCAGATTTTACAGCACCTTTTGAAAATCAGTTTCAAATAGGAATGAATTCTGCTGCGTTGGATGCTGCCGACCTCAATATCATCCCTCTAATTCCAACAGACATTTTAGGGGTAGATAGAACCCAAAACCCTGATATTGGGGCTTACGAAAATGTTGTGAACAATTAGCTTTTAAGCGAAATTTCGCTGTTAATTAACAAAAAACCATCGATTTTACGGGAAACCCCTAGTTTTTTTAAGGGAAAACTGCAATGAGTTCTTTTCACACGTTAGTAACTTGCACCCAGTACTTTACAAATGGACTATACTTACGCAATAATAGATTCTAACGCTACTACAAAGCTGCAATTGCAACTTTATTTGCAAGAGTACGGTGATTTTACCTGCATGGGTACGGCCCAAGACCCAACTGATGGATTAAATACTATTTTAAAATTTACACCGGACTTGGTTTTTGTCAATCTAGTTGAAGATGGCATGGCTTACTTTCAAATGATAACGGAGCTAAACCAGTATATGGAGAAGCTTCCCATTATAATTGGTTTTTCAACAACAAAAAAGTACGCTTATAATGCCATTAAAAGTGGTTTTTTTGATTATTGGATTCTCCCCCACAACGAATTTGACGTTCGCAAGAGTGTAATGCGCTTACGTAAAATGCACCCTAAACAAAATATGCCCTCCACAATCTGTCTAAAAACCTATAATGATTATCACTATTTAGACACCAATGATATTTTGTACCTAAAGTCCGATAACAACGCTACGGACTTTTTTATGAGAGATGGTAATGTGGTAAGTGCTTTTAAAACGTTGAAGTCTTTTGAAGAAAAGCTTCCCGAAAGTTTTATTCGCATTCACCAAAGCTATATTTTAAATAGTCGATATGTCTCTCGTATTAATTACGGTAAATCTATTTGCACGCTTCGCAACGAGAACGAACAAGAGCTCCCTTTCTCCAAGACCTATAAAGGAAAGGTGGACACCTTAAAGGAAATGCTCTCCAAAGCATCTATAAAGGCCCTTAACTAGATTAATTCTCATAGTTCTTCTTAGAATTCTAATACAATTGCTACAAATACTAAAACATTTGTAACACCGAGCGGCTACACGTTTGTGCTAGATATCTTGCTGCCATGAACCTAAAGTTCTAACCTTAAAACCTAATATTATGAAAAAGACGCTAAGTATTTTGGCAATTGCAGTAATGACTTTTGGAATGTTTTCTTGTGAAGCAGAAACCGATGTTCAGGAAACGGAAAACCTAATGGCAGAATTAGAAGATCAGGATTCGACCGACTCTGGATCATCTCAAGCTGACGATAGATAGTAAAACAAATTGACCAATTCATTAAAACTCATACATAACCAGTGAAAAAAGTTATTTTTTCCGCAATGATCATAAGTTTATTGTCATGTGTTAAAAATTCTGAACCTGAAGATTCTTCTTATTTAGTTAATGAGGTTTCGGATGTAAATGAATTGACGATTAAGCAAATCGGTATAAAAGAATTTGCTTTAAAAAACAACCGTATAGGATTGACATCTGCAATGAATGATGATAGAGAACTATAGTTCTTGATAAATGTGAAACATAGCCCTAAATCATCTTGATTTAGGGCTTTTTTGTTACCTTGTAGTAAAAGAAAACAAATAATTGCTGACTTTTTATCGCATTAAATTGAAAAACAAATATTTAATACTATTATTCATTGTCTTGTCCAGTTGCGATAAACAATTATCTGTTAATAAATCCGATACTACCTCTAAAGCGGCCACAGTTGAAGAATGGATTAATATAGCTAGTGACAGTGCGCATTTTCCGTTATCAAAAAGAAAACAATTCTTAAAAAAAGCTGAAAGTAAAATAAGTGAGTTTTCCAATGATACTTTGCGTTTGGAACAGCTATCCAAAATTTCTCTCATATATAAAAGATTACAGGATTCACTAGAGTTTAGAAAAATGAATCGAAGGGTTACGGAGTTATCAGAAAAAGATAAGCTATACATGACTCTCGGGGAATCCCATTGGGATTTGGCTTCTTTCTTCCGTTCCTATGGGGTTTTGGACAGTGCTTACTTCCATTACAAAAAAGCTCATAAGGGTTTTAATGAATTACCTGTGGACTCCACCTCTCGTTCATTAAGAGGAAGAATATTATATAGCATGGGGAGAATTCAAGATTATTTTAAGGATTACTTAGGAGCAGAAGTAAATCTTAGTGAAGCTTTACGAATTTTCGAAGATTTAGAAGATTATAAAAGGATTTATAATTGCAATAACATGTTAGGGGTTATTTCCAATGGCACAAATAATCAAGAGAAAGCTTTGGAATATTTTTATAAAGCAGAATCTTTTATCAAAAAATTCAAGCCAAATAATAAAATGATGTTTGTGCGAGAAAATAGAAACAATATTGCAAGTACGTTTTTGGAGAAAAAAGAATATAATAAAGCATTTGAAGAGTATCAAAAATTATTTGAGGACAAGGATTTTAGGAAGGATGATCCAAGGCTATACTCTCTGGCAACTATAAGTCAAGCCCATGCATTATTCAAAGGCCAAAGAGATTATGCCCAAGCAAGTACCCTTCTTTTAAATGCAATAAAGATAAATGACAGTATTGGTTTTTCTCTACAACAAGCAAGAGCCAAACAGTTATATGCGGAAATTTTAGCCGCACAAGGGGATACAATTATTGCCACACAATATGCCAAAGAATCACGTGAACTAGCAAAAGAAAGTTCTAATGATTACCGCAATCTGGAGGTTCTAAAGGTATTGACAAGTTTAGATAGCGAAAATGCAGTCGCTTATTCTAACGAATATTATGAGTTGAGCGAAAAAATAAAGGATGAGGAACGGGCCATCCGTGATAAGTTTGCCCGTATCCGTTTAGAAACAGATGAGGTCATCCAGCGCAATGAACTGCTCTCCCGCCAAAAACAGATATGGATCGGGGTTGTTTTGGGGCTTATACTTCTTGGCATTGCCCTTTTTACCATTATCTGGCAACGTATAAGCAACAACAGACTAAAGTTTCAACAAAAACAACAAGAGAGCAATCAAGAAATCTACAATCTTATGCTTTCGCAACAGGGTAAGTTTGAGGAAGGTAAGCAATTGGAGCAAAAACGCGTTTCGGAAGAGCTACATGACGGAATTCTTGGTCAAATGCTGGGCATTAGATTGATTCTTAGCGGATTAAATGACAAGGACGATGAAGCATCGGTGGAACAAAGAGCCAGTCTTATTGAAAAACTCAGAGAATTGGAAGAAGAAATAAGAACGATTTCGCACGAACTTAGTGATGCTTCTTATCAAAAATTTTATAACTTTATTGTATCACTGGATGACCTTATAAACACCATAAGTGAATCTTCAGGGATTTCATGTTCTTTTACTTATGACGAAAATGTGGATTGGGATGATTTGGAAGGTGATATAAAAATCAATGCCTACAGGATTGTCCAGGAAGCACTTCAAAACTGTGTTAAACATGCAAAGTGTGAAAATGCTCAAATAGATTTCAGAACAGAAGATAACCTGTTGATATTGAGTATTAAAGATGATGGTGTTGGTTTTGACATGAACAAAGGAAAACGCGGTATTGGTTTGCGAAACGTGGTTTCAAGAGTTAAAAAAGTAAAAGGAACTTTAGATATTGACAGTAAAAAAGGTAAGGGAACAACCGTTACAGTTTCATTGCCCAGTAATTACATAAGATTGGATACTCTAAATGCTGCCGTAGAGCATAAAGAAGTTATGAATGTCTAATTTTGAATTTTTAAATTAACCCGGTATGAAAACACTTCGAATATTAGCGATAGATGATCATGAGATGACCATGCTTGGGTATAAATTTATCCTTGAGCGGATTGTGTTTGAAGGCCATAGTATTATTGTAGATACGGCCAACACCTATGAAATGGGCAGAAAACTCATTGAAGAATCTGCCAATTCTTTTAAGTACGACATTTTATTTTTAGATGTACAACTGTTCCCTCCTAATGAGGACCAGCCTCATACAGGGGAAGATTTAGGAGTTCTGGCACGTAGGTTGGTACCAGAAACCAAGATTGCGTTCATGTCCTCTTTTAGTGATAACTATAGAATAAACAGTATCCTTAAAACCGTTGATCCAGACGGTTATTTGGTAAAAACAGATATAGATCCAAAAACACTGGAAGATGCTGTTAAGACCATTACATTAAATCCTCCATATTATTCGTCCAAAGCTCTTTCTGCCATTAGGAAGAAAATGACCAATGATATTAGTTTGGATGAAAAGGACAAAAAGATACTATACCATCTTTCCATAGGTACCAAAAACAAAGATTTGGAACATTTTATTAGATTGTCTCCCTCTTCTATTGAGAATAGAAAGCGTCATTTAAAATCACTTTTTGGCACTGAAAATGAGAATGACCTTGCCCTGATCCTAGCAGCTAAAAATAGAGGTTTCATATAATTCCTATTGCATCCGAAGAGTTTATTTTTGGTAAGATTTTAGCCACTTTTTAGCTTTTTTTCCTCAAAAAAGTCTCAAATAGGAGAAAACCCCCAGAATTTTTAAGGTTTTCCTTCAATCCAAAAAAAAAGATTCGTTTTAACTTTGGGTAAGAACAACTATGCAATCCATTGAGTATGCCATTCCAAAAAAAAGTCAAACCTAATTTCCCTCTTGATGGCCTAAAAGCTTTTGTTTCCGCTGATGGGCTAGATGATTTTATTAAAATCTTGGAAAAGGATTTTTATGCAGAGGTAAAAGTGCAGTGCCGTTATGATACCGGTAAAGGCAAGACCGATTTAATTCTAGACCTATATTGTAATTTTGGTCTCACGGAAAGTCTTCACCATTTTAACAAAGGAAATTGGGGCGGTTTTACATGTGATGCAGAAGGAGAAAAGCGCATATCTTCATTTGATGCAGCTTTTCAAAAGTTGAGTAAGGATAACAACAATACCATTGATATTGCAGAGCTTTCATTACACTTTAGAGACACCTCTATTGTAGTTTCTAGAATAAGCGACTATAGTATTCCAGAACAATTGGCTGCTATAATATTCAAAACAAGTGCACATTTTGTTTATCTCACCAAGGGATTAACAGAAATGCCGTATGAGATTTTTGTCCCTGTTTTTGAAGATCATACACGAAGTGTTTTGGCTGTGGAAAAAAGCAAAAAAGGCTATTTTGATTACTGGGGTCTTTACTTTGATAATGACTCACAACATGACGTAATCGTATATAACCTTAAAACAAAACAGCTTTGTAAGGAAGATTTTTTCCTATTGGATTAAACTATTTTTAAACCTTAGGCTTAACCTAAGTACATCCCGCAGTTTCTAAGCGTTAAATAAAGGTCTTGACTTCATTAAGTCATTGACCTTTTTTCTTATTTGTGCAAGATGTTCCTCATTCTCAGGATCCATTATTACATCATCTATAAAGCTTACTATGGTTTCCATGTCTGCTTCTTTTAGACCGCGTGTTGTAATTGCAGGAGTTCCAAATCTAATTCCAGACGTAATAAATGGAGATTGATCATCAAAAGGAACCATATTTTTGTTGGCCGTAATCGCAGCAAGCTCCAAAGCCTTTTCCGCGTCCTTCCCTGTAATGTTCTTGTTTCTAAGGTCAATCAGCATCATATGGTTGTCCGTTCCATCAGAGATGACCTTATAACCTCTTTTTACAAATGCTTTTGCCATGGCATCTGCATTCTTCTTTACCTGCAACATATAATGTAAGAAATCATCTGAAAGTGCTTCACCAAAAGCAATTGCCTTGGCAGCTATAATATGCTCTAACGGCCCACCTTGATTTCCTGGAAAAACAGCCAAGTCCAATAAACCGGACATTTTACGCAGATTTCCATTTTTAAGACGAATCCCAAAAGGGTTTTCAAAATTCTCGCCCATCAAAATTAAACCTCCCCTTGGTCCTCTTAACGTTTTATGAGTAGTTGTGGTAACAATATGACAATGGGGAATAGGATCGTTCATAATACCTTTAGCAATCAAACCAGCTGGGTGCGAGATATCTGCAAGCAGTATAGCATTTACACTATCCGCAATCTCTCTAAATCGCTTAAAATCCATATCTCTGGAATACGCTGATGCTCCCGCAATGATCAACTTTGGTTGCTCTTTGGTCGCAATCTCTTGAATCTTATCGTAATTCAAAGTTCCCGTTTCTTTGTCCACTCCATAAAATACAGGATTGTATAATCTACCCGAGAAGTTTACAGGGGAACCATGGGTTAAATGACCTCCATGAGACAAATCAAAACCTAGAATAGTATCTCCTGGCTTTAAACAGGCATGGTATACCGCTGCATTTGCTTGAGAACCTGAATGCGGCTGGACATTGGCATATACCGCCCCAAAAAGCTCCTTGGCACGATCAATGGCCAGCTGCTCAACTTCATCAACCACCTCACAACCTCCGTAATAGCGTTTTCCAGGGTAGCCCTCAGCATATTTATTGGTTAAAACCGAGCCTGCGGCTTCCATAACTTGTGGACTGGTGAAGTTCTCCGAAGCTATAAGTTCTATTCCTTCAATTTGTCTTTCCTTTTCACTTTCTATAAGCTCAAAAATCTGGTGGTCTCTTTGCATTTGCATTTAAAATTAAGAAGTGCTAAAATTACGAATAGAAAAGCTAATTAAATCGATAAAAATTGTTGTAGAAATGGATTTTATCAAACGGCAATTAACAATTTATAGGCCTCACCAAAATCCTATAAAAAAATGCTGTTCTGTGCATTTCATCGATATTATACTACCCTTTGCCCTTTTTCGTTATTAAACAGTAGGTTTTTGGCACGGCTGTTGAAAACTACAACCAAACCGATAAAATCAGAAAGCCATGAAAAAAATATTACTCATTAGTACAATGGTCTTACTTGTTGCCTGTGGGGGTGTCAAGAAAACCCAAGAAGCTTTAAATAGTGGCAACTATGTTACCGCTATGAATAAAGCGATTAAAAACTTGTCTGAAAACAAGACAAAAAAGGGCAACCAAGCTTATATTCTAATGCTTGAAGACGCTTTTGAAAAGAATGCGCAACGAGAGGAAGAGGAAATCGTTTTTCTACAACGAGATGGAAATCCAGCCAATCTGGAAGCTATTTATAACAAATATTTGAAGTTAAAAGGGCTTCAACAACGCATTAGACCCCTTCTACCATTATTTATTAAAGATGAGGGAAGAAATGCGTCTTTTGGATTTGCCAATTATGACTCAAATATTCTTGCAACCAAAAATGAGTTATCAAACTATTTGTACAACAATGCATCTGGTTTGTTGACATCTGCTCGTGAAAAGGTAGATTACAGGTCTGCATATAACGAATTGAAGTATCTGCAAGATATTAATCCTGGATATAAAGAGACCGTTGCCAAAATGGATCAGGCCTATACTAAAGGATTGGAATACGTTAAAGTGGAGATTGGAAATGAAACAGAACAAATCATTCCAGAGCGTTTGGAAGATGAGTTGTTGGATTTCAATGCCTTTGGTATTAACGATTTTTGGACCGAGTACCATGCAAACCCATTGTCTAACATTAAATACGATTATGCTTTGAATGTAAACTTTAGGGAAATAAACATCTCACCAGAACGTGTGAACGAAAAGCAAATTGTAAAAGAAAGACAGATTAAGGACGGTTATGAGTTCTTATTAGATGAGCAAGGGAATGCCGTAAAAGATAGTTTGGGCAACCAAATTAAGGTGGACAAGTTCAGAACTGTTAGATGTAACTTTTATGAGTTTACGCAATTTAAGGCTGCTCAAATTGGAGCAAAAGTAAGTCTTACGGATTTATCCAATGGACAGGAAATTAACTCTTATCCCCTATCCAGTGAGTTTGTTTTTGAACATGTGTACGCAAATTATAAAGGAGACAAAAGAGCTTTGGATATAGATTTGATTCCTTTATTGGATATAAGGTCAGTGCCATTTCCGAGCAATGAACAAATGGTATATGACGCTGGTGAAGATTTAAAGGCAAGGCTGAAATCAATCCTTACCCAAAATCAGTTTATTGCCAGGAATCAATATAACGATTAATTTTAGGTTGAAGCGAGCGGAGTTGGGCAACACTGGATAAATTCATTCCATAAAGTTCTCGGCTGCGCTCGAACCAACTATATTCTTTCCTTAAACATGTTGGGCTAAATCAGTATCCGCAATGGCTCCATGTGAAGTATGGTATGTTACTTCCCCGTTTTTAATAATCAAAAGCTGAGGAGATTGATGCATGACCTGAAACTTATATTGCACCTCATTAGAGACATCCCTATGAGCATGTAGGTCCAAAAAATAAATATCATTTTCGTCTCCAAGAGAATAAGATCCTGTAAACATATTTAATACCATTCGGCTAATGCCACAAGTGGTAGAATGTTTAAAGATGAGTTGCGTTCGTGTTTTGGATTTTTCAGCAATTTCATCTAATTGCTCAATCGATACCAAAGGAATCCAAGGAATTTGTTTTTCCTCTTTTACCGAATCACCTTTCTTTCCAAATACACTATTAAATATTCCCATGTCACAAATTTAATAGTTCTGTCGAGTAAGAACAAAAAGCTTACAAAGCTGACGAAATGTCCTTTATTTTCAGGCTTTTAGCGACATTTTGACTGTATCTTCCCAATGGTAAGGTTCTTGAAATGTTAGAAAGAAAAACATTTGAAAATGAATTTCAACAATTATACTATAAAATCACAAGAAGCCATACAGCAAGCACAACAGCTTGCCCAAGGGCATGGACATCAACAAATAGAAAACGAACATCTATTTAAGGCCATCTCCGAAGTAGATGAGAATGTATTGCCATTTATTCTAAAAAAATTAAATGTTAACACAGCATTGCTTAACCAAATCCTTGAAAAGGAATTAGAAAGTTTCTCTAAGGTATCTGGAGGAGAAATAATGCTTTCAAGAGAAGCAGGTAAATCTTTGAATGAAGCCAGTATCATTGCAAAAAAACAAGGTGATGAATTTGTATCCATTGAACATTTGCTGCCTGCAATCTTTAAGTCAAAAAGTAAAATAGCCCAGATTCTAAAAGACCAAGGGGTTACGGAAAAAGACTTGACCGCTGCCATTCAAGAATTGAGAAAAGGCGGAAAGGTAACTTCGCAAAGCGCTGAAGACACCTACAACTCGCTAGATAAGTATGCAAAAAATCTAAATCAGCTTGCCGACAGTGGAAAGCTTGATCCAGTAATTGGTAGGGATGAGGAAATTAGAAGGGTTTTGCAGATTCTATCAAGAAGAACAAAGAACAACCCTATGCTTGTTGGTGAACCAGGTGTTGGTAAAACAGCTATTGCCGAAGGATTAGCCCATAGAATAGTCCAAGGAGACATACCGGAAAACCTTAAGAACAAAACCCTTTATTCTTTGGATATGGGAGCACTCATTGCTGGAGCTAAATATAAAGGTGAATTTGAAGAGCGTTTAAAATCCGTAATCAAAGAAGTAACTTCTTCAGATGGGGATATTGTACTTTTCATAGATGAGATTCATACCCTTGTGGGCGCAGGTGGCGGCCAAGGTGCTATGGATGCTGCCAATATTCTAAAACCCGCATTGGCAAGGGGTGAGCTTAGAGCTATTGGCGCAACTACTTTGGATGAATACCAAAAATACTTTGAAAAGGATAAGGCCTTAGAACGTAGGTTTCAAAAAGTGGTTATCGATGAACCTGATACCGAAAGTGCCATTTCTATTCTCCGAGGAATAAAGGAAAAGTATGAGGCACACCATAAAGTTCGTATTAAAGATGAAGCCGTAATTTCTGCTGTAGAACTCTCTCAACGTTATATCACAAATCGTTTTCTACCAGATAAAGCTATTGACCTTATGGACGAAGCTGCATCTAAACTGCGGATGGAAATCAATTCCAAACCGGAAGAATTGGATGTACTGGACAGGAAAATTATGCAGTTGGAAATTGAGATTGAAGCGATAAAGCGTGAGAATGACAAGGCAAAACTGCAAAGTTTAAACCTTGAGCTTGCCAATCTCAAAGAAGAGCGAAACGAGATTTTTGCCAAATGGGAAAGCGAGAAGACTGTTGTAGATAACATACAGAAAACCAAACAGAATATTGAAAACTTTAAACTGGAGGCAGAGCGCGCCGAGCGTAATGGAGATTATGGCAAAGTAGCAGAACTACGCTATGGAAAAATAAAAGAATCCCAAGAAAAACTGGAACAATTACAAGATGAGTTGGCCAATCAGCAAAGTGCCGGAACACTTATCAAAGAAGAGGTGACCAATGAGGACATTGCAGAAGTAGTAGCCAAATGGACTGGTATTCCCGTGACCAAAATGTTGCAGAGCGAACGCGAAAAACTCTTACAGTTAGAAGATGTTTTACATAAACGTGTTGTGGGTCAAGAAGAAGCCATAATTGCTGTTTCCGATGCTATTAGAAGAAGCCGGGCGGGTTTACAAGATGCAAAAAAACCTATTGGTTCTTTCTTATTTTTAGGAAACACAGGGGTTGGAAAAACCGAGTTGGCAAAAACGCTGGCTGCCTATTTATTTGATGATGAGAACGCCATTACCCGTATAGACATGAGTGAGTATCAAGAGCGTCATTCCATAAGTAGATTGGTAGGCGCGCCTCCTGGGTACGTTGGCTATGATGAAGGAGGTCAACTGACAGAAGCCGTTAGAAGGAAACCATATTCTGTAGTGCTTTTAGATGAAATTGAAAAAGCACACCCAGATACATTCAACATTCTTTTACAAGTATTGGATGAAGGTAGATTGACGGATAATAAAGGTCGGGTTGCAGATTTCAAGAACTCCATTATTATCATGACCAGTAATATGGGTAGCCAAATAATCCAAGAAAAGTTTGAAGATGCTGTTGACGTGGAAAGCGCAGCTAGTGCCGCACGTGTTGAAGTAATGGGGTTGTTGCGAAAAACAATTCGTCCAGAGTTTTTAAACAGGATAGATGATATTATTATGTTTACTCCTTTGGATAAATCCAATATTAAGGATATTGTCAGATTGCAATTAGAACAATTGAAAAAAATGGTTTCCAAGCAACATATTAGCATGGATGCCACTGAAGAGGCAATTGATTATCTAGCGGAAAAAGGATATGACCCTCAATTTGGAGCTAGACCAGTAAAAAGACTCATCCAAAAAGAGGTTCTAAACAACTTGTCCAAAGAATTACTTGCAGGTAAGATAAAAGCAGATAGTATTGTTCTTCTTGATTCGTTTGACGAACAACTTGTCTTTAGAAATCAAAATGAATTGGTGAAATAATCTAATTTTCAACGTATTGATGCCCTTATTTTGTTAAAAGTAAGGGCATTTGCTTTTTAAAATACCATACAGTATATGTTTTTTATATATTAGCAACAGCCACGTATCAGCCAGAACCACTATGACCAAAAAAGCAGAACGTACCACAGCATATATTATAGAGACGGTTGCCCCAATTTTCAATAAATTTGGATACGTTGGCACTAGCATGAGTGACCTTACAGAAGCTACTGGCCTCACCAAAGGTGCTATTTATGGTAATTTTGAGAATAAGGAAGCACTGGCATTATCTGCTTTTGAATATAATCGCAATCACCTTTTGTCTGTTGTTGATGAAAAATTGAAGGTAGAAGGTAATTCACTTGACAAACTTTTTTCCTTAATACGTTTCTATAGACAATATGATGTTTTTACGCTACCTTTTGGCGGATGTCCAATTCTTAATGTGGGAGTAGATGCGCAAAACAACAACAACCAACTTTCCGCAGCTGTTAAGGAAACTATTAAAGAAATAGAGGGTAAAATAGCGCTGGTTTTAGAAAACGGTATAAAGCAAGGCGAAATCTATTTACCTGTTCCGCCGCTTCAATTTGCCAAACAATTATTTACCATGCTTCAAGGTGCAATAGCAATGTCTACCATGACAAGGGACAGAAAATATCTTGTCAACACAATTGCCTATTTAGAACAACTGGTACAAAAGGAAATAAAAAAATAGCCCCTACCATTACTTGCCCCTAACTCTGAAAATCCAAGTTTTGTCAGGGTATTTTCCAAAGAATTTGCTATCTCTAGCCTTGCGAGCCTCATTCATACTATTATAACGCTCCAAGTACACATAGTTGTATTTGTTTTGACTTCTGAAAAACGATTTTGGATCTAATCCTTTTTTCTTAAGGGTCAACATAAAGTTTTCAAAATATTTCTTTGTACCAAAAACATTGGCGATCAAATAAAACCCTGGTTCTAAACCTTCTGCGTTTGCTACTTCCTCATATTTTTCGTTTGGCCTTACCTGAACATTTTGTGCTTCTTGAAGTTCAGCAATGCTATCCCGTCTTTTTTGTTCTTCTTGCAATTTCAAGGCAACCAGTTGTGCTTTGGCTATAGAATCCTTTTCAAATTGTTGCTTAGCTAAAAGTTCCTGTTCTTTTTTGGTATCCGCTATTTGTTCTTTTTTTAGTCTTTCCTGTTCGGCGGCTGTTTTTTTCTCATGTTCCTTACGCTTTTGTTTCTCTTCTTCCACCTTAATTCGTTCCAAAGCTAATGCATCATCTTTTTCAACATCAAAGCCAATAACTTTTTTACGGTTATCTGTTTTTCCAAAATGATATGAAGCAATCAGTTCAAAAGTGGGATCCTCATCTCTTAAGAAAGTATCCGTGCCAAATTCCAACAATCCACCAATAGAAAATTGTTTTGCAAAAGTGGCTCCCAATCCCCCAGAAACTCCATAGAAACTATTGTAACCTCCCTGCACCCAGAATTTGGAAGTGGAAAATAATCCGTTAATTCCAAATTGTGTGTCTTCATTTGGTATTGATCTTACATAAACAATAGGTCTTACAAAGCTGCTGTCTTCACCAGAAAATATTGTAACAGGAAAGTCATTGCTTAGAGTGCCTGTAAATATTCTAAGGTCTTCCCCCCTTCCATTTTCAGAAAAATTAAAATCCAATGCGTTCTCTACGGCCAACCCTAAATTAAATTGGTTTACTTGTAATCGTACTCCTGGAGAAAAAAGAATCATAAATTGATTGGTATTCTCTAATTGCGGTAAATCTATATCTGGGTTTGGAACAAAACGATTATCTGCCAGTTTTTCTTGAAATCCAAAAAGATTAGCTCCAACCATCAGTTTAACATTATCCTGTAACAAGAAAGTATAAGCATAATTAACATTTGCTCCAGTATGTAGAAAGGTTCCCGTATTGTGTTGCAAAAAACCAACCCCCAATACTGATTTTTGATTAAGTTGATGGGTATAATTGGCAAATATGCTAGTTGGATCTCCATCTATTGTTTGCCATTGCCAACGTGTCCAAACTGAAAAAGAGTTTGGATTGTTCCAATCCGTTCCATAAGATGCATTTAATAAGTTTGCATTGAATTGGGTAAGGTTATGTTGTCTAAGGTCAGGAGGCAATGTCCTCTCTTGTGACCAAATAAATGTGGTTATAAAAAGCAATAGAAAACAAACCAAAGACTTAAGCATACAAGAAAACGAAAATTAAATGTTACATTTAAATATCATAAATATAAAGTAAGGGAACCTTTAGAAAAGTAATCATGAGAACAACCAAACTTATAATTGCAATTACAATTTTTATTGTTGGAAGTATCAGCTGCAATGACTCCAATAAAGATATGGAAAATACCAAAGAAGCAGTGGTTTCCACTTTCTATTTTATAAGACATGCAGAAAAAGACAGAACGGACCCTGAAAACAATGACCCAGAACTAAATCAAGATGGTTTGGGGAGGGCCATACATTGGGCCGAGGTTTTTGATCCCATTGATTTGGATGTGATATACTCTACCAATTATGAGCGTACCTCAATGACAGCGGCACCAACCTCTGTAAAGAAGGACATCGACGTTAAATATTATGACCCAAAATCTGTGGATATTGAAGCCTTTAAAGCTTCAAACGAAGGACTTAATGTATTGGTTGTAGGACACAGTAATTCAACCCCTACATTTGTAAATAACCTTCTTGAGATTGAAAAGTATGAGCATATGGACGACCATGATAACAGCAGCCTTTTCATTGTTAGAATCATTGATGGAGTAGCAACTGATATTCGCCTAAAAATGGACTAATTTTTGGTAACCTCTATTTCTAAAAGTTCTATCTTAGAGAGTAACTCTAATTCTCCTTTTTCAAATAAACTTCCTGTTTCAAGAACTGAAGTTTCTTTCTTTTTTGGCTTGTAATTATTATAGTCAACAAAACGAATACCATTTACATAGCGTTCATTATAAGCCTCACGAAAACGTTGACCCCCTCCGTTTACATGAAAATCATATGCTAAATAGTCCGGTTTAAATGTTTCCGTATGGTACCAATACACATACACATCATCAAAATCTTCACCTCCATTAGTTTGATCAAACGTGACTTTGACCTTGTAGTAATTTTTCCCTTTTATTTTTTCTTCCCCTAAAAGCTCTTTGTTAACGGCTTTTTCATTTAGTCCGTAAGGAAGTCTGGCAAAATAATGTACGGAGTTGACAGAATTGGCATATCTATTTGCAATGGAATCTGATATGTTTACAATGGTGTCATTCATATACCGTTTAAAATCAGTGTTCGTTTTAACATCGGTTATAACTACAGAATCCAAAAAAGAGATTCGCTTCAACACCATCTTTCCTTCCATACTTTCGGAAATATATTTTCTATCTCGAAACATAAATGACGTACCGTGATTGGTATAAAGGCTTCCTCCACTATCTTCTATGGATTTATCTACAATTTCTTGGGCGGTATAATTCGTTTTGGGCTTTTCTTTGCAGGCAACGGATAAAAGCAACAAGGCAACAACAAAAAATCTTTTCATTAGTTTGGTTTACATTGATAATCGTAAAATCTATTGTAACATTACAATTTTCTTGGAGAAGAGTTTCTATTTTTGTCAACAATGCAGAAAAATATTAATATAAAAAATAAACGGGCCAGGTTCGATTATGAAATTCTGGACACCTATACAGCTGGAATTGTTTTGGGCGGTACCGAAATAAAATCTATCCGTTTGGGCAAGGCTTCAGTATCCCAAAGTTTTTGCGAATTCAATGACAAGGGAGAACTTTTTGTTATAAATATGCAGGTTGACGAATATAGTCACGGTGGACACTACAATCATCTGCCCAAAGCAGAGCGGAAGTTGTTGCTTAACAAAAAAGAGCTGAAAAAATTACACAAAGAAGTTTCCACTTCTGGGCTTACTATAATTCCACTTAATCTTTTTATCAACGATAGAGGTTTGGCTAAAATAAATATTGGCCTGGCTAAGGGTAAAAAATTGTACGACAAGCGTGAAACCATGAAAGATAGGGACAACAAGCGTGATTTATCAAGAATAAAGAAAAGCTTTAACCAATAACATTAGTTTTTGTTTTCTAAAAGGGGCACAAACCGAAAAGAACCTAATTCTTGTTTTTCAAATTCTTTTTCAGACTTTCTTGTGAAGAGCGTCATAATTTGCTCTTCAACCCCAACAGGAATAACCAAACGACCCCCTACTTTCAACTGAGACATTAAAGGTTTTGGAACTTCTGGAGCCCCGGCAGTCACAATAATCCCATCAAAAGGAGCTTCCCCTGGCAATCCTTTGTATCCATCCCCAAAAATGACTTTCTTAGGCCGATAATTCATTTTACTGAAAAACAGTTTGGTTTTTTTAAAGAGTTCCTGCTGTCTTTCTATAGTATATACCTTAGCTCTTAAGTGAAGTAATACAGCAGTTTGATACCCACTACCTGTACCTATTTCCAAAATAGTGTCATTAGGTTTTATATTGAGTAGTTCTGTTTGAAAAGCCACCGTATATGGCTGTGAAATAGTTTGTTCCGCTCCAATGGGGAACGCTTTGTCTTGATAAGCATGATCCTCAAAACTACTATCCAAAAACAAGTGTCGCGGTACTGTTTTTATTGCATCTATGACTTTTGAATCCTGTATTCCTTTAGCTGACAATACTTTTGCCAACTTATTGCGCATACCCCTATGCTTTAAAGTATCTTTCATGTTTTTGGTCTGGTAAACGAATTTATAAAGTTCTCCACGATTTTTATAGCTAGTTGACTTCTTATTTTTATGGAAGAGTGATACCATATCCTTATTTTTGACAAAAACAGTACGTATGCTAAAAGTTGGTGTCCTTGGTGCAGGACATTTGGGTAAAATTCACCTCAGGCTCTTAAACGAATCCAACAACTATGAACTCGTAGGATTTTATGATCCAGATGAAATCAACGCGAAAAAAGTAGCAGATGAATTTGGGTATTCATATTTTGAAAACATCAATACTCTGATTGATGCAGTAGATGTGGTTGATATTGTCACTCCCACTCTTTCCCATTTTGATTGTGCCAAAAAGGCTATTGAAAAAGGGAGGCACATTTTCATTGAAAAACCCATTACCAACACTATTAAAGAAGCCGAGGAATTATTGGAATTAGCCAATGAACATAACATAAAAGGGCAAGTTGGGCATGTGGAACGGTTTAACCCCGCATTTTTGGCCGTAAAGGATAATATTGAGACTCCCATGTTCATTGAAACCCATAGGTTGGCAGAGTTTAACCCTAGAGGAACAGATGTTCCCGTGGTTTTAGATTTAATGATTCATGATATTGATGTAATCTTAAGTGTGGTAAATTCCGAAGTAAAACAGATCAATGCCAGCGGGGTTTCTGTAATTAGTAAATCTCCAGATATCGCAAATGCTAGAATCGAATTTGAAAACGGCTGCGTAGCTAACCTTACCTCAAGTAGAATATCGCTAAAAAACATGCGGAAATCCAGATTTTTCCAGCAAGATGCTTATATATCTGTAGATTTTTTGGAAAAGAAAGTCGAAGTTGTGAAAATGAAAGATGCACCTGAAAATCCTGGAGATTTTGACATGGTTCTACAAAATGCGGAAGGGGAAAAAAAACAAATCTATTTTGAAAATCCCGACATTGAAGCCAACAATGCCATTTTGGATGAGCTTGAAACCTTCGCAGATGCTATCAATAATAACACAGATCCAGTAGTAACTTTAGAACAAGGAACACAGGCCCTACGTGTAGCCCTTCAAATTATAGAATCATTTAAAAAATAACTTAATGAAGACTATAGCAGTAATCGGTGCGGGAACCATGGGTAATGGAATTGCTCATGTTTTTGCTCAAAATGGATTTCAAGTACATCTTATTGATATTGCACAAGCATCTTTGGAAAAAGGTTTGGCTACGATTTCTAAGAATTTAGATCGTATGCTGGCCAAAGCTTCCATATCAGAAAAAGATAAAGAGAATACACTGGGTAATATTTCAACATTTACCAATTTAAAAGAAGGTGTTTCGTCAACAGATTTGGTGATTGAGGCCGCCACAGAAAATCTAAATATCAAACTGAAGATTTTTAAGGATTTGGATGAGGTTTGCGATGCAAAAACCATTTTGGCCACAAATACTTCCTCCATATCCATAACCCAAATTGCTGCGGCCACAAATCGTCCAGAAAAAGTGATTGGCATGCATTTTATGAATCCTGTACCAATCATGAAGCTGGTAGAGATTATACGTGGCTACAGTACTTCGGATGAGGTGACAAAAACCATTATGGAGTTGTCGGCCAACTTGGGCAAAACCCCTACTGAGGTCAATGATTATCCAGGGTTTGTGGCCAATAGGATTCTTATGCCAATGATTAACGAGGCTATTGAAACACTATACAATGGTGTGGCAGGAGTTCAAGAAATTGATACCGTTATGAAATTAGGTATGGCGCACCCCATGGGACCATTACAATTAGCAGACTTTATTGGCTTAGATGTTTGTCTTTCTATCCTGAATGTCATGTATGATGGATTTAAGAATCCAAAATACGCTCCTTGTCCTCTTTTGGTGAATATGGTTATGGCAGGTAAATTGGGAATAAAATCTGGAGAAGGATTTTACGATTATTCAGAATCTAGAAAAGCAGAAAAAGTTTCAACGCAATTTAACTAAGCTGTAATGGCCCTTGTAAAACCATTTAAGGCCATTCGCCCAACAAAGGATAAGGCCTCTTTTGTGGCATCGCGATCCTATGAAGAATATTCTAAAGATGAGTTGAATTCTCAACTTGAGTACAATCCTTTCTCTTTCCTGCACATTATCAACCCAGGATTTAAGTACCACGAAAGTATTGAAGGCAAAGAACGGTTCAAGTTGGTTTATAATAGATATCTGGAGTTTTTGGAGGACAACATCTTTCAAAAAGATAAGGAAGCTTCTTTTTATCTCTACCAGATAACAAAAGGAAGCTTTAAGACCTTGGGGCTTTTTTGTGCTTGCAGTGTATTGGATTATCAGAACGACGTTATTAAAAAACACGAGGACACCATCCAACACAGAGAAAAGCTCTTTGCCAACTATTTAAACACTGTGGGGTTTAACGCAGAGCCTGTGCTAATGACCTATGCAGAAAACAAGTTAATAAGTACTTTGTTAAAAACCGAAACCGAGCAAGAGCCGCAATACAATTTTACCACTACGGATAAAATAAGCCACAGACTTTGGAAAATAACAGATCAGCAAGTCATTGAAAAACTAGAAACTGAGTTTAGTAAAATAGACGCCCTTTATATTGCTGATGGTCATCATAGAAGTGCTTCATCCAACCTCCTGGCCAAGAAGATGAAGGCTCAAAATAATGCTCATACAGGTAAGGAAGCCTATAACTTTTTCATGACCTATCTTATCCCAGAGTCTGAAATCAGGATTTATGAATTCAATAGGATGGTCAAAGATTTAAATGGTTATTCCAAAAATGAGTTCCTGATTAAATTGGATACCTATTTCAGGATTGAAAAAAAAGATGATGGACTCTACAAACCGACCCAAAAACATCATTTCAGCATGTATTTGGATGGTGAGTTTTACTCACTTTATTTACGAAAGAAAGTATACAAATTTACTGATGCCCTTAGCGAATTGGATACCCAAATATTGTTCAAAACCATTTTAGAGCCCATCTTGGGAATTCATGACCTTCGGAATGACAAACGTATTTCTTACGGCTACGGCAAGCACAATGTCATTAAAATGAAGGATAACATTGATAACGGAAAATTTGCCGTTGGATTTGGTTTGGTTCCCATCAACATGAATGAAATCAAGGCCATTGCAGATGCAGGGCTGGTGATGCCACCAAAAAGCACCTATATAGAGCCTAAATTAAGAAGCGGATTGGCTATTTATGAATTTTAAATAATTGAATACTAAATCGTATGTCAATAAAAGATAATCTTACAGCTATAAAGCAAAAACTTCCTAGAGAAGTAACACTGGTAGCAGTTTCCAAGACTAAACCCAACGAAGCTATTCTGGAAGCTTATGAAGCAGGGCAGCGTGTTTTTGGGGAAAATAAAATCCAAGAAATGTTACAAAAATGGGAAACATTGCCCAAGGACATTGAATGGCATATGATTGGTCATGTACAGCGTAACAAAGTGAAATACATGGGCGAATATGTTTCTTTAATACATGGAGTGGATAGCTTTAGGTTGCTTGCAGAAATTAACAAGCAAGCAAAAAAACATGATCGTGTAATCTCCTGCTTGCTACAAATGCATATTGCAGAAGAAGAGACCAAATTTGGATTGGATAATACAGAATTAAAAACTATTATCGATTCCGAGGAATTTGCAGCACTTGAAAACATAAAAATAGAAGGTCTAATGGGCATGGCCACCTTCACTAAAGACGAAAGACAGATTAGAAAAGAGTTTGCTTATTTAAAATCCATTTTTGATAGTTTAAAGCAAGAACTACCTCATATCTCTGTCCTTTCAATGGGTATGAGTGGAGATTATACCATTGCCATGGAAGAGGGTAGTACCATGGTGCGAATTGGAAGTAGTATCTTTGGAGCCCGTAACTATTCATAATTCATATTTTTTCAGACACTTTTCATGTACGCCATACTCGATATTGAAAGCACCGGAGGAAAATACAATGAGGAAGGTATCATGGAGATTGCAATCCACAAATTTGACGGGCATAAAGTGGTGGATAAATTTATTGGTTTAATAAATCCAGAAAGGGAAATTCAACCCTTTGTGGTTAAACTAACCGGAATCAATAATAAAATGTTACGTTCCGCACCTAAATTCCATGAGGTAGCAAAACGTATTATAGAAATTACCGATGGTGCCGTTATAGTGGCACATAATGCCCAATTTGACTATAGAATATTACGGACAGAATTTAGAAGATTAGGCTATGATTTTCAGCGTAAGACACTTTGTACGGTTGATCTATCAAAAAAACTGCTCCCAGATGCAGAGTCCCATAGTTTGGGTAAACTAGTACGTTCTTTAGGTATTCCCATGAGTGACCGTCACCGTGCAAACGGCGATGCCATAGCAACTTTAAAATTGTTTAAGCTTCTGTTGGGTAAAGATTCGGAAAAAACCATCATCAAGGAAGTTATTCGCGAAGAAACACATGGAGAACTGTCGGCGAAACAATTGGATATTATCTCTGATTTACCATCAAAAACTGGTGTGTACTATATGCATGATAAGGATGGAGATATTATTTTTCTTGGAAAAACAAAAGATATTAAACGAAGGGTAAACCAACATTTTACCAATGTTGGGCAATTGGCAAGAAAGTTGCAAAAAGAGACTAAAAAGGTAAGTCACGAACTTACTGGCAGCGAACTGGTCGCTATTTTAAAAGAATATCAAGAACTAAAACGGACTAAACCCAAATACAATACAATTACAAAGAAAAAACTCTTTTCCCATGTAATTAATTTTTCCAAAAATGGTACCCCTCATATTACCTTGGATATTGTGCAAAACAAATTCCAAAAGGACCAAAGGATTGGTTTTAATGGCATTCCTTCAGCAAAAAGTTTTCTAAGTAAAATAAGTAAAGAATTTGAATTATGCCCAACTTCCTTGGGACTTGATGTTGCTTGTGGACATGCTAAAAATGGATGTATGGAAGGGTGTACAGATATTGAAGATGCTTTTGAATACAATCAAAAAATAGAAGCAGCATTTAACAAATACAGTGTTATTAACAAGAGTGTGGCGTTAGTAGATCAAGGTAGGGAGGTTGGAGAGCGCAGTCTCATCTTAATTAAAAATGGCGCTTTAAAAGGCTTTGGATACGTAGAGCTCAATCACCAAATAAATAATATTCATATCTTAGAATCGATTATAACCCCAATTTCGAGTGACGAAAACACCTCTTTTATTATTGAATCCTATTTGAGAAAAAACAACAAACTGAAGGTTTTAGAATTAACGCCTGCCCTTTGAAAGAGCATAAAATACATTCTGGTTGGAAAAATACACTTCATGAAATTATTTATGAAGCTGACACTCCTTTAGGAAAGTTTTTTGATATTGTCCTTTTTGTTCTGATTGTACTTAGTGTAATTCTTGTGATGCTGGAAAGCATAAAAGAAGTGGACTTGCATTACCATAAGATTCTGTTGACCTTAGAATGGGTGGTTACCATTTTTTTTACCTTGGAATACATTGCAAGACTCATTAGCATCAAAAAGCCATTGAAGTATGTTTTTAGCCTTTATGGCATCATTGATTTTTTATCAACCATTCCACTCTATCTTTCCTATATTCTTGCTGGTTCCCAAGTTTTGTTGGCTGTAAGAGCGTTCCGTCTCCTACGGGTTTTTAGAATATTGAAGCTTGTAAAGTTTATGGGAGAGGCATCTCAACTAAAAGCTGCATTAAAGGCCAGTAGGGCTAAAATAGCGGTTTTTATATATGTTGTTTTAATTCTTTCCGTAATCATGGGTACAATCATGTACCTTATTGAAGATGATGAAGCTGGTTTTACCAGTATTCCAAGAAGCATCTATTGGACGATAGTAACATTGACCACTGTAGGTTATGGGGATATTGCTCCTCAAACCAATTTAGGGCAGTTTTTAGCTACTATCATCATGGTTTTAGGTTACGGGATCATTGCTGTGCCAACCGGTATTGTTACGGTAGAATTCTCAAGACATGGAAAAGGCAAAAAAGGAAATAGCCTAGTACATACAAATACGCAGGCCTGTCCTAGCTGCTCGGCAGAAGGTCATAGAGATGATGCTGCAAACTGCTATAAATGCGGAGATTTGCTATGAGCTCTAAGACTTTGATTTCAGTTGTGGGACCAACCGCTATTGGAAAGACCAGATTAGCAATTATTCTCGCAAAACACTTTAAGACCGAAATTGTTTCCGCAGATTCGCGACAGTTCTTCAAAGAAATGCACATAGGAACGGCAGTACCATCTGCAGAGGAACTAAAAGCCGTACCACATCATTTTATTCAACACAAAAGTATTTTTGAACCCTATTCAGTTGGTGATTTTGAAAAAGAAGCGATTGCCCAAATAGAAAAACTTTTCCAAAATAACGATTATGTTGTTATGGTGGGCGGAAGCGGCCTTTATGTTGATGCTGTAGTAAATGGATTGGATGAATTCCCGCAAATAGACTCCAAATTGCGTGACTCTTTAAATCAAAAACTAGAAAAAGAAGGTTTAGAATGCTTACAGGAAGAATTGCTTGTGCTAGACCCAAAATACTATCATCTGGTAGATATACATAATCCTCATAGGGTAATACGGGCCTTGGAAGTTTGCTTAACTGCCAAAAAACCTTACTCTTCATTCTTAAATCAGAAAAGAAAAAAGAGAAATTTCAATTCTTTTTATGTCGGTATCCAAGCAGATAGAGAGGTGATTTATGAACGTATCAATCAGCGTGTAGACATAATGATAGAAGCTGGACTATTGGATGAAGCAAAAAAATTATACCCACACAAAAACCTTAATGCTTTGCAAACTGTAGGGTACAAGGAGCTGCTTGAATATTTTGATAAAAACTTCACTCTTGATTTTGCCATTTCAGAAATCAAAAAAAATACGAGACGTTTTGCCAAAAGGCAGTTGACATGGCTTAGAAAAAACAAAAATATTCTTTGGGTAGATTTTAATACTGAACCAAAAGTTATTCTTGAAAAAATAACCAACCAACTTAAAACAAATCCGCATGCCTAGTATTCAAAAAGTATATATAATAATGGGTGTATCTGGAACCGGAAAATCTACTATTGGTAAGCTCCTATCACGTGCATTGGAGATTCCTTTTTTTGATGGAGATGATTTTCATCCAAAGGAAAACATAGAAAAAATGGAAGCCGGGAATCCTTTAAACGATGATGATAGGGAAGGATGGCTTATAAGACTCAATGAGCTGGCAAAAGAACACAAATCTTCGGGTGCTATTATTGCCTGTTCTGCCCTAAAGGAAAGTTATAGGAAAGTCCTTTTAAAGGAAATGAAAAATCATCTTGGTTTTATTTATTTGGAAGGTTCATTTGAACTTATTAAATCTAGATTAGAAAGTAGAAAGGGACACTTTATGCCATTAGAACTACTTAAATCACAGTTTGATACCCTTGAGGCACCAACTGAAGCAATTACAGTATCCGTTTCTTTGACTCCGGATCAAGTTATACAAGAAATAACAAACCAAATACAATGATAGAAACCCATTTGCTTTTTGCTGTATTAGGGGGGATAGCAGTACTCTTATTTTTAATCTTAAAACTACGTATCAACGCTTTTATAGCGCTTCTTATAGGAAGTATAACCGTTGGACTTATTGCAGGTTTAGATGCAAATCAAATCATTAAAACCGTTCAGGATGGAATGGGCAGCACTTTAGGTTTTGTTGCTACTGTGGTTGGATTAGGCGCTATGTTCGGAGGTATTTTAGAGGCCTCTGGTGGTGCAAAAACCATAGCAGATTTTATGGTATCTAAGTTTGGATTGAAAAAAGCACCATCCGCTATGGTCATTTCTGGGTTTTTAATAGCCATACCTGTTTTCTTTGATGTTGCATTTATCATTCTAGTTCCGATGATCTACGCGTTACAGCGTAAAACTGGAAAATCACTTTTGCTATATGCAATACCCTTGCTGGCAGGATTAGCCATAACACATGCCTTTATACCCCCTACTCCTGGCCCTATTGCAGTTGCAGATATTGTTGGTGCTGATTTGGGATGGGTTATTCTGGTTGGTTTTTTAACTGGTATCCCAACCGCTTTGATTGCAGGTTTATTATTTGGACGCTATATATCAAAAAAGATATTTGTAGAGGCTCCAAAACTCGTTGATAGTGTTGAGCCTACTATATTACCTCCTATTGGGCAGACTTTACTTATTATTGCTTTTCCCATTATTCTTATCCTTTTGAATACTATAGCATCCACTGGTGCACTTGGAATAACCAATAAAACTGTTTTAAATGGAATTGCCTTAGTCGGTCATCCCTTTTCAGCTTTAATCATTGCAAATATTTTGGCCTGGTATTTTTTTGGTATCAGAAAAGGATTTACCAAACAACAACTTTTTGATATCACCAGTAAATCTTTGGCCCCGGCAGGTACCATTATTTTACTTACCGGGGCAGGAGGGGTTTTTAAACAGGTTTTGACAAATACCGGTGCTGGGGAATTACTAGCGACATCTTTAAGCAATGCGGGTTTTCCTGTTTTGGCCTTCGCCTTTATAAGCGCCGCTATTGTTAGAATTGTTCAGGGCTCTTCTACTGTGGCAATGATAACAGCTGCCGGATTGGTGTCTCCTTTATTAATAAACGCGGTGTTAAGTCCTGTAGAACTTGCTTGTATGGTAATTGCCATCGCTTCGGGTGCAAGCATCTTTTCTCATGTTAATGACAGTGGTTTTTGGCTCGTTGGTCAATACTTAGGTATTACGGAAAAGCAAACATTTAAGTCTTGGACCATGATGACAACGATTCTTGCCTTTGTTGGAATCTTTACGGTCTCTATTCTTTACTTTTTTGTATAAAAAAACCACCTAAAAAAGGTGGTTTGGTATTTATCTATATAGGGGTAACTCCTATTGATTATTCTCAGCTTTAACAACCAATCTAAATCCTTCTCCGTGAATGTTCAAGATTTCTACAACATCATCACGTTTTAAGTACTTTCTTAATTTGGCAATATATACATCCATACTTCTAGAAGTAAAATAATTGTCATCTCGCCATATTTTGGTCAATGCCAATTCTCTAGGCATTAAATCATTTTCATGTAATGCCAGCAATCTTAATAATTCGTTTTCCTTAGGAGAAAGCTTTACAGGCTCCTCTTCCATATATTTTAAGAAACGAAGCTTCGAATTTAAATGGAAATTACCAATTTCAAATTCAAATTGCTTACTATCAGCCAATGTGCTAGATGCTTTCCTTTGAAGTATTGCTTTAAGTTTCATTAAAAGCACTTCAGAATCGAAAGGTTTGTTCAAGTAATCATCAGCTCCTGCCTTGTATCCTTTAAGAACATCTTCTTTCATGGTTTTTGCAGTAAGGAAAATGATAGGCACATTCTCATTTTTCTCCCTTATTTCCCTAGCTAGGGTAAATCCATCTTTATATGGCATCATAACATCCAGAATACAGACATCATAATTATCCTTCTTGAATTTTTCAAAACCTTCCATTCCATTTTTAGCCAGAACAACATCAAAATCGTTCATGGATAAATAATCTTTTAATACAATCCCAAAATTGGGATCATCTTCAACCAATAGTATTTTCTTTTTTTCTGTCTCCATAGTTTTCTAAATTAAAGGTAGTTTTATAAAGAAAGTACTTCCTTTTCCCTTTTCACTTTCCGCATAAACTTCGCCCTGATGATCTTCTATAATTCGTTTTACGTAGGCCAATCCTAACCCATGACCCTTTACGTTATGTATGTCTCCGGTATGTTCCCGGTAAAATTTTTCAAAAACTCTTTTAAGCACTGCTTTGCTCATTCCAGCTCCACGATCTTGTACTTTGATAATTATACTGTTTTTAACTACTTCGGTAAAAACATCAATTTTTGGGGATTCTACTGAATACTTTACCGCATTGTCCAGAATATTTACAATCACATTGGTAAAATGCACATCATTAGCCAGAACCTCTGATCTTTCTGCATTCAAATTCGATTTTACATATCCACCCCTATCCTCAACTATTAACTCTATATGCGCTATAGCATCCACTATTATGTCATGAACATCCACCCTATCCTTACGGATATCCAACTGATTTTTTTCCAATTTGGATATTCTAAGCACATTCTCTACCTGTGCATGCATACGTTTGTTCTCATCCCTAATCATTCCCAAATAACGTAATACTTTTTCTTTATCATCAATGGATTTAGGGTTTCGGATAGCTTCAACCGCAAGATTTATTGTTGCAATTGGAGTCTTAAACTCATGTGTCATGTTGTTGATGAAATCTGTTTTTATTTCAGATATCTGTTTCTGCTTTATCAACTGATAGATTGCGCTGGAATAAGCAATCATAATCACCAATGTAAAAATCAATGACAACAACGCCATGCTCATTATAGATTGAAAAAGAAACTTCTTCATCTTAGGAAAAGTTAGTAGTAACGAAAAGCTCGTGTTTCCTTCACTATCCTTGAAAATTGGAGCCCTGTACATCTTAGATTCAGAAAATTTGAATTTTTTAGATTTTACCTTGGTGGGATAACCTTGGCTGTACACTCCGTATTCGTAATCTATATCAATATTTCTATTGCCCAATTCCTGACTTAACAGCAATTCTAATTCTTGTTTGGATACCCTTTTATGTATTGGCCTACTTTTGGCATACTCCATAAAAACATCTTCCCAAGCTGCCTTATCAATTTTAGATAGTCCCCCAATCTTTTCTGCCTTTTGAATAGGCGTTAGGCTATAGCTTTTACCATCTAACCCAAATTCTTCTTTAAAGACGGCCTTGGTACGCTTACTTGTGAAGTTTTTAATCGTTGTGGTATCGTCATCCCCACTTAAATTATCAAAGAACGTTGATGTTATATTATAATCTTCTTCTAGAATTCCATGTGAATAAAAGAGAATCTCATCTGAATTTAAATCTCTATCAACAAATAAAAAATTTCTGAACTGAGTGGTTTTAGGTTGTCCAATACTATCTACCAATGAAGCCAAACGATCTGAATAGTCCTTCATCTCCCTCTTCTCCACCCTGCTGGCAACCTTATCCAGTATGTCTGTTACCGTTCTTGAGAATTGCTCCTCCTTGTCGTCCACTGATGTTCTTATCCAATACACTTGAACAAAAATTATCCCAGTAAGGGATAAACTCATAAGAATGACGAGAAGAACGAATAGCTTCTTGTTCATCGGGGTAAAATTAGAAATTTAACATTTAGGCCTTTGACCGTTTAACCTAACCTTAACAAAAATGTTAAAATTACTGGTCAATCTGCTTGTCTTACAAGCCTTTGATGAAGTTCATCAACCCTTTTTTTGGTAATTTCCAAATCAATATTGTCAATACAAAAGTTTGAAAGAGCTACTTTATCATCATCACTCATCTGGTTTTTCATACGACCCAGAACTTCCTTCTTGTTTGCCCCATCCCTTTCCATTACTCTTTTAAGGCGAAAATCTTCTGGTGCCTTAACCAAAATTACATAGTCGTAATTGTCTTGAGCATCATTTTCAAAAATCAAAGCGGTTTCCTGAATAACATATGGTACTTCTTGAGTTTTTGTCCACTCCAAAAAATCTTCTCTTACGGCAGGATGAACAATTTTGTTTAACCTTTGTAGGGTTTCAGGGTTTTCAAAAATTTTGTTTGCAATAAACCTTTTGTTCAAAGTTTTGCCATGATATGCTTCTTCTCCAAGCAATTTAATTATGGCCATTTTTAACTCGGCAGAAGCCATCATAAGACGTTTTGCTTCAGAGTCAGAGTCATACACAGGTACTCCTAGATCTTTGAACATGCCTGCAACAGTGCTCTTTCCGCTTCCTATTCCTCCTGTTAGACCAACAATAATCATTTTTGTTCCAAAACAAAGTTAACCTTATTTTCAAGCAACCTTACACCATGAACCTTATCAGGTTTCTGCGTAATTTCTAAAAACAACATGTTATTATTTGAACCGTTCAACTGCTTGTAATCCGCGATAACCTCAAAATCTTCCACCGTTATCGATTTCAACTGTTCAATGGTGGCTTTACAAAGTACAGATACAGAATTGGGAAATGTATTGACTTGGTATCCTTTTGGGAAATTTAATACTTGAATTTCAACATCAAAAACCCTCTCAGAAAATTTTACCACTTTTCCCGATACATTAGCCCTATTAATTGAAAAGGTACTATTGGATAGGTTTTTAGGAAAAACCAGTAAAACGTCCTTTGAAAAATCAGAAGAAACGTCTGCCAACTCTATTTTTGAGGTGTAAATTGTATTGAGCGTGTCTATTTCACTTTTAGGTCCCTTCACCAAAACCATATTTGGTGTAATAATTGGTTCACCTTCCAGAATATAATTCTGCTGAAACTGTACGTCTAAATTTGCTTTAATTGCGACCTCCTTGGCTGCAACTTGATAAAGATCTACAATAAGTTCATCCCTATCCAAATCAATCAAGGAGATGCTCTTAGACAGTTGACGCTCCATTTGTTTTTTTAAAGCATCTTCCGTTAAAATATAGTTTCCATTATCGATCACTACTTGAGATAAATCTACCTCCACCCTTTTATTTACAAAGTTGTAATAGAGAAACTTGAACCCACTGGTCCTTAGTTTCGCCTCAATGGAATTGACAGCGTTATTGCCCAATAACAAAGTGTCCGGTAAATTCTTATAGTTCAAGTTAAAGTTGGCCCTGGATTCATAAGGCTCTGACAAATTGCTCAAAAACCAAGCAAGAAATGAACATATCAAAAAGAGGAAAAATACTTTTACCTTCCTTTTATTAAGTCCACTAAATGCCTTTTTGAACACTTGCTACTTTTTTTTAAAAAACAATTTCGGAAACAATATTTCAGGTTCCTTATTGCTAAAATTAACCAAGATTGTGGATTTTAGAAAACCTATCCCGTATCCTGTAAACTGTGTTAATGCCGCAAAAATTGCCAACAAAGCCACTTTCACGCTTTTATTTTTTATCAATGCATCTAAAAAAAGTACTGAAAAGTATACTCCAACCATTACAATTGGCAATATGATTCCTCCAATAGCCATCAAAACTGACCCTAACAATCCTAGTATAAACAGTGTTGGAAACCAATACGTCAACTTTGCCGTTCCCTTGTGCCATTTGTTTAGAATTGGCCTTACCATTCCAAATTTATTGACCTGAATATAAAACTTGTTCCAGTCTATCCGTCTTTTATGATAGACAAATACTTTTGGAAACAGTCTGGTGGTATATCCTGCTTTCCATATTCTAAAGGTTAAATCTGGGTCTTCACCTGGGTGAATTTGACCAAACCCACCTGCTTTATTAAAAGCTTCCTTGGAAATTCCCATATTGAAACTACGCGGTTGAAACTTTCCAATAGATGTATCGCCTCCTCTGATGCCCCCAGTGGTATAAAATGAGGTCATTACATAATTTATGGCTTTTTGAACCGTAGTGAATGATTCATGTGCTGCATCTGGCCCACCAAAACAGTGAACAAAATCTGTTTGGAGTTCTCTTTTTACCTCGCTCAGATATTGAGCTGGAAGAATACAATCAGAATCCAGGATAATATAATAATTACCCTTCGCACTTTGCATTCCATAATTTCTAGAATCTCCAGGACCTGTGTTTTCCTTAAAATAATAGGAGATTTGCAACCTATCCTGAAAATTCTCTACAACTTTTTTTGAGCTTTTTGCAGAACCATCTTCTACAATGACAACTTCATAACCTTCTTTAAAATCCTGTTCCACAAGACTTTCCAATAACTCTTGAATTTCTTCAGGTCTGTTGTATACAGGGACGATTATGGAAAAATTTGTATTCATCTAAAAACACAAAAGCCATCCCTAAAAGGATGGCTTTTGTAGCTATATATATTAATTATTTTGTGAACTCATCAATAACTTCTTGGCTTACTCCGGTGTTGGAAAATCCTCCATCATGGAATAAATTCTGCATGGTCACCTTCTTTGTCAAATCTGAAAAGAGACTCACCGTATAATCAGCACAATCGGCGGCTGAGGCATTACCAAGTGGAGACATTTTCTCAGCATAGCTGATAAAACCATCAAATCCTTTTACCCCTTGTCCCGCAGTGGTTGGCGTTGGTGATTGAGAAATTGTATTTACCCGAACTTTCTTTTCTTTTCCAAAGAAGTATCCAAAACTTCTTGCCACCGATTCCAGATAAGCTTTGTTATCTGCCATATCATTATAATCGGGGAAAGTTCTTTGTGCTGCCATATAAGTTAAAGCGACGATACTACCCCATTCGTTCATGGCGTCAGATTTGTACAAAGACTGCATCACTTTATGAAAGGAAAGTGCTGAAACATCCCATCCTTTTGCAGTAAAATCATATTTCTCATCTGTATATGCTCTACCTTTTCTAACATTAACGGACATTCCTATAGAGTGAAGTACAAAATCCAGTTTTCCACCCAAAATCTCCATGGTCTGAGTTACCAAATTTTGTAAATCTTCTTCATTTGTAGCATCTGCAGGAATTATTTCAGAGTTTGTCTTAGCGGCCAACTCCTTAATCTGCCCCATACGCATTGCAATAGGTGCATTGGTCAATACAAAAGTTCCGCCTTCTTCATGAATACGTTCTGCCGTTTTCCATGCAATGGAGTTCTCATCCAGAGCGCCAAAAATGATTCCTTTTTTACCTTTTAAAAGATTGTATGCCATATTATTTATCTATAGTTGGTTTTGCGACAAAGATATTTATTCTTATCGAGTTTTGTCGTTTTGATTAATTCGATTAAAAAGGAAACTCCTTTATTGCAATAATTGCTTAGCGTGAGCCAAAGCAGATTCCGATACGGACTTGCCTCCCAACATTTCGGCAAGTTCATTAATGCGTTCATCTGCATTTAGTTTTTTCATTTGAGTGCTAGTGCTTCCTTCTTGTTCTTCCTTAAATACTTTAAATTGTTGTTGCCCTTTTGATGCTACTTGCGGTAAGTGCGTAATAGAGAAAACCTGCATGGTCTTACTCATTTGTTGCATAATCTCTCCCATACGGTTAGAGATTTCCCCAGAAACGCCCGTGTCAATTTCATCGAACATCATGGTAGGCAGTTGTTCGTATTCTGCCAAAATGGATTTTATGGTCAACATAATGCGCGATAGCTCTCCTCCAGAAGCTACTTTTTTCAATTCACCATAATCTGAGCCCTTGTTTGCTGAAAACAGGAAAACAAGGTCATCTTTTCCATTAGATTTAAAAGTTATAGAAGGGTTTACTTCAATTTTAAAAGTTGCTGAGGGCATTCCTAGAGAAAGTAAACTTTCTTGAAGCATCTTCTTCAACCTTGGAATTACCTCATTTCTGGCATTTCTGATCTTTGTTGCCCATCCGTCTATCTGCTGCTCTTTTTTAGAGACTTCTACCTCTTTTTCCTTAATTTTTGATTCTATATTCTCAACGGCATCAACTTGGATAACTAATTGATCTCTCAACGCAATAAGCTCTTCAATTGAGCCCACATGATGTTTTTTCTGTAAATCATACAATTGCTGCAACTGTCCATTTACAGCCTCCAATCTTGCTGGGTTTGCCTCTACTCCGTCCTTTATCTGATCTAACTCATTAGCTATATCATCAGCTTCTATAAAAATGGATTGCACCCGTTCATTTAATGCTGAATAGGTAGTTCCAAAATCCGCCAAGCTTTGAAAAGCTCGTTTCAAATCGGCCAATTTCCCTAAAACACCCACTTGCTCATCATTCAACAATTGATGCCCTTGGGATAACTGCTCCATTATTTGCTCCACATTGTTCAACTGCTCAAATTCAGCTTCCAACTCCTCTTGAACCCCTTCTTTTAATGGGGCTGCTTCTAACTCTTTTAGCAAAAAAGTGTTATAGTCATGCTCTTTATTAGAATTGGACTGAAAATCCATTAAAGCTTCCAATTCTTTTGAAGCCTTTTTATATTCCTCTAAATGTGTTTTGTAAACTTTTATGTTCTCACCATTTTCCGCAAGAGCATCTACTACCTTAAGTTGAAAATCATTTTCGGTCAATCTTAAGGTTTGATGCTGGGAATGCACATCAACCAATCGTTCCCCTAATCTTTTTAAAATATCTAGCGTTACTGGTGAATCGTTCACAAACGCTCTTGATTTACCGCTAGGAAGAATTTCTCGTCTTAGAATGGTGTTGTCTTCGTAATCTAAATCATTGACATGAAAAAAACCATTGAGTTGATACTTTAAAATGTCAAACTCAGCCTCTATGATACACTTCTTTGCTTGATTTTTAAGTGACGTTAAGTCTGCACGTTTTCCTAAAACAAGAGAAAGCCCACCCAGTAATATAGATTTACCAGCTCCAGTTTCACCAGTTATAGTGGTAAACCCAGACGTAAACGAAACGTTCACATCATCTATTAGTGCATAATTTTGAATAGAAAGATTTGTTAGCAATGCTAAAGATTTATCATGTAAAGATAAATCTCTTTAGAGAAATGGGCTAGTATTTTATCTCGTTCCAGGTACTGGAATAAAATGGCGCCACTCGGTTAAGGGTTTCCTTGAGTTTAACAATATCCACTTTTGGGCCATCAGAGAAGATATTTCTAATCTCCTCAGACTTGGCGTCAAAAAACGTTTGAATCAAAAATGCATTAGGCCTACGCTTAATCAAGGTCTCGAACAAACGCATACTACCGGCAATCACTTGTTTTCCGGTACTATTATTGTCTCCAAGAATATCCAATCCTTTTCTATGGTAGTTGTACATCGCTATTCGATATTCTCTAAAGGAATTACTGAGTAAATTATCAATCAATTCAAAACGTGTACGTTCTCCCGTTTCTTGGTTCCACCCAGAAAAGTTTGAACCTTGTGCCTGTGTTACAATATTCTGTGCTTTTCTAAACATGTCGTCACCACCTTCCAATGAAAACGTATCTGCATCCAATCCCAAAATAATGTAAACGTAATACGATATTACCCCTATTAAATTGGACTCAAACACATTTTCGTTTAACACCAAAGGTTGAAATTCCTGATATTGAAAATTGAAAGCATCGTCCTTATAATTAAAAACTGGGCTTTCGTATGAAGTATTGAAAACCGTTCTTGAAGATTGAATCTGAATATTGGCTTCAAACCTGTCAGATTCATATTGTGTTACGGTTATAAACATTCTAGCACTTATGCGTTCATTCTCCTTATAAACCCTGTTGGTCCATTTACTTTTGTTCACAAAATCACTTAGTGAACGTTCCAAGGTTCTAAAAATCTGCTGATTTGTTTGACTTACTTGATCAGAGTTGACCGTAACGGTACAATTTAATTCTTGCGCAAAAGTTACTTGCGATAGTGATAGTAAAAAAGTGAGCAATAAAATTCTACGCATGAATTCTGGAGGTAATTTCTTCCCAAATATCCGAAGCCACATCTGACTTCGTCTTCAAATCAAACGTTTTTATATCCAAATTCTTATCAATGAAAGTAATTTTATTGGTATTGCCTCCAAAACCAGCTCCATCATCTTTTAGAGAGTTCAGGACTATAGCATCTAAATTCTTACGCTGTAGTTTTCCCTTGGCATTTTCAAGCTCATTTTCTGTTTCCAAAGCAAAGCCCACCAAAAATTGATTTTTCTTTTTCTCGCCTAATGAATAAAGAATATCCGGGTTTCTTTCCAGTTCAATTTGTAAATCCCCTTCTTTCTTTTTCATCTTCTCCTCAGCAACATGCTTTGGGCGATAATCGGCTACAGCTGCCGCGCATATGGCAACATCGATTTCATCATAGTGCACATGGCATGCATCGTACATTTCTTGTGCAGAGGTAACTCGTACTAAATTGATTTGGCTATGGTCAATATTCAGGTTTGTAGGCCCCGAAACCAAGATTACTTCAGCACCCAAATTGGCTGCTCTTTTTGCAAGCTCAAAACCCATAGTCCCTGAGGAACGGTTACCTAAAAACCGGACGGGGTCAATAGCTTCATGTGTTGGCCCGGCAGTAATCAGAACTTTTTTTCCAGTTAAAGGAAGCCCTTTTGCCAAATCCGCTTGGATAAACTCAACAATAGTTTCAGGTTCGGCCATGCGTCCTTCTCCATGCAGTCCACTAGCCAACTCTCCAGATTCAGCAGGTATTATAACATTTCCAAAAGATTTTAATTTTTTAAAAGATTCCGCAGTGGATGGATGTTTGTACATATCCAAATCCATAGCCGGGGCAAAATATACAGGGCATTTTGCTGATAAATATGTTGCCATCAACAGATTGTCGCAAGTACCATTGGCCATTTTAGACAGCGTATTTGCGGTGGCTGGAGCAATAATCATAATATCTGCCCAAAGTCCAAGCTCCACATGATTATTCCAGGATATACTGCCATCCTCTTGATTAATAAAATCCGTTAGTACAGGGTTTTTGGATAAGGTAGACAGCGTAAGGGGAGAAACAAAAGAGCTGGCACTTTCGGTCATTATAACTTTGACCTTAGCACCAGCTTTTATCAGTAGCCTAATAAGAAATGTGGTCTTATATGCGGCAATTCCCCCGGTAATGCCCAAAAGGATGTGTTTACCGCCAAGCACTTCTTATGCGTCTTTTTCTGTGTTTCTATAATAGATTTTGTCTTCCAACCATTCCATAACTGCCAATGCATGAGGCTTGGGCAATTTTTCATAGAATTTAGAAACTTCTATCTGCTCCTTGTTTTCAAAGACTTCTTCTAAACTGTCACTGTAAGTTGCAAACTCTTCCAACTTTTCCAACAATTCTTTCTTTATCTCTGAGTTAATCTGAATTGCACGTTTTGAAGCAATGGAAATTGCCTCATAAATGTTATCTGTTTTATCATCAAATTCGTTTCTATTGTGGGTAACTGTAGAAACAGGAGCTTTTGTATTTTTCAAATCTTGCATATACTGCTTATTTAAACTGTTTATTTGGAATCAGAATATTGACTTAATTCCTTTTGAATTTTGCTGGATAGATCGTCCGCTTTCTTTTTAAATTGTGATTCTGGAAAGTAACGCATTAAAGTGTTGTAAGCGTCCTGGGCATCTTCCAAACGTTCTTTCTTTCTGTTTCGTGTGCTATTAAGGGCTAAACTGGTTGCGGCTTCAATTCTATAGTACAAAGCTTCTTCCCTATAAATAGAACCTGGGTTATCAGAAATAAAATTGTCCAGAGCCGTCATTGCCGAAACTAGGATTGGATAATTGAATTGTCCTAATTTGTTAAACTGCTTGGCTACTTCTATTTGCTTTTTTTCTTTTTTTGTTGTCAATTCTTTAGCCATTTTATTGGCTTCTTCAAAATATTCCGATTCTGGATATGTATTGATAAAGGTCTGTAATTTTGCTAGCGCCTTATCTGTATCTGTTTGGTCCAAAGAATATTCCGGCGAAAGTTCATAATAACTCTGCGCCCCTAAAAAGGAAGCTTCCTGAATCTTATCGCTCTTTGGATAGGATTTAACAAAACGTTCAAATTGATATCCTGAAAGATAATAGTCCTTGGTTTTAAAATACGTATTCGCAAAAAAGAACATTACTCGTTCTCCCTGCGGCTTGCCTACATATTTTGGAGCTATTTGCTCATATAACCTTTTTGCCCTTTTGTAGTCTTCTGCGTCATAGTATTTTTGAGCCAAATCATACTTGGGCTTAACATCTTCATTTTTAAGCACCTTTTGGTACTCGCTACATGAAGAAAGAAATGCAATAACAAAGAGAATAGGGAGAATCGACCTCATTTTCAAAAACATTTTGCAAAATTAGTGATAATCAACGGATTTAAAAAATAGATTTATGCTCCAAAAATAACTGCAGTATAGACTATTTGCTATGGTTTTAGGGAAGATTTAACGAACTTTAAGCATGAACTCTGTTCAATGATTTTAAAAAGCTGGATATTCTGCTTTTCAACTTTGATGTAGCTTCCACCAAAGGCAGTCTTACCAATGCACTGCAAAGTCCTAAAGATTCAAAAATACTTTTGATTCCAGCTGGGTTTCCCTCTTCAAAAATCATGTCCATAATAGGTAATATAGCATGGTGTATTTCATAAGCATCATCAGAATTACCTTGTCTTCCTAGCTGTATCATTTCAGAAAATATGTTTGGCAACCCTTGTCCCAAAACTGATATTACTCCTGCTCCTCCTGCCAAAACGGTAGGAAGTGCATTAAAATCATCGCCAGCAATCACTAAGAAATCTTCAGGTTTTCCTTTGATGATACGGTCAATTTGAATCATATCGCCAGAGGCTTCTTTAATAGCAACTATATTAGGGTTATTAGCCAAACGCAATGTAGTTTCTGCCAACATATTACTACCTGTTCTAGAAGGAACATTGTATAGGATTATTGGCTTTGGAGATGCCTGAGCTATAGCGTTAAAATGTTGATAGACTCCTTCTTGGGTTGGCTTGTTGTAATAAGGTGAAACAGATAAGATCGCATCAAACTCGGATAGATCAAGTATGGTAAGGTCTTCAATAATGGCCGCAGTATTGTTTCCTCCTACACCCAAAACCAATGGCAATCTGCCCGCATTTGTTTTAATAACAGTGTCCATCACCAATTGCTTATCGGTCTTGGAAAGTGTAACCGATTCTCCGGTTGTACCCAGGGCGACCAAATAATCAACACCTCCTTTAATACAATGCTCAACAATTTGCTCCAGTGCATTTACATCAATAGAAAAATCTTCATTAAACGGAGTTACCAATGCAACTCCCGTACCCATTAACTGTTCCATTACAATTCTTTTAATACTTTTAAATACTTTTTCAGTTCGCCCTTAAAGACTTTAAAATCTCTAAATGGAGTATTTAAAATTAAATCGTTGATCTTTGGATCCAACGCTCCAAAACCTACCTTTAGTCTTGCAGGGGTTTTAACGGATAACAATTTCATCATCAAATTATCTTCCTCGTAGTAATTGATCAATAAATCATATTCCCTACCTAAAAACTCCAACACATAGCCATTTTCAATTATACCTTTCCAACCTAAATCCTTATCAGAAAAAATCTGGATGGCATAGGGGGAGTTTTTATCATATTCTCTTTTGTATCCAATGATTTTTATGGCATTGGGCCTAAGAGAAAACTCATCAATGAGTTCATAAAACACCTCTGCGTTTTGAAAATTATCAACATCAACAATACAACCAATGCTGGTAATTCCCTTCTCCCTATTAACGGTCATAGGAGGTTTTTCTATTTCCTCCTGTAAAAATTTAAGACCCGATTTAACTTTAAATTTATCTTGGAGCCCTTTTAAAAACATATTTTTTATGCATTTTTACAAAGGTAATTATTCTACCAAGATTACTTAACAAAGATAACTACGTGAATTATTTAAAATTAAAACAAATTGTTGTATTTATAACTTTTTGTTTTTTACTATCATGTAACCAAGGAAAGGGTCCGCTTTCAAAGGTTGCTGGAAAGCAAATAAAAATTGATACCTCTATCAATGCAGTGGATTCCATAGAAACTTTTGTTGCTCCATTTAAGAATAGGATAAACCAAGTTTTGGATAGCACGTTGGCTTATGCGCCCAAACCCCTTCTTTTGGATGATGGCAACCGCAACACTTCCATGGGAAATTTAATGGCAGACATTGTTTTCAAAGAAACCCATCCAATTTTTAAATCTAAAATGGAAAAAGAACTGGATTTTGTAGTTCTTAATAGAGGTGGAATACGATCAATTATCTCCAAAGGAGATGTAACTGCTAGAAATGCATACCAAGTAATGCCGTTTGAAAACTACATTTCTGTAGTTGAACTTAGCGGCACTGCGGTAAGAAAGCTTATTTCTTTTTTGTCTACGTCAGAACGCGCACATCCAGTTTCTGGCATACAGATCATTTTGGATAAAAAGGGTGGATTGGAATCTGTAAGTATACAAGGTAGTCCTTTTGATGAAAACAGAAACTACTACATTGCAACATCTGACTACCTAGTGCAAGGTGGGCCCAGTATAGGTTTCTTTGATGAGATAATTTCCACTACAGATACGGGCTATCTTTTGCGTAATGCCATTATAGACCATTTTAAAAAAACAGATAGTGTAAAAGCAGAAGTGGACGATAGGTTTATTCAACTTGACTAAATGAAAAGAAGAGATTTTTTAACAAATACAGCAGCTACTTCAGCTTTAATAGGTCTTGGTGGTCTTGGTTTAAATTCGTGTTCCGGCCTCAATAGTAGACACATTACTATTTTACACACCAATGATGTGCATAGTCATATTGATCCTTTTCCTAGCTCACACTCATCATATGCCAACTTAGGAGGGGTTGCCAGAAGAGCCGCACTAGTGGATAATATCAGAAATGAGAATCCCAATACCCTACTCTTTGATGCAGGAGATATCTTTCAAGGCACTCCCTATTTTAACTTCTACGGAGGCGAGTTGGAGTTTAAACTAATGAGTAAGCTCAATTATGATGCTGCGACCATAGGCAATCATGATTTTGACAATGGCGTTGATGGGTTATTGGCGCAGGTCCCACATGCCAAGTTTGAGTTGTTATCCGCTAATTACGACTTTACCAATACGGTTATGGAAGGTTTTGTAAAACCCTTCAAAATTTACATGGTTGATGGAATAAAAATTGGCGTATATGGTATTGGTATTGCCTTGGATGGTTTAGTTACCAAAAGACTCTATAAAGAGACCAAATATCTAAACCCCTTTGAAATTGCTCTGGACATGGAACGTAACCTTAAAGAAGAAGAAAACTGTGACCTTGTTATTTGTCTTTCTCATCTAGGCTATGACTATGACAGACCCGAAAGACCTTCAGATACCCAACTTGCTCAAAGCACTCATTACACAAATCTGATAATTGGTGGCCATACCCATACTTTTTTGGACAAACCTGATGTTCGTATTAATAAAAATGGAGATTCAGTATTGGTAAACCAAGTTGGAGCCTTTGGTATAAATCTTGGTAGGATTGACTTTTATTTTGATGGAAAGAAGAATGCATCTGCCAATGGGGTAAGTATTGTTGTGTAATTTACCAATACTAAAAAAAAGTGATTCTCTAATTTGACTTTTCTATTTCTTGACTAGTCAAACCCCATGACAACAGAAGCACTTAAGGATTACAATTTTGACCGTCATCTGTTATTGTCCATCCCTTATTGACTGTCAAACCACCGCGAGCGGCAGCAGCAAAATTGGAACAATAGTTAATGCCAATTGCACCAAAAGAAATATTGTCCGGGGTATTGATGTTGGCATTCCAGCCGATTAGGGTGGCATCATAATTTTCTGGCGACAACCCTGCACCTCCACTGAACATATCAAACATTGTTGTAATCGAGTTCAAATTCCAAGCGCCCAAACTTCTATCAAATAATTCTGCACTTTGGAACATTCCGGTCATATGTGTAACCGAACTTACATCCCAATTGCTTAAATCTTGATTGAACGCATTTGCATCTGAAAACATATAATTCATAAGTATAACCGATCCTACATCCCAGTTACTCAAATCTTGGTTGAACGCATTAGCTTGCGCAAACATACCTTGCGTAGTTAATACTGAATGTAAATCCCAACCACTTAGATCTCCATTAAAAGATTCTGTCAGCAAGAACATCTCTGACATATCTGTTACTGATCCTACATCCCAACCGTCCAAATCTCGATTAAACGAGCTTGCTCCAGCAAACATCCCTCTCATATTTGTAATGTTGCTTACATCCCAATTGGCTATATCTCCATTGAAAGAAGTATCTCCTCTAAACATATTACTTAAATCTGTAACCATAGACAAATCGGGTACATCAGTAGCATTATAAATCATATTTGGACAACCAGCGAGTGCATAATTCAAATCTCGCCAGCGTATAGAGCCCCATTGATCAATACTCGATAACTTGACCTGATGATTTGGCGCTAAAAACATTTCAATTTGCGGAAAATCACCTACAATAGCTACGGTATATGTCCCCGCAGTATCATAAGTATGTTCAGGGTTTATGCTGTTTGCAATATCTTCCACTGTACCATCTCCCCAGTTAATTGTATAGTCATATGTCAAATTAGGGTTAACTCCAATGCCGATAGATTCCATATCATTTGAAGTTTTCCAGGTAGTTACAAAGGCAGCGACATCCAATGGGTCAGCTTCTACAATATCGGCAACTATTATGGTCACTTCAGCCTCCAAATCATTATGGATACCGTCGGTAACGGATATAGTAATACGGTGTTCTTTACTGGTTTCAAAGTCCAATGATTCTCCACTTTCCAAGCTTAACTTACCGTCATCAGTAATGTTAAAAAGGTTGTTGTCGTTCGTGACAATTTCAAAGGTTAGAAATTCGTTCTGAGGATTGCTAGTCGTTACGGTACCGATTAATTCCATGTCACCAATATTCTCAGGAACTTCAAAGGTCTGATCTACAATATCAACTCCATCAATAACCGTAATGGTCACCTCAGCCATTGATGCTGTATTCCCGTCAGAAACTTGAACTATGATTTTATGCTCCTCGCCCATCTCAAAATCCAAGGCCTTTCCACTTGCCAAACTCAACTCTCCATCTTTGGTAATTTCGAACAGGTCATTGTCATTGACTAAAATTTCAAAACTAAGCACATCATTTTCAGGGTCATTGGCCATTATCTTGCCAATTACAAAAGTGTCAGATATATTTTCATTGACCGTAAAAAAAGATTCATCAGAAATGGCCGTCTCATTCTCATCTAGCACCATTACCGTCACATAATTAAAAAATTCCCCTGTGCCATCCGTAACCCTTACAGTGAATTTGTGCTCCTTTGCTGTCTCAAAGTCCAAGTTCTTTCCATTGATCAAACGCAGTTCACCTGATTTGGAAACTGTAAAGAGATTGGATTTGTCCAGGCCTATTCGAAAAGTTAGTGGATCACCATTCGGATCATCCGCATAAACATTTCCGATTATCTCGGAATTGGTTATTGCTTCTGAAATTTCAAAAGTTTGGGGGTTAATCACGGGGATTCCTCTGGTATGGCCATCATCATCATTGCTACAGGACAACAGAATCAATGCTGGAATAGAACTGAATAGCAAGCTTTTAATTTTCATCTGAAACTTATTTATCTGCAATTTCTTCAATCTATGAGCTATTTTTTTTCTGGATTGATGGATACCTTCTTTGGGTTGACCAGCGGCTTATTCTAACTAAAAAAGCTGGTTCGCCAAACCTCTCTAAAGCAGGTTGGGACAGTCTTGTAGTAATTTAAATGGATAATTATTTTACAATGAGAATGCGTGTAAAGTCGCTCCAAATTCAATCATTCATACAAAATTTAATACCTCCTTTACATCTATTTAAGTTTTGATATAAGAAATTTCCTATATTGAAAAGTATCTTTTTTTAAAGCCAACAACTAAAATCAAAGAATCATGCCACAATTGGATGCTGCTCTTTTCAATACAAACGGATCTAGAAAATTTACTTATACAGGTTTCCCAGATGCTAAGATTCTTGAAAGTGAAACCTCATCAAAATGGGTGCAACATTTACTTTTTGGAGACTACGTCACCATTTTGGATACTGAAGTGGTCAATGACCGTGTATTAGTGCTCTCCAGAAACAAAAGAGGTTGGATTTCCATTGAAAACATACAAAAGCAGCGAACTCTTGAAGTCAATTTTGTAGATATTGGGCAAGGAGATGGATGCCATATGGTTACACCGGATGATAAGCATTATTTAATTGATGCGGGCAAAGGAGACAACATGTATCGTTACCTCTACTGGCGTTTCAATCTAGATAAGAATACTAGTTTGCCAATGAAGTTTAAGGCCATAGTCAGTCATCCAGATAATGATCATTATTTAGGTTTTGCTGATATTTTTGAAGAACCCGCTATTAAGTTCGATAAAATCTATCATAGTGGTATTGTGCATCGCCCTGTTGATAACAGCAAAGGTTGGAACACCCAGTTGGGGAAAGTTGATGAGCTTTCAGATGGTGAAAAATATGTACTGTCATTGGAACTGACCGATGCAGCTATGAAGTCAATCTTGAACGACCCACAAAACTCTTCTGGCACAGGATCACAATACCCAGAGACCATGGCTCTATCGTTGGCGCAACAACCTCAACCAAATTTTGAAGCGCTTAATAACAATACTGGATTTTTATTGGGCAATGGTGGAGATAACGAACTTTCATTAAATGTAATTGCTCCAATTATTGCTCAGAAGGATGGAAAACAAGTGCTGCCATTTTTAAAGGACAATGGAAAAACAAAGAATGGACACTCTGTTCTGTTGATGTTGAAATATAAACATTTGCGGGTGATGTTAGGGGGTGATATTAATGAGGAAGCAGGAGAATACATCAATCATAAACTGGGTACCAATGCCAAAGCTACCTTACAAGCAGATATTGCCAAGGCCTGCCACCATGGTAGCCATTTGTTCAGTTATGAGTTTTTGGAAAATATAAATGCCCTCGGCACGGTTATTTCTAGTGGTGATAATGAAAACTACAGTCATCCCAGACCAGACACTCTAGGAGCCATAGGAAAGACAGGATACAGCAAAAAGCCTTTGATTTTTAGTACAGAACTTGCCCGTTCCAATAAAGATTTCTCTTCAACCACTATTCCCGAGTTGGTAAAAAAATATCAAAAGTGGGAGGAGGTAAAAACCGAGTATGAAGACTTTAAAGCCAATTTTGTGGATACCCCAGCAAACCAAATAAAGCTTAAAGACCTTAAAGAAGAAATGGTGAAAAAATACAAAGAGATCAATTCCTATCTAACCCGCTACGGCATGATAAGTTTGCGCAGTGATGGGGAACAAATGATTGTTGCCCAAAAACTGGAAAAAGATGGTCGAGGTGGTAAATATGATATTTATAAGTTTGCTTTTGATACGCAAGAGCAGCGGTTTGTGCGAAAATCTTAGCGTTCTAAAACAAATTCCATCAGTTTTTGCAATTCCTCTTCAAAATTACATTTTGGAAAAGACTCATTAGCTTGCCTGTACCAATACCCAGCATTCCAATCGTCTCCTTCCAACCTGTGTAAATATGCATGAATTCGACTTCCTATTTTTGTGTGTAAATCTTGGGCAATGTCATGAGAAGCATTCCAATCCCCCTTAGCTGCCCACCAAATTGATTGTAATGCTGGGGGCCAATCCACAGAGGGAGTAGCTTTAACCAAGGTATCTTTAAACGCTTCAAGAGTTTCTGGCACCATCAATCTAACTTTTCTAAAAACTCTTGTTCAGAAATAATTGGCACTCCTAAACCTTCTGCTTTTGTTTTCTTACTCGGCCCCATGTTTTCACCTGCAACCAGAAAAGATGTTTTGGAGGAGATGGATGAAGCCACTTTACCACCGTTGTCTTCAATTAGCTTTTTAAGTTCTGTTCTTCCAAGGGATTCAAAAACGCCAGAAACCACAAACGTCTGCCCCTTTAGTTTTTCAGATTGATTTTGCAGCTGTTCTTCAGATAATGAAAACTGTAGTCCATACAATTTTAACCGCTCCACAATCTCAATATTCAAGGGTTCTGCAAAAAACTGTACAACACTTTCAGCAATACGTCCTCCTATCTCATCAACAGTTACCAGTTCTTCTTCCGTTGCAATAATCAAGGCATCTATGTTCTTGTAGGCCTTGGCAAGTTTTTTAGCTACTGTCTCGCCTACGTAGCGTATTCCCAAACCAAACAGCACACGCTCAAAAGGAATTGCTACGGAAGCTGCAACTCCATTGACCAGGTTCTCTGCAGATTTCTCTGCCATTCGTTCCAGTGGCATTACCTGCTCTTTAGTCAAGGAGTATAAATCTGCATAATTCGCTATCAACCCTTCTTTAAAAAGCAATTCAACAGTTTCACCACCCAAACCTTCAATATCCATTGCCTTTCTGGAGATAAAATGCTGAATGCGACCTGTTATCTGAGTTGGGCAACCGGTATCATTTGGACAAAAATGCTGTGCCTCTCCCTCTTTGCGTATCAGTTCCGTATTACATTCGGGGCAATGCTGAATATATGTGGTTGGAACAGAGTCCGAAGGACGTTTGGTAAAATCCACTGCAATAATCTTTGGAATAATCTCTCCTCCCTTCTCTACAAAAACAGTATCCCCTACTCTAATATCCAATTTTTCTATCTGATCTGCATTGTGCAAAGAGGCTCTCTTTACAGTAGTGCCGGCAAGTAAAACCGGTTCTAGGTTAGCAACAGGTGTAATAGCTCCTGTCCGCCCTACCTGATAAGTGATTTCATGTAGCACCGTTGAAACCTGCTCAGCTTTAAATTTATAGGCCATAGCCCAACGCGGTGCCTTAGCAGTATAACCCAATTCTTCTTGATGGCGTAAACTATTTACTTTGATAACCACTCCATCTGTTTCATAAGGCAAATCATGACGGTGTACATCCCAATAATCAACAAACCGCATTACATCATCCGTAGTTTTGCACAATTTTGCAACAGTGGGCACTTTAAAGCCCCAAGAACGTGCTTTATCCAGAACTTCAAACTGGGAAACAATATTCAGGTTTTTACCGGTAATACTGTACAATAAGCATTCTAAAGGGCGTTGCGCTACCAAAGCGCTATCTTGCAATTTTAAACTGCCCGATGCTGTATTCCTAGGATTCATATAGGCTTCTTCGCCATTGGCAAGGCGTTCTTGGTTCATTTTGGCAAAACCTTCCAGTGTTAGAATAATCTCACCACGTATGTCAAATTTTGATGGGTAGTCGCCTTTTAGCTGAAGTGGGACAGATTTTATGGTCTTAATGTTCGTGGTTACATTATCTCCTTGAAAACCATCTCCTCTTGTTACCGCTTTAACTAATTTCCCTTCTTCATAGGTTAGACTGATAGAAGCTCCGTCATATTTTAGTTCGCAAGTGAATTCCACATCAACATCTCCCAAAATACGTTGAATTCGCTTTTCCCAATCCTCTAGGTCTTCTTTAGAATAAGAATTATCCAAAGAATACATACGATGTTCGTGTTGAATGGTTTCAAAATTTTTGGTCACCTCTCCACCAACTCTCAAAGTAGGAGAAGTAGCATCATAAAACTCCGGATGTGTTTCTTCTAATTTCTGAAGTTCCTTCAGTTTTACATCAAACTCATAATCCGAAATTGTTGGTTTATCCAGCACATAATAGTTGTAATTATGTCCCCTTAATTCATCCCTAAGGATTGTGATTTTTTCTTGGTTAGTCATCTAAGTTTGTTCTTTTGCAATCCATTTTGGAACTGCTGTAGGTTTATATGCCTCCATTTTTGCCAAAAGTTTTTCCGGAGTATCATCCACCAATAACATATCCAGATTTTCCTGTTTTAAAAATCCATTGGTCACCATAGTGTCCAAAAACTGAAGCATAGTACCAAAAAAACCTTTTACATTCAATATTCCAATAGGTTTTTGATGCAGTCCAAGTTGTCCCCACGTAATGATTTCAAACAACTCTTCCAAAGTACCAAACCCTCCAGGAAGGGCTATAAATCCATTGGACCGTTCATGCATTTCCAATTTTCTTTCGTGCATGGTTTCCACTACAATCAGTTCGGTAATGTTTGGGTGAAAAACTTCCTTGCTTTTTAAGAAATCAGGTATCACACCTATCACATTCCCGTTTTGGGTTAAGACTCCATCAGCAACTTGTCCCATTAGTCCCACTTTGGCTCCACCGTAAACTAAGTTAATGTCCTTGATGGCTAAATATTCACCCAGTTTAAAGGCCATATCAGTCACATCAGGGTCATTACCTGTGCTGCTTCCACAAAAAACCGCAATGCTATCCATATCAATCTAGTTTACCTTTAAGCATTCTATCATTTCCAAAGAAATCTTTGCGTAGTTCAATTTCTGAAAAATTCTGCGCTTCTAAAAGTGCTTTGGTTTCCTTTCCTAAATATTGATTGATTTCTAAGTACAAGTTTCCTTTTTTAGAAAAGTATCTTTCAGCAAAAACAATAATGGCTCTATAAAATAGCAATGCATCTTCATCTGGAACAAAAAGCGCTATACTTGGTTCATATGCCTTTACATTATTCTTGATTTCTTCCTTCTCTAATTCTCTCACATATGGCGGATTAGAGACAATAATGTCAAACTCATATTCAATCTCTTTTGGATTTAAAATATCCATGTGGATACATTCAACTTCAACAGTATTTAATTCTGCATTCGCTTTTGCAACTTCCAATGTTTCTTCTGAAATATCCATTGCATAGACTTTTGCATTTGGGAGATTTTTTGCCAAAGCAATTGCAATACACCCACTACCGGTACCTATGTCAAGGATTTTCAGGTCTCGACTGTGTATAGCTCTGCAATCTGAAATTATCCATTCCACCAATTCCTCTGTTTCAGGCCGTGGAATCAGTACATGTTCATTGACCTTCAGTTCCAAATCCATAAAGTGGGCTACTCCTAAAATATACTGCAAGGGTTTTTCTAGTTTCAACTCAGCTAAAGCTTTAAAAAGTGGTTGTTCTTCAACCTTGGTAATTGCAAGGTTGGGTTGTACCACCAATACAAACCGTTCTAATTTTAGATAATGCTCTATCAAGCTATAAAAAAAGGAATCAACTTCTTCTTTAGGATAAAGGGCATCTAATTCTTTATGGAAAATAGTTTTGATTTCCTTTAGCAGCATGCTACAGCTTTTTAAGCATCCAAACCGGACATGAATAATGACCTGTATTGCCCATTGGGGCATCTAGATATTCAAAACCATTCTTCGTATATAGTTTTTGCGCAGCTTTCATGTAGGGCATTGTCTCTAAATAACAATGTTCAAAGCCATACGACTCCGCTTTTTCCAAACATATCGTAATCATTTTAGAACCCAAACCCCTACCTCTCGTTTCTTCCAATAAATACATTTTTTGCAACTCACAGACATTACCTTCATAATTATCCAATTGCGCAATTCCCGCACAACCAATAATTTGTCCATTGTCATCAACTACAAAATATGTTGCCTTAGACATGTTATATGCACCGTACATATCATCCAAAGCTTTATCCGCGTATGCAGAACCAACTTTTGGCACCCCCATCTCTAATAAAACCTTGCGTATTACTTGGGCTACCTGAACGTTATCATCTGGTGTAATTTCCCTAATTATGGCCTCACCCATATTGTGTTTTAATGTTCTATTTTTGCGATGTGAATATACATGAAAAATACATGTTACGATGCATTCAATTGGGCAAAAAAGGGCTTGGAACTGCAGCACCAAATCCTATGGTAGGATGTGTTGTTGTGCACAAAAATAAAATCATTGGGGAAGGCTTCACAAGTCCATACGGTGGTGCACATGCAGAAGTAAATGCAATTAACTCCGTAAAAGACAAGGAACTACTTTCTATGGCCGCTCTTTATGTAAGTTTAGAGCCTTGCTCCCATTTTGGGAAAACACCTCCATGCACCAATCTTATTATTGAACACAAAATTCCGGAGGTTTTTATAGGACTTCAAGATCCACATGATAAAGTTTCGGGAAAAGGAATTGAAAAATTGAAAGCTTCCGGTTGTGAAGTAACTATTGGTGTTCTTGAAAAAGAATGCAGAATTCACCATAAACGATTTTTAAGTCTTCAAGAAAAAAAGCGCCCTTACCTAATTTTAAAATGGGCCGAAACGCAAGATGGTTTTATCGCCCCAAATACCAAAGCGAGAAAGAAAACACCAGAACCTGTATGGATTACCAATACATACTCTAAACAATTGGTTCATAAATGGCGTAGTGAGGAACAAGCTATTTTGGTTGGCACCAATACTATTTTAGAAGATAATCCGAAATTGACGGTAAGAAGCTGGGAGGGAAAACACCCCACGCGAGTTATTCTAGATAAAGATTTGAAGATTCCTTCAGGCTTTCATGTTTTGGACAAAAGCATACAAACAATTGTGTTTACTCAAATTGCTGATTCATCTAAATACATGGATGGCATTGATTACGAATTAATTGATTTCTCCGCCCCCATTGGAAAACAGATTTGTTCAACGCTTTATAAACATTCCATAACCAGTCTTTTTATTGAAGGGGGTTCAAAAACCCTTCAGACCTTTATTAATGAAGGTTTATGGGATGAAGCTCGAGTTTTTAAGGGATCAACCAACTTTAAAAGTGGAATTACATCCCCAAAAATTTCTGGAGAACTATTAGAGACAAAACCTATTTTATCAGATACCCTATCAATTTTCATAAATGATTAAAAATATTATTCTAGACTTTGGCGATATTTTCATAGACCTAGACAAATTGGCAACACCCAGAGCCATGGAAAAGTTTGGTTATAAAAGTCCGACCCCAGATTTGGATACTTTATTTAGGGACTATGAAAAAGGGCTAACAAGCTCTCAAAAATTTTTAGAAGAAGTCTCTAACTTTTTCCCTAATGCCTCCGAGAAAGATTTAATAGCTGCGTGGAACGCTATATTATTGGATTTCCCTGATAGAAGATTAGAATTTGTAGAAAAATTGGCAGAAGAAAATCAATACCGCCTATTTCTGTTGAGCAATACCAATGACATTCATATTGAATTTGTAAAAAAGCAAATGGGTATGGAAAAATTCAATCGTTTTAAAAATGCTTTTGAAGTGTTTTACCTTTCCTATGAAATGAAAATGCGAAAACCAGATGCTGAAATATTTGAATTTGTGCTGACGGCAAACAAATTGAATGCATCAGAGACCATTTTTGTAGACGACACAAAAGAGAATACTGATGCTGCTTCTAGTTTGGGAATAAAAACGTGGAACCTACAAGTAGGTAAGGAGGATATTACCCAGTTAAAATCTTACTTATAATGTTGAACCTTGCTCTTAGTGTTCTTTGCTCCAGTTTAATTTTTGTCGTTTTTAAATTATTTGATGTCTACAAAATCCAAACGCTTTATGCCATCATTACCAATTATGTAGTTGCTTGTGTGGTAGGGATGTTGCTATATGAAGGCGATGTTGATTTTAATGAGATTGTAAATAAATCCTGGTTTTTAGGCACCTTGGCCCTAGGAGTCTTTTTTATACTGGTTTTTAATCTTATGGCCAGAGCTTCACAGGTTGCAGGTGTTGCCGTAGCTTCGGTAGCAACAAAGATGTCTTTGGTGATGCCTGTACTTTTTGGGGTTATTTTTTATAAAGAAACCTTATCTGTTTTTCAAATTATTGGAATTTTGTTGGCTCTCGCTGCTGTTTACTTTGCTTCCATGAAGGAAAAATCAATTGCACTCTCTAAAAAGACTTTGTTATTACCATTACTTGTTTTTTTAGGTTCAGGTATCATCGATATCTGCATGAAATATTTTCAGGAAAACCATTTGGACTCTAAAGAGGTTGCAATTTTCTCATCTATGGTTTTTGGTTTTGCAGCACTGACCGGATTTGTTTTTATTGGCACAAAGGCAATAAAAAAACCGCTAAAGGTTAATTTTAGAAATATTGTTGGTGGCATTGTGCTTGGTGTTCCCAATTATTTTTCCATTTTCTTTTTAATTCGAGCACTTCAAAACGAAAGATTTGATAGCGCGGCTATCTTTACACTTAACAATGTAGCTATTGTAATGCTTTCTACCCTATTGGGAATTCTTATCTTCAAGGAGAAACTTAGTCTAAAAAACTGGGGAGGCATAGCCTTGGCCATTGTTAGTATCATGCTGGTAGCTCTATTCTAATGGAAGAAGAGGATATTTATAAAACGATAAGAGAACCTTCTCCAGAAATTCTGTTTAAGGATAGAAAAAGTAAATTTTTTGGTTACGCGTTTCCAATTTCTTCGGAAGAGGATGTTAAACCAATAATTGAATCACTGCGAAAGAAACACCACACCGCTAATCATGTATGCTATGCATGGCAATTGGGCAAAAAGACCCACACCTATAGAACTAATGATGATGGCGAGCCCAACAACTCGGCTGGAATGCCCATTTATGGGCAAATTCAGTCTTTTGGAGTCACCAATGTTTTGATTGCCGTTGCCAGGGTGTTTGGCGGAACAAAACTTGGCGTTGGCGGGCTTATACAAGCGTATCGTGCGGCGGCTCAAATGGCTTTGGAAAATGCCCCTATTATTGAAAAAACAATAGAATCCGAATTTCAATTGCATTTTGACTATCCTGCAATGGATAAGGTAATGCGTTGTATCAAGCAAAAAGGAATTAAGATTGTTTCACAACAAATGGAATTAAAATGCTCTCTTCTTATTTCAGTTAGAAAAAGTCAAGCAGCTCAAACCAAGCAAATATTTGAGGAGATGCAAAATGTTGTGATTCAATCAAAGGATTAAAACCTTAATTTCCCCAAAATGGAATCAGGACATTTTATGGGTCTATTGGTCTTTTTGTCGATAAAGGCCAAAACCGTATTTGCCTCTACCAATAATTCTCTGGCTTCATTATAGATTTTGTAATCAAATTCAATCTTTACCAATGGAGCTTTTTTAATATTCGTTTCTACTGTAAGCAAATCATCATAAAGAGCAGATTTTTTATAATCTATTTGTAAGGAAATTACAGGTAGTATGATTCCATTTTCCTCCATGCTCTTATAACTGATGCCCAAGGCCCTTAACCACTCCACTCTGCCCATTTCTAGATATTGTGCATAGTTGCCATGGTACACAACACCCATTTGGTCGGTCTCTCCATAACGGACCCTAAAAGAAAATGAATTTAATCTCATATATTAACTGAAAAATTATATATTTAGTGGCTTGGTTAACATTAAGGAAACATGCGAAAAAAAAATAGAATATTCAACCACTAAATCATTTTTTTTTTCAAAGATTTGTTCACATATTTGTCGCATCTAATAAGCGTCTAATCCCCCTTAGATGTTTAGTCTAAAGCTTTAAAGCTAACCAACAAAAACTAAGGAAAAAACTTTTATGAGTGTTACTGCAAATTCCGTATGGAACAACTGTTTGGCTTTTATCAAGGATAATATCCAACCGCAGGCATTCAAGACTTGGTTTGAACCTATTAAGCCTATCAAGTTAACAGACAAAGCTCTTAGTGTACAAGTACCAAGTAAATTCTTCTATGAATGGTTAGAGGAACATTATGTTAAGCTTTTGAAAGTGGCTCTTACCAAGGAGTTAGGAAGTAACGCAAAACTTATTTACATCATTAAAATGGAAAATAAGTACGGTAATAAGGAACCGTTCACAGAACAAATTCCAAGTTCTAATCGTACCGCTGTTGGCCCTCAAGAGTTAGATGTGCCAATTACCTCAAAAAGCCCAGAATTAAAGAATCCTTTTGTGATTCCTGGTATTCGAAATATTAAAATAGAATCCCAGTTAAATCCAAATTATAATTTCGAGAATTTTCTAGAAGGCGATTCCAATAGACTTGCAAGATCTGCAGGAATGGCAGTTGCCAACAAACCTGGTGGCACTTCTTTTAATCCGTTATTAGTTTTTGGAGGTGTTGGTTTGGGCAAAACGCACTTGGCACATGCCATTGGTGTTGAAATCAAGGACAAATACCCCGAAAAGACAGTACTATATATTTCTGCGGAAAAATTTACCCAGCAGTATATTGAATCTGTAAAAAAGAATACTAGGAACGATTTCATTCACTTTTATCAACTAATAGATGTACTTATCATTGATGATGTACAATTCTTATCTGGTAAATCTGGAACCCAAGATGTTTTCTTCCATATCTTCAATCACTTGCACCAAAATGGAAAGCAGGTTATCCTTACATCCGACAAGGCACCTGTAGATATGCAAGATATTGAACAACGATTATTGTCGCGTTTTAAATGGGGTCTTTCCGCTGAGCTTCAAAGTCCTGATTTTGAAACTAGGATTTCCATTTTAAAGAACAAACTGTATCGTGATGGGGTAGAAATGCCAGATGATATCATTGATCATGTTGCAAAGAATATTAAAACAAATATAAGGGAACTGGAAGGCGCTATAATCTCTTTAATTGCACAATCCTCTTTTAACAAACGTGACATTACCCTGGAACTAGCCCAACAAGTGGTAGAGAAGTTTGTGAAAAATACAAAAAGAGAAGTCTCCATTGATTATATTCAAAAAGTGGTCTCAGACTATTTTGAAATGGATGTGGCTACGTTGCAATCCAAAACTAGAAAGCGCCATATTGTTCAAGCAAGACAGTTGGCCATGTTCTTTGCCAAAAAATTTACAAAAGCCTCCCTTGCCAGTATCGGTTCCCAAATAGGAAAACGAGATCATGCCACTGTATTGCATGCCTGCAAAACAGTTGACAACCTTGCAGAGACCGATAAGCAGTTTAGAAAGTACATTGAAGACCTGAGCAAAAAATTCTCTTAATCTTTTTTAGCTTCATGAAAACCAAAGTTTTAATGGTCTGCTTAGGAAACATCTGCAGATCTCCTTTGGCAGAAGGTATATTAAAATCCAAAGTAGATGCTAATGCCGTACTTGTGGATTCTTCTGGAACTGCAGGATATCATATTGGCAATCCACCAGACAAAAGATCTATAGCTGTTGCGCAAAAACACTTATTAGATATTAGTGCTCAAAAGTGTAGACAATTTTCTAAAAATGATTTTAAAGAGTTCGATTTAATCTATGCCATGGATAAAAACAACTTTATAAATATTTTAAGTCTGGCCAATACTGAAAAGGATAAAAAAAAGGTTAGATTGTTGTTAGACGAAGTAAATCTAGGCATTAATGAAGTGCCAGATCCGTACTATGGTGGAGTTGATGGCTTTGAAGAGGTCTACCAAATGATCAATAGCGCTTGTGAAGCGATTGCTAAAAAATTAAACTAAGTGAAATGGAAGAAGTAAAACCGGGTCTTGTTTTGGGTAAAGTTTACTTAATTCCAACAACGTTGGGAGACAATGCCCCATTGGAGGTGCTTCCAATTTCCATTAAGAGGACCATTGAAAATACTGATCACTATATTGTTGAGAACGAAAAGACCGCTCGTCATTTCATAAAAAAAATAAGTCCAAGCAAGGCACAACCTAGCCTACATATTGAAACTTTAAACAAATTCACAGATCCTGCAGTGATTCCCACTTATCTGGACCCCTGCATTCATGGGTTCAATGTAGGTATTTTATCTGAGGCAGGCTGCCCAGGTATTGCAGACCCCGGTGCTGACGTCATTAAGGTTGCCCATGAAAAAAGGATACAGGTAGTTCCTTTGGTAGGTCCATCCTCCATTCTTATGGCCATGATGTCCAGTGGTATGAATGGCCAAAATTTTGCCTTTAATGGTTATTTGCCTATAGATGCCGCAGAGCGTAAGGCAATGATCAAAAGTTTAGAACGAGTTTCCAGAGAGAAAGGGCAATCACAAATATTTATGGAAACTCCATACAGAAATGATAAGCTTTTAAAGGAGCTGACGAAAATACTACAGAAGAGCACCAGACTATGTATTGCCTCTGACATTACACTACCAACGGAGTTTATAAAAACCAAAATTGCACATGAATGGGGTGAGATTAATGTAGACCTAAACAAAAGACCCACTATATTTATCATTCAAGCATAAAAAAACCAGAAGTAAATTCTGGTTTTTAAATCATATCCCAAAAAAGGATTTAGACTTTTGCGTTTCTCTTTTGTTCAATTATGGAAATATCATATCCCGCGAACTTTCTAATATAGTAAGAGATAGTACTTCCATAGGCATCAGCAACATCATTCTTTCCATAGGACCGTAAATACTTCTTTACGTTTCCTGCTCCTGCCAAATGTGCCGCAGCCAAAATACCAGATTCTGTAATTTGAACTCCCCTTATGCGTTTTCCGTTAAAACGTTTTATATCTCTTCTAAGAATCCATTTGTTACGGGCAATATTGGTTTCAAATGTTCTCTCTTGTAGTACTGGGTCATTTAAAAACTCTTCGGAGTCATATACTCCCATCATATTTAAAGTGCTCAACCCAAATTGGTATTTTCCAAGATATCCAAAAGTGTTGACCACACCATATCTTCCTTGAGATTCCTTAAAGGCCAAAGCCTCTTTAAAACCATTATAGGCATTTCCTAAAAAAGGAGGAGAAATCAACGTGCTCTCTAAACCTTTAATTGAATCTTGAAGAACCAAATGTTCAAAGTTCGTTTTCACTCTTAACGAATCAGGAACCACATAGTCCATCTTTTTGGTTACGGTGTATGTACCAAAGCTTGTCAAAATTACAATCATGGCAAGATGCAAAACAAAACCTATCCATCTTTTCATAACTCACATATTTAATATCTCAGTGCTCAAAAGCAGCGAAATTAAATTTGATCGGCAAATATAGGGGGAGACTTTATTTTAACACTTATAAAGCTCTTAAGTTTTTCTTAAATCGCACCTAAATTACGTTAAAGCGCTGAAAATAAACGACAAAGAGTATTATCTGCGGACCTTTTGAGAATTGATCCATCGGATATATTGCACCTTATTTCGGTTATGTTGTGCCAAAGATTTGGCAAACATATGGTATCCAAAGTTAGAAACATCCGCCACGAAATATAGATAATCGTGTTTTTCAAAATTTAAAACTGCTTCAACGGAAGCAATATCGGGCATAGCAATCGGACCCGGGGGTATTCCACTATACTTATATGTATTGTATGGGGAGTCTATTTCTAAATCTCGATACAAAACTCGTTTAATAATGGTATCGTAATTACCTGTTTCTTTCTTAATGGCAAAGATCACGGTAGGATCTGCCTGAAGCAATATGCCCCTTTTTATCCTATTTAAATAAACTCCCGCCACTCTAGGACGCTCCTCTGCCTTTACCGTCTCTTTTTGAACTATAGCCGCCAAAGCAATGACTTGGGAAGGAGAAAGATTAAGTTCTTTGGCTTTTTCTAACCGACTATCATTCCAAAACCTCTGGTACTCCTTTAACATTCTATCCCTAAAGCTTTGAGCATTAGTATTCCAAAAGAATTCATAGGTATTAGGAATATACATTCCCAATTTTGAATCTTTATTAAAATTGGATTTGCTAAGAAATTCTGAATCATTAAAGGCTTGGGAAAGTGAAAGGCTATCTGCTTCAATTTGTTCGGATATCCTACCTGCCAGTGCATCCAAGGATTCTTGATTGTTAAAAGATACTTTTACCGGGATATTATTGCTTCTTAGTGAATTAATGATTTCATTATTATTCATCCCTTTTCTAATAGCGAATTTTCCACCCTTAACATTATTGACGTACCCTTTACGTTCTGCTACGGATTCAAAAGTCGATACATTTTTTAACAGTGGGGTCAAGTTGGTCTTTACTTCTGAAAAAGTAGCTTCTGAAGGTATGTAAACAAAAGCTTCATCATTATTAAACTGGGTATTTGGGCTAAAAATGGCACCATAAATCTGGTAAGCCATGAAACCACAGATCAAAAGGCCTAGAAGGGCAGCTGCCCAAAGTACTTTTTTAAGATACATTGGAATTTATTTTTTGGAAAATTATTTCATTTTTAAAACCGCTATTGGTTCTGACCCATTCTTTTTTCACTCCTATTTTAGTAAAGCCAAGCTTTTCAAACAAATGAATACTCGCTTTGTTTTCCTCTAGAATATTAGCATATAACTGATGTAGGTCAAGGATTGAAAAGGCATAATTGCACAATAAGGATATTGCTTCCGCACCTACACCTTTATTTCTGTCCTCTGTTTTGGTAATTACAATACCAATACCAGCTCTTCTATTTTTGGGGTCAAAATCAAACAAATCAATTAAACCAATGCAATCATCATTCTTGTTACATATACACAATCGCAATTGCTTTACATCATAAATGTCTCTATGCGCATTTTCCAGATAAAGCTGGAGCACTTTTTTTGAATATGGCTTTAATGTGCCACTAATCTCCCATATGGAAGTATCGTTTTCCAATTGGTAAAGGAAATCCAAATCTTTTGGCTCCAAAGCCCTTAAATAAATTTGCTCTCCCTTTAAGCTTAGCATTCAACCTCTCCTTTAAATACCTGTTTAGCAGGTCCTTTTAAAAAAATATCAGTGTAAGATCCATTTTGTTGTGCAAAACTTATTGAAAGAACACCACCTTGTGTATTGATATTTACACAGTTGGATTCCGTAATTCCTTGTTTGTGCATTGCAAGGGCAACCGCGGTAACTCCCGTTCCACAAGACAATGTCTCACCCTCTACCCCACGCTCGTACGTTCTTACGTCAAAAGAATCTTTATCTGATTGTTTAACGAAGTTAATGTTACTGCCAGATTCTCCATAAAGACCATACCGCAATTTCGCGCCTTCTACCTGTACATTCAAATCACTCAAGTTTTCAACTAGTTGCACATGATGGGGCGAACCTGTATCCAAAAAACTATACAGGGGCTTCTCTTTTACGTCCTTTACATCATTCATCTTGAGGTTTACAATATCTCCTTCAATACTAGCAAAATGTAAACCATCAATAGCTTTAAAAGATGTCTCATTATCTATCATGCCCAAATGCTTGGCAAAAGCTACTGCACACCTACCTCCATTACCGCACATACTTTGGCTTGCATCAGAATTAAAATACACCATTTCAAAGTCTGAAGCTGTATCATTTTCAAGTAAAATAAGTCCATCTGCTCCTACACCAAATCTCCTATCACAAAGTTTACCAATCAATTTGGTATCGTTTTTGGGGAACAGTTCTTGTCTATTATCAATGACTACAAAATCATTGCCCGTGCCTTGATATTTAAAAAATTGTAGTAACATAATTGCTTGCAAAAGAACAAAGATAGGGTATTCTTTAAGGTTTTTTTTGTAGTTAAAAACGAGTTAAACTAATCAAGCTACAAATGAATTCACCTAATTTTGTTAAAGCTTAATGTTAAATTATTACTGAATTATGAAGAGAATAGCCAGTTTGTTCATTGTATCGCTATTTGCAGGTGCAATTACTTTAGGAGCTTATAAATTATTTTTTGAAAAAGACACGTATAAATGGATTGCCGCAGATCAAGAAACTCCATTCTTGAGCACGAGCACCTTGTCCACTTCTGCGAGTGGGGCGGGAATAAATGAAGTTGATTTCACCATTGCAGCAGAAAAAACGGTAAATGCCGTGGTGCATGTTAAAAACTTAACCATCAATAAAGGGTCTAACAATCTTGCTGACTTCTTTTATGGGTCTGAACGCAAACAAACTCCACAAATTGGCACTGGTTCTGGAGTAATCATCTCACCAGACGGTTTTATTGTTACCAATAATCATGTTATAGCACAAGCCAGTCAATTAGAGATTACATTGAATAACAAAAGAACTTATGAAGCCGAAGTTATTGGTGCCGATGCAGATTCCGACATTGCTCTTTTAAAAATAGATGTGGACAAGCCACTACCCTACCTAGCCTTTGGTGATTCTGACAACGCCAAAATTGGTGAATGGGTTCTTGCAGTAGGAAATCCGTTTAGTCTTACTTCTACGGTAACGGCTGGAATTGTAAGTGCAAAAGCCAGGTCATTAGGAAGAAATCAGTCTTTTATACAAACAGATGCGGCGGTTAACCCCGGAAACAGTGGCGGTGCTTTAGTCAATACCAATGGAGACCTAATTGGAATCAATACGGCCATTACATCCCAAACCGGGTCTTATGTAGGCTATTCTTTTGCAGTACCCAGTAACATAGCGAAAAAGGTTGTCGAGGATATCATGGAATTTGGAAATGTGCAACGTGGAAGATTGGGTATTTCAGCGGCCAATATAAACTCCAGGGAAGCAATGGAGCTTGGCTTGGATGAAATAGAAGGGGTATATATTTCCCAAGTTAGTGAAGACTCAGGAGCAGAAGAAGCTGGACTAAAATCCGGAGATATCATCAAAAAAGTTGATAACATACTTATACGTAAGTTTTCTGAGCTTACAGGGTATCTTTCCTCAAAAAGACCAGGGGACGTGATTGAAGTCATCGTAGATAGAGAAGGCAACAGGGTTTCAAAACGGGTCACACTTAAAAAACAAAATACCCTAATCCTACCCAATACTGGGTTCATGGTTAAAAACCTTACCAAGGAAGACAAAAAGAACTTTGGAGTAAAGCAAGGGGTGAAAATCATTGATGTACCTGAAGGTTATGGTAGGTATAATCTAAAAAATAAAATAATCACCGAGCTTGATGATAAAGAGATTAAAAATATTGATGATGCCAAAACGCTTTTTGGTGAAATTTCCAAGTATGGAAGAACAAGCTTTACCATGATCAATGAAAAAGGAGAAAAAGAACGTCTGATCCTTCAATAAAAAATATAAAAAAAACGTCAAAAAAAGCACCTTTTCCAAGGTGCTTTTTTTATTTAAAAATCCTTTACGAAAACGTTTGAAATATCTAATTTTGCCGAGAATTTAAAAATAACAATTCAACCAGAATCCATGAGCGATATAAAGTCTTACGAAAAAGAACTTGCCTTCCAAGCCGATAGAAGAAAAGCAACCACAGAGTTCATTAAAATTATTAGTGATCTTTGGTACGATAAGGCCATTGAAGTAGTCCTTTTCAAGAATCAGATCATTGACAAAAATGTAAGTGATATTATCAATCTACATGAATATGCAGGCGAATTTGTTCAAAAACCCATCTCAATCTTTGATTCTGTTGAGATTCTTCGCGCCATTAACGACATTAGTTTACCACCTGCCAAACTAGATATTGGAAAGCTTACGTATGAATATCACTCAGATGATAATACCCATCTTAATGTAAAGGCCTTTGTTATAGAAAAACTCAAAGATGCCGAGTCTTCAAAAGAAATTAAACCTAAAGATGTTGTTCTTTACGGTTTTGGAAGAATTGGAAGATTGGTTGCCCGAGAACTTATGGCCAAAACCGGAAGAGGTAGTCAATTAAGACTTAGAGCAGTTGTAGTAAGAGGTGATGCAACCGAAGAGGTATTGGAAAAAAGGGCAGCGCTATTAAAAACAGATTCTGTTCATGGTCAGTTTATGGGGACTGTTGATGTTGATGTAAAAAATCAGGCACTTATTATAAACGGCACAACGGTCAAGTTTATTAATGCAGCAAAGCCCGAAGACATAGATTATACAAAATATGGTATTTATAATGCCCTAATCATTGATAATACAGGTGCCTTTAGAGATAAAGCAGCTCTTTCCAGACATTTAGAAGCCAAAGGGGCCAATAGAGTTTTACTTACCGCCCCTGGAAAAGAGGTTCCAAATATAGTGCATGGAGTAAACCATAATGCCTTTGATCCTGACAAGACCAAAATTTACTCCGCGGCCTCATGCACCACCAATGCTATTACCCCCATTCTAAAGGTAATTGAAGATTCGCTTGGAATTAAGAAGGGGCATTTAGAAACCATTCATGCATATACTAACGACCAAAATTTGGTAGATAATATGCACAGTAAATACCGAAGAGGACGTGCCGCTGCCTTGAATATGGTTATTACCGAAACCGGAGCTGGCGCAGCAGTTGCCAAAGCGCTGCCTTCATTAAAAGGAAAATTAACGTCCAACGCTATCCGCGTTCCCGTACCCAATGGCTCTCTGGCAATTTTAAACCTTGAGGTAAAGAACAAAACTTCCAAAGAAAGTATTAATACCATTTTAAAGAAGTATGCCCTTGAAGGTGATATGGTTGAGCAAATACAGTATTCTTTGAGCAATGAGCTGGTGTCATCCGATATTGTTGGCGCTTCTGCCCCATCAATTTATGATAGTAAAGCTACTTTGGTGTCCGCTGATGGAAAAAGTATTGTGCTTTACATATGGTATGATAACGAATATGGATACTCCCATCAGGTTATTAGACTTGCAAAATACATAGCCAAAGTAAGACGCTACACTTATTATTAGACTCAAAATATTAGAGAGATATAACTCTTCAAAATGTTTTTCTTTTGATTTTTAGTTTATTGGTGTAATTTCGCCCTACCCTTAATCTAAATTAATAAGAATATTGACCATGAAACGATTACAAGTTTTTTTCACCCTTGCTTTACTAACAGCTTCTTTTTCACTTTTAGCACAAGAACAGAATTCTAATTCTGACAACGACGAGACCCTTGTTGGTCAATTTCGAGAATTGGAAAGGAAATCTGGTAATTATAGGGCCAATGGTATTAGGTATGAAGTAATACGCCTTACGGACCTTAATAAGATAAAAACAAGCATATTCGATTCTGTCAATACAGCCAATGCGTCTATAAAAGATTTATCCGCCACCATTTCTAGCAATAAATCCGAAATAGAGGGTCTAAATGCCAAACTTCTGGAAGTCACAAATAATTTAAAAAATGTTACAGAAGAAAAGGACAGCATGTCGTTCTTTGGTGCTTTGGTCAGTAAAGGGACCTATAACTTTATTTTATGGTCTATAATTTTTGGTCTACTGCTGTTTTTACTCTTCTTCATTTATAGATTTAGAAATAGTAATTTTTTAACGCACCAAGCCAAAACGGCCTTAGCTGATGTAGAAGGAGAATATGAAGAACATAGAAGAAGGGCTTTAGAACGTGAACAAAAAATTAGCCGTCAGCTTCAGGATGAACTGAACAAGAATAAAAAATAAAACAATTGTTAAAGCTTCCTTTTCGGAAGCTTTTTTTTTAGTTACTTTATAAAACAAACCCCTACCCCAATTCATAATGGAAACTTTGGAAATTAAAAGTGCCACTCTATCGGATTTAGAGCTCATAGTGCCCTTATTTGATGCGTATAGGGTGTTTTATGAACAATCATCAGATTTTGATGCTTCCCGCTCTTTTCTAAAAGAACGTTTTTTAAATGACGAGAACATAATTTTTTTGGCATTGGAGAACGACAGAGCTGTTGGGTTTACGCAACTTTTTAAAACATTCTCATCTGTATCGCTTCAGCCCTTCTATATATTGAACGATCTATTTGTTTCTCCACAACTTCGAAAAAAAGGAGTAGGTGAAGCACTATTGAACCACGCCAAGTCTTTTTGTCAAATACAAGGGTTTAAAGGATTGGCACTGGAAACGGCAGCCAACAACCCCGCCCAGAAACTATATGAACGATTGGACTGGGAAAAAGATGAAGAGTATCTTCACTACTTCTGGAAGAACACCAACATAAATTAACCGCTATCTTTGACAACTTTCTTTACAAGCCATGAGGATAGACATTATAACAGTTTTACCAGAATTATTAAAGAGCCCTTTTGAGGCTTCAATTTTAAAACGGGCCATTGAGAAAGGTTTAGTAGAAGTCCATTTTCATAACCTTAGAGATTATTCTATTGGCAACTACAAACAGGTAGATGACTATCAATTTGGGGGCGGAGCGGGAATGGTATTGATGATAGAACCTATAGACAAATGCATCTCCAAACTTAAAAAAGAAAGGGACTATGATGATGTTATATACATGACACCAGATGGGGATACATTAAATCAAGGTATTTCCAATGAGGTTTCTCTCAAAAAAAACCTGATTATTCTATGTGGTCATTACAAGGGAGTTGACCAAAGAGTACGTGATTTATTCATTACCAGGGAAATCTCTATTGGTGATTATGTGCTTTCAGGTGGAGAATTAGCTGCGGCAGTTTTGTGCGACTCAATTATCAGGCTCCTTCCAGGAGTTTTAAATGATGAAACTTCGGCGCTTACAGATACTTTCCAAGATAATTTATTAGCACCACCCGTTTACACCAGACCTTCAGATTATAAAGGTTTAAAGGTTCCAGAAGTTTTGTTGAGTGGAGATTTTCCGAAAATTGAAAAGTGGCGGGAAGAACAAGCAATGGAGCGAACAACTAAACTAAGACCAGATTTATTAAAGTAATATGGAAACTAATCAATATATACATTTCATAATTAGCGGTTTGTTAAATGGAATTGCACATTTAATCATGATAATCGCCTGCATCGTTATGGTGGTCAAACAGAAAAATAGCGCGACTATTTTAATGTTGATTGCAAGCATTTTAACCCTGTTGTTTTCTGCAGGCAGCATTATATGGAATAAGATGGCAGCCTACAATGGTGCCGAATCCTTAGTACAGGTTACCAAAATCACTAGCATTTTAGGCGTTATACCATACCTTCTTTTTGCTTTGGGACTCATTCTATACGCTATAAAGTATTTAAAAAAACATGAGGCGCAGTAACCACATTTTAAAAAGTGAAAAACACCTTGCCATTTATAAATATTGCACTATTTTTGCAATCTCAAAATTAACCTCTGACGAAACACGTGAAAGTTGATCTTGTTAAACGTTAAAAAAATACAACATGGAATCCTTAATAAAATTTGTTGAAAACGAATTTGTTCCAAAAAAAGATTTTCCAGAATTCTCATCAGGTGATACCATCACGGTTTACTATGAAATTAAGGAAGGTGAAAAAACACGTACTCAGTTCTTCAAAGGAGTTGTAATCCAACGAAGAGGAAGTGGCGCCACAGAAACTTTTACCATTAGAAAAATGTCCGGTACAGTTGGAGTTGAAAGAATTTTTCCAATTAACATGCCAGCACTTCAAAGAGTAGAAGTCAATAAAAAAGGTAAGGTACGTAGATCTAGAATCTTCTATTTTAGAGGACTTACTGGTAAAAAAGCACGTATTAAAGAGGTAAGAGGGTAACCTCAAATCGCAACCCAATAAATTAAAGCACCTAAATAGGTGCTTTTTTTATGAACAATTGTTAATAACCATAGTTCATACATTGTTGATTTTTAATCCGTTACAAAATTTGGTTATCTGCAACTTTATTCTAATTTAGTGAAAGAAATATGAAGGAGATTATATCAAATTCTAATTTCTATTTTAGAGTCGACGTTCTTTAAAACTGATGTTTCCCTTTTAATTGGTAACACTACTGATCACAAAAGGAATTTCGAATTCTGGAAAGCTTAGGCAGACCTTAAAGAGAAATAGTAAATTTTATGTGCGGACAGAAGAGCAATTTTCTGTTTTGATAGGATTTAGGAAACTATTGGACCACTTTGCACAAATGTTGTTTAGTTGAAAAATTGAAAACATGGTGTTGAGTAAACGTCAAAAGAGCAACGGATGCAATCAATGGTTGCAATTTTGTGGCAACACAAAATAAAATCTTTTAGTTCTTTTCAGAAAGCCATATCGATGTTCACACATAGATATGGCTTTTGTTTTTTATATTCCTTCAAAAAAACACTCCTTTTTTTAGCAATATCCCTTAGTATAGCCACAGCCATAAATTGTATATTTGCTCCGCTTAAATAAAAACATTAGATGGCTAAGATTTTCTATACAAAAACTGACGAAGCGCCAGCCTTGGCTACATTATCCTTTTTACCAATTGTAAAAGCCTTTACAGAAACTGCCAATATTACCATTGAGACCAAAGACATTTCTCTTGCAGGTAGAATTGCGGCTGTGTTTCCGGAGTTTTTAAGTAACGAACAAAAAATATCTGATGATTTAGCACAATTAGGGGATTTGGCAAAAACCCCAGAGGCAAATATTATCAAGCTACCTAACATAAGTGCTTCCATTCCACAGCTAAAAGAAGCCATTGAAGAATTACAGCAAAAAGGGTACAAACTACCCAGTTATCCTGATGAGCCCCAGAATGAAGAGGAAAAAGCCATTAAATCCAGATATGACAAAATAAAAGGAAGCGCCGTAAATCCAGTTCTTCGTGAAGGAAACTCAGATAGACGAGCCCCAAAAGCAATAAAAAACTACGCCAAGAAAAATCCACATAGCATGGGCGAATGGTCTTCACAGTCCAACACTCATGTGGCAACTATGTCCGAAGGAGATTTTAAAAACAACGAAAAATCGTTGACAATGAAGTCTGCTGGTGATGTCCGTATTGAATTGGTTGATTCAAGTGGGACCGTAACGGTTCTTAAGGAAAATGTATCACTTCAAAAAGATGAAGTTATTGATGCCACGGTAATGAGCAAAAATGCATTGGTAAGTTTTCTTAAAAAGGAAGTTGCAGATGCAAAAAAAGATGATCTTTTGCTTTCGCTACATTTTAAAGCGACTATGATGAAGGTTTCTGACCCAATTATTTTTGGTCATGCGCTTAAAACATATTTTTCAGATTTATTTGAGAAGTACCAAGCTACTTTTGATGAGTTAGGAATAAATGCCAACAATGGATTAGAAAGTCTTCTTGGTAAATTAGAAGAGTTACCATCGGATAAACGCAAAGAAATTGAAAACGCCATAAGCGATACAATAGCAAATGGACCAGATTTGGCTATGGTGAATTCTGATAAAGGAATTACGAACCTTCATGTTCCCAGTGATATCATTATTGATGCTTCAATGCCAGCAATGATTAGGAATTCTGGTAAAATGTGGGACAAGAATGGAAAACTTCAAGATACCAAAGCCGTAATCCCTGATAGTAGTTATGCAGGTATCTATCAAGCTACAATAGATTTTTGTAAAGAACACGGAGCTTTTGACCCCACTACTATGGGTACAGTCCCCAATGTAGGTCTTATGGCTCAAAAGGCAGAAGAATATGGCTCACATGACAAAACCTTTGAAATCCAAAAAACGGGCACCGTTAGGGTTATAAATTCATCTAGCAATGAAACCTTGATTCAGCATAACGTTGAACAAGGAGATATTTGGAGAATGTGCCAAGTGAAAGATGCTCCTATCCAAGATTGGGTAAAACTAGCCGTATCAAGAGCAAGGGCAACAAATGTCCCCGCTATATTTTGGTTGGACAAAAATAGAGCTCATGATGCTGAACTGATTACCAAAGTTACCGAATACCTTACACACCATGATACTCAGGGGTTAGATATACAAATATTATCTCCGATAGAGGCGACAAGGTTTACTTTGGAGCGCATCAAAGCAGGAAAAGATACCATCTCGGTATCAGGAAATGTTTTGCGTGATTATCTTACAGATTTGTTCCCGATTCTTGAAGTAGGTACCAGTGCCAAGATGCTGTCCATAGTTCCTTTAATGAATGGCGGTGGACTGTTTGAAACCGGTGCCGGTGGATCTGCGCCAAAACATGTAGAGCAATTCTTGGACGAAGGACATTTAAGATGGGATTCCCTAGGTGAATTTTTGGCACTCGGAGTTTCTTTGGAGCATTATGGAGAAAAGAATGAAAACAAAAAAGCTGCTGTCCTTGCTGACGCCTTGGACAAAGCAACTGAAAAATTCTTGGACAATGATAAATCTCCATCAAGAAAAGTAAATGAATTGGATACACGTGGCAGTCATTTTTATTTGACACTATATTGGGCAGAACAATTAGCAGCTCAAAATGAAAATGAAGAGTTGAAAGCTGTTTTTACCAAAATCTTTGACGCATTAAAATCTAACGAAGGCCAGATTGCTCAAGAATTAATAGACGCACAAGGTTCTGCAGTGAACATTGGAGGTTATTATTTACCAGACACCAATCTAGCCTCTAAAGCAATGCGTCCTAGCGAAACATTCAATAAAATCCTGAATACAATAGCATAATTTCAAGTTTTAGGATTAAGAAACTGTTAAACCGTATTATTTGAATTAATGATTGTCTATTTTAGACTTTCGTACTTCAATTAAAATAGCTTGAAACATTACATAAACCTTATCCTTACTATTTTTCTATTTGCTGGTTGCGAGGAAGTGGTGGATATAGATTTACCTACTTCGGAACCCAAATTGATCATAGACGCCTTAATAGGTTTTAACGAAAACAATGGTGACCCTTTAATCGTTGGTCAAGTAAAACTTAACCTAACCGCACCTTTTCTTCAAGAAGAACTGCCTGCCGCTGAAAATGCCACTGTTGAGATCATCGATGAAGAAACGGGACAATCATTTTCGTTGCTGGAAAGCGAACCAGGTGTATTTAGAACGGGTTTTCCAGATTTGGAATTTAATCGAGATTATACACTTTTAGTAAATTACAATGGAGAAACGTTTACCGCCACCCAACAATTAAATAAATCTCCTATTATAGAAGATGTTGAACAAGGAGATGGTTTTTTATTTGATGAAGAGAAAGAAACAGAGGTGATGATTAGGTTTACGGATATCCCTGACGAACGTAATTATTATCTATTCTCTTTTGGCTTTGACAATTTCTTGGTCGTTGAAGATGAATTTTTTGAAGATAGTGATATCACATTTTCCTATTTCTACGAAGATGTTGAACCCGGTGATCTGCTTTCCATAACACTTTTTGGAATTGACAAGAACTTTGCAACATATGCAAATCTTGCGCTGGCACAATCTGGAGAGGACGGCGGTGGCCCTTTTGCAGTACCACCAGCCACAGTGCGAGGAAATATCATCAATACAACAAACTCAAATGACTTTCCATTTGGGTATTTTGCTCTTAGCGAGTTTGACACCAAACTACTAACAGTAGAATGAAAAAAAATCAGAAAACAATTAGTGTAACCGCTGATATTATTTGCAAAACGAAAAATAGGAAAATGCCAAAAAGACATATTGTAGTTTTCTTTGCACTAATTATTAACTGTATTGCTTTACACGCACAAAAAAAATTCACTTTTAGTGGTACCATTTCAGAAGCCAGTAGCAACGAAACCTTGATTGGTGTTACCATTGCTTTTCCAGATTTAAAAACGGGCGTTACCACTAATGAATATGGCTTTTACTCCATAACCTTGCCAGAGGGAGAATACAATCTCGTTGTAAGCTATTTAGGATTTCAAGAAATCAAGGAGGTTATAATCTTAAATACAAACATTAAAAGAGATTTTAGTCTTACAGAAGAAATGGAGCAATTGGAAGAAGTAGTTGTTACCGATGATGCAGAGGGGCTAGATATACGCAAACCCCAAATGAGCGTCAATACATTAGCCGTAAAGACAATAAAACAGATTCCTGTTGTATTGGGAGAGGCAGATGTGATAAAATCTTTGTTACTATTGCCTGGTGTATCCAATGCCGGCGAAGCATCATCAGGATTCAACGTAAGAGGTGGTGCAGCCGACCAAAACCTCATTTTATTGGATGAGGCCACAGTATACAATTCATCCCATCTATTTGGGTTCTTTTCTGTATTTAATCCAGATGCCATAAAAGATGTCAAATTATTTAAAGGGGGAATTCCTGCCAGATATGGCGGAAGGGTATCATCAGTTTTGGAAATATTTCAAAAAGAAGGAAATAGCAAAGAATTAAAAGTAAATGGTGGAATTGGAGCAGTTGCCAGTAGATTGTTGGTAGAAGGTCCCATAATTAAAGATAGAACTGCTTTTTTGGTTGGTGGAAGAGCCTCTTATGCCCATCTTTTTTTACCACTCTTCGATGTGAACAACAAAGCCTATTTCTATGATTTGAATACCAAAATCAACCACAAAATCAATGACAGAAACAATATATTTCTTTCAGGTTATTTTGGACGGGATTTATTCAGCATCAACGATAGTTTTGTTAATACTTATGGAAATGCAGTGGGTAATTTTAGATGGAACCACTTATTCTCAGACAAACTCTTTTCCAATTTATCAGTAATTTATTCTGATTATTTCTACGGACTGGAGCTTGATTTTGTTGGATTTGAATGGGACTCTGGCATTCAAAATTTTAACTTGAAGTATGATTTGAAACACTATCTAAATGATAAGTTTCAAGTTAATTATGGTCTAAACAATATCTACTATGTGTTTAATCCGGGTAAAATTAAACCGAACAGGGAAGACTCTGGAATAGTTGAAGATCAACTTACCAAAAAATATGCAAATGAAACCGCTGCCTATGTCGATGTGGAACACAAAGTAACAGACAAACTCAGTCTAAACTATGGACTAAGAGTCAGTCATTTCAATAGACTAGGCCAAGATGAGTTTTTTGTTTATCAAAACAACAATGCCGTTATTTTTGACCCTTCCGTGTCTATTTACAGAGAAGGAACCCCTATTGACACTATTACTTCTGGCAGAAGCAATAGTTTAGAAACATTTACCAATTTGGAACCAAGGGTGTCACTTTCCTATAGCTTTAATGGTAAAAGTTCAATTAAAACCAGTTACACTAGGCTTGCTCAATATTTACACCTCCTTTCCAATACCAACTCCCCTACTCCTTTGGATGTATGGACGCCTAGCGGACCATTTGTTGAACCCCAATTACTTGATCAATATGCCGTTGGGTACTTTCAAAATATAAAAGAGGGAGAATATTCTTTTGAAACCGAAGTATTTTACAAGAAAATTCAAAATAGAATCGACTATATAGATGGGGCCGATTTAATTGCCAATAACGCTATTGAACAAGTAATCCTAAATGGGGAAGCAAGAGCATATGGATTAGAGCTTTTGCTTCGTAAAAATGAAGGCCGCTTTAAAGGTTGGTTGGCCTATACATTATCAAAATCTGAGCAGCGGACTCCAGGTAGAACTTCATCTGCGAACAATGGAATATCTCCTTTGGAAACTGGAATCAATTCTGGAGAATGGTATAACACCCCTTACGACAAAACCCATGACATCTCTATTTTTGGGAGTTATGATTTGAATGAAAAATGGAATTTTAATGCGAATTTTGTTTTTCAGACGGGACAGCCCACCAATTATCCCATTGGGCAATTTGAATTTCAAGGCCTTTCAATTCCCTTCTACGGTCCGCGAAATGAAGAGCGCCTTCCAGCGTACCATAGACTGGATATCTCCGCCACTCTAACTCCAAGAAAAAACGCTAGAAAGAAAGTAAAATCCGAATGGGTCTTTAGTATTTACAATGCCTACAATCGTATGAATGCCGCTTCTATAAATTTTAGTGAAAACGAAGATAATGGCAGGAATGAAGCAACACGAACGTCAATTTTTGGAATTATACCAGCGGTAACCTACAATTTCAAATTTTAAGCTTGTTATCTTTATGTATCACAATATTTGATACAGTATCAAAATCATCAGTATTCCCACAACTCCTTGAAATAGCGTTCCCAAAGTGTGACCTCTTAAAGCAGTTTTCACATTGATGTTTGAAAACTGGGATACTACCCAAAAATAACTGTCATTAATATGGGACACTGTCATTGCACCCGCTCCTATTGCCAGTACGGCAAAAGCCTTATCAGTAATTGAAAATAATCCAAACGTTTCCAACAAGGGTGCAATTATTGCAGACGTGGTTATTATTGCCACTGTAGACGAGCCCTGAGCTGTTTTTAATGCCATGGCTATGGCAAACGAAATCAAAAGACCTCCAATACCAGAACTGGATTCAAGGTTGATTATAGAAGCAATATCAATAGTACGCAGTATAGCTCCAAAAGCACCCCCTGCCCCAGTGATCAAAACTATTAATCCAGCTTGTTTAAAAGCTTCAGTCACCCATCCTTCTTTTTGTTTGCTCGGTATTTTTCTTCCTAACATGAATGCAAAAAAAACACCTATCAATAAAGCAATAATTGGATTTCCTAAAAAATCAAAAAAATGGAATACCGCATTCTTCCCTAAAGGGTATGTTGGGTAATTAACTATTGATTTCATCGCAATTAAACAAATGGGTGCCAAAAGAGGTAAAAAAGCTTGAATAGGTTTAATGCCATAATCTTTGTCCTCCACTTCTGGTTGGTTCATTTCCTCTTTTACCTCTTCTTTCAATGATTTTCCAATAAACCTGGCCCATACATAACCCGTTAAAGACACTGGAATAGATATTAACAATCCTAAGACCAAAACCATTCCTAAATCCGCTTCCAATATAGCGGCGGCGGCTAAAGGCCCAGGAGTAGGCGGTACAAACACATGTGCTGCATAAAGCCCTGTGGCCAATGATATGGCAAAAACCAAAACCGGTATACCGGTTTTCTTGCTTATTGCTTTGTTCAAGGAAGAGAGAATAATAAATCCCGAATCACAAAAAACCGGAATAGAAATGATATAACCTGCAAGATTCATCGCCAAGGGTGAGCGTTTTAACCCAACAAGTTTTAGAACTGCATTTGCAAGTACCTTAGTGCTTCCTGTCTTTTCCAGATAAATTCCTATCACTGTTCCAAAAGCAATTACAAGTCCAATTCCTGAAAGGGTCTTTCCAAAACCATCACCAATTGTAGCCATAATATCCTTTGGAGAAAGTCCCAGTAGAAATCCAGTGGTTACGGCCGCCATGGTCAATGAAAAAATGGGATGCATCTTAAATTTAACAGTAGCCATGATGATGAACAATACAACCACAACAAGCACCAGTAATTCCATTCACTATTTTTTAAAAGAGAGCTACTAAATATACTGTAATATTCCTACTTTAGTATATTATGAGAACAGATAAAGATCTTTTGGTAAAAGGGCTAAAATATGTTGGGTTTACAGTGGGATTAATGTTCCTGGCGCCTTTTGTTCTCTACCAAGCTTTTAAGAACGAAGAACACGCTGCTTATGTTCCAGTATTGATAATAGGCTTAGTATTGGCCATAACAGCAGTTGGTTTTGGTTTTTATACCATTAAGACTTTTATGGAAGCACTTTTTGGAAAAAAAACTAAGAACTAGTTCTTTTTATTTGGGTCATTCTTCCACTTATTGTTCAACTGTGCATAGTCATAGTCCAAAACAGATTCTTGGCGTTCCAGTTTGTTGGCAGCGAATGCACGTTGCAGAATATCTTCGATTAGATAATCTTCATGTATTTTCTCCGGATGAAATTCTTCTTTTATACTTATTTTAAAGGCTTTGGCAGTAGTATTGTACCAAAATGCACGCCAGCCATTTCGTAATTCCTTTACCAGATTGAAGGCCGTTTTGCCCGTTTGACGATAAATCAACTTGATCAGAATCTGACCTTCCGTACGGGTCAGTTTTTTAAGTTTTGCAGAAAACTCACCTTCAATATATTTCTGAACTTCCTTAGTGTATTTCTTTTTGTGCCTTTTCCTTTTGATCTTACCTAAGCTATCGTTAAGTTCAACCAGACGTTCCGCGGCTAGTTTTGCATACGGGTACACTTTCAATGTTTTTCGCCTAAGAATGTAGTATCGCAATTTTTCCTTTCGGTCGGCGAATTCCAATTTACCAAAAATAAAAACCTCATCAAGTGCAATGGAACTATAGAGAATGGAATCACCTTCAAACCTAACATAGTAGTCAGCAACTGAATCTTTAGCTGCTTCTTGGGAAAAGCCAAAACCAAAGACCAATAAAGAAACGATAACCAAGTTGTAACGAAACATTCGAACCATTTAGCAAAAGTCCTGTCAAAATTAAGGATAAACCTAGGATTTGGCTATTAAATAAAAGTGAATATTGTTATGTTTGTGGACTAAAATATATACATGGCAGCTTCAAAAATCATTACGGCTAAGTCTCTTAAATTCTTTGAAAAATATCTAAATAATGCTTCTCCAACTGGTTACGAGTGGGAAGGACAAAAAATTTGGATGGATTATTTGAAGCCTTATGTTGATGAATTTATTACCGATACTTACGGAACAGCTGTTGGGGTTATAAATCCCAATGCCAAATTTAAGGTTGTAATTGAAGGGCATTCTGATGAAATTTCTTGGTATGTAAACTATGTTACAGACAATGGTTTGTTGTATGTAATAAGAAATGGAGGAAGCGATCATCAAATAGCTCCTTCTAAATGGGTAAATATCCATACCAAAAACGGTATTGTAAAAGGTGTTTTTGGTTGGCCAGCCATCCATACAAGAAATAGAGGTAAAGAAGAACCACCAAAGTTGGATAACATCTTTATTGACATAGGTGCCAAGGACAAGGAAGAAGTTGAAAAAATGGGAGTGCATGTAGGCTGCGTTATCACCTATCCAGATGAATTTCAGGTTTTGAACAAAAACAAATTTGTTTGTCGCGCCATTGATAATCGCGCTGGTGGTTTTATGATTGCTGAAGTAGCACGTTTACTTCATGAAAACAAAGACAAATTACCTTTTGGACTATATATTACCAACTCCGTACAGGAGGAAATAGGGTTGCGTGGTGCGGAAATGATTACCCAGACCATAAAACCAAACATCGCCATTGTTACCGATGTTTGTCATGACACCACTACCCCAATGATCGATAAAAAGAAGGAGGGTGAAACGGCCATGGGCTCTGGTCCTGTGATTTCTTATGCTCCGGCAGTGCAGAACAAGCTGAGAGAGCGCATTATTGAGACTGCAGAAGCTAAAAAAATACCTTTTCAACGTCTGGCATCTTCTCGCTATACGGGAACGGATACAGATGCCTTTGCCTACAGCAATGGTGGTGTTGCGTCAGCCTTGATTTCATTACCCTTGCGCTATATGCATACCACTGTGGAAACGGTTCATAAAGATGATGTTGAAAACGTGATTCGTTTGATTTACGAAACGTTATTGACCATTAAAGAGGGCGAAACATTTAGCTATTTTGATTGATATGTCATTCCTGCGCAAGCAGGAATCCATTTGTGTTATTTGTAGATTCCCGTTTTTACGGGAATGACAACTAAAACGTTTTTATGGATGAGCTTATAGACATTCTAGATGAAAATGGAAACTATACAGGTAAAACTTGCTTAAAATCTGAAGCACACTTAAAAGGGCTATTCCATCCAACCGTACACATCTGGTTTTATACTTTGGATGGGAAAATTCTATTTCAAAAACGGGGAAAGGATAAAAAAACGTTTCCATTACTTTGGGATGTTTCCGTTGCTGGTCATATTGGTGCAGGAGAAAATAGAATTGTAGCTACAATTCGGGAGGTTGAAGAAGAAATAGGTTTACAAATCCTATCTTCAGATTTAGATGAAATTGGAATTTTTAAATCCGTTCAGAAGCATTCAGAAACATTACTGGACAAAGAGTTTCACCATACTTTTTTGTGCGAACTAAAGCTTCCTATATCAAATCTGAGCAAGCAAGAAAGTGAAGTTGAGGATTTAGCTTTAATTCAACTAACTGATTTTAAATCAAAGGTATATCACGGCCGTTTAGATGATTTTGTACCCCATTCCACCTCATACTATAGAAAGATTATTTCCGAACTAGAGAAAAGAACAACCTTGTAAACTGTCAGGTCGAGCGTAGTCGAGACCTATTTAGAAATAACTTCTCGACTACGCTCGAAGTGATGATACAAAAGCTTCCAGGTTATCCATAGCATACGTCTTCTGCTCTCCCGTATCCATGTTTTTTACCACAAATTCACCCTTTGAAAGTTCTTGCTCCCCAATCAATACCACATAGGGTACTTTACGATTGTTGGCATACTTCATTTGTTTTTGCATTTTGGTAAAAGTTGGGTACACTTCTGCCTTTACTCCATTTTCCCTTAACTTGCCCACTAACTTTAAAGAAGCCAAACTCTCTTTTTCTCCAAAATTGATGCATAGCACATCAATGGACTGATCTAAACGCTCTGGAAAAAGCCCTAACTCTTCCAAAACCAAGTAAATTCTATCCAAACCAAAAGAAATACCTATTCCACTGACGTCTTTTAAACCAAAAATACCTGTTAAGTCATCATAGCGGCCACCTCCGCCTATAGAGCCCATATGTATACCTTCTGGAGCACTTACTTCAAAAATTGCCCCAGTATAATAGTTAAGGCCGCGAGCCAAGGTAACGTCAACTTTTAGGTTAGCGGTCTTTAAACCAATTTCTTCAACAGTATTGATAATCTCCTCTAATTCAGATACTCCATGCATTCCTATCTCCGATGTTGCCAATAACGATTTTAATTGCGTTAATTGCTCTATGCTTGAACCGGACATATCAAATAATGGAGCTGCTTTTGCTATTGCTGCTTCTGAAATTCCTTTGGTTATCATTTCTTCTTTGACCTTTTCCTCCCCTATTTTATCTAATTTATCCAAGGCTACTGTAAAGTCAACCAACAGATGTTTTGCCCCAATAACTTCGGCTATTCCAGATAGTATTTTTCTGTTATTTAATTTGATGGTGGTTCCTCCTAGTTTTAAATCTGTAAAAACGGCATCATACAGTTGTACCAATTCCACTTCTTGCAATAATGAATTTGACCCTACCACATCGGCATCACATTGATAGAATTCTCTAAATCTTCCTTTTTGGGGGCGGTCCGCACGCCAAACCGGTTGAATCTGATAGCGTTTAAAAGGGAAATCTATCTCATTCTGGTGCATGACCACATAACGAGCAAAAGGAACCGTGAGATCATAGCGTAACGCCTTTTCTGAAATCTTTGAAAGCAAAGAAGATGAGTTTTTTGAACTATACGTGACATCATCCACCTTTGAAATGAAATCCCCAGAGTTCAGAATTTTAAAAATCAGTCGGTCACCTTCTTCACCATATTTACCCAACAAGGTGTTAGAATTTTCAAAAGAGGGGGTCTCTATAGGTTGAAATCCATACACCTCAAAGTGTTTTTTAATGGTCTCAATGATGTAATTGCGCCTAGCTACTTCTGTTGGTGAAAAATCGCGGGTCCCTTTGGGTATAGATGGTTTTTGTGGCATGCATTAAAATTCTGCTGCAAATATAGGGGGTTTGTCCAAATTTATAGAGCGAAGTAACAATGGTAAACCTGCATTAGAATGTATCTATTGTTAGACTAGACCTGGAAATGGTTTTTATAGAATATTGTAAGCTCCAAGTTTTTTAATCAAAGAGTCAAAAGTTAACAAGAACATTCCTTCGATTTTGAATCCGTTAGAACATATGGCGAAGTGGTCAACCCAAAACGAACATCCGTCAATTATGTCTCTTTTACCGTACACGGCTCCAATACATTTGTGCCAATCAGTAAAAAAAAATTTAACAAAAAAATTTAAATTATGAAATTACAACGAATTTTTATGCTGGGCCTGATAGCAACTTCCATGGCCCTAATTACTTCTTGCTCAGATGGAGAAGATGGAGCAGATGGGTTGGACGGAGCAACTGGGCCTGCCGGTGCAGTTGGACCTGCTGGTGCCGCTGGAGCTGATGGCACTGACGGAGTAGATGGCACTAATGGAGTAGATGGTGCAGACGGAACAGACGGTGCTGATGGCAATGCCAATGTTAGACGTGTTATTTTCGACACATCCAATCTAGGTCAGCAAGCTGGTCCCATATACTCTATAGATGACGAAAATACAGACTTGTTGTTGACTCAAGAAGTCTTGGAAACACATACTCTTTTGTTATATGCCGTTATTCCAGGAAGTTCAACATATGTACCGCTTCCGGGCACCTATCGTAACGGTCTAAACGATCAAATCTGGGGTGTACACTTTGGCATCGGGGCAATCAACATACGCGATGTTACAGGACAGGGTTGGCCACCTTTTTTTGATGAGGTTCACTTAATCCTTATTGAACAGTCAAGTGTTACCGATACTAGCGACAACGGTCAACAAGCTAAATCCCAAGTAGATGTAATAAAATCCCTTAAAGCAGCCAATGTTGATGTTAATAACTATCATGAAGTGGTGGAGTACTTTAACATAGACTAGCCAAGAAATTAGCATACATTGCTGATATGATGATGATTCATCAAACTAGGGGTCTCCGTTTCGGAGACCTTTTTTTATGTTTTTGGAAGTAGTGCTTTAGCAATTATTCCATTATTTGGTCAAACCATTTATATAAATCTCCCTTGGTAATAGTGGCTCCTTGCTGAATTAGATTAAACTTATCCAAGTTTTTATCATCAGAATAGGCCTTGGAGGCTGTTAAATACTCCACAAAGTCGGACTGAAAATTGCGTTTGAACCAATTAAATCCTATTTCTGTACGTAAATCGATTTCTGGGTTCATCACCTTTACAGATAGTAGTTTCATTTCTTTTTCTGTTAAGTGAAACAAATGCATCTGCAGTTCAGAAATATTTTCCAGATATTCTACCTTAGATAATACTCCCTCCCAAATTAAGTCACTGAATACATCCAGCTCATCTTCTGCAACTTCTGGCTTTTCTTTTTTCAGAGCTGTCCATTCTTCACCAGTGATAGATTGTGTTGCTAAAAAATTTATAAACTCTGGGTGCAATTCTTCCAATTGCTGCTGTGTCAATCGTGCATATTTCATTCGGCAAAAATAAAAAAGGCCACGCTTTCGCGTAGCCTTTTATACCATAAATTATTTCTTTTTAATTGAAAATATACCTTACCCCTACTTGAGCCCTCCATCTAGAGATTTCAGCTGTATTAGCAGCAAAAGTACTCGTTAGGTTAGGGTCAAAAGTATAGGTTGGCGTGTTGGTGTCATCCACAGAAACTCCCAATAGTTGGTTAAAGGTTGGAATTTCCACAACGCCCCAGTTAGAATTGATAAGGTTGCCTAGATTCAAGATATCTATGCTAAGTTGAAATTTGTTTTTATCGTTCAACTTAATGTCCTGAAGAATTTTAACATCCCAGGTACTCCTCCAAGGCGCCAAGGCAGCATAACGCTCTGCATACTCCCCACGGTTATCACTCAAATAATCATCTTGTTGAATGAACGTTTCAAAAGCCTGAGCTTGTGCAGGATCACTAAAATTCATCTGGCCAATTTCTGAAGCTGTAGGTATATAAAGTAAATCATTTTGGAATCCATCACCATTTCCTCCAATATCATCTCCATTTATATTTCCTCCATACACATAATTGTAGCGACCTCCTTTTGCATATTCAAAAAAGGTGGATATTGTTGTTCCAGTCTTGAATGACTTAGAAATAACCCCAATAAATCTGTGCTTATCTCCGTATCTGGCATTGGACAAGACCGCTGTATTGGAATTACCCACTATTGCATTACCATTGTATGCATCACTGGTGATTTCAGCATCTATTGAATTTACACTCTTGGCATCTAAAAAGCTATAGCCCAATTGAGCGTATAGACCATCATCCCAAGTTTTTTGAACTTTTCCAGCGATATTCCAAATACGTCCATTCTCATCTGAGTTTGTAAATACATAGGCAGAGTTAGGTGACTTGTCAGCATCTGTGTAAAAAGCTCTTTGGTCAAATGTGGTATTAAGCGTACTCGATGGTGAAGCTAATCCCCAGTTTTGTACATGTATACCGTTGATATCCTTTGTGTAGGAAACGTCCAATGTTGCCACCAAACCATTCTCAAAACGTTTGTCCGCACCAACGTTGGTTCTCCATACCTGCGGAAACTTAAAGTCAGGGTCTACAACTGTGTAGAAAAAGAAATTTGGGTTAGCTACTTGGTTCCCTAACCAAACGAATGGAAAACGACCAGTGAACACTCCCGAGCCTCCTCTTACCTGTAAAGAAGCATCTCCGTTAACGTCCCAATTAAAACCAACTCTTGGAGATATTAACCAATCATTAGAAGGCATTTGGGTAGAATCGAAAAATGCAGTTTCCCCAGTTGACGGATCTGTGTACTCAACACTAGGGTTATAACAACAATTACGATCTATGACTTCTTGTGCTTTCTCTGATGTATCAAAAAACAATGGCTTGTCAAAACGTAATCCATATGTCAATTTAAAATTATCTGTGATGTCCCATTGATCTTGGGCATAAAATGAAAGCTGACCAACATTAGTCTCTGCCAAGGCCCAACCTCCTGCTACACCTGGACCTGCTTCATTAAACGCTCTATTTGCCGCGATAGCAGAATCAAAAGCTGCCTGTAACTGTCCAGAACTTGCAAAATCAGGGAAATCTGTAATAGTTCCTGTTGGAAAAAATACGCCTTGTGCACCATAAACACCCAAGTTAAATGAGTTGTCAAACTGAAATTTTTCAAACGAGAAACCAACGGTATAGGTATGATCTCCTTTAAAAAAGTTTAGGTTATCCGTAATCTGAAATACCTTTTGATCTAGTCTATTGTTGATAGAAAAAGGCTCATGCCCTGCAATAATATAACTAGAGGTTCCAGCAGCATCGAGAATCGTTATACTTGGTGCTGGTGTAGAAAAAGGATTTCTAAAGTCATCAAAATGTGTATACCCTACTTGCAACTTGTTGGTAGCGTTATTGGACAAGGTTGAGTTTAATTCTATTTGAACGGATTGAATTCTGTTGTTGATTTCATATCCTGCATTTTCAAACTGCAAAGTTGCCAAGTCAGGTCCTCTAAATTGGATTGCATTTCGGTTGGCAGGCAATCCTTTTGAAGCATCCAAGAAATTATAAATGACGGCCAACCGGTTGTTATCATTAATATTCCAATCCAGCTTTAAAATACCTTTAGTGGATTCTTGGTCAAAGTTGAAGCCGGTAATTCTCCCTGGATTATAGAAAATATCATTTCCTTGTCCATCTTGGCCCACAACAACTTGCCTTAGCAATCCATCAACCAAATCAAAATCTGATTGTGTAACTCTCGACTCATTAGCCGCTCCAGTACCTGTGTTGGGCACAAAGCCATCTGTTCCCAAGGAAGTAAGGTCATCCTTTTCAAAATTCACGAAAAAGAAGAGTTTGTTTTTAACTATGGGACCACCTATACTAAATCCGTACTGTTTTTGTTCCAGACCAGTTTTAAAAACATCATCACCATTTATCTTACCACCGGTTAAGTCATCATTTCTAAAGAAACCATAAACAGTTCCATAGAACTCATTGGTACCACTTTTAGTAACTGCATTTACCGAAGCTCCAGTAAATCCCGATTGTGTTACATCATAAGGAGCTGTACTTACTTGTATTTGGTCAATTGCATCAATAGAAATAGGAGTGGCATTGGTCTGTCCGCCCGGTTGAGCTGCATCCAATCCAAAAGGGTTGTTGAAGATGGCTCCATCTAAAGAAAAATTATTGAATTGATCATTTCTACCACCAAAAGACCCTCCACTTGCAGTTGGTTCCAATCGAGTAAAATCATTTGTAGACCTTGAAATTGTTGGCAATCTTGTCAACTCACGTCGCCCAACACTTGTTTCTGCGCCCGTTCTATCACTACCAAAAGTTCCTGTTTGGTCAGATACCACTATTACTTCATCCAAAGCCTGGCTATCTGAAACCAATGCAGTGTTGTAATTAAACGTCTTACCTAATGAAAGAAATACATCGTTCCTTGTACTGCTTTTAAATCCTATATATGAGATGGTCACTTCATATGGTCCTCCAACTCTAAGGTTAAGCAAGTTAAACCTACCTTCCTCGTTGGTAATGGCTCCGTAACGTGTCCCTGTTGGTGTATGGACAGCTACAACATTAGCCCCTAAAAGTGGAGCTTGTTGATCATCAACAACAGTACCCCTGATGTTGGATGTGGTGACTTGCGAAAAAGTCGATGTGAATACCATAAAAAATAGTACCCCAAGTGGTAAAATTTTCTTCATAATGAGTGAGTTAGTTTTTTGAGTATCTACAAACATAGAACAAAAAAAAGAGCTATGCACGCATAGCTCTTAACAAGTTATTAACCGAAACTTAGTATTTACTTAGCTTCAGCGATTACTTCAAAAGGAAAATCAACAATCACTTCTCTATGAAGTCTGATTTGGGCAGCATACGGCCCAACTCTTTTTACTGTTCCTCCTTGAATGTTTATAAATTTTCTATCAATTTGATGACCTGCCTTATCTAGAGCAGCAGCCAAATCAATACTGTTTACAGAACCAAACAATTTGTCACCGGCCCCTACTTTTGCAGGAATTCTGATTTCCAATTGTTTTAGTGCTTCTGCCTTCTTATTGGCTTCATCAATAACCTTCTTTTCTTTGTGCGCTCTCTGTTTTAGGTTTTCTGCTAAAACCTTTTTTGCAGATGGTGTAGCCAAAGCAGCCAAACCTTTAGGAATAAGGTAGTTTCTTCCGTAACCGTTTTTTACTGTTACGACATCGTCTTTAAAACCCAAATCCTGTATATCTTCTCTTAGAATAAGTTCCATTCTTCAGTATTTTTTATTTCAACATATCGCCAACATACGGCATTAAAGCTAAATGGCGTGCACGCTTAACAGCCTGCGCTACCTTTCTTTGGTACTTTAAAGATGTACCTGTAAGTCTTCTAGGAAGCAATTTACCTTGCTCATTTACCAACTTCATTAAAAAGTCTGGGTCCTTATAATCAATGTATTTAATACCTGATTTTTTAAACCTGCAATACTTCTTTTGTTTATTGGTCTCAATGTTCAGTGGGGTCAAATACCTGATTTCCCCATCTTTTTTTGATTTTGCTTGTTGTTCTATAGATGCCATAACCCTATGCCTTTGCTTTTAATTTAGTTCTTCTTCTTTCTGCCCAAGAAATAGCATGCTTGTCCAACTTAACCGTTAGAAAACGCATAATGCGCTCATCTCTTCTAAATTCTAGCTCGTAAGGAGAAATTACTTCACCGGGAACGGTGAATTCAAATAAGTGGTAAAAACCACTTTTCTTGTGTTGAATGGGATAGGCTAATTTTTTAAGTCCCCAGTTTTCTTTGGAGACCATTTTGCCACCATTCTTAATTAAGAAATCTTCAAATTTCTTAACTGTTTCCTCTATCTGTGTTTCAGACAGAACGGGATTTAAAATGAAAACAGTTTCGTAATGGTTCATATATTATGTTTTTAAAGGAGCGCAAAATTAGTAATAATTACTTCTCCTCGCAAGAAAAGCGTAAAATCTTCGTTTAAACATTAATAGTTATTAACATAAATGAACCAAGCAAACCTACATGACGTATATGGTAATATACACAACAAAATAGACCATGTTTACATCTTTTGTTGCCGTTAAACGCCTTTTTTATGTAATTTGCCGATGATTTAAAACCCTACAAATCACCCCATTCTATGAAATTAAAAAGTATAATTGTAGACGACTCCTCAATGCAACGGATGGCTGTTGCAAAATTGGTCAACAATCACCCACATCTTGCCCTTGTAGCTGAATACAGCAACGCTATAGAGGCAAAAAACGGACTTAAGAACCACGACATCGATTTAATCTTTCTAGATGTTGAAATGCCGATCATTAGTGGTTTTGACTTATTGGAGGCTCTGGAGAACCCTCCGCAGGTTATTTTGATTACTGGAAAGCCGGATTACGCATTGAAGGCTTTTGATTATGATGTGACCGATTACCTTCATAAACCTATTACACTTGCACGCTTTGAGTCTTCCGTAAAAAGAGCTGTAGCAAAGTACGAGCAAATAAATAGGGTTGATGAAGATGAAGAACATATTTTCGTAAAAAGTAACCTTAAAAAACGTAAGGTTATCTTAAACGATATTAAATGGATTGAAGCTCTGGGAGATTATATTAAATTGGTTACAGATGAAGCCAATATTGTAATTCTTTCTACAATGAAATCTTTTGAGCAGCAATTACCTGCTGAAAAGTTTCTTAGAATCCATAAATCCTATATTGTGAATCTTGAAAAGATTGAAAAATTCAACAGCAAGAATGTTGAGGTTGGGGGTAGACAGATTCCTTTAAGTAGAAATAAAAAGACAGAATTAGCAGAAGCACTAGCTAACGTATAAATTATATGTGGTCTACATTATAGACCAGTCTTACACTTTTATACTTTGAAATAGCGTTAAAAGATTTTTCAATTCTTTTAATGCTATTTTTTGTTTGTGAAATTGATTGGGTCCTAGACGTCTTAATAAGAATGTTTTTTAAGTAATCCCTACGTATTCTGGCTACAGGTGGATATTCTGGCCCTAAAATCTGTTGTCCCAATACATTCTGCAATGAACTGGCAAACCATTGTGAAGCCTCATTCAATTTGTTATAATCTTTATCTTTTAGTGTAATTTTAATAATCCGAACCAGAGGTGGATATTTAAATTGCTCCCTTTCATAATATTGTTCCTCAAACATTTTATCATAGTTGTTTGTAGTAACCTGCTGTAATATTTGATGGTATGGGTTATAGGTCTGTATCAATACCTTTCCTCTTTTCTGCGTTCTCCCTGCCCTACCTGCAACTTGGGTCAGCATTTGAAAACTTCTTTCATGTGCCCGATAGTCAGGAAAATTCAGCAATGAGTCTGCATTCATGATGCCAACTAAACTTACATTTCTAAAATCCAACCCCTTTGTAACCATCTGTGTACCCACAAGAATATCCATTTCTTGCTGTTCAAAAGCTGTGATTATTTTTTCATATGCGTATTTTCCTCGAGTAGTATCCAAATCCATCCTGCCTACATTTGCTTCTGGAAAAAGCGCTTTCAACTCTTCTTGAATTTGCTCGGTTCCAAAACCTTTTTTATCTAAAGTAGGGCTTCCACAGGCCAAACACCCCTGTTGCAAAGCCATATGATACCCACAATAATGACAACGTAATTGATTTCTATGCTGGTGATACGTAAGACTTACATCGCAGTTAGGGCATTGGGTAACATTACCGCAAGTGGTGCATTCAACAATCGGCGCAAAACCTCTCCTATTCTGAAATAGGATTATTTGCTCACCTTCTTCCAAAGCCTCGGAGACAGCATTAAACAAGGTTTCCGAAAAATGACCTTTCATGCGCTTTTTCCGGGTAGCCTCCTTAATATCAACCAATGTAATATCTGGCATTAAGACATTCCCGTACCTATACTGAATACTGGCATAACCATACTTTCCTTTTTTAGCATTATCCATGCTTTCTATACTAGGGGTTGCAGAACCTAAGACACAATATGCTCCATGAAGAGATGTTAAAACAATTGCAGCGTCGCGGGCATGATACCTAGGAGCAGGGTCAAACTGTTTAAAAGAATTCTCATGTTCCTCATCCACAACCACCAATCCCAAGTTGGAGAATGGTAAAAACAAGGATGACCTTGCCCCTATCACAATTTGTGCTTTATCAGAATCATCCTTTACATTGTTCCATACTTCAACACGTTCATGAATGCTGTATTTTGAATGATACACAGAAACTCTATTTCCAAAATAGGACCGCAATCTTCCTATTAATTGAGAGGTCAAGGCTATTTCAGGCAACAGATATAGCGCTTGCTTACCCTGTTGAAGAGATTGCTCTATTAGTTTGATGTAAACTTCCGTCTTTCCTGAAGAGGTAACACCATGCAATAAAGCAACTTTGTTTTTAGCAAAACTCTCCATTATGTCATCGAAAGCTTTTGCCTGGTACGTATTTAATGAAATCGTTTCTTCTGACTTAGATTCTCCTTCAAATTGTACCCTATCTGTCCTAATATGATATTCTTCAAGAATTGATTTATCAATAAGTGCCTTGATCACAGCTCTAGAACTATTGCTTTCTTTTTCCAAATCAGCAATAGGTATTGGTTTTTTGCTTTTTGCCTGTAGCTGAAAAAGCGATAGAACCACCTGACTTTGTTTTGGTGCTCTTGATAAATTACCTAAAAGTTCTTCAAGTTTTGTTTCATCATGGTATTCCTTCCCAAGCTTTACGTACCTCACCAACTTGGGTACGTATTGCTCGTAAAGTTCTTCTTTTTGCAAAACCACTCCTTTTTGAACTAATCTATTTACAAGAGGCAATACATTCTTTTTATCGACTATACCACTTATCTCTCCAATTTTTAAAGCGGATTGATGTTGTAACGCTTCATAAACCAAAAATTCATCATCCTTTAGACCCAATTCGTCTACCGATGTGTTCTTGTTTAGTAATACCAAAGTTTCACTTTCCAGCAAAAATGCACTAGGCAGGGCACTACGAATCACTTCGCCAAGAGTACACATATAATATTGTGCAATCCATTCCCAATGTTTTAGTTGGAATTTATTCACCAATGGTTGTTCATCCAAAATCTGGTAGATTTCCTTAGCATCATAAGCCAAAGGAGGGTTGCTGTGAACATTAAAAGCAAGGGCAGTGTATATTTTTGATTTGCCAAAGGGAACGGCAACTCTCATACCTGCCTTTAAAAAACCAGCTTCTTGTTCAGAAATACTGTACGTAAAAAGTCTTTCTAAAGGTATTGGCAGGACAACATCTAAAAAATAGGGCATACTATTAATCTTCTATTCTTCCACTAGTCTATGCCAGGTTTGGGTTCTGTATAAGAAAGCCAAATACCCCCTCACTTTCAATCTATTAGTGTTTTTTGGATCTAACCAGACTCTGCCCCTAAAGGTCATTGCCTGTTCTGGGTCAAAAAGCTTGTTACCTCTATACTCCCCTTTATTGTTTTTCTTAAAATTGAACATAATCTGCATCCCATTAACGGGCTTATCTTTTAATTCCCCTTTACATTTTATACAAAGTGCATTTTCTTTTCCTTTCTCAACAACTTTAAGAACTTTGGCCTGTAATAGCCCATTTTCTTCATAAACCTCAACAATTGCTTTGGTAATTCCATTACGGTCATCAATGGTCTTCCATTTCCCAAATACGGTTTGGGACCATGAGATTTGAACTATCAACAAACAAATAAGCAATACACATTTATCAAGCCTTAAGCTGTTTTTCATGTTTTTTCTTTAAAGAATTTAGCGTTGCGTTCAGTTCAAATCCAAGCAACAGAATATTGGAATTTAACCAAATAAACACCATTAAAATCAATAGTCCTCCCAAAGCTCCATAAAACTCGTTGTATCTGGCAAACTTTTCCACATACACCCCAAAAAGATAGGAAGTCAGTACAAACAACAATGTAGTCATAAGTGCTCCCGCGGAAAAGAATTTTGCCTTTCTTCCTTCTGCCGTTCCAAAGTAATAGAGAATGGCCGTAGTAAGATAAGAAAGCAACATAAAGAACAAGATTTTGGTTACCTGAATGCCTATGGTGTCACTTTTTTCAATATCATACCCCAGTTTCTTTCCTAAATACTCGCTAGTATATTCAACTATATAAAACTCAAAGTATACAAATGTCACTGCTCCTATAACCAGTAAAATGGAAAGAATTAATCCTACCATAAAAGCATACAAATATTGTCTGAAAAAATTTCTGGTGAGCTCCACATGATACGAATTTTCAAAGCCCCCGAAAATTGCATTTACGCCATTGGCTACCAGAAAAATGGAAATCACAAAGGTTGAAGATAACAATCCTCCACGCTTTTGGTCCTTTATCTGTTGATAAATATCCCCAAAGTAATCACTGGTTGCAGATGGCAAAAAAGATTCTAGGAACAGCAAGAACTGTGCATCAAAATTTTCGTTTCCCACACTTGCATAAGGGATGATAAACGGCAAAAGTGTAACCAAGAATATGAGCAAAGGAAACAGCGCCATAAACAAACTGAAAGCAATGGAACTGGCTCTTGAGGATAGTGTGCCTTTTACAATTCCCAACACGTACATTTCCATTAAATCGTAAAAGGAAAGCCCCTCAAATGCCTTTAGTTTTATGTTTTTCAACAACCTGACCAGCCAATTAATAATTGGGATTTTTTCTAATCGTTCTTCTATGGCTGTCGACATTAAACTGCTTTAAGGCTTAAATCCAAATTATGGACAGAATGGGTCAATGCTCCTGAAGAAATATAATCCACACCACACTCAGCGTAATGCCTTATTGTACTTTCATTTATTCCTCCCGAAGATTCTGTAAGACAACGATCTCCGATTAATGCAACTGCTGTCTTGGTATCCTCGTAATTAAAATTGTCCAATAGAATTCTGTAGACCCCTTCAGATTGAAGTATTTCTTCAACTTCTTTCAAATTTCTTGCCTCTACAATAATCTTTAAATCTCTGTTGGTGTCCAATAAGTATTGTCTGGTCTTTTGTATAGCCTCCGTTATTCCTCCCGCAAAATCTATATGGTTATCTTTAAGCATAATCATATCATACAAGGCAAACCTGTGATTCTCTCCTCCTCCAATTTTAACAGCCCATTTCTCTAGAGCTCTAATTCCGGGAGTAGTTTTTCTAGTGTCCAAAATTTTAGTACTGGTTCCTTCTAGAAGCTGAACGTAGCTCTTGGTCTTTGTAGCAATCGCACTCATACGTTGCATAGCATTCAACACTAATCTTTCTGCTTTAAGAATACTCTGGGAACTCCCTGAAACATAAAAAGCAATGTCTCCATACTTTACGGGAGTGCCGTCAGTAATACGTGTTTCCAATTTTAAATTAGGATCTACATATTCAAAAACTTGTTTTGCAAACTCAACACCGGCAATGATACCTTCATCTTTTACCAATAATTTGGCCTTGCCCATAGTTTCCTCTGGAATACATGCCAGAGAACTATGATCGCCATCCCCAACATCTTCACGAATGGCATTTGCTATAATAAGTACTATTTCTTTTTGGAATTGATCCTGGGTAATCATTATTGCTGGGGTTTTAACGAAAATAATAAAAACATTAGTCCTGACTATTGTCCATTGCCATTGTTTAGTTTGAAAAAATTATTTTTGATCATGCAAATTACATTAATTGCCATTGGTAAAACAGATAGCTCCGAACTCTCCAAACTTATAGCTATTTATGAGAAGCGACTAAAACATTATGTGAAATTTCAATTTTTGGTAATTCCTGATATCAAAAACAGTAAAAACCTTTCCGAGGTTCTACAAAAAGAAAAAGAAGGGGAATTGATTCTTAAACAAATACAACCTGCCGATACATTGGCTATTTTGGATGATAAAGGAAAACAATTTACATCTGTGGAATTTTCTCAGTTTCTACAAAAAAAAATGAACAGCGGTCTAAAAAACCTCGTATTGGTCATTGGAGGGCCTTATGGTTTTAGTGAAGCTTTGTACCAAAGAAGTACTGAAAAAATAAGTCTATCGAAGATGACATTTTCTCATCAAATGGTACGTTTGTTTTTGGTTGAGCAATTATATAGAAGCTTTACTATTTTACGGAATGAACCTTATCATCATCAATAACAACTTTGTCCGTCCCCAATAGTTTATACTTTTCCAAGAAGCCTTCTACTTTTTCAATCATTAAATGATGTGGTTTAGGGCCATCTGCTGTCTCTTCCAATGATTTGACCATATTCTCCGACACCTTTTTCAAATGATTTAATTCTTCTTCAATAAATCCATAAATCTCTCTCTGTCTTTCTGGGTTTTTCTCCACTTTTAAAACATATTGAAGGTCTGCAATATTCTTCATGTGGGAATTAAACACATGGGATTGATGCCATGCTATTTCTGAAAGCTTTTTCTTTTGGTCAACAATTCTGTTTATTATGGGATTTACAATAAAGAATATCTCGAAAAGTATGATGACAATAGAAAATATGGCCAGTTCCACTTCTATAATCATCATGGTCCGGATATCTTTTTCGGCTTTTTTCTGAAACTGGTTTACAATACCATCCATAATAAACAAAAACCGGTCTACTCGATATCTGACATCAATAAAGGAAACGTTTTTAAAATTTTGAAAATTCTTTAATTCACTATTTAACCATTCCAAGTGAGGTTCCAGTCTCCTAAATTCTCGAAGAATTTCTTCGTCATCCAAGGGTTCTAGTTTAAGGCCCTCATTTCCTTCTTGCAAGAACTTGTTCATTTGATACAACCTACTCAGAGTGAGTTTCATTTCAGCATAATCACAGTTATGGTACCTGCAAGAATAAAGCTCATTGAGCAATCGTTGACTGAGCATTCGCTGCTTTCCGGAAAGGTTTACAATTAGCGCAGTAGATCTTTGTTGGTTCAATGAATACTGGGTCATGGATTGTATAACAATTGTCAAAAAAACAATTGAAATCACCAGTAAATAATATGCCCGAAATCCCTTTTTAAATAATCTGATCTTCCCAATATTCATTAAGGTGAATTTTATATAAGAATTTACCTACAATTTATATCGAAAAGTTAAGTGTGTAATAAAAATGTTGTGAAACGAAGATTTCAGAATGTGAACAACTGTATTATGAGAGTACTAAAATAAACTAGTACAATACTCTAAACTTTATGGTGTTTTCCACATTCTTAAGCGCCTTTACAACTTCCTTGTTGTATTCCTTGTCCAAATCGGTAATTACATAACCTACCTTATCATCAGTAGATAGATATTGCCCGGTAATATTCATTTCATATTTGGCCAATACCTCACTGATATTTGCCATTACTCCCGGTACGTTTTTATGGATGTGCAAAAAACGGTGCGCATTAGTGTGTTTTGGTAGTCTAATATTAGGAAAGTTTACTGCGTCTACAGTATTTCCAGAGTTAACATAGGCCATAATCTTATTCGGAACAAAATCCGCAATATCCCGTTGTGCCTCTTCTGTACTCCCACCAACGTGCGGTGTAAGAATTACGTTGGGCAGTCCTTGGAGTGCGGTTTCAAAGTTTCCATTGCTCCTTGGTTCTTCAGGGTAAACATCTACAGCTGCTCCCCCTAATTTCCCCGTTTTCAGCGCATTGGCGAGTGCATCAATATCAACCACAAATCCTCTTGATAGGTTAATCAACATTGCTCCATCTCTCATCTGGTTGAATTCTCTTTCCCCAATAAACCCTTTGTTGGCTTTATTATCATCAATATGCAAGGTTACCACATCGGAAACAGAAAGTAAATCTTCCAAGGTGTCGCATTTAATCACATTTCCTAAGGGCAGTTTATCGGCCACATCATAATAATAAACGCGCATACCAATGGCCTCGGCTAAAATGGACATTTGCTTGCCTATATTTCCGTAACCTACAATTCCCAGATTTTTACCTCTAACTTCTCTTGAGTTTGCCGCAGTTTTATTCCACGTGCCGTTATGAATTTCTGAACTTCTAGTAAAAACATTACGCATGAGCATAATAATATGACCGATGGCCAATTCTACAACGGATCTTGTATTGCTATAGGGCGCATTAAAAACCACAACTCCTTTCTTCTTACTGTATTCCAAATCTATTTGGGTGGTGCCTATACAAAAAGCTCCTACCACCAATAGTTTATTGGCTGCATCCAATACCTTTTGGGTTACTTGGGTCTTAGAACGAATTCCTAATACGTGAACTCCTTTAATTCTTTCGATAAGTTCATCCTCTGGCAAACTATGTTTGACCAACTCTACAGAAAAACCATCTTCAGATAAGTTTTCAAATGCATCAGGGTGGACATTTTCCAACAATAAAATCTTAATCCTGTTTTTTGGATAAGAGATATTTCTGGGCAAATCGTTCACATAAAGAAACTCATCTAAATTTGGAGTTACATGATCGGCGTTGTTTGCCGCTTTTTCTCTATGTACATTCTCGGTATAAGCAAAAAATTTGTCGGCAATACCTGCTTCTCGCATTACATAATCACTATACCCATCTCCTATTACCTGTACCTCTCCATCTAAGTCCAAGTTTTTAAGGCATTCTATCTTACCATTATGGGATGCCAGTACATTTTCTTCGTCAAAACCGACTATATTCCCCTCTTGATCAAACTTAAAGGTATTGGCATACACTCTTTCTGATGGGATGTTGTATTCTTGAACTATAGGATCAATAAACTCTTTGAAACCACAGGAAATCACGTAAATATCATCTGAGAACTTCTCAAAAAACTCTTTGTTTGATGCTATGGATTTAGAAATCTTCTGCCGAAGTTCACTTACCAATCCTTCTAAATCATTCTTATGGGCCTTTAAAAGCTGTATTCTACGCTCCAAGGATTCGGTAAAGGAGATATCCCCGTCAATTCCCAAGTTGGTAATATCTTGAATTTCCTGAATAACTTCTTCTTTGTTAGATTTTCCCTGTAAGGTCATTTCTGCCAAAACATCCAACGCCTCTACCCTAGTTAAGGTGCTATCAAAATCAAAAACATACTTACGTCCCACTTCTACCATGAATTTCGTCGAAAATTAAGATTTAAAAATAAGCATTAATTCTATCCCTGAAATTGGATACCTCAAAAAACAGTTTATAAATATGGATATGTCAAAAATCTTCAGTAAAATGTTTCAAAATGCTGATTTTTAATCTAAAAACTGAATTATTTTGGTTGAAAAAGATTGCGTTTTATACGTTCCATTGTGATCTCCATGCACAATATGCAATTGACTGTTTGGAATCTCATTCTTTAAATCGGAAGGATTTCCATTATCCAAATCCTGGTCTCCGGCTATAACTAAAATTGCAGCAGAAATCTCTTTTAGCTCTGCTAAGCTAGTCACTGGCTGGTATTTTTGTAGCAAGTGAAGAATTTTATGATTTGCACCAATGGAAGTAGCATAATCAACTGCTCCTTGTGTTTCTTCCGTAGTTTTGCCATTGAAAGCATTCATAAAAAGAATTCTTCTATCCCATTCTGGATTGGTAAAATCAATACCCATGCCTCCTAAGACCGCTTTTTTTATACGTTTTTCTTTTACCAAAAGTTTTGCCAGCACAATGCTTCCCCTTGAGTAGCCCACAACATTCACTTCTTCCAATCTTAAATGGTCAATTAGATATTTCAAATCTTTTACTTCAGCATCATTTTGATATGCTTTTGGGTTTTCAGGTTGATCGGATTCTCCATTTCCTCTTAAATCTGGGACAATTACCCTATAACCAGATTCTAAAAGCTCTTTCTTTAAAATCGATTTTTCCCACATTCCGCTATTAGAGATAAATCCATGAATAAGCAGTACAGTCTTCCCTTCACCTTCATCCGAATAAGCAATTTGCGTCTGGTCAAAAGAAGAAAAGAATTGTGTTTGCGCACTCAGCCCATATCCCAAAAACAAAATGCTCAAACAAAACATCTTTTTGCACCTATTTACATCTAAAACCATCTCCTAGTTGCTTTACAATACATGGTGTATTCTTTATCAAAAAGCTCCGTTAATGCTTTTTCTTCCTTCTCAATTTGAAAATGATTCATAAAATACACAAACCCCGCGGCCAAAAGTGTATTGAATGCGTTACCTAATTTCAAACCAAAAGCAAGCAATATCAGCAGCATGCCCAAATACATAGGATTTCTGGTGTATTTAAAGATTCCGTTAGTGACCAAACTACTCGTTTTTGTCAAATTAATAGGATTTGTTGTCGTTTTTGCCCTCAAAAATTGAAAAATCGCCCACGTCATAATTATAACAGCTAAAGAAAGTAGAAAAATTGCGAGTTCTTTACGTCCAAAAAATTCAAAATTGCCAAAAGGCAAAAATCGATTCAGAACATACATCAAGCACGCAAAGATCAACATAACTATAGGTGGTGGTATTCTCAATTTCATTTTGTTGCTACTAAATAATCGAAATTACTATTTTTAACCCTGTACGAAATCATCTCTTGCCTTGAAAATTGTTTTTGCCACACATAACCAACACAAACTAAAAGAAGTTAAAGCGCTTTTACCTTCGGAAATCCAATTGCTTTCATTAGATGACATTGGTTGTTTTGATGAAATCCCAGAAACCGGAAAAACGTTGGAAGAAAATGCTAAAATAAAAGCGGATCATATAACCTCAACATATGGTTTTGACTGTTTTTCTGATGATACCGGTTTGCTTATTGATGCATTACAAGGTGCTCCAGGGGTTTATTCCGCTCGCTACGCTGGGGAACAAAAGGATGCAAAAGATAATATGACCAAGGTATTGTCCGAATTAAAAGACAGTGCCAATAGAGGCGCATATTTTAAAACTGTGATTCATCTAAATCTTGAAAACAAAAGTTACTCTTTTGAAGGAATTGTGGAGGGACAGATTACAAAAAAGGAATTTGGTTCTAAAGGGTTTGGTTATGATCCTATTTTTAAACCCAAAGGATATAATGAGACTTTTGGAGAGCTATCTGCAGCGATCAAAAATGAAATAAGTCATAGAGGTCTTGCCATCCAAAAATTAGTTGCTTTCTTCAAAAACAGGGCTTTATAGTTCCCACTTTAACAAATTGATGTACCTTTGCGCCTTTATTAACGCCGCCGGTATGGGCATGGTGTTGTGAGGGGCTCGGATAGGTAGTACAAAAATCGCTCTATACAACACAACATATTTGCGATTTAAGGTATATACCACAATGACAAAATTTGAAACCCTAGGGTTGGACAAACCCCTTTTGGACGCTATTTCCGATTTAGGATTTGAATCTCCATCAGAAGTACAAGAAAAAGCTATCCCAATTTTATTGGAACAAGAGACCGACCTAGTCGCACTTGCGCAAACGGGAACGGGTAAAACTGCTGCCTTTGGTTTTCCCATGATCCAAAAAATTCAATCAGAAAGCAGAACAACTCAAGGACTCATCTTATCTCCAACACGTGAGCTCTGTTTGCAAATTACAAATGAGCTAAAATTATACTCCAAATACGTTAAAGGTCTTAATACTGTAGCCATTTATGGTGGAGCCAGCATTACCGATCAAGCTAGGCAAATAAAACGCGGAGCGCAGATTATTGTAGCCACTCCCGGGCGTATGAAGGATATGATTGGACGAAAAATGGTTGATATTTCTAAAATTGACTATTGCGTGCTAGATGAAGCAGATGAAATGTTGAACATGGGCTTCTTTGAAGACATAAAGGACATTTTATCCAACACACCAAAAGAAAAATTTACATGGTTGTTTTCCGCAACTATGCCCAAAGAAGTTTCTACCATTGCTAAGAAGTTCATGCATAAACCCCAAGAAATTACTGTTGGGACTAAAAATGCCGGAGCTTCAACGGTGCAACATGAGTACTATGTAGTTGGTGGGCGTGATCGTTATTCTGCGCTTAAACGTCTTGCAGATGCCAATCCCGGTATTTTCTCAGTGATATTCTGTAGAACAAAGAGAGATACCCAAAAAGTTGCTGAAAAGCTTATTGAGGATGGATACAATGCGGGAGCACTTCATGGAGACCTAAGTCAAAATCAGCGGGATTTGGTCATGAATTCCTTCCGTAAAAAACAAGTACAGATGCTTGTGGCAACGGATGTTGCTGCCAGGGGAATAGATGTTGATGATATAACACATGTTATCAACTATCAATTACCTGATGAAATAGAAACATATACGCACCGAAGTGGTCGTACAGGTCGTGCAGGAAAATCAGGGATTTCAATGGTAATCGTAACGCGTTCGGAGCTACGAAAGATTAAATCCATAGAAGGTAAAATCCAGCAATCTTTTCTATCCAAGAAAATTCCAACTGGTATTGAGATTTGTGAGATACAATTATACCATTTAGCTAGCAAAATCAAAGAAACTGAGATAAATCCTGAAATAGACAATTATCTACCGGCCATAAACGATGTTTTGGAAGGTGTTGATAGAGATGAATTGCTCAAAAAAATTATTTCAGTAGAATTTACCCGTTTCTATAACTATTACAGTAAAACCAGAGATTTAAATTCATCAGAAGATGGAAGAGATCGAGGAGAAAGAAGGGAACGTTCCAAAGGTGACAACACGCAGTCAAACGGTTCTGTGCGCTACTTTATCAATGTAGGAGAACGCGATGGTTACGACTGGATGTCTTTGAAAGACTTTTTACGTGATACCTTAAACCTTGAAAAAGAAGACGTGTTCAACGTAGATACCAAGGATAGTTTCTCCTTTTTCAACACAGATGCCCAGGTAACAGATCATGTCCTTCAAACTTTTACAGAATTTAAGGTTGAGGGTCGTTTTATCAATGTTGAAGTTTCCAAAAATCCTGGAGGTTCAGGAAGAGGCGGTGGTAGAAAACGAGATAGAAGTAGAGGACATAGAAAAGGTGGGGACAATAAATCCTTTAGAGGAGGTAGAAAAAATAACTCCGGTAAACGCGGCGGTAAAAAACGACCAGGCTTTTATTAGTTAATTCTATATTAAATGATGGTGGACACCTATTTATTTTTCTTTGTTTAGTACTTTTATGACTACAAAGATTGCATGAGAAGAGTTCTACTTACATTTTTTTCCTTCATTTCATTTGTTTGTTTTGCTCAAAATGAGAACGACACAATAGTTGAAGGAGAATTAAACGCTACGGTTATCAATGCGCAAACAAGCTTTCCAATGGTTAGCGTGCACGTTATCAACCTTAATAAAGTAGTCGGTACAATTACCGACCAAAAAGGAAATTTCAAAATCCCGGCTGCCGTAAACGATACCCTATACCTATCCTTTTTAGGTTTTAAATCGCAAAAGGTTAGGGTCACTAATGACATGTTCAAGTTTGATGGAACAGAAATATCCCTGACAGAACTTGCCTATGCATTGGAAGAAGTTATTGTAAGGCCATATCAATTAACGGGTTACTTAGAGATAGATGTAAAAAATCTTCCCATCAATACTGCATATCAATATAGTATATCAGGGCTTCAAAAAAGCTATGAAGGTGGCAGCAAAAGCCCAAGTGCGGTAACAAAAGTTCTCGGTGCTATTTTGAATCCGGCCGATCTTCTGCGAAATCTTTTTGGTAAAAAACCAAAACAAATGCGGAAGCTAAGGCAAATCAAAGAAGATGAAGATATTAGGAACCTCCTAGCTTCAAAATTTGACCGTGAAATACTTACAGAATTGCTCCAACTGGAAAAAGTTGATATTGAAGATATCCTTAACAATTGTAGCTATTCCAAATCCTTTATCAACACAGCCAACGACCTACAAATTTTAGATGCAGTTTCTAGTTGTTATGAAGAATATAAAGTGTTAAATAGAAGATAAAACTTTCTTTTCCCATCTTTAAAAATTGCTTCTGACCAGAGGGTGCAAATAAATTTTATATTTCCGCATTCATTTTATAGTTTTAGCTAAAATCCCAAAAGATGAAAAAACTACTTACCGTCATGTCTATACTATCCATTCTTTTTGGCTGCAAAGAAGTGAAAAAACCGACTAAAAAAGACACGCAAGTAGTTGAAGAAGTAGTTCTTAAAAAAGAAGTTCCTTTTACTTGGGAAGGCGCAAATATCTATTTTCTTTTAACAGATCGATTCAATAATGGGAACCCAGAAAATGATGTGAGTTTTGACAGAACGGAAGAAACTGCTGTTTTAAGAGGTTTTGAAGGAGGAGATTTGCAGGGAATTACCCAGAAAATTGAAGAAAGTTATTTTACAGATTTAGGTATTAACTCCATTTGGTTTACTCCGGTTGTTGAGCAAATACATGGTCCTACAAATGAAGGCACAGGAAATACGTACGGGTATCACGGTTATTGGGCCAAAGATTGGACTGCAATTGACCCTAGTTTTGGAACAAGAAAAGATTTGGAGAAATTGGTGAAAACTGCACACGCTCAAGGCATACGAGTGCTTTTGGATGTAGTATTGAACCATACGGGACCGGTTACAGAAAAGGACCCCGTTTGGCCGGAAGAATGGGTCCGGACGGGACCTCCTTGTGAGTTTACTACCTATGAGAATACAACTGCCTGTACTTTGGTTAAAAATCTTCCAGATATTCTTACGGAATCTAACGACCCTGTTGAATTACCAGATGCGCTGTTGGCAAAATGGAAAGAAGAAGGGCGTTTAAGTCAAGAATTAGATGAACTACAGTTGTTTTTTGAACGAACCGGATACCCAAGGGCTCCTAGGTATTACATAATTAAGTGGCTCACGGATTACATCAATGATTTTGGTGTTGATGGTTTTAGGGTCGATACCGTAAAGCATGTAAATGAAAATGCTTGGTCAGACTTATATAAAGAGTCCAACTATGCCTTTGAGACTTGGAAGAAAAAAAATCCAGATCATATATTGGATAACAATCCTTTCTATATGGTTGGTGAAGTTTATAATTACGGAATCTCTGGCGGCAGAGAATTTGATTTTGGAGATAAGAAAGTGGACTTTTTCAATTATGGTTTTAAAAGTCTTATAAATTTTGATTTGAAAGTAGATGCGCACAACGATTATGAAACCATTTTTAAAAAGTACAATCGCCTTTTAAATACGAAGTTAAAGGGAAAGAGTGTATTAAACTATTTAACTTCTCATGATGATGGCAGTCCTTTTGACAAGGAACGTAAAAGACCTTTTTACACCGCAAATGTATTGTTATTGACTCCTGGGGCCTCACAAGTGTACTATGGTGACGAAACGGCTAGGAGCCTTACCATTGAAGGCGCAGAAGGTGATGCTACTTTACGTTCTTTTATGAATTGGGAGGATTTGGACAGTTTGCCACAAACACAGAAAATACACAAACACTGGCAAAAATTAGGGCAGTTTCGTAGAAATCATCCTGCTATTGGTGCCGGTAAGCACAAAAGGCTGGCAAAATCTCCCTACGTGTTCTCCAGAACTTATATGAACGGAGATTACAAGGACAAAGTCGCTGTTGGTCTAAATCTACCAAAAGGCAAAAAATCCCTATGGGTAAAAGGATTTTTTGGTGATGGTACAAAGTTGTATGACACCTATTCTGAAACCGAAGTTATGGTTACCAATGGTAAAGTCATTCTTGAGAATGATTTTGATATTGCTCTACTGGAATTAGTGGAATAGTCATCCCTTTGAATGTAAAGCGACCCGATTGCCTTCAGTATCTAAAAATAACCCCATATAGCCCACTTCCGGGCTAATTTGGGTTTTCTGCTTTAAAATTTTTCCTCCTGATTTCTCAATTCGGTTTAATTCATTTTGAACATCAATACTGTTAAAATAAACAAGTACTCCATCTGTATTGCTAGGTTTATACCAATCAGGTTGAAGAATTAAGGAACCTGCAGCTCCCGTTTTTCCTTCTGCCCATGGAAACCACCCCATTAGTGTTCCTCCAAAATCTTGAACTTGAATCTTAATTTTAAAAACTGCATCGTAAAAGGTTTTGGCTCTATCCATATCCAAGACTGGGATTTCGAACCAACCCATCATATTCTGCTCCATAATTATGCTATTTCTCCATTAATTCCTTTAAACTGGACAGTCCTTCTTCAAAATCTCCACCAACAGCTTTGTCCATATTCATAAACAACATGAAAATACTGGTAGGGAACTTGTTTTTTCCAGAAAAGCCCCAAGTAACTTTAGTGGCATTCCCGTCTATTTGCTCTGTGGTTATATAGGCATCTGATGTAGACTTCCAAGGTTTTAAAAACCGAAGTTCAGATTCTATACGTTCCCCATCCACAATTTTAGTAAGCTCTTGTTCCCCTTCGCCAACATCTTTATTTCCGTTCCAATAGCTAATAGCTCCTGGCTCGCCATCTGTGCCCGTAAATTTTTTCTCCATATTGGGATCTTTCTTGTTCCAAGGAGACCAAGCGTCCTGGTTCTTTAAAAATCTAAGGTTTTCATAAACTTCAGCTTTAGGTTTAGCTATCTCTATGGAGCGAGAAACATCATAGGTCTTTGGGGCAATTAACCCTAAAATTAAAACGATAAAAACAATGGCTGCTAAAATGTAAAGTAGAATAATCATTTTGCTTTTTTTAATTGGTTACGTCCTAAAGTACAAAAACTTCATTTTAAAAGGTATCTGTTTATAATACTTTCCGCATCCTTGATGGATTTTTTAGTCCAATCCAATCGCTTATCAAGTATCTCAATATCAGATAGCTGCCATTTAATATTTGATGCTCTTAATTCCTCTGTCAGTTTTTGGATAATGATAGCAGCTGAAACCGAAATATTGAGGCTTTCGGAAAAACCGACCATGGGGATTTTAAGGAATCCATCTGCTTTTCGCATAACCTCTTCACTCAATCCTTCTTTTTCGGTTCCAAAAAAAAGAGCTGTTTTTGTATCCAGAGTAAATTGGGAAAGTAACCTTGAATCATTATGTGGGGTGGTTGCAACAACTTGATATCCCTTGTCTTTTAGCGTAGTAATACATTCTGATGCAGTTTGATATCGAGTTACATCTACCCACTGTTCTGCGCCCATGGCAATGTTCTTGTCCAAACGTTTCTCATATCGATCTTCTACCACATGTACTTCCTGCACGCCAAAGGCATCACAACTTCTAATCACTGCGCTTGTATTGTGTAATTGGTATACATCTTCAATGGCTACAGTAAGATACCTGGTCCTCTTTTGTAATACATCAAGAAACCGTTGCCTTCTTTCTTCCGTAAGAAAACCTTCAAGATATGTCAACAAATCATCATTAAACATATCTGACAAGATAACGAAAAATGAATTTCTTATTTTTAGGATGTATGAGTCAAAAACAAAAAGTAGTTGTGCTTACGGGTGCTGGTATGAGTGCTGAGAGCGGGTTAAAGACGTTTCGGGATTCCAATGGTCTATGGGAAGGTCATGATGTTATGGAAGTGGCTTCTCCACAAGGTTTTGAAAGAGACCCTGAACTAGTTCTTGATTTTTACAATCAAAGGCGTAGGCAACTTTTGGAAGTATCACCAAATACCGGTCATAAAGCTTTGGTGGAATTAGAAAAAAAGTATGATATAAGTATCGTCACCCAAAATGTGGACAATCTACATGAGCAAGCTGGGAGTTCCCATGTTATTCACTTGCATGGGGAATTGTTGAAAGTTAGAAGCACCCAAAATGAAAACCATGTCCTTGATTGGAAAAAGGATTTGGTTTTGGGAGATTTAGATGAACATGGCTTCCAGTTGCGCCCTCACATTGTTTGGTTTGGAGAAATGGTCCCTATGCTGGAAACAGCAATCCACATTACAGAGCAGGCTTCTATTTTGATTATTATTGGAACTTCCATGCAAGTATACCCAGCTGCAAGTCTGATCAATTTTGTAGCTAGGGAAACCCCCATTTACTTTGTTGATCCAAAGCCAAGTGTAAATCAATCAAGTTTTGAAAACCTAACAGTAATTTCCAAAACAGCTACTGAAGGTGTTCCTACTCTTGTTTCTCAGCTACTGGATAAAGCGACCTTGTAGCTTTTGCCCAATCCATTAATAGGTTTTTCTGATCAGCGGTCAATTTAGCTTCTTTGTGGGTCCAGGTGTACTCATTCAACGGCATCTCCCCTTCTTCCACCTCTTCTACCAACTCTTCTAGTTTATGATCTTTCTTCTTAGCCGAATAGTTGTTCCAATCAGAAAAATTTAAATGCTCTTTACCTTCTTCAATATGATCGGCCAACCAATAAGAAACGGGGGCAATATTATTGTACCAAGGATATACCGTATGGGCACTATGGCAATCATAACAAGTGGTTTCTAAAATTTGCTGCACTGCTTTACTTGGTTTGGTCTCTGCTTCAAAAGCAGCAACATATTCTCCCTCTGCAATATTTTTTTCAGGTCTGTAAAACTGCATTGCAATAAGGATAATTAACAGGGCGGTTGCTATTTTTTTTGCTATTTTCATCGGCTAAGGTATTTCAGTAAAAATATGATTTTGTGACCAAACAACAATTACATACAGCATTAAATTCTGGTCGACTCTCCAAAGAAAAAATAAATACACTTGTAGACCAATTGGTAAGCCTACCGGAACTGACAGAACCATTGCTGTGCGAAATATTTGCGCAGGACAAAACCGATTCCTTCAATGCCAGTTGGGTGTTTGATCATTTGATGCGAAAAAAACTGATATACTTGTTACCTCACTTTGAAAAATTCAGCTTGGGACTAGAGCATCTAACATCCGAATCCATTATTCGCCCCATGGCACATGTATGCGAATTGACAATGGAAACCTATTTTAAAACAAAGGATGTTTCATTTAGAGAGCATATTACAGACGAACAATTGGAAAGGGTTATGACGGTTTGTTTCGATTGGCTTATTGGCAAACATAAAGTAGCGGCCAAAGTATTTGCAATGACCAGTTTATATTATCTGGGCATGAAATTCGATTGGGTTCACCCTGAACTAAAATTAATCCTGGAACAAACTGCCCATGATGGTACGGCAGGGTATAAGTATCGGTCTAGGAAAACCTTGGCAGATCTTAAGAAACTTGGTTTTTAAACTCCTTGGTTGATTCATGTTCGATATAAGTATGAATTTTTTATGATTTTGATTTCAATTTTAGAAATTCATGTCAGGTCGAGCGTAGTTGAGACCTATTTAAAAATTGTTCCTGTAAAGACTTCTCGACTGCGCTCGAAGTGACAATAGTTATATTTATCAGTGTTCAAAAAATAAAATCTAGTATTTTAATTCGAACTCACGTTAACTAATAAGTATCTTTGCTGTTTTCAAAAAATACGGTCAATGTCCTTAAACCAACTCAACGCCATCTCTCCTATCGATGGTAGATATAGAAACAAAACTGAAGCCTTTGGAAACTATTTTTCGGAAGAAGCGCTCATCAAGTATCGTGTTCAGGTCGAAATCGAGTATTTCATTGCACTTTGCGAGATTCCGTTACCACAATTGGCAGACTTTGACACTGCACGATTTCCTGACCTTCAGAAAATCTATCAAGTTTTTTCTGCTGAAGATGCTCTAGCAATTAAAGAAATTGAAAAAACTACGAACCATGATGTAAAAGCGGTCGAATATTTTATCAAACAAAAATTTGATGCACTTGGATTCGAAAAATACAAGGAATTTATCCATTTTGGATTGACCTCCCAGGATATCAACAATACCGCTATTCCATTGTCCATCAAAGAAGCCATGAACGATGTGTATGTGCCTCTTTATTTCGAAGCTTTTGAAAAATTAAAAGCCTTGGCATCGGAATGGGCAGAAATTCCCATGTTGGCAAGGACCCATGGTCAACCCGCATCCCCTACCCGATTGGGTAAGGAAATTGATGTTTTTGTGGAACGCCTAAAAGAACAGTTCAATTTATTGAACGATATTCCGAGTGCTGCAAAATTTGGAGGGGCAACCGGAAATTACAACGCTCACAAAGTGGCTTACCCATCCATTGATTGGAAAGCTTTTGGACAACAATTTGTGCAGGAGAAGTTAGGGCTATACCATTCCTTTCCTACCACCCAAATTGAACATTACGACCATATGGCCGCCCTATTTGATTGTTTAAAGCGAATCAATACCATCTATATCGATTTGAATAGAGATATGTGGACTTATATCTCCATGGATTACTTTAAGCAAAAAATTAAAAAAGGGGAAGTAGGTTCTTCTGCGATGCCGCACAAGGTGAATCCTATCGATTTTGAGAATTCTGAAGGGAACTTGGGCTTGGCCAATGCCATTTTCGAGCATCTATCGGCAAAACTTCCTGTTTCTAGATTACAACGTGATTTAACGGACAGTACCGTATTAAGAAATGTAGGTGTTCCTTTTGGGCATACGCAGGTTGCTTTCCTCTCAACACTCAAGGGTCTGAACAAGTTGGTATTAAACGCTGAGAAGTTTGAACAGGATTTAGAAAACAACTGGGCAGTAGTGGCTGAGGCTATCCAAACTATTTTACGACGGGAAGGTTACCCAAACCCTTATGAGGCTTTAAAAGGCCTTACGCGTACCAATGAAAAAATCACACAGGTTTCCATTGCTAATTTTATTGATACTTTGGAAGTTTCGGACGCTATTAAGGATGAACTTAAAAGAATAACCCCTGCAAATTATACTGGGGTTTAAGTGTTGAGTCGAGTCTGTATTTATCTTTTCCAGTTTTGAAGACGGTCGATATACAAATAGCTTTCAACAAATTCCCTATGCCGAACACTTGTCATTTTTTCCAACAAGTTTAGTGCAGAAATGTAGCTTGTTAAATTTCCATTGGATGAACTAAATTTTCCATCTTCAACAAAGGTTACCAGACTATAGTTTTGAACTTTTAAATTAGGATAATCTTTCTGTAATTGTTTTCCTCCTCCAATATACGTGACGATTTTATGCCCATCGGCTATTCCAGATGCTCCAATGAGCTGTGCACCGGCACAGTTGCTTACAATGTATTCGGCTTCTTCGTTTTTCCTTCTGATAAAGTCTACCATTTTTTCATTACGGACCTGTGCGTACATATCATAACCGCTGGGAACAAACAAAGCCGTTAACTTTGGAGTATTCCCAAAAGTGTAATCGGGAATAAAATGCATGCCTTCCTCCGTTGTAATCGGTTTTTTGGTTTCAGCAATGGTGATGACATTAAACAGCTGTTCCATGTTTTGATTGGGTTTCCCAAAAACGTCTGAAGTGGCTATAACTTCACCTTGTAAGACTCCATTGAACATTAAGAGCCCTATGGTTGGTAATTCAGGATTAAACGGCTTTAGATGTTTTGTAAGGGTATCGGATGGTATCTCTACTTGAGTAGTATTCTCAACTTTAAGTTTGATTTTTGATTCCTTGGTATTGCAACCTATAACCAGGGTCATTAAAAATAGTATTGGTATAATTCCGAAACTTTTCATGCTTTTCTACTATTGATTATTACTAATGTTTGGGTGTAATTTCATCTCCCTTGTTTAACCAAAAACAAAGGTAAGGAGCACTATTTACAGAAAAATTAAGCTGGTTTAAGAAAGTTGCTTTTTCTTGATTTTACTAAAATATTCGGGAGTCAAACCGAGAAAACTTGCTAAAAGATACTGTGGTACACGCTGCACAAATCCAGGGAAACTATCCCCGAAAATGTAAAACATTTCTTCCTTGGAAAGGCTGTTCATGAGTTTTATACGCATTAAGGCAGCTCCATAAGCCGTTTCGTAAATCAGAGATAAATTAACCGTCTATTTTTGGAATTACACTTATCGTTAAGCTAAAAATCGTTTTAATGATTCTTTAGCAACCGATAAGTGAAGTTCGGGAAATTTACACTAAGATTCAAGCCGAAATTGATGGGAATCAGCTGCAAATTTAAGAAAGCTGTTTCTTTGTTTAAGAATTTAAAAGGTTGATGCCTATTGTATTCGTTACATTTCCATCGTCTTACCTTCCATCAGTCGTTTGCTTTTTTTGCCTTACAGGTCATAGTGAGGTTAAACTCGGTAATTGGCATATCTGAAAAGTTGGCTATATTTCTTTTTTCAAACGCTGTATAGTCTTCATTAAATTGGTATGTTTCAACCATTTTCTCAACCATTCCATCTTGAACTCCTAGTTCTCCTTCATAGTAGAACGTTCTTTTTATAGGGTCAAAAATGAAGGTTCCAGTCCCAGTGGCCGGCCAATTGCTAAAAACACCGGTTTTTTCGAATGCGTTAGAGAATTTACTCCATTGAATAACTTCCAATGTTTCTCTATATCTTCCTTTTAGTCTACCGCTGTCTGTATGAAGGCTGAATTTGCAAAAAATAAATTTTTTGGTACCCCGATAATCTAAATCATAATAACAAACCATTGTTCCTTTTTCTGAAAACACCGGCTCAGATCCGGGTTTATGCGTATCATACCAATCAAATTCAACTTCCCATGTTCCAATAAGAAAGTCTAAATCTTGAACAACGGGATTTTTTTTAATGTTGTCCTGCGCTTGAATGTTAATTGCCACAAATGCTACCAACAGGGCTAAAATGAGTTTTTTCATGTCTTTTTTATAAAAATTTGTTATTGCATTTTACTGGCTGAAGTACCAGATATTCTTCTGATCGTAATTTTCATCCCCTCCATTACCAACGACATAGTGCAATTTGAAGAATGATTACATCACCCATTGAATCTTTTATAAAAAACTATGATTGATTTATAAATTAAAAAGGTTGTGGCTCTCTTACGAAAAAGTCCTGGCCCTTGTCTTGGTATAGTTGCTTATATCTGCTGATACGAGCCTTGCCGGGTTTACAAGAACAAAGTCAGGGAAATTTAATTTAGGATTCAAGGTTCAGCTGACGGGCTTAAGCTATAGATTGAGAAAGATGGTAAATATGTAATACAATCGAACGCAGCCAAACACATTTTCATGCCGACTGCGCTCGATGTACAAATGATTTTAACAACGCACTTTTACATACTCAGTGCGGCATTCATTTTATTTAGATGTTTTGATAACCTCAACTTCATGTGGGTAGGGAATTTCAATCCCTGCTTTGTCAAGCGCCAGTTTGCAATTTTCGTAAGTAGCAAAATACACATCCCAATAATCCTCTGGTTTCGAGAAAGGTCTAACCGCAAAATTGACTGAACTATCGGCCAGTTCCAATACATTTACTGATGGCGCAGGGTCTTTTAAAACTTTTGGATTTGATGTTAAAACTTCCATCAACACCTCTTTAACCTGCTTTATGTCTTCTTCATAAGCAACTCCAATAACCGTATCCACACGAATCTTACCTTCTGCGGTATAATTAACAATGTTTCCATTGGCCATAGCTCCATTGGGTACTATTAAGAGTTTATTATCCGGTGACACCAATTTGGTTGTGAAAATCTCAATCTCCTTCACAACGCCTAAAACTCCTTGAGCTTCAATTAAGTCGCCAATACGATAGGGTTTAAAAATCATAAGCAACACCCCACCTGCAAAATTGGATAGCGATCCTTGTAACGCTAGACCAATTGCCAAACCGGCCGCTGCTATAACAGCTGCAAATGTAGTTACATCAACTCCGAGCCTAGAAATAACGATAATGATCAGGAATATTTTAAGAGCCCAAGAAACTAGGTTTAATAAGAATCGTTGCAAGGATTCATCATACTTGCTTTTGGACATTACTTTACCTGCGGTACGGGTAATTTTTTTGATTATCCATGAACCTACGATGTAAATTAGAATTGCAGTAACCAATTTAGGTCCGAACTCCTTGGCCAATTCCAATCCGTAATTCATCCACTCTTGTGCTTTTTCCATAGTTTTTAATGATTTGTTAGTGTTCTTGTTTTGAGACACTAATATAAAAATTAGGTCACAAAATCCCCTGTATCAGAGCTTTTAAAGCGTAAAAAATCCCGGACAACGTAAGCTGTCCGGGATTTGTTTATTTGGATGGTTGTATTATTATCCTTTCAAAAAGGCTCCGATCTCACCTAATCCCTCACCATTATAATCAGATTTTTGGATTGCTTGCATGAGTTGCACAATATGTGCGGGGTTCATGTCCTTTCCTAAAACCCTAACTAATGCAAAGCCCTTATCCTTACTATCTCCAAAAATAATCACTTCATCTATGGCAGTTTCATCACCTAGGTACTTAATGACGCCCTTTCCGTAGGAAGAGTTAATTTTCATTAGTTCGACAAACTCGTCGTCTTTTAGAATCTCCTTTACTTTTGCCTTTTCTATTTTATATTCCGCTGCATTGTCGGCATTCTTTTTAAACGCCAACAAATTAAATTTTCGAAGAGATTCAATGGCTTCAGATTGCGTCTCGGTTAAATCAACCCCATCCATTTTTAAGATACTCGCTGGAACATCTATGGTTATGAAATTTGGATTTTCCGAATTGTCCACATAATACTCTTGTAAACTTTGCTGCGACGAACAGGAGGCCAAAAGTATGGCCCCTGCTATTATTAAAGTTTTAAATATATTTTTCATCTGTAATTTTTTGATTGATGTTATTCTTTATCCAAGTGCTCTAAACCTTTATGAAGCTTCATCTTTTTGGTCAACGAACCTACTTTGGTCAAGTCAATATCCCCTGTCATGGTCAGCAGAACGGTTTCAAACTTGTGATGTTTGCCCCCATGTCCTTTATCATCGATTCCAGTCGCGAACATTAATAACTCTTCTACCCTATCCTCATTTTTCCCATTCTTTATATAAAACCTAAGATTAGTGTCACCATCTCTTACTTTCATTAACTCTTCCAATTTCGAAGACCTTACATATTGCTTCATGGTCGTAGCCATGTCCGCTGCAGCTCCTTCATCTTCAGAAAGAAAAATCTTGATATTGTTGATGCTCTTGGCCAACTCTACAAAATCCTTGGTATCCTCATCCTTTTCATCAGCCATCATAACCGTTACCAGCTTTAGCATACCATTGTTAATGGTCACTGTTCCTATTCTATCCGAATCCTCGAACTTATCAAATATTGACTGCGAAATCCCCATATAGGGAAGCATTCCCATCAATAGTATTATAATTACTTTTTTCATTTTGATGTTTTTTGATTGATCTTGTACAGTTTTCAATTAACTAAAATTCGCATTCCGTCAACTGAAAACTGTTCATTATTTATTGTTTCTTACCAGCGTTGTTCAACTCCTTTGGCAAATTCATTTTGTTTGTCAACGAATTTATTTTGTTCAGGTCAATATCTCCTGTTAAAGAAAGTAGTACAGTTTCAAATTTTCTTCCATCGGCCTCTACTTCTTTCAAACCTGTAACAAACATCAACAATTCACTAACATGGTCTTCATCTTTACCTTGCTTAATGTAAAACTTCACATTGGCATCCTTATCTTTCACACGCATCAACTCTTCCATCCTTGAAGACTTAAGATAACTGCTCACTGAAGACTTCATATCATCCCCAATTTGTTTGTTATCTGTGGTAAATACCTTTAAACTTTTGAGACTGCTGGCCACATCCATAAAATCCTGGGCCTCTTGATCATCCACCTCAACATCTATCTTTGCCAACAGATTGAACATACTCTTGTTCACCACAACGGAGGTTACATCATCCAAATCCTCAAATTTATCAAAGAGTGATTGCGAAAACCCCGTAAGCGGCAGTGCGGCTATTAATACTATTAAAATATTCCTTTTCATTATTTACGATTTAATTATTGTTATAAATTTTTTGTTTTGCGGTTTCAAACTCTTGCAAATAGGCGACCTTTTCTGTGCCTTTACCAAAATTTGTTGCTAAGAGCTCAAAAGCTTTTTTGGTTTCTTGATAGGCATACTCTGCCTGCTTTTTCTCTTGGTATTCATTACCAAAATAAATGCCAAAGGTTAAAACTGCTACGGCTGCTACGGAAATCCATTTATAATAGTTTTTTCTAGGTTTTAATGGAACCTGCTTGGTATACCGTTCTTCCTTGGCGCTAGAAAAGTAACTGAACATGGGTTTATATTGCTCTAGATGTGTTGCTACACTTTCCTGAGAAAAATAAACTTGTAATTCTTTTTCTTCTGCAACCGTTGTAGTTGCTTCAAAATACTTTTCCAATAATTTTTCTATGTTATCCAATTCCATAGCTATGTTTTTTTACTAATTCTTGTCTTACTACTTTTCTTGCCCGTGACAGTGCCACTCGTACTGCTGTTGGTTTCATATCTAGCAATTCACAAATCTCTTCAAACTCGTATTGTTCAACATCTCTTAACTGCAGTACCATTTTTTGTTGTTCCGGCAGCCCATCCATAATTCTTTCCATCCACCTAACACTATCTTCTGCTTCTAATTGTCTCTGCAAAGATGTGCTTTCATCATTGTAATTGCTGTGCACCAACTTTAAATTACTTGCCTGCTTGGATTTTAATCTGTCCAAACAAAAGTTTTTGGTCATGGTCATTGCAAAGGCCTCTACATTTTTATACTCTTCCATGGTCTCATTTTTTGACCATAGTTTTAGCAAAATTTCCTGAGTGGCATCTTCTGCTTCTTCCCTAGAAACCAACAACCGTTTAGCCAGTCTGTATAGCTTGTCCTTAAAGGGCATCACTGTATTTAAAAATTCGGCTTGTTTCATTTGGTTTTCTTAGTTGTTTGTAAGCTATTTAAATTTGCCTACATAATCACGACGACGTATATCGAATTTTGTTACAAAAAATTTGCAGTCTCCTTATATGTATCTATTTTGTAGTCGAAAATTTGTAAGAATTTAAAAATTTATACCACCAACCTACTATTCTTTCCTAATTATATGGAATGATAATTGATAATTCTTACGAAAAATTAGCTATGAAAAAATATTTGTTCCTTTTAGTTGGACTTGGAATTCTCCTAAACTCTTGTAACAGTGATGATGATGCGGTACCAACAGATATTGTTGTCCAAAACTTTATGTGGCGTGCCATGAACCTATGGTACTTTTGGCAAGGTGAAGTTCCTAATTTAGCCGACAATAGATTTTCCTCTGATTCTGAATACATAGAGTTCTTACAAGGAACTCCTGATCCGTTAGATTTTTACAATGGTATTCAGTTTACCGAAGATAGGTTTAGCTTTTCAAATGAAGACTATACTACTTTGGTCAATGGCCTTAATGGAATATCTAAAAGTAACGGTCTGGAGTTTGGATTGGTCAGCTTTGCAAGTGGAGATAATGTGTTTGGTTATGTTCGTTATATAATTCCTAATTCTGATGCAGCAACCAAAGACATACAACGCGGTGATATTTTTACTCGGGTTGATGGTCAACAATTAACTGCAGGTAATTTTCGGGATTTGTTATTTGGAGATAATGACACCTATTCCTTAGGGTTGGCCACTATTAATGGGTCCACCATTACGGATACTGATGAAGAAGTGTCTTTAACCAAACTTGAAGGGCTGACAGAAAACCCTGTTCTTGTTGCCAATACGTTAGATATTGGTGGAGCGAAAATAGGGTACCTCATGTACAATGGTTTTACCCGCGGTTTTGATGAGCAACTGAATGATGCCTTTGGTCAGTTTGCTGCGGATAATGTTACAGATTTAGTTTTGGATATGCGCTATAATCCAGGGGGGTCAGTAAATTCTTCTCGCCTGTTGGCAAGCATGATTTATGGTACAAACACCAATGACCTCTATATTAGACAACGATGGAACGCTAAAATACAGTCTCAGTTTAGTGCATCTCAACTTGAAGATTATTTTGCTGCGACCACCAATGATGGAAGTCCTATAAATACCCTGAACTTAAACAGGGTTTATGTAATTGCAACCAATAGTTCGGCATCTGCAAGTGAATTGGTCATGAACGGTCTTGCACCATATGTTCAAGTTATCCATATTGGAGAAACCACACGTGGCAAAAATGAATTTTCCATCACCATGGTAGACGACCCAGATAACGATTATATCTATAGCGCTTCAAGAGAAAATTCTATAAATCCGGAGAACAGTTGGGCCATACAACCTTTGGTGGGCCGAAACGAGAATGCAGACGGATTTTTTGATTACACAGATGGTTTGGTTCCAAATATTGTTTTAGAAGAGGATTTTGGCAACTTAGGTGTTTTGGGCAATCCTGCCGAACCACTTTTGGCAAGAGCTCTACAAGAAATTACTGGCTTAACCAGCAAAGCAAGCTTTGAACCGCTAATGACAGGAAAAGTGCTTATGGGCACGGAAATGTTTAAACCGGGTAAAGACAATATGTTTTTGGATAAACCTATTAAACTAAATCTCAAATAAAAAAAAGCGGCTCAATGAGCCGCTTTTTTTATATCTATTCATATCAATTTTATTCTTGAATGACCTTTATATTGAAAGGTTTGTATTTCTCTGACAGTCTTTTAGGGACTTCAAGCACATCTGGATGAAAAAGGCCTGCTAACAACTCTATGCCATCAACCAAAGTATTGGCCGAGGATTGGGTAAACATATCAAAATCAGCAATAAAAACAGCATTGTCTTGAACTGCTTTTAAACTGTTCCACCCATCTTTTTCAGTTAAAATATGCATCTCTTCCAGAGTACGGTCAACAGTAAATCCACATGGAGCAATAATCAACACTTCTGGGTCATACTTTATTATTTTGTCCCAAAGTGTTACAATACTGTCCCCAGAAGGGTTAGAAAGCATATCTATACCCCCAGCATATGCTATTTGATGGGGAATCCAATGACCACAGTTAAATATTGGATCTAACCATTCCATCAGCATAATTCTTTTTGGCAAAGCCTTGGCCTCCCTTAATTTATCTATCACTGTATCAATACGCTTATGCAATCCATCCAAATAAGTATAAGCTACCTCTTCTTTGCCCATTGCTTTAGCAATTGTAATGGCGGATTGAAAAACATCTTCCAACGATTCTGGGCTAATGGAAATTAGTTCTGGTTGTTTTTTTAGGTTAGCTACAGCAGCCGCTGTGCATGCAGTATCTATTTGACAGATATCACACATATCCTGCGTGAAGATAACATCAGGAGAAATCTGTTCCAAGAGCGGTTCATCTACATAGTATAAATCTTTTCCTTGATGCTTGCTTGCAGAAAAAAGTGCGTCTATTTCTTGACTGGATAGATTTTTCCCCTCCAAAATACACCGAACCACAGGTTTCTTCTCATTTAAGGCCTGTTCTGGGCATTCAAAAGTGACTCCATACAAATGCCCATCCAAACCCATATCATAAATCATTTGGGTAACAGCGGGCATAAAAGAACAGACCTTCAACATATCATCAAATTAATCAATTAAAAGGTAAAGTTAAAACCAGCATTGATGTTTCTCCCTTTAGTAGTAAAACCAATAACCTCTACAAACTCCTCATTCAAAAGGTTATTGGCGTTGATGAACAACTTAAAATTATCACACAATTGATGCCCTACATAAAGATTAACCAATGAAAACGGGTCTAATGCAACATCTTCAAAGGTTCTAAAATCGGTGTCAAATCGGTCTCCTGTATATTGATAATTTAAAGAAACATAAGTTTTATCCGAAAATGAATATCCGAAAGAGGCATTTACTTTATGCTTTGGAATACGAATGGCATTATCACCCTTACGTTCCGTAAATGCATAGTTTAAGTTTACATTGAATGCTGGGATTGGCTTCCATGTTACTTCGGTTTCAATACCCGTTGCATCTATCTCATCAGCAATATTGGCACTGATAAAGTTTTCATCAGAACCAATTCTATTCTTCTCATTTCTGCTGAAATAAATGGCACTTAAACGCAACTTATCATTTACCGCATATTCTACTCCACCCTCTATTGTTCCGTTCTCCTCAGGTTCTAGATCTTCATTTCCGAAGCTGCTGAACAGCTGTGTTAAATTAGGTGTAATGTATGAAGTGGCATAAGATCCCAGCAACTTTACATAACCATTGGCAGACGAAAAAACGTAGGAAGGGTTAAAATTGTAGACCAAATGATTCCCATATTCAGAATGCGTATTGAACCTAGCCCCTGCATTTAGGTTAAGTCCAAATTCCGAAACATAGACCACATTTACATACGGATCTACAATGGTCTGTTCTTCGTTATCAGTAAAAGTAGCTTCGTCCTTTAAGAAATCAACCCCTAAAACGGTATATAATTTATCCGCAAAAACGTATTTATTATAAACGTTGAGCACTAGGTTTTTTCCTTCGGAAATACTTTCTCCAAAAGTAGATTTAGAATCTGTTTCATAATCCGTGTAGGCCGAATTAATATGCAGTGACCCTTTTGCATATTCATAAGACGAGGAAATCCCTACCCTTTGTTGGTCTAACTTGGTTTGATTTGGCGCTTCAGCAAATGAAGCATCAAACTCGGTATCATACTTGGTTTGGTTCCCATAAACCGTGAGTTCAAATTTTTCAGAAAATTTATAGCCAAGTTTAATAGTGGTACTAAACTGTGAAAAAGAATCTTCTTCATTTTCCGGAGTGGTAGCAGCAGAAATCCCATCTGAATAACGATTTGAAAATGCTGCACTATAACTGAACTTATTTAATGTACCACTTACCAGAGCACTGTTGGCAAAACTTGCCAGATTGTAGTTCTGGTCATCAGAGGTCTGGTTTGTGCCCACAGTAGATTGAAAATTCCCCGTAATTTCCTTTTTGGAGCTTTTCTTTGTGGTAATATTGATAACTGCAGTAGCTGCATTGGTTCCGTACAAAGTACTTGCCGCACCTTTAATAATTTCAATGGATTCAATTTCCGGGGTGGATAACAACCGTAAATCGTATTCGGCCGAAAAAGACGATGGATCGGCCACGCGAACTCCATCAATAATGATCAATACCTGTTTGCCCCTACCACCACGGGCAAAAACACCGAACACAGAACCATCACGACCTCTACTACCGGTGAGTTCAATACCACTTTTTGTGTTGATGAGTTCTGCTACCGTTTTACCTTGATTACGTTCCAACTCTTCGGCAGTAATCTTAATGACCGTCTTACCGGAATTTTCTCGTTTCAATGCAAAACGCGAATCACTGACAACAACCTCATCCAGTTGTTGCACTTGAACTGAATCTTGCTGCGAATCTTGCGCAGAAAGGCCTTTGCCCGCCAAAATAGCGGCACTTAAAAATAAAATACTTTTTTTCATTTCGTTTACTTGAATAAACGGGAGAATAGTATGTCTGTACCCATACGTAAACCTTTTACCCGAAAGTTTAACATGTTTTTGTTTGAATTGGGCAGGTCTCCTGACTTGCGTCTTGCCTACTACCTTCCCGCTCTTAAATGCAGTGGTCTTGAAGTTGTGGCAAGCACCTACTAGGATTGATTTTTAAAATCAATTGCTTTCGGCATAGCTTACAGTTGCGGGAACAGTTCCGGATTCTCACCGGATTCCCTTTTAATCATACAAAGAAAAGCTCCTTGCATGAACCAAAATTCGGCACGAATGTAATCATTCTGTTTAATCTTTTTTTGTAAAAGTTAAATAATCTTACATTTGGGGCTATGTCAAAAAAACTGCTTTCAACACTTCTTTTCATTACTCCAATCATCTTTTTTCTTTCCAATTGCGCAGAAAAAAAGAAGTCTCTTCCTGTTGAACAAATCGAAACAAAAATTAAAATTGAACATGCTACGGGCTTCACCGTAGAACAAAACGGCAGTTTTACGGTTATTGAGGTAAAATCTGCTTGGCCTGGTTCGGATATCGCTTTTAAATACGCATTGATTCCTAGAGAAAATTTGGCTTCCATTACTCTTCCCCGTGATGCCTACGACGCAATAGTAGCAATCCCCGTGGAAAGAATGGTGGTAACTTCAACAACGCACATTCCATCTTTAGAGGCCTTAGGGGCATTAGATGCTGTTATTGGGTTTCCAGATATGAACTTAATTTCATCAACAGCGGCCAGAAAACGAATTGATTCTGGATTGATCAAAGAATTAGGAACCAATGAAAATATTAATACTGAAATTGCTTTGGAATTGAATCCAGAAGTTGTTGTAGGCTTTGGAATAAATGGTGTAAATAGGGCATATGAAACACTAAAACAATCCAATATTCCTATTGTTTACAATGGTGATTGGACCGAGTCGACTCCTTTAGGAAAAGCGGAATGGATTAAGTTCTTTGCTCCCTTCTTTCAAAAAGAAGCAGTTGCAGATAGCATTTTTAAGGGGATTGAAGAGTCGTATAACAAAACCAAACTTTTAGCTAAAAAAGCGACAAAAAAACCAACCGTTTTAACAGGCGGGCTATACAAAGATGTTTGGTACGTATCAGGTGGGGAAAGTTGGATGGGACAATTTTTAAAAGATGCCAATGCCAAATTTCTTTGGGCAGATACGGAAGTAAAAGGAAGTATTGGATTAAGTTTAGAAGCTGTTTTAGAAAAAGGCCAACAGGCTGAATTTTGGTTTAATCCGTCTTTGCATACGTCATATACAGAATTGGAAGAGGTCAATGCACATTACAAACAATTTGAAGCATTTACAAATAAAAAAGTTTTCTCAAACGCTATAAATAAAGGAGCTACGGGTGGACTCCTTTTTTATGAACTGGCCCCTCAACGTCCAGATTTGGTGCTCAAAGATCTAATATCCATTCTGCACCCACAACTTCTTCCTGATCATAAACCTCGTTTTTATATGCCTTTGAACTAAATGCAGCAGGCCAAATCATATCGCATTTCTTTTGTGCTGATTCTTTTAGCATTGTTTTTTGCATGGATACTAAATATCAGTTCTGGCTCTGTAACCATCCCTTTTAAAGCCATACTATCTTCTCTATTTGGAGGAGAAGTTAAAATTGATTCATGGAACTACATTATCTGGAACTATCGCATTCCCAAAGCGTTTACCGCTATTTTGGTAGGAGGTGGACTCTCTATAAGTGGCTTATTGATGCAGACGCTCTTTCGCAATCCTTTGGCAGGTCCTTTTGTTCTGGGCATTAGTTCCGGAGCAAGTCTAGGAGCTGCACTACTTTTAATGGGGGCCTCGCTCATTACAGGTCTTACTTCTTTTACGCTTTTGAGTGATGTTTCATTGGCCATTGCGGCCAGTATTGGGAGTTTCCTTGTCCTTCTTGTAATAGTTCTAGTGGCAAATCGCATAAAAGATACCATGGCACTACTGATCATTGGTTTAATGTTTGGCAGTATTACAGCGGCCATCGTGAGTGTATTGGCATATTTTTCAACCGCAGAAAACTTGCAGCGCTTTATTTTTTGGTCTTATGGTAGCGTGGGTAATCTGTCATCCCAACAAGTTATCCTGCTTGGCGGAATTGTTGGTGTAGGAATGTTATTGAGCATTCTTTCCATTAAAAAATTGAACGCTTTTTTATTGGGCGAAAACTATGCGCAAAGCCTTGGTGTTTCTTTAAAAAAATCCAGATTGTTCATTATCATTGCCACTGGATTGTTGGCTGGAGGTATTACCGCATTTGCTGGGCCCATTGCCTTTGTAGGCTTAGCAGTACCTCACCTGACCAGGCAAATTTTTGATACCATGGAACACCGTGTTTTAATTCCGTCCGTGTTTCTTTATGGGGCCATTTTAATGTTGTTGTGCGATACTATTGCTCAATTACCAAATTCTGCCAATGTGTTACCTATAAATGCAATTACTTCACTTGTTGGAGCACCGGTGGTCATCTGGTTGTTGGTACGAAAACGTAAAATGTTATTTTAATGTCCAACCCAAAAATCCATACCATATCGATTAATAATTTAGCAATTGGCTACACATCCAAAACCGTTGCCAAAAACATCAATTTTTCTTGCGATTCAGGTGAATTATGTGCCATTATTGGTGTAAACGGAGTGGGGAAATCAACATTGCTGCGTACGCTTGGAAACCTTCAGCCAGAACTATCAGGATCCATTACAATTAAAGGTGAAAATCTAGCAGATTACTCATCGCCAAAATTGGCCCAAGAACTCAGCGTAGTATTAACGGAGCAACCATCGTCCAAAAACCTTACAGTAGAAGAATTAATCGCTCTTGGAAGACAACCCTATACCAATTGGATTGACACATTATCCCAATCTGATAAAACTTTTATTCAAGATAGCTTGACTGCATTTTTGTTAAATGACCTAAGGCACAATAAATGCCATGAACTCAGTGACGGGCAACTACAACGGGTATTGATTGCACGCGCCATGGCGCAAGACACACCCCTAATTTTATTGGACGAACCTACTACCCATCTGGATTTATACCACAAAGTGCAAATTCTAAAATTACTACAGCAACTGGCACATGATAAGGAAAAGACCATACTCTTTACCAGTCATGAAATTGATTTGGCCATTCAACTGTGTGACAAAATTTTGATACTGGATGGAGCTGATAATCCATTTGGAAAACCCTGCGAATTGATTGAGCAAAAGCATTTTGAAAATTTATTTCCCTCTGAGATGGTTCTATTTGATGCCAAAACGGGCTCTTTTAAAGTGAAAAAATAGATTTTATCGTTTGAAAAGTCATCCTGAGTCTGTAGAATGAAACACAGGAACCTTTATCTTTATGCGAGGAAATAAATTCTATGAGTAGCACATTGATTTATCTAATTGTTGGGATACTAGCTATTGCTATTGGCTTGTTTTTGGGTATGTATATCCAAAAGCTAAAGACAAAGTCAAATGAAAGTGTCTGGAACGAGCGGGAACAGCAATTGAACAGTTCTATCAATGTTTTAAATGATAAGTTGCTGTCTGGTGATGCAGAAAAAAAACAACTGCAATCTGAAAAGGAACAGCAAGGAAACCAAATTGTTCGTTATCAGGCTGATTTAGAAAACCTGCAACGCATCAATACAGAACAAAAGGAAGAAGTAGAAAAATTACAGGAGAAATTTACCAAAGAGTTTGAAAACTTGGCCAACAAAATTCTTGATGAAAAAAGTACCAAGTTTACAGAGCAGAATCAAAAAAATATAAAACAGATTTTGAATCCGCTTCAGGAAAAAATTCAGTTGTTTGAGAAAAAAGTAGAAGCAACTCAAAAGGAAAACATAAGCATTAATTCAGCTTTAAAAGAACAGTTGCTCAACCTTCAAAATCAGAACCTTAAAATTACCCAAGAGGCAGAAAATTTGACCAAAGCTTTAAAGGGTGATAGCAAAATGCAAGGGAATTGGGGAGAATTGGTGTTGGAACGTGTCTTGGAAAAATCTGGCTTAGAAAAAGATAGAGAGTATAGCGTACAACAAAGTTTTACCCTTGAAGACGGAAGCCGTGTTTTACCAGATGTCATCATCCATCTTCCCGATGGTAAAAAGATGGTAGTGGATTCCAAGGTTTCATTAACAGACTATGAACGCTACACCAATGCTGAAGACGAGCTGAAGGAAAAACATTTAAAAGATCACATTAATTCCTTAAGAAAGCATGTGGAGCAGCTTTCAGCAAAAAAATATGAGGATTTATACGAGATGGAAAGTCCAGATTTTGTTTTACTTTTTGTTCCCATAGAACCAGCATTTGCCGTTGCAATAAACCATGATAATTCTTTGTACAACAAGGCTTTTGAACAAAATATTGTTATCGTTACTCCATCCACACTATTGGCTACCTTACGTACCATTGATACTATGTGGAACAACGAAAAACAACAGAAAAATGCTATCGAAATTGCTCGGCAAGCGGGTGCACTTTACGATAAATTTGAAGGATTTGTATCTGATTTAACCAGAGTTGGCAAAAAAATGGATGAAGCCAAAATCGAATATAGGGGTGCGATGAATAAATTGGTTGAAGGCCGAGGAAACATAGTTACAAGCATTGAAAAACTTAAAAAAATGGGTGCAAAAGCAAAGAAATCCATTCCAGAACCTATTTTAAAGCGTGCTGAAGAAGACGATTATGAAGAACCTAAACTTGAACTGTAACCCATGAGAAAAGTTTTGTTTATCGGCATCTCGGTAATTCTATTCGGGATTGCTGCCTATTTCGCTTTTATTTATTATGTTCCTTTTAGTGAAGGATATCGTTCTGGTGAATTGATAAAATTTAGCAGAAAAGGGGTATTGGTAAAAACGTGGGAAGGTCAAATAAGTCAAGGAGTATCAGGTACCAATATTTTTTCCTTTTCGGTGGAGGATAGCCAAGAAGAAGTCATTGAACAAATGAAGGAATACCAAGGACGTTATGTCAAAGTGACTTATAAGGAACGGTATTCTACCTTTTTTTGGTTAGGTGACACCAAACATTTTATTACCAAAATACAACCTGAAGCATCTCCACATTTTATAAACTAAAATGAAAAAGTTCAAAATCGCCAAAGAATCCAACGTTTCCATAACAGAACTTATACTTCCCTCCCATTCCAATTTTGGGGGTAAAGTACACGGAGGGCACATTTTAAATTTAATGGACCAAATTGCCTTTGCTTGTGCCTCAAAACATTCGCAAGCCTATTGTGTAACCGCTTCTGTAAATCGGGTGGATTTTTTAAACCCAATTGAGGTTGGGGAATTGGTCACATTAAAAGCATCTATTAATTATACGGGCAGAACATCTATGGTTGTGGGTGTACGAGTAGAGTCTGAAAATATTACCACGGGTAAGACCAAGCATTGTAATTCCTCTTACTTTACCATGGTGGCCAAAGATGAAAATGGCAAAAATATTGTGATTCCAGGATTAATCTTAAAGGATAAGCAGGGTATTCGCCGTTTTGCACGAAGTTTAGAACGTAAAGCTTCAGCAAGTTCAAGGGATAGCAAATATGAATCGTCTAATTTTAAAGTGAAAGAGTACCTGGAATTTCTAGATGGACAAAATGTAAAATTGGATTTGGACTAATTCAGTCCAGAAGCGGCATCCTTATCCATAAACCAAACTAGGTTTCCAGAATCTGGATGCACCAAAGAAGCAGGATAAACTTCATACCCATCTATTTTTTCAATAATGACTTCAACTTTTTCTGCTTTTCCAGTTCCAGTAACCAAAAAGGCTACTTCTTGAGCGCTATTAATGATTTTACCTGTAATACTAACCCTTCGCTGCCCTGAATCTGGATGAATGGCCACTTCACAGTTTTTGTCGGAGTCCCACAATTGTATTTCATGTGGAAAAATAGAAGCCGTATGTCCGTCATCTCCCATTCCTAAAATGACCAAATCAAATTGAGGCGTTTCGTTTTGAGAAGGCAACCGGTCTTCTAATAACGCTCCGTATCGTTTTGCTTCTTCTTGCGGGTTATTTTCCCCTAAAATCCTGTGGATGTTAGTTTCAGGGATTTCAATTTTTGAAAAAAGATGTTCCACGGTCATTTTATAATTGCTTTCGTCATCCGTTGGAGGCACGCATCGTTCATCACCCCAATAAAAATGAATCTTGCTCCAATCAATTTTAACTGAAAACTCATCGGCCAAAACATCAAATACAATTTTTGGTGTGCTCCCACCGGAGAGTGCAACATGGAAGACTGATTTACCTTCAACCAATTCAGAAAAATAAGCGGAAAACTGCTGGGCTACTTCGTTTTTATCTTTAAATATTTTTAACTCCATAAACTAATTTCTTTGACTTGAATCGTTCTCGACTGCACTCGAACTGACACTACCGACTACCGATAACTGATAACTGATAACTGATAACTGATAACTGATAACTGATAACTGAATCTAACAAATCACACAATACCCCGGGTCATCCGCTAAATTTGAACCCGGATTTCGCCAAAAACCTAAGTCATCTATCAATTCATCAGCATTTTCAGGACCCCAAACACCAGCAGCATAACCATACATTCTAACGTCTTTACCGTTTTTCCAGTAGTTTAAAATTGGATCTACAAACTCCCAAGCTGCTTCCACTTCATCCGCCCTGGCATATAAGGTAGCATCACCTTGCATGGCATCCAACAAAAGTCGCTCATAGGCTTCCATTACATAGGTTTGTGCTAAACTGGAATAGTAGAAGTCCAAGTTGGCTCTTTCTACTTTAAAGCCCTGCCCGGGTACTTTTACTCCAAATTTAATCAACACTCCTTCATCCGGTTGAATACGAATAATCAATTTGTTGTCTTTGTTGTTAACACCAGAATCCTTGAAAATTTGATGGTGCGGTGATTTAAAATGAATAATGACTTCCGTTACTTTGGTAGGCATCCGTTTTGCGGTTCGTACGTAAAAAGGAACGCCTTCCCACCGCCAGTTATCTACAAAAAATTTGATAGCGGCATACGTCTCAGTTGTAGAATTTGGGTCAACCCCATCCTCATCTCGGTAGCCTTTCACTTTTTCTCCATTAATCTCTGAAGCTACGTATTGTGCGCGAATGGTATTGTCAAAAAAGGTTTTCTCATCCTTCATAATTCTAAGGGACTTCAATGCCTTCACCTTTTCGTTCCTAATTTCTTCAGGCTGGTCGCCAATAGGGGGCTCCATTACTACCAAAGAAACTATTTGCATCAAATGATTTTGGAACATATCGCGCAGCGCACCTGACTTATCATAATACCCCCCTCTTTTTTCAACCCCTACACTCTCCGCATTGGTAATCTCCACATGGTGAATATAATTTCTGTTCCAAAGTGGCTCAAAAATACTGTTGGAAAATCGTGTTACCAGAAGATTTTGTACTGTTTCCTTGCCCAAATAATGGTCAATTCTATAAATCTGTGGTTCTTTAAAATATTGTTGAAGGCCAGTATTCAATTTTTTGGCAGTTTCCAAACTGTATCCAAACGGTTTTTCTACTATAACCCTTTTCCATCCTTTTTCTTGACTGTTTAAGCCTACATCTGCCAAATTTTTGGCTATTGGCTCATACAAACTTGGCGGAGTGGATAGGTAGAACATGTAATTGTTATCTGTACCGTGTAACCCGTTTAAAGTGGTTATGCGTTCAGCCAAATTGGTATATTCAGCAGTGTAATCACTACCCAAATCTTCATAAAAAAGGCTGTCTGCAAATCCTTTTACATAGTTTTCTTTAAGATCCTCAATCTTTGCTTTTAAATATGGGCTTTGGTAAACTACTTTATTCCGAAATTCCTCATCTGAAAGGTCACTTCTACTTGCCCCTAAAACCACAAAATTTTTAGGCAATTGTTTGGCAACATATAAATTGAACAAAGCTGGGATAAGCTTTCTTGCAGTTAAATCTCCCGAAGCCCCAAAAATAACGAGCATTTGGTTATTGGTCTTTTTCATAAATTCTAAGTGTACTTGTTTGGATGACTCAAAAAGCCATGATTTAAAGCGCTTTTTCTAAAAAAACAATTTAACCTGTCCATTTAATTTTGAGCATAACGAATATAACGTTTATTTTAGGTTCGGAATTCAATAAATAGCTTACTTAGTGTTGTCTTAACGCAAGAAAGCAAAAACAAAGAAGATGTCAAACACATATGATTTTGGTCTCGTAGGCCTCGGGGTAATGGGGCGTAATTTTATTCTTAATGTTGCGGACAATGGTTTTACCGCCTTTGGCAATGATTTAGATGAGGAAAAAGTAAATGCGCTTATTAAAGAAGGAGGAGATGCAGCTAAGGTAAATGCCACTTCAGATGTTGCCACTTTTGTGCAAGGGCTGAGTACGCCCAGAAAAATAATGCTGTTAGTTCCAGCAGGAAAAGTGGTTGATATTGTTATTGACAATCTGCTTCCTCATTTGGACAAGGGTGATATTATTATTGATGGGGGAAACTCTTTTTTTACAGACACAGACAGAAGAGAAGCTTACTTGCAAGAGAAAGGCATTAACTTCTTTGGAGCTGGAGTCTCTGGAGGTGCCAAAGGAGCCCGTAAAGGACCAAGCATTATGCCTGGAGGTTCCAGAGACGCCTATCAACATGTAAAACCCATTTTTGAAGCCGTTTCCGCCAAATATGAAGGTGAGCCCTGTGTGGCATATCTAGGGCCAAAGTCTGCAGGAAACTATGTGAAAATGGTGCACAATGGCATTGAGTATGGTTTAATGCAATTGACTTCAGAAATTTATGATCTTTTGAAAAAGGCTGGGGATTTAACCAATGAAGAACTTCATGAAACCTATGCTTCTTGGAATGCAGGGCGATTGCAATCGTTTTTGGTTGAAATCACTTCGGAAATTTTTGAGCAAAAAGACGATTTGGGTGATGGCCATTTAGTTGATAAGATATTGGACAAGGCCAAACAAAAAGGCACTGGAAAATGGACTTCACAAAACGCGATGGATTTAGGTATCCCAGTCCCTACTATAGATGTTGCGGTAAGTATGCGTGAGATTTCTGCCCTAAAAGAAGAACGCGTAAAAGCAGATGAACTATATGGGCGTCCCGCTCCGGAATCTGTGGTCAAGAAAACTCTGGTGAACAAAGCTGAAAGTGCGCTGTACTTTGCCTTTATCATTACCTATGCACAAGGCATGCACCAATTGGCAGATGCTTCCAAAGAATATGGATATGAACTGGAACTGGCCGAAATTGCAAAAATATGGCGAGCAGGCTGTATTATACGCGCCGCGCTGTTAGCGGACATTACCGAAGCCTTTAAAGCTGATACTGAATTACAAAATTTATTACTCTCTCCTTCTTTTGTGGATAAAGTACAAGAAACAGTAAGTGCCGCACGTGAATTAGTGGCCTATGGGGCAACCAATGGTATTCCGTTACCTGGACTATCCAATGCCCTTACCTATTTTGATGCCTATACCAGCAGCAGATTGCCCTTAAATTTAATACAAGCGCAACGCGATTATTTTGGTTCCCACACCTATGAACGATTGGATAAAGAAGGTATTTTTCACACCGAGTGGGAGGATTGAAGCTTCATTAAAGGGAAAAGTGATAATATAAATCAAGTAATAACTACAAAATCTAGTATGAGTTATTCTATTGATATTGAAATTTTACTTGACACCTATATTGTTGAATTGACGAGAATTTCTAAAGAAAATCAACTAGATCAAAGAGTAGAGGATCATTTAAACCGAACTACTGAGGTAAGAAAAGAGATAGCGTCTCAAAAACCGGAAAATAATCGTAATCTAATTGAACATTTAGATAAAGAAGGGAGGATGTTTGGATGGTCATATCCGGAAAATTCAGATCAAGAAAAATGTGAAAATTTATTCTGGAATTTTAAAAACTCAATAAAGAGCATTGTTATTGGAATGACTATCAATGAGCGACTTTTTTTCTTTGGTTATATTGAAGAATATGAAAGCATAAATCCAAAACATATTTCAAAAAGAGAACGGATTGAAGAAATATTATTTATGATTTAAAGCTATAAGAAACGAAAATGCCAAAACAACTATTCCGCCATTTTAATAAATATGTAGCATTAACAGAAGACGATTTTCAAAAAATGTTTCGGTATTTTGAGCTGCGTACCGTGAAGAAAAAAGAGATTTTAGTTGAAGTAGGCTCTATCTGTAGAGATAATCATTTTGTTTTGGATGGCTGCCTCCATATGTTTTTTACAAACGATAAAGGTGTAGAGCGTACGGTACAATTTGCCATTGAAAACTGGTGGATGACAGATAATTTGGCCTATCATAATCAAACTGTGACAGATTTTTCCATTCAGGCGGTTGAAAACACTCGACTCCTTACCATTACCCATGGCAAGCAAGAATTATTATTAAAAGAATTTCCACAGCTAGAAAAGTATTTCCGAATCATTTATCAAATCTCGTATGGTTCCGCTTTGGTTAAGATGAAGTATTTGACAGACCTCTCTAAAGAAAAAATCTATTTTCAATTTACCGAACAGTTTCCACAATTTGCACAACGCGTTCCCCAATATCTGATTGCCTCCTTTTTGGGCCTTACTCCAGAATATGTAAGCGAAATACGAGCAAAGAAACGTTCTTAAGCGGGTTTAAGTTTTTTGAAGATTGGTGCATTTAACTTTGCATCAACAATCAAAAATATACTTAAAATGAACGAAAGAATTCAAATTGACGTAGCAGAACCCTTAGCCTATAAAGCCATTTTTGGCTTAGAGGATTATATGAAACAAAGTGGATTGAGCAAAGCGCATTATGAGCTAATAAAAATTAGAGCCTCACAACTTAATGGATGTGCTTTCTGTATAGATATGCACACAAAAGAAGCGTTGAAAAATGGCGAAAGCCAACAGCGCCTTTTTTTGTTGGATGCTTGGCAAACAGCGGAGGTATTTTCAGAAGAAGAGCAAGTTATTCTTCAAATTACTGAAGAAGTAACCCTAATTCATAGGAACGGACTGACTGATGAAACGTATAAAAAAGCAATTGAAAAATTTGATGAGCATTACTTTTCGAAAATTATCATGGCTATCTCGGTCATAAATGTTTGGAACCGAGTTGCAATAAGCACTCACAAACCACTTTGGAATTAAAAAAGCAGTTGGTAGAACAAAACGGTTTGGGAAAATCCGAGTTGTTTTTAACTTTATCTCAGTAAATTTATAGATGGAATGCATTGCTTAGCAACGTACCAAAATCCCTGCATCTAAACCTTAAAGTTTATTCTAAATACATGAACAGACTCACAAGAATTACGGCCATCTTAGTAAAACTACAATCCAAACGAGTAATTACAGCAAAAGAAATTGCTTCTAGTTTTGATATTAGTTTGCGTACCGTTTACCGCGATATAAAAACATTGCAAGAATCAGGGGTGCCAATTGGTTCTGAAGCTGGAACCGGGTATTTTATTGTGGATGGGTATAGCCTGCCTCCCGTTTCTTTTACAGAGGAAGAAGCAAATGCCCTGGTGACAGCAGAAAGGTTTGTTCACCAAAATGCAGAGAGTTCCATCATAAAAAATTATGCTTCCGTTTTGACCAAAATAAAGTCTGTTTTAAAAAATGGACAAAAAGAAAAGGTAGAATTGTTAGAGAGCAGAATCATCCATCATCATAAAAACGAAACCTCTCCTACCAGTAAATTTCTGTCCATAATTCAGAAATCAATTACCTCTTTTGGATTACTTGACATTACCTACCATACCATATATAGCGATAAAGTAACCAAACGCGATGTAGAGCCATTAGGGCTTTATTTTAATGACGATTGTTGGATTTTAATTGCCTTTTGCCATCATAGGGATGAGATTCGTAATTTTAGGTTAGATCGAATTCTGGAATTAAAAACATTGTCCTCCACTTCTGAAAAAGCAAAGTCTTTCAGCTTGCAAGATTATTTTAATACACAATTGGAGAATTGTTCCTAAACACTACTGACATACAGTTGACACCCAGCTTTTTTAATTTTGTTATACAATTAAAAAATACAACCGTCAAGAAATGAACAAAGACAAACAACTGTTGGAATGGGCTCCTTTTACCATCAAGGAAGGAGTTACGGAAGCTGAGTTAATGCAAGCTTCTGAAGCACTGCAAAACGATTTTCTGCAAAATCAAAAAGGTTTTTTAAAAAGAGATTTACTGGAGAAATTTGATAGAAACTATATTGATTTGGTATACTGGGAAACCATTGAAGATGCAAAAACGGCATTGGGCAATGCCGAAAAAAATCTGGCTTGCCAAGCCTATTTTGAGCTTATGGAGGAAGCAGATAATTCGAAGTCTGAACAAGGTGTTTCACATTTTGAAATACTTCGTAGCTATTAAATTACTGATCGGTTAAGAGGTATCTTTATAAAGATGCCTCTTTCTGATATTGGAAATCAGATCACAATTCTCCTTAAATAATGAAGAAGGAAAAACCGCTTGTGAACCAAGAATATCTACTTCAAAAATTCCCAGGTAAAGGAGGCTGGACTTACGCAGCTATTTCTGAGGTGCTACAAAACAAAAACACACCATTTGGATGGGTAAAAGTAAGAGGCTCCATAGATGGTTATACATTAAACCAGCACAAGCTCATGCCCATGGGCAACGGTCAACTCTTCCTTCCAGTTAAAGCAGCAATTAGAAAAAAAATCAACAAAACGAATGGTGATTATGTAAAGGTGATTCTTTATGCTGACCATTCTTCTTTTGAAATTCCAGATGAAATTTTGGAATGTTTTAAAAATGAACCCGAACAACTTCTAACAACCTTTCATTCTTTTGCGGAGGGCAGTCAAAAAGCCTACATAGATTGGATTTACAACGCCAAAACAGATGAAACCAAGGCAATACGGATTCTAAAAATGATGGATAGATTATCCAAAGGATTGAAGTTCCATGTACCGGAGAATTAACCCAACCCATACTTGAATGACCAAAAATTTATTTGTGTAACCGAATGATTACATTTATATTTGTAACCAATCGGTTACCTATAATATGAGAAGAGACGTTTTTCAAGCCATTGCAGACCCAGTCCGTAGAGATATCATTCAGCTTTTGTCCAAAGAGACATTGACCGTAAACACTGTAGCCGAAAAATTTGATGTGAGTAGGCCTGCCATATCAAAACATCTAAAAATACTGGAGGAATGTGGTATTGTGACCTTTAATCAACAAGGAAGGGAGCGCTACTGCATGATTCAACCGAAAAACCTTATTCCCGCTTTTTTATGGATAGATCAATATAGAGATCTATGGGAAGAAAAGCTGGATTCTTTTGAAAATTACCTAACCCAATTACAGAATAAAAACAAAAAAGATGAGTGAAGTAAACAATCCCAAAAACAGAACACTAACCTTGGAAAGAACTTTTGAAGCGCCTATTGCATTGGTGTGGGAAGCCTGGACACAACCTGAGCATGTTGCCCAATGGTGGGGGCCAAAGGGAATGGAAACCAAAGTATTGGAACATGATTTTAAAGTTGGGGGAAATTGGAAGTATGCGATGCGAATGCCCGACGGAAATGAATTCATTGCAGATGGTGTGTATTCCGAAATAGTCATGCACAAAAAAATAGTATCCACTGCTAACTTTAAACCCATGACAGAAGGTGTAGAAATACAGGCAATCTTTAATGCCGATGGTGATAAAACCCATTTTACCTTTAATTGTGTTCACGAAACAGAGGAGTATTGCAAACAACAAGAGCAGATGGGCTTCTACAACGGTTGGGGCTCCGTTTTTGAAAGGCTTCATGAGTTTTTACAGAATAGCTAAAACAAGCTTTCATTTTAATCCAAGCCCCAACTAATGGGGCTTTTTTTATGGAACATTTTATACTTTTAAAAGTATAATGAAAAAGCTGGATAAGATTCCAGTAAACTCAATTACAACATTACAAAGCAATAATCGTTTTTATAACCAACAGCCAACTTTCCTCCATGAAAAAACTCTTCACAATCCTACTGTTCATCATTCTAGGTTTTTCTTTGACTTCATGTATAAATTTCAAGACAAAAGAAAAAGAAGGTACTTCTGATATTGAAAATTTCAATCAAATAGAGATCAATAACGAATACAAAGTAAACCTTCCAAAATATATGAGGAAAACATCAACACTCAATGATGAGGCTTCATTACAATACCAAAATGTTTTTAAAGAAACGTATGTTATTGTCATTGATGAGCCAAAAGAAGAATTTGTTGATGTTTTTAAGGAATTAGATCAGTATAATGATGAATATTCCTTAGTGGAAAACTATAGAGATGTGCAAATGCAACTGTTTGCTGAAAGCATGAATATAGAAAGTGAGACCACTCCAGCAAGCATGCAGGTTAATGGACTAGATGCAGAAATGGTGGAAATTGATGGAAAGGTAGAAGGAATAGAAGATAAAATCACCTATTTCTTAACTTTCATTGAAGGTGATGAAAAAGTTTACATGATAATGGCTTGGACCATGCAAAATAGGAAAGATACCTACAGAATGGACTTTGAGAACATCACTAAATCCTTTGCGTTAATCAACTAGAACTCCCTCAAAATCAGTCGCTTTTTTTAAAAAATATTTGTAAGTATAGGATTTTCATATATATTTGTAGTGTTCTAGTTATCTAATACACTATAAATGCTATCGGTCAGACAATTAAATTTCAACTACCAAAATAGCCGTCCCGTACTCAAATCCATTAATCTGGATTTTAATACAGGTAATATTTATGGCTTGTTTGGTAAAAATGGGGAAGGTAAGAGTACCTTAATGAAGATTATGACGGGGTTGCTCTTTCCAAAGTCGGGCACCTGTACTCTTCTTGGAGAAAGCACTAAAGAAAGAAATGTAGAGGCATTACAACATGTGTTTTTTATTACAGAAGACTTTGAGTTGCCTAGTTTATCAATTGCTACTTTTGAAAAAGTACAATCTCCTTTTTATCCAAAGTTTTCTAAAGAGCAGTTTTACGAACTTATAGAAGAGTTTAAGCTTTCCCCTATCAGCCTAATTTCCAAGTTGTCTTTTGGCCAAAAGAAAAAAGTACTGATTGCATTTGGTATTGCCGCCAATACTAAGGTGTTATTAATGGATGAGCCAACCAACGGATTGGATATCCCTTCAAAAAGCCAGTTTAGAAAAGTTATGGCATCCGCAGTGGATGAGGGGAAATGTATTGTTATTTCAACACATCAGGTGAGAGACTTGCATAGCCTTATTAATCATGTGGTTGTTTTGGACAATGCTCATGTAATTTTTGATGAATCTTTGGAAACCGTTTCAGAAGGTCTCTGGTTTGGAAAAGCCTCTAATATTGAAGAATCTTCCATTCTTTATTCTGAGTCATCTTTTGGAGGTAAGACAATTTTGGCTCGAAATGAAAGAGAAGAGAGCGAGGTAGACCTTGAACTCTTATTCAATGGCGTTTTGAGTGAACCTAACAAAATAAACACAGTTCTAAAAAGTATCCACCATGGCACAGGAGTTTAGTCTTTCAAGAATTGGGCAATTTATACGTCGTGATCTAACCATCCATAAAGCAACCTTTATAACCGGTCTATTGGTCGCTGCGGTGCTGCTCTTTTTGTTTTGCATACTGAATATGGGATGGGATAAAAAGCTAGCATTGGAGGAGTTTTTTGGAATTTTTGGATTCTTTTATATTCCAATGGGAATTTTGTTCACTTTTTCGCTTTTTAGAGAGTTCAATGATACTAAATCAAACCATTTATACCTATCGCTCCCCATATCAATTCCAGAAAGACTTGCTGCAAAATGGTTCACATTAACCATCATTTATACTGTCGTATTTTCTTTATGGGCAATACTTGTGGGAATGTTTGCCATCACCGTTGGTACAGTAATCTTTAATGCAAACTTTAATGTACTATCCGTCTTTACAGAGCACTATTGGAATGTCGTAAAAATGTATTTCATAATCCAACCCATATTTTTAGTTGGTGCCATCACTTTTGCAAGAAACAGAATAGGCAAGACCGTATTGGTTTTAGGCTTAGTTGCATTAGTTTTTTTATTGTTCAATTTCATCCTTTTCGCAATATTCAATCACAGTTATGGGGTTTTTTCTGGAGAGACTATAGGATCTGAGGCAATTGATAAAGTTGGTGAAGACTTTTCCACAATGGGCAAATGGTTCTATGGTTTACTGTTTGGGCCCATTATGCTTGTAGTAGCCTATTTTAAAATGATTGAAAAGGAGGTGTAAATATGGACTTTGATAATGGCAAACCTATTTACCTACAGATTGTGGATTTCTTTTACGAAAACATTCTGATGAAACGCTGGAAAGAAGGCGAAAGGATTCCCTCTGTGAGGGAAGTTGCAATGATGGTAGAAGTAAACCCGAACACAGCAATACGTGCCTTTAATCATTTGCAGGACTTAGAGGTGATTTACAACAAAAGAGGGATTGGATACTTTGTATCTGATGATGGTTATGCCAAAGTACTGGCCATTAAAAAGAAGGAATTTATGGAACATATGTTACCAGAAGTTTTCAAAAAAATGAATCTTTTGAATATTTCTTTTGATGACTTGAAAAACACATTCAACCAACAAAAAAATGAAAAAAAGTAATCTTATTTTACTGAGCATATTGGGTGCTTTGCTCTTTTTTTCTTTAGCATTTCAATTGTCTGTCCATAGCCATATTAGAAACGGGGATGCCAATAAAATTCCAATAAAAATGGTTTCAGAAGATAGGTCAATGCCCAGTTTTAACAGTATTTCTGTTGATAGTCGTGTTAAAATCCTTTTTCAACAAGGAGAAACTCCTAGCATCAACATTGAAGCACCAAATCACCTTATTGACTCGATAAATACTTCTGTACTGAACGAAGAATTAGTAATTGAGGTCATTAAAAAACTGAAGAAAAAAGACAGCATAACAATTCGTATTGACAACCCAGAACTCACATCATTAAAATTCGGGTCCCAAGCCCATTTTAAAACTGTGGGTAAAGTATCTGGAGAAAAATTGAACCTAATCTTTTATGATGAAAGTTCTGCAGATATGGAATTGTCTTATGATTTTTTAAAACATGAAAACACATCGACCGGAATAGTAAACATTAAGGGAGAGATCAATCAGATTGATTTTAACAATAAAAAGAAAGAAGAATAGAACATACCAATAATCAATAAGCGAACAATCATCATCAATCAAAAAACGAACAGTTACAATTATTCATCATCAATCATCATCAATCAAAAAATGAACAATCATGAAATCAACCACAAATCAAGATTCTGGCAAGAAACTTTCTAAACTTAGATTAGTACTGATGAGAGGGCTTTATTTGCTCACATTTATCGGGCTTGCCTTTCAAGCATGGGAGTATCTTCTCTTTCCTGATGAGCCTTTAGATTATATTACTGGCGTTGCTTTTAGTTTTTGGGCATCTTATGCCACTTTAATGGGTATCGGGGTTCGTTATCCATTAAAAATGCTTCCCTTGCTTTTCTTACAACTTGCGTATAAGGCGACTTGGGCTCTTGGTATTTATTTACCAATGAAAGAAGCGTCATTGGTCACTCCTGAAGCAGAATCCTTCCTTTGGATATGTGTTGTTGCTGTTATCCTGGACATAGTTGTTATCCCTTGGAAATATGTCCTTAATAATCATCTGACACCCTTTTTTAAACTTAAGTCAGCTTCCGTGTAAGAAACGAGTTTATTCATCAATCATCATCAAAAAACAAACAATCATCATCAATCAAAAAACGAACAATCATGAAACAAAGAGTAAGTATCTATTCAGATACCAAAATGCCGCGACTTGTCTTTCCTCTATTAATAGGTCTTGTAATCCTCATTACAGGAGTGGTCTCTAGTATTTCCAACAAAAGAAAGAGAGATACAGAATTTGCATATCAAGAAACAAGAAGAGCATTAAGTCTTTTGACATCAAATTTTAATAGAGGGGTCCAAAAAATGACTTATCTAAGAGAATTTGAAACCGCAAAACAGAAAATTTACAACTACTAATAAAAAAATAACCAATCAAAAAACGAACAATCATGAAATTAAATCAAAAAATAGGTAGAACCGTCGGTTTTTTATTGCTGTTGATAATGGTATTGGGAATTCCTTCTGTAACACTAAGAGGATTGTCTACCTCTATGGTAGTATCTCCAACGTTTTTAAATGAAGTTTTTCAAAACGCCCTTCAAATGAGGATTGCCATTCTTTTGGATATACTAGCAAGTACACTTTGGCTAATAATAGCCATCATACTTTTCCCGACCATAAAAAAATATAAAAACAGTTTTGCTTTATGGTTTTTGGGGGTTTGGCTAGTACAATTCTCAGTTATTATATTCAGTAACATCAGTCATTTAAGCCTATTATCTTTAAGCAATGTGTTTGTGGCCACCGAGGGAACGGGTACTGAGTTTTTTTCCATTCTTGGACAATTAAAGATTGAGGAGTATTTCTGGGCCCATTTTATGAGTCTCATGCTCTACGCCGCTGCTGCTTTCTGCCTTTATTACTTTTTATTTCAAACAAGACTTGTCCCTCGATTTTTGTCGGTTTGGGGAATGGTAGCAATCTCTTTGGTCTTCATTGCAAGCTGGTTAAACATTTTTGATATTAATCCTAGCTTTTACCTCTATTCTCAAAATGGCATACATATGATTGCCTTTATAGGGTGGCTTATAGCCAAAGGTTTTAATACCGGCGAAACTATCTCTAAAACAAAATAGCCAACTTTTCATCAATTACAAAACGAACAATCATGATTACAAAAACAAATAGAATAGAGGTTGGTGCGCCAAAAAGAACATTACCATCCAGAATGTTGAATGCTTCTGCTCAGCTTTGGTTTATTATTGCAGTACTGGGTATGTGGGTTTTTGCCTTTTATGTTGCTTCCTTTTATGGAGGTGCTGCTATTAATGGAGACTTTATGAAATGGAACCGCGTGCTGCCACATGGATATGTTGAAGGGCAGACCATGGGTAACTTGGCTGTTGCAATTCATCTGCTATTAGCTGTTATTGTTATGGTGGGCGGGCCAATACAATTTGTTCCACAGTTTAGAAAATATGCTCCTACCTTTCATAGATGGAATGGTCGTTTTTATATTTCCGCGGCCTTTATAATAAGTTTAAGTGGTGTCTATATGGTAATTTCCAAAGGAACCATAAGCGGTCTTATTGGTGATATTAGTGTAAGTATTAACGGGGTTTTAATCATGAGTTTTGCATATTTGGCAATACGCAATGCTATTAAAAGAAATATAGCGGCGCACAGACGGTGGGCACTTAGATTGTTTCTTACAATGGCTGGGGTTTGGTTCTTTAGAATAGGGCTAATGTTTTGGTTATTTGTTAACAAGGGTCCTGTTGGTTTTGACCCGGAAACATTTAGGGGGCCATTCCTTGTTTTTTTGGGGTTTGGCCAATACGTAATCCCACTTGTTGTTCTTGAACTATATTTTCTTGTCCAAAAAAAGAAAAGCAAGACAGTCCAAACTTTAATGTCTTTTGGATTATTGTTACTTACAGGTGTAACAGCGGTTGGTATTTTTGCTGCTACAATGGGTATGTGGTTGCCTAGGATTGGTTAAAATCTTTATCGAATTCGAGTCAAAGAAAAATTCAATGTATTTTATCTAATATTTTGCACTTTACCACGCTAAACTAATGTCTTATAACAATGGTTTCCTACTTTTGTTATTAGTGGATTTAAGAGTAATATAATTTATGAAAAAGACTTTAATCAAAAGAGTTAGTGTATTAGTAGTTGTTTTGATTTCCATTATGTCTTGTAGTCCAGAGGATGGGGCTGATGGTACAAATGGAACCAACGGCACAAATGGTTCAAATGGTACAGATGGCTTAAACAGTTTAATCACAACGCTTATTGAACAACCTGGAAGTAACTGTTCGAATGGCGGATTCAGAATTGAGGCAGGTTTGGATTTAAATGACAATGGGATATTGGAAACTTCAGAAGTAGACACATCAGAATTCCTTTGTAATGCCGATGCTGCTGGACTCTCTTACTTATCATATGTTTCGTTGCTCAATCAGACCGGAACAAACGATCCGCAAAGTTCAGTACTAGAAAACACTCTTGGATTAAATATTGTTTGGACAAGAGAATCTCAAGGAAAATACATTGGCGCGTTGGATGGTACTATTGATATTGGAAAAACAGTAATTTTTTACACGACACCCACCACCCATACAGGAGTAAGAGGAGAAGTTGTAGGAAACAATCAGGTACGAATAGAATTACAAAATGGAATTAATGTGTTTGCAGATGATTTTAGCAATTTGTCATTTGAACTTAGGGAATACGAATAAGAATACTTTTCCGTTTGTATCAAATACCCATGATTCTTGTTTTGTTAGACCTAATAAATAATTTTTTGAATGTTCAGTAATGAAAAAAACAATCATATTTCCCTCATCCGTTTTCTTTCTCTTTAGTATTTTCACTTTTGGGCAAAACTCTTTCCCTGCTTCAGGTAACGTAGGCATTGGCACACTTACACCAGGGTATGATTTAGAAGTAATTGGTTCCATCAATGCAACCCAACTTCTTGTTAATGGAACTCCGATTGAAGGTCCAGTGTGGAGCTTAAATGGGAATGATTCGTTTTACAATGCGGGAAATGTGGGTATAGGAACCAACACCCCCGGTTTTACTTTGGATGTGAACGGATCACTTAACGCTAACAGTATTCTCTTAAATGGATCGGCTGTTCAAAGTTCCCAATGGACCACAACGGGAAACGATGTTTCTTATAGTTCTGGAAATGTGGGTATAGGTATAGCAACTGTCCCTGCAGGCTATGCATTAGCTGTAGTTGGAAGCGTAATTACTGAGGGAGTCACGGTGAAACTACAAAGTGATGGATGGCCAGATTTTGTATTTAAAGACGACTATCTGCTACCAAGTCTAGAGAGTATTGAAGACTACATTCAAAACAATGGTCATCTTCCAAACATCCCTAGTGCTCTAGAAATTGGCAGGAACGGAATTCATTTGGGAGAAATGGATGCTCAATTACTCCAAAAAATAGAAGAGTTAACCCTTTATACCATTCAGCAGCAAAAGGAAATTGACAAACTTAAAAATGCTAACCAGGTCCTTACTGAACAAAACGAGTTAGTTAAGACACTTACCCAGCGAATAGAGAAGATGGAAAAATCTTTAAAGAAATAAGTTTAAGCGCGGACTTAACCATTAATTCAAGAGGGGTAAATATTTACTTACCCCTATTGAGCAGGTAAGATTTCAAACACTTCTAACTTTATCAACACCTTGTTTTTCAAAAGAAAAAAGCCATTCGATGGTTAATTTGATATGTTTACCTTTTCGATAACCGGTATACTTTCATGGCTTCTATTTCGTTATTTATCAGAAAATTAACCCCTAATGAAGAAGAAACTCTATTTTAAGTGTCTGCTTTTAACGCTCTTGATTTTTGCTTGTTCTACTGATAATATAGAGCCCTTGTTATCCGATGAAGAATCTTCTGAAGAAGAAGGTGAAAACAACCCAAATTCCGAGGATACTAGTAATGACTTTACAACTGACAGTTTCGACGGAACAGGGGATTTAGTGGATTACGTTGTTAACAATTCAAATGCCTTGCCATTAGTAAGTAGGGTAAATGGAAGGTATAGGGCTGAGGTAACCGATAATACAGATAACGTAACCCTACATTTTAATGATGAGCAAGGAAGATTGGATGCTAAATTGATGAGTTTTCCTTTTGAATTTATTGCAAGAAATATTGGTATAGGTACTTTGAATGATTCTCAAATTGCGCCAGATCCCATAAATTCTCTTTACATATTTTCAGGAGTACAAGTCCATGTGGAAACTCTGGATTCATTTAATTCGGCACATGTGGTGGTTGGTCACAGAGGCAATACTTATTTTACCATCGAAGGTAAAAACACCGTTGATGGTGACTCTTCTGTCAATGATATTGGTGCCAATACGGTTCCAGACGGTCGAGCGGATATTAGAATAGTTGGTAATGAAGAACAAACTATAACCGTATATTGGCAAACTCCAAACCTAGACTACGAAACAACAGCAGATAACTGGCAGCTCTATAATGAAACAGGAACACTACCTGGCACTGCACCCACTTTTGGAAGCAATGTATATGTAGGACTTATAACCTACGCATTTGGTTCAAATGGAATTCCTTTCGTTGGCACTTGTGATGCAGTCCAAATGACAGAACAGTAAACACCGTTACTTACTCAAATACATCTTTCTTCTGGAATATAAGTTGTAGAATTCATCGTCTTTTAGACTATCTATGAATAGGATGCTTTCTCCTGTACTTTTCATTTCTGGCCCAAGGTTCTTATTCACATTTGGAAATTTATTGAAAGAAAAAACGGGTTGTTTTATCGCATATCCATCCAAATGTGGCTTAAAGTCAAAATCCTTGATTTTTTTCTCTCCCAACATGACCTTTGTCGCAAAATTAACATAAGGTTCTCCATATGCCTTTGCAATAAACGGCACCGTACGAGAAGCCCTAGGGTTTGCTTCAATGATGTAAACCATATCATCTTTAATCGCAAATTGAATATTGATCAACCCAACAGTATTCAATTCCAAAGCAATTTTATGTGTATGGTCTTTGATCTGTTGCATTACAAACTCTCCCAGATTAAATGGTGGCAACGTGGCATTTGAGTCTCCAGAGTGTATTCCACACGGCTCAATATGCTCCATTATACCAATGATGTACACTTCTTCTCCATCACATATTGCATCCGCTTCCGCCTCGATAGCACCATCTAAATAATGATCTAGAAGTAATTTGTTGTTTGGGATTTTACCTAGTAAATCAATAACATGGGCTTCCAGCTCTTCTTTATTGATAACAATTTTCATTCCCTGACCTCCCAAAACATATGAAGGTCTTACCAATAGTGGAAAATTTAACTCATCTGCAAGTTCCAAAGCTTCATCGGCAGTTTCTGCAACACCAAATCTTGGATAAGGAATATTGTTTTTCTTTAATAGGGTTGAGAAACTTCCTCTATCCTCAGCTAAATCCAAAGATTTAAAGCTTGTTCCGATAATTTTAATCCCATGTTTTTCTAATTTTTCAGCAAGCTTCAAAGCAGTCTGCCCACCCAATTGAACAATTACACCCTCAGGTTTTTCATGTCGAATAATATCATAAATATGTTCCCAAAATACAGGTTCAAAATATAGTTTATCCGCAGTATCAAAATCAGTGGAAACAGTTTCTGGGTTACAGTTGATCATTATAGTCTCATAACCGCATTCCGCTGCAGCTAAAACCCCATGAACACAACAATAGTCAAACTCTATACCCTGTCCTATCCTATTGGGTCCAGAACCCAATACAACAATTTTCTTCTTATCTGTAACCTCACTGTCATTGGCAACATACTTTGTACCATCCGGAGTTTCTATTTCTTCCTCAAAAGTGGAATAATAATAAGGTGTCATGGCTTTAAATTCCGCGGCACAAGTGTCCACCAATTTATATACCCTATTGATTCCTAGATTTGTACGTTTGTTATGCACCTCACTTTCATAACAATCCAACATATGCGCTATTTGTCTGTCTGCAAAGCCTTTTTGTTTGGCTTCCAACAAAAGTGTCTTTGGTAGGCTTTCTATGGTATATTTTGAAATTTCCTGTTCAAGAAAATGTAGTTCTTCATATTGCTTTAAGAACCACATGTCAATTTTAGTGATCTCATGGATTCTTTTGAGTGAAATACCCAATTGAATAGCATCATAAACAACAAAAACCCTGTCCCAGCTTGGAACTTTTAATTTGTGTATTATTTTATCGTAATCCGTATACCCTTTTCCATCAGCACCCAGACCGTTACGCCTAATTTCCAATGATTGCGTGGCCTTATGCAAAGCTTCCTGAAAGGAACGACCAATACCCATAACTTCTCCCACTGATTTCATCTGAAGTCCTAAAGTCCTGTCAGAACCTTCAAATTTGTCAAAGTTCCACCTTGGAATCTTTACAATAACATAATCCAAAGTAGGTTCAAATAAAGCAGAGGTGGATTTGGTAATTTGGTTTTTCAATTCGTCCAAATTGTACCCTATGGCCAATTTGGCCGCAATTTTAGCGATGGGGTATCCCGTAGCTTTTGAAGCCAAAGCGGATGATCTAGAAACCCTTGGATTAATTTCAATGGCAATAATTTCTTCTTCTTCATCTGGGCTTACGGCAAACTGTACATTACAGCCACCGGCAAAATCACCAATACTGCGCATCATATGTATTGCCATATCTCGCATGCGCTGGTACGTGCGGTCTGAAAGTGTCATTGCTGGGGCAACTGTTATGGAATCCCCAGTATGGATTCCCATTGGGTCCATATTTTCTATGGCACAGATAATAACTACATTGTCATTTTTATCCCTAAGCAATTCCAATTCATATTCCTTCCACCCCATCAAAGCCTTGTCTATCATCACTTCATGAATGGGTGAAACCTCCAGCCCATGACTTAACAGGTCATCAAAATCTTCAGGCTCATACACAATGGACGCTCCTGCCCCACCAAGTGTGAATGAAGCTCTAATAACCAGTGGAAAACCAAATTCTTGTGCAATTTCTTTTCCTTTTAAAAATGAGGTTGCGGTAGCCTGCGGTGCCATGCCAACACCTATTTTAAGCATTAATTCGCGAAATTTTTCCCTATCCTCGGTTATATTAATCGCATCAATATCAACTCCAATAATTTCAACGCCAAAATCTTCCCAAATACCTTTCTCATCGGTTTCAATACATAAGTTTAGAGCTGTTTGCCCTCCCATAGTTGGCAAAACTGCATCAATGTTGGGGTGCTTCTTTAAAATCTCAATAATTGATTTTGTGGTCAACGGTTTTAGATACACATGATCAGCCATCGTTGGGTCTGTCATGATCGTAGCTGGATTGCTATTGATCAGGATCGTTTCAATTCCGTCTTCGCGAAGTGAACGAAGCGCTTGGGAACCAGCATAATCAAACTCACATGCCTGGCCGATGATAATAGGGCCAGAACCAATAATCAAAATGGATTTAAGATCGTCTCTTTTTGGCATTCTAAATAGGGTTACTCGTTGTTAAAAATTTAAAAATAAGTCAAAAAAAAGGTGCTAAACTTGAAAAGTAGCACCTTTAATTAAAAGTTATTGACAGTCATTATTTTTTATGTCTTGGCTCAGAGGAAACAGTCAGCTTTTTTCTTCCTTTTGCTCTCCTTCTTGCAAGAACCTTTCTACCATTGGCAGTCGCCATGCGTTCTCTAAAACCATGTTTATTTCTTCTCTTCCTTTTTGACGGCTGATACGTTCTTTTCATTTCTGAACTCTTTTAATGGATTTTTCTAGAAAGAAAATTAAAATCTTCTTCTAAAATTCTGGGCGCAAATATACGAAGAGTTTTTACTTTGACAAGTACTAAAAGAAAATATTTAAATTAGTTTTTAGTACTTTTGCCTCCTCTTAATTTAAGGTAAAATCACAATTAAAAATGTTCAACAAAAATATAAAACTTGTTATAGCCGTTCTAATCATTGCGTATGCAGTTTATCAATTTATTGAAGGCTATATAGGCAATGGTGTGGCTTTGATTTTTCTTTCTCTGGTCTTTATTTTCCTTTATTTTAGAAATGAACTGATTCTTCTGTCATTCTTAAGAATGCGTAAACAAGACATGGAAGGAACGCAGAAATGGTTGAGCAAAATAAAAAACCCTGAATCTGCCCTAATAAAAAAGCAACAGGGGTACTATAATTATTTACATGGTATTATTTATTCCCAAAAAAACCTAACGCAAGCGGAAAAGTATTTTAAAAAGGCGTTGAAATTAGGTTTGACCATGGATTATGATGTGGCTATGGCTAAATTGAGTCTTGCAGGAATCTCTATGCAAAAACGCAGAAAGAGGGAAGCTACCCAGCTCTTACAGGAAGCAAAAAAGTTGGATAAAAACAACATGCTTACTGAACAGATCAAGATGATGCAACAGCAGATGAAGAAAATTTAAGCTTTTACGCGCTTCTTTTCATTATCACTTCTTTATTAGATATTAATTATACCATACATCAAATTGATGGATATGCCCATCAAGTCAACCTGGCATTTCAAAATAAAATCCATTAACTTCACTTATCAGTTGCTAAAGAATCATTAAAACAATTTTTAGCTTATCGTTGGCAATAATTAATAAAACTAAACTTGCACCGCAAAGAATCGCACATATTAATACTTAAAAACATTGCCAGGTTTATTGATTTAACGGAGCTGGAACAGCAAAAATACCTCTCATTACTTACTGAAATAAAAGTCAAAAAAAAGGCATTTTTAATGCAAGCCGGTGATATAACATCGTATGAGTATTTTATCACTAGAGGCTGTTTAAAAGTGTATACGCTTGACGAGGATGGCGCATCACACATCTCCATGTTTGCTGTAGAAGATTATTGGACTGGTGATTTGGCGAGCTTTATGACTAAAGAACCTACACACTATTTTATTAAGGCTACTGAAGATTCTGAATTGTTAGGTATTTCAAGAGCAAATTATGAATTGCTTTTTCAAGAGATACCAAAGTTTGAACGCTTTTATCGTATTCTATATCAAAGATCTTTAATTAGCTATATAAGACGCTCAAATCACGGTATTTCTTTAACTGCAGAGGAGAGATATATCGAATTCAAAAAGAAATATCCAAAAATTGTTAATAGAATTACTCAAAAAGACCTTGCAGGTTACATTGGCATTACGCCAGAATTTATGAGTAAGATCATTACAGAAGTCAACCGTAGGTAAAAGTCTTAAACTAGTTCATTTTTTTTCATGTGTTCCCGTCGGAATTTTGAAGCATGAAAAGAATAATCATCTTCAGTTCTTATTTAATCATTGGATTTATAAATCCTTTACAAGCACAGTTTACGCAAGTAGAGTTGTTCTCAGGATTTGATAAAACTGACTTTACTTTATTCTCTAACTATCACATAAATAAAAGCCAAACACTAAACCTAAATACCCTGACTTTCTTCCAAAAGTTTAAAAAGGAAAACCAAGAATTTGATGAGATTGGTATACAACCCACCTTGTTTTGGAATATTACCAAAAATATTGCCTTGGGTACTTCCATATACTATAACAGCTTTGCTGGCTTTTCTGAGCGGTTATCAGCAAAGTACACATTCAAAAGTTCACGCCTAATCTTCGTATTAATACCAACAGTTGCATACTCTGAGCAAACTGATGCTAGCTACGCAGAAGTATTTGTACAAATTCAATATAACAAACCTCTAAACGACAACATATCACTCTGGTTAAACGGCCAGTTATTAACCATTTGGAATGAATTTTACCAGCATTCAAGAAGCTTTCAACAATTGAGAGTTGGAGTTTCTATTTATCAACATCAGGTTGGTCTAGGTATAGATTTTGATCAGTTTGGACCTCAACCTATCGAAAAAATAGCTTTCGGAATCTATTATCGTAAAACTCTATAAACAATTTTAAATCTTAAACATTATGAAAAATTCAGTAAAAGAAATTTTAAAAACAAATCCAAATATTGGGTTTAGTATCGCACGATGGACGCTAGGCTTGGTCATCTTTCCACATGGAGCACAGAAATTATTAGGACTCTTTGGTGGTTATGGCTATTCCTCAACAATGGACGTATTGACTACCCAAATAGGTTTACCCGCTATTGTTGCCTTCTCAGTAATAATAATTGAGTTTTTCGGCTCTATTTCATTAGTTTTTGGATTCTTCTCCAGATTTTGGGCCTTATCACTTGCGGGCATGTTTACAGGGATCATTATCACTACACAACTTGAACACGGTTTTTTTATGAATTGGTATGGAAATCAAGCAGGTGAAGGTTACGAATTCTCGCTTCTAGTTATTGGTCTTGCATTAAGTATTGTAGTTAATGGAAGCGGCAAATGGTCGATACACGGTTTAATCTCAAAAAACAAATAACATGAAAAAAATCATCACAATAGCAGGAACTAATAGTCAGAACTCTATTAACAAAAGGTTGCTATCCTACACTTCTGGTTTGTTGGAAAATGTAGAACTAATTTATATCGACTTAAACGATTATGTGCTGCCTATTTACGGAGTTGATTTTGAAGAAGAAAATGGCATTCCAACAGCTGTTAAAAGACTCAATGAATTATTTGATAAAGCCGATGGATTTATAATTGCATTAGCAGAACACAATGGAACCTATACAGCGGTATTTAAAAACATATTAGACTGGTTGTCTCGCGCGAATATGAAAGTATGGCGAGAGAAACCCGCACTCTTAATGGCAACCTCACCTGGTGGTCGTGGTGGCGCCACTGTATTACAGGGTGCTGTTAACTACTTTCCTTTCTTAGGTGCTAATGTCGTTGGGAATTTTTCCTTGCCTAGTTTCTTTGACAATTTCTCTGAGGAAGGTATTTCTAATGAGAACTTAAAAGAAGAATTAGCTCAAAAAATTCAGGGTTTCGAACTGCAATTGAGTAAAAATCAAAAACAGAATAATTAGAAACTTTAAAACTTTAAAAATATGAATTCACAAAACATTTTAGTAATAGGAGGAACAGGTAAAACAGGCCGTCGAGTAGCCAAAAAATTAACACAGCTAGGACACAACGTACGTGTTGTGGGAAGAAGAACAGAACCAGCTTTTGATTGGGAAAACCAAGACACCTATGCAGGCGCATTAAAGGATATTTACAGAGCATATATTGTTTACTATCCGGATTTGGCTGTTCCTGGATCTAGAGATGCAGTTACAACACTTACTAAAAAAGCGTTAGAAGCGGGATTGGAGAAAGTTGTATTGCTTTCTGGCAAAGGAGAAACTGAAGCCGAAGCTTGTGAGGATATCGTTGCCAATTCAGGCTTAAATTACACCTTGGTTAGAGCTTCGTGGTTTAATCAAAACTTTAGTGAAGGGGCATTTTTAGATTTTGTATTAGATGGTGTAGTTGCACTGCCAATGCCAGAGGCGGAAATTCCATTTGTGGACGCAGATGATATTGCCGATGTAGTGTCTAAAGTACTAATCGATGATTCGTATAATGGAAAGACCATAACTGTTACTGGACCACAAAAAAGAACATTTAAAGAAGTGGTTGAAATTATGGCTGAAGCGTCAATAAAAACGATTCAATTTATACCCATTTCTGTTGACGAATTCAAAGATGGAATGCGAAAGGCAGGATTGCCAGATTCTTATGTGTGGCTCTTTGGGTATTTATTCCAGGAAGTATTAGGAAACCCGGATAACCAAGAAGTTTCTGATGATGTGGCTAAAGTGTTAGGTAGACCAGCTAAGGATTTTGAAACTTATGCTAAAGAAACTGCTGCAACAGGGATTTGGCATCAAGTGAGCGTCTAATAACTATTGCCAACAACTTGTATAAGTAATAGCGGTTTAGGTGAAAACTTAAACCGTTTTTCTTTTATTTAAGGTATATTGTTATCCCGAAAGCAGTTGCATAAAATCCACTACAACTCATACACGAGACCGATAAGTGAAATCTCAAAAAAATTGTGTTTTAAAATATAATTGTCTGATAAAACTATTGACCTGCGCTAGTGTTGCGGTAATACCCTTTATTAGGAATTTCAATCACATACTTTTTACCAGAAGCATTGTTCAAATGCGGTTCGCGCAACCAAGGATTGTGCCTCTTCAAGATTTTGTAATTGATTTCATATTCCTTGGCAAAATCCGCCCAACTGGCAACTGGTTTGTCAATTTCAACCGTAAATGTGGGCACTGCTTTATAGAAGTCATCTTTCTCCACATCAAAACCATACTTATCGGGATTAGAAAGGATTTCCTTAAGTGCCAAAATCCTAAAAACATAACGCCCTGTTTCCTGACCTAACAGAAGATCATAGTAGTTATCCACTTTTTGAATGTTCATATATTTTCTAACCCCACCCGGACCTGCATTGTATGTTGCAGCAGTGAGGGTCCATGTACCAAAACGTTTTTTCCATTTGTTGATATAGTCACAAGCTGCTTGTGTAGACTTTCTAATATGATACCGCTCATCAACATTGGCATTTACCTCTAATCCATATTCTTTGCCGGTTGCTCTCATAAAGTGCCACATTCCCGCGGCACCTTTGGGTGAGGCAACATCAATCAGCGCACTTTCTGCAACGGCCAAGTATTTAAAATCGTCCGGGACTCCATTTTTTGCTAGAATTGGTTCTATAATGGGGAAATATTTATTGGCACGTTTCATTAACAGCAACGCATTGGATTGCCAATAGGTATTCACCAAAAACTCCCGATCTACTCTCTCCATAACTTCCGGGTCTTCAAAAGGTACCGGCTCCCCTGCAAAATTTAAATCTTCTGGAATTTCAATTGCGCTTATTTTATACCCGTCCGAGATATTTTTTTCAACATCGGCAACTTCCGTCTTTTCCATTTTATCTTCTGGAGCAGATTGTACGGCGAAAATAAGACTGCCAACAACCACGACTAATCCTATAACTGCTAATATATTTTTTATGTGTTTCATGCTATCCCTTCTATATGTATGTTATGTAAAGATACTATATAGAACTACCTTCTTCTAAAATAATTGCCGACAGGTTCTCATTAAACCACTTTGCCCTGTGAATTATCATGGCATGGGTTCCATTTTTAACAGGAATACAATCTTTAATGTTCGCTATTGGAAATACAGCATCTTTTTCACCTTGAATATGAACAAGGTTTTTTGGAGGAATGGTTTGCTCCCAGCTTACAATATTGTCAATGGCCCAATCTATATACTGTTTATCTCTGACGGACAGGTATTTTTCATAAAGTTCTAAACGCTTGGTAACCGTTTCGCCAAAAGCATATTTGGCCAATAGTTCCACATTGTTTACCAAGCCTGTAGGTAACAATTTATGCACCTTGGTATACTTGGCAAAAATCATCCTCTTGGGTAGTTCACTGCTCTTTTTAACACACGAGACCGCTATAATTTTAGACACCTTCCTGTGCTTTGCAATCTCTTGGGCCAAAAGACCTCCAAATGACACTCCGAGCAATACTGGGTTTTCATGAACGATGTTCAAGGCCATTTCTTTGGCATATGCTTCAAAGGGCATTCCTTTTTTGGGAATGAACCATTCTAATTTATGGGTTTCAAAAATTTCAGAAGGCAATTTTATTCCATCAAATATGGATGAGTTGGCAGCCATTCCTGGTATAAGGTATACATGTATTTTGTTGTCGGGCATTTCTCACCGAATATCGATTAGGCTAGGAAATTAGCAAATTTTTGACTAATTTTGTGTCCCTTTTGCAATTAGCCCCACTTAATATTACATATGCATCTTAAATGGGAACAATAGAATTACCACTTCGGTAATTAGACAATGTCAATTTTAAAATAATTCTATATGACAGAAATGGAAGTTAATGACAATAGTTTCTTGCGCCAATTTGAAACTAAGTTGAATGGGCATTTAGCTAAAATTGAGTACTCTTCACAAGAACGCAAAGTATTTTTGACCAAACTTGTAATTCCTGAAGAAATTACACAAGAAGGCTTTAAAGAAACTTTTATCAAAGCCGTTTTACATCAAATACAAGAGAAAAACTTGAGGGTTGTTCCTACTAGCCCACACATTGCAGGTTTTTTAAGAAAGAACAGACAGTATAAAGAGATGCTTCCTGTTGGAATACGCATCTAATTAAAAAAGTAAGATTTATAAAAACCTCTCAACCGAGAGGTTTTTTTTATGCCAAAATTTTATCTGAAACAAATTCAAAACGCACCAATCCATCTTCATCTATCTTGGTGAGTTCCACTTCATGCAGTGTATTGATCAATTCTGGATTCCACGGTGCCTTTACTTTCACATAATTCTCTGTAAAACCGTGAATGTAACCTGACTTGTTTTCGCCTTCAAACAAAACAGTGCGCACACTCCCAATTTGACTCTCATAAAAAGCTCTTCGCTTTTTTGCCGAAAGTCCACGCAGCATTTTACTTCGTTTGCTTCTGATATTTTTTGGAACCACGTTTTCCATTTCTGCTGCTAACGTATTATCTCTTTCAGAATAGGTGAAGACATGTAAATAGGAAATATCCAGCTCATTTAGAAAATGATAGGTTTCCAAGAAATGCTCATCTGTTTCCCCTGGAAAACCAACAATAACATCTACTCCAATGCAAGCATGTGGCATAGTCCGCTTAATTCTACTTACCCTATCAATATATAGATTGGATAGGTACCTACGCCTCATCAACTTCAAAACATCATCACTACCGCTCTGCAAGGGAATATGAAAATGGGGTACAAAAGAATTGCTTTTGGAAACAAAATCTATTGTTTCATTTTTTAAAAGATTGGGTTCAATTGATGATATTCTTAAACGATGAATTCCTTCTATTTCATCCAAAGCCTTTACCAAATCCAAGAAGGTATGCTCGTGTTTTTTGTTCCCAAACTCTCCCTTACCATAGTCTCCAATATTAACCCCGGTAAGTACAATTTCTTTAATGCCCTTAGTAGCTATTTCAGTAGCATTCTGTAATACATTCTGTAAAGTATCGCTACGAGAAATACCTCTGGCCAAAGGGATAGTGCAATAGGTACATTTATAGTCGCAACCATCTTGAACTTTTAAAAAGGCCCTGGTTCTGTCTCCAATGGCATAACTGCCTACATAAAAATCAGCATCTTCTATCTCGCAGGAATGAACCTCTCCCCTATCATTTTTAGTAAGATCGTTAAGATAGTCGGTAATCTTAAATTTTTCTGTTGCTCCAAGCACTAAATCCACACCATCCACCGCAGCCAATTGCTCTGGCTTTAGTTGCGCATAGCAACCAACAGCAGCTGTAAAGGCATCTGAGTTGCTTTTTTGAGCTTGTTTTACAATTGTTTTAAAACGTTTATCGGCATTTTCAGTAACAGAACATGTATTGATTACGTAGATATCCGCCTTTTCTGAAAAGTCTACCCTATCAAAACCTTCCCCTTCAAAACTTCTTGCAATGGTAGAGGTCTCGGAGAAATTTAGTTTACAACCAAGTGTGTAAAAGGCGACTTTTTTGTTCATGAGTAAACCCTTGATTTTAAGGGCTGCAAAGGTACTAAATTGATTTGATTTTTGGTTATTGGTCTATGTAACTTGCCCGTGCCGAACTTGTCTTAGTGTTAAATCGATACCATATCTTAAACATTAAAAATATAATTAGGCAACTACTCTAAAATGTGCCCCACGGATTGGTTCATGATAGTTCCAGTCATATGGCTTGCTAGTTCAGATGCTGCTAAAACTACAACGTTTGCCGTATTTTCTGTGGAAGGAAGTTTTTTCATGGCCGTTTTGTTTTCTACTATAAATTGCTGCATTTCATCTCTGCTCATTCCCATGTTTAAACCCATAGTAGTAAAAGTGTAATCAATTGTAGGGGAGTCTGGCATGGCTTCCGTTCTTACGCCAATTACCCTTACTCCTTCTGGTCCCCATTCGTTAGCCAGACTTTTCAACAAACCTTCCGTAGCGGCATGGGATGCTGTTAAGGCAGGACTCCATGGAGAGCCTACTTTAGCTAAAGTAGAAGTGATGAAAATGATAACTCCTTGCCCTTGTTTGGACATTATTGGGTAAGCAGCTTTTGCAGTAAGAAATTGGCAGGCTGTTGTAGATTTCAAAGGCATCATAAACTGCTCTAAAGATACTTCCATTGCAGGCTTGCCATGATTGTATTCAGCAGGGTTTGAAGCACTTAAGTTAATGACAATATCAACATTTATATCTTCCTTTTTAAACCAGTCAAAATACTGTAAAACAGCTTCCTCGTCCAAAGTATCTAACTTTCGCACTTGGCCCAATTCCGATTCTTCTGCAATACCATTTACATTAATGTCCGACATATAAATAGTGGCTCCTTGCATTTTTAATGCTTTTGACACTTGTAGTCCCGTAGCTCCCTTAGCTCCAAAAACAAGTGCATTCTTATTCTTTAATAATTGATTATCCATATAATTGAGTTTTGATTTTACTTTTTTAAATATTCTGGTGCTAAACTTATCCAACCTTGAGTAGTGTTTTCATATAGGCTTTTGTACTCTTCATAATCCTTAGAATTATAGAACTCTTGAGCCTTCTCAACAGATTCAAACTCTATAACTACGACCACCTCTAACGGATTGCCATGTAAGGTTTTAGATTTTGGTGTTGCCACTAAGAATTTCCCATTAAACTTTTCCAGTATTCCGTTTATCGTTTTTACAGGAGGAATATAATTCTCCTTATCTATTACGGTATAATTTTCAATCAGATACCCTCTGTTCATCAAAGTGAATTTTAATGTATATTTGACTAGTTGCAAAAAACAACTGCTCAAATATATTAAACTAATTTTATTTTGCAACTAGTTTTAATATAAAACTTAATATGAAAGAATTGAAATCATCATGCCCAATAAATCAATACCTTGAAGTGTTTGGGGACAAATGGACCTTGTTAATCATAAGGGATATTATGTTTGACGGGAAACGATACTTTAATGAGATAAGAGAATCTGATGAAAAAATTGCCAGCAATATTTTAACAGACAGGCTTAATAAACTAGAGGAGTCAGGAATTGTTATTAAAACAAAAGATGCTAAGCACAAACAAAAAAACATATACACATTAACCAAAGTAGGTATTGATTTAATGCCTATTATGATAGCAATGTCTGAGTGGAGTTTAAATCATAGAAAAGTTTCTGAAAAAGATAGAGCACACGTATCAGAACTTATAAAAGGGGGTGAAGATTTACAGGATAAAATGAGTAAAGCCCTTTTAAAAGAGTTTGAAGCTGTTTCCGAAAATTAAATTATATACTTAATAATTCCTCCACTTTTTGGTCAACTCAAATACGTGCTCTAAGATACGTGCCTCTTTATCGTCAAATTCAACCCCTCTACGTTCCATCATTACTGCTGCTGCCTCAAAGGCTTTTTTTGGCATGTAAGTACTAAAGCCAGAAGCTCCGCCCCAACTAAAGCTAGGAACAAAGTTTCTTGGAAATCCAGGAACATAAATATTAGCGTTTACGCCTATTACTGTTCCCGTATTGAACATGGTATTAATAGCTGTTTTACTATGATCACCCATCATTAGTCCACAAAACTGCAAGCCTGTATGATCAAATTTTTCTGTTGCATAGTTCCATAAACGCACCTTGGCATAATTGTTCTTTAAATTGGAGTTGTTAGAATCCGCGCCAATATTGCACCATTCACCCAATACTGCATTTCCTAGGTAACCATCATGCCCTTTGCTGGAGTATCCAAAAATAACAGAGTTGTTAACTTCACCACAAACCTTTCCGTAAGGCCCAATAGTGGTTGGTCCATACATTTTAGCACCCATTTTTACCACTGCATTATCACATAAAGCCAATGCACCGCGAACCATGCAACCCTCCCAAATCTCCGCATTTTTGCCAATGTAAATTGGTCCTTTGGTTGCATTTAGAATACTATGCTCCACTTTTGCTCCTTCTTCCAAAAAAATGTTTTCAGGACAGGTTAATCTATTGGTATCAGAAATTGGGGCACTTTTTCGGCCTTTCGTAATTAAATTAAAATCAGCTTGTAAAGCTTCTCCATTCTTAGAAAAGATATCCCAAGTATGGTCTACAGTGAGTATATCTCCTGCGTATTTTACAATGGTATATTCAGAAAAATCAACATCATCTTTTGGATTCTTGGTGTTATACGCTACTACTTTGTCCTCATGAAAAATTGCATCCCCTTCCTTTAAAGAACGTATGGTTTCCAAAAGTTGTGGGTTAGGCAAATAAGATGCGATAATAACAACGTTATCTGCGGCTTCCGTCATTGGATACTTCTCAGATAAATACTCCTCTGTCTTAAAACTAATTTCCGCATTCAGGTACTTTTCCCATTTTTCCTTAATGGTCAAGATTCCTATTCTAATTTCCGCGACAGGCCTGGTAAACGTAAAAGGAAGCAGTGATTTTCTTTGAGGTCCATCAGAAAGTATATAGTTCATGGTTGTAGTTTGAATGGTGTAAAAATAAAAAACGCCTCTGACAATTATCAGAGGCGTTCCATATTATTAAGAGAAATTGCTTATTCTTCGCTTTTATCCTCTTTGCTGAATTTCTTGTATTTGTTCTTGAACTTATCAATTCTACCAGCAGTATCGACCAATTTGGTTTTACCTGTGTAATATGGGTGAGAAGTTCTAGATATCTCCAATTTTACTAAAGGATACTCAACGCCATCAACAGTGATAGTCTCTTTAGCTTCCGCAGTAGATTTTGTAAGAAATACATCATCATTGGACATATCTTTAAAAGCTACCAATCTATAATTTTCTGGGTGTATACCTTTTCTCATCGTCTTAAAACTTAAATCTCAGAATTTTCGAGGTGCAAATTTAATAATTTCTTTGATAATTCCAACCTAATTATGGTGAAAAAGAAAAAATATACCTTTGAGTGTAACAAAACTTTTATGTTACTCACTAACAAGCTACAATCAACAATAAATTTTAAATAAAATGGAAGAAAATCAACCAAAAACGGGAAAATTTTCCCTTAACTATGGCCTAATACTGGGATTGGTATCAGTGGTATTTGGAATAATGCTATATACTCAAGACATGCACACTTCACAAAGTCCCGCACTTATGATCATTGGTATTGTACTTGCTGCAATCGTTACTTTTATTGGTATTTCTAACTTTAGAAAAGCCAATGAAGGTTTTTTGACCCTTAGCCAAGCTTTAAAAATTGGCGCTGGCATTGCATTAATATCTGCAATTATTGCAATAGTATACAATCTTGTCTTAGTAAACGCAATAGACCCAGATGCACCTTCCAAAATCATGGATGCACGCTTAGGTCCGGCGCTGGAAAGTGGGGAAATTACCCAAGAACAATTTAATGTACAAAAAGACCAGAGCTTAAAGTTCTGGTGGATGGGATATCCTGTTCTTTTGATATTAAACATCCTAATTGGACTTGTTTTAGGATTGATTAGTGGTTTAATTCTGAAAAAAGCCAAACCCGCATACTAAACAAAAAATACTATTTTTGAAGGGAATTCCAGAAATGAACAATGCAAATTTCCATTGTAATCCCTTTACTTAACGAACAAGAATCACTTATAGAACTCCATGATTGGATTGCAAAAGTTATGCAGTCCAATCATTTTTTATATGAGGTCATTTTTATTGATGATGGCAGCACTGACGGTTCTTGGAAAACCATTGAGGAACTTTCTGCAAAAAATAACCATATAAAAGGGATTCAATTTTTGAAAAATTTTGGAAAATCCCAAGCCCTGCATGCAGGTTTTAAAGCCGCTCAAGGTGATGTAGTCATTACCATGGATGCAGATTTACAAGATAACCCAGAAGAGATTCCAGAGTTGTATAAGTTAATTAAGGAAGATGGTAACCATGTTGTATCTGGATGGAAAAAGAAGCGTTATGATTCCATTATCACCAAAAACATGCCCTCAAAACTCTTCAACTGGGCAGCTAGAAGAACATCCGGTGTAAAACTGCACGATTTTAATTGTGGACTAAAGGCATTTAAAAATGATGTGGTAAAAAGCATTGAAGTTTCAGGAGATATGCATCGCTACATTCCAGTACTAGCTAAAAATGCTGGTTTTTCTAAAATCACAGAGAAAGTTGTGCAGCATCAAGCAAGAAAATATGGAACTACCAAATTTGGAGCTGAACGTTTCATTAATGGATTTCTAGATTTAATTACCATCTGGTTTGTTTCAAAATTTGGAAAACAACCTATGCACCTCTTTGGTGCCTTGGGCGTGCTTATGTTTATAGTTGGCCTTGGGTTCTCCATATATTTAGGTGTAGACAAATTATTTTTAAACCCCACCGGAAGATTGATTACACAACGTCCGCAATTCTATATTGCATTGACCGCCATGATAATTGGAACACAGTTCTTTTTAGCTGGTTTTTTAGGTGAGATTCTGGTACGCTCTAGAAAAAACGATACCCGCTACACTATCTCCAATAAAATTAATATTTAGCAGGCATCAAATACAGATTCTTCGTACTTTTAAAAGCATAAAACTTAGCTATATTATATGGATTCCATTCGCTCAACCGCACAGACTTGGCTAACCGATTTTTTCGATTCTGAGACCAAGAAAGAAATTCAAAACCTTATTGAAAACGATACAGAGGAACTAAAGGAACGATTCTACAAGGATTTAGAATTTGGTACTGGTGGAATGCGGGGTATGATGGGTGTTGGAACCAATAGGATCAACAAATATACGCTAGGAAAAAACACACAAGGCTTGGGTAATTATCTAAAAAGAACATACCCTACAGAGGAGGTCAAGGTTGTGATCGCATATGATTGCAGGCACAATTCAGATACCTTGGCAAGAACAGTTTCTGAAATCTTATCCGCAAACGGAATCAAGGTTTTCCTGTTTTCAGAATTACGAACCACTCCAGAACTTTCATTTGCAGTAAAGCATTTGAATTGTCACGCTGGGATTGTCTTGACTGCTTCTCATAATCCACCAGAATATAATGGATATAAAGTATATTGGACTGATGGCGGGCAAATAGTACCTCCTCAAGATGGTGAGATTATAGCTGAAATTAATTCGCTCTCTTTTGAGGACATCAATTTTGAAGCTAATGAAAGTCTTATCAAATTAATTGATAAAGACGTAGATGAAGCCTTTTTTAAAGCATCTGTAAGTAAAGGAAGTTTTAACGCTAAAGAGAAAGACAACTTCAAAATTGTCTTCACTTCACTTCATGGAACTTCTATAACAGCAATTCCAGAGGTTTTAAAACGTGCCGGTTATAAAAACGTGACTATTATTGAAGAACAGGCAACGCCAGATGGCAACTTCCCTACGGTAAAATCTCCCAACCCCGAAGAGCCTGAAGCGCTGGAAATGGCCATTAAAAAAGCGGAGGAAATTGGTGCAGACATGGTTGTGGGCACGGATCCTGATAGTGACCGATTAGGGATTGCCGTAAGAAATTTGGAGGGGAAAATAGAATTGCTCAATGGAAACCAGACCATGGTGTTGATGACCAAGTTCCTTTTGGATAAATACAAGGAAAACGGATTCAAGGGTAATGAATTCATTGCTACCACAATAGTTTCCACACCAATGATGGAACAAATGGCAAAAGCCTATGGAGTTGAGTTTAAAACTGCTTTGACAGGCTTTAAGTGGATAGGCAAAATGATCAAGGATTTTCCTGATTCAACTTTTATTGGAGGTGGAGAAGAGAGTTTTGGATATATGGTTGGTGATTTTGTGCGGGACAAAGATGCTGTAACCTCTACCCTATTGGCTTGTGAAATTGCTGCTGATGCCAAAGCGAACGGAAGTTCATTTTACAAGAATTTAATAGACGCCTATGTCGACTTTGGATTTTATAAAGAGAAATTGATTTCCTTGACCAAAAAAGGAATTAGCGGCGCAGAAGAGATCAAACAAATGTTAGTTGATTTTAAGGAAAACCCAGTTGAATCCGTTCAAGGTTCAAAAGTAATTTGGATAGAAGACTACAATACTTCAATTGCTAAAAACGTCCTTACTGGCGAAGAAAAGGCAATTAACTTGCCAAAATCCAATGTATTGATCTACGAAACTGAAGACGGCACCCGAATAGCTGCAAGACCCAGCGGTACCGAACCTAAGGTTAAGTTTTACATTAGCACAAATACCAAATTAGAAAAAGCGGAGGATTATAAATCCGTAAATTCGCAGCTGGATACCAAAATTGATGGTATTCTTTCCGAACTGAATTTATAGGTGAATGAATTACTTTAAAAAGATTCTCCAGTTTGCTATACCCTATCGCAAATACGGATTTCTGAACATATTTTTCAATATTCTTTATGCACTCTTCAGTGCGCTTTCCTTTGCAGCGTTGATTCCAATGCTGAATGTGTTGTTTGACAAAACCAAACAAATGAACGAACCTCCAGTTTTTGAAGGCATAGGAAAAGCTAAAGATTATTTCATGGAGTACATGAACTATCAAGTAACCCAATATTCTGGTGATGAGCCAATGAAAGGTCTTGTATTGGTTGTTGGTTTGGTACTAGCTCTTTTCTTACTTAAAAACATTTTCAACTACTTGGCAATGTACTTTATCACCTTCTTACGAAATGGAGCATTAAAGGACATTAGAAATAAAATGTATAAAAAAATAGTTGATTTGCCCATCTCCTATTTTTCTGAAAAAAGGAAAGGAGATACAATTGCCAGAATAACGTCAGATGTACTGGAAATTCAACATTCGTTTCTCTCCATTTTAGAATTAATTGTAAGAGAGCCACTTACCATCCTTTTCACGATTATTGTAATGTTTTTAATCAGTGTAAAGTTGACCATTTTTGTTTTTGTCTTTATCCCAATTGCAGGTATGCTAATTTCAAGAATTGGAAAATCTCTAAAAAGGAAATCTGACAAAGTGCAAAAAGAACAAGGGGAATTTCTTTCCATAGTAGAAGAAACCCTTGGAGGTTTAAGGGTCATTAAAGCTTTTAATGCTGAATCTAGGTTTTTCAGCACCTTTAAAAAATCTACTAATCGGTTCTTTAAATTCTCCAATACATTATTGAACAGGCAAAATTTGGCATCTCCTACAGGTGAATTTTTAGGTATTCTCGTCATAGGAATACTTCTATGGTTTGGAGGTCGAATGGTTTTAATTGAAAAAAACCTAGATGCCTCATCTTTTATTGCCTATATGGGTCTTGCCTATAATATTTTAACACCAGCAAAAGCAATTAGCAAAGCATCCTATGCTGTTAAGAAAGGGAATGCAGCTGCAGAAAGGGTTTTGCAAATATTGGAATCTGAAAATCCAATTGCCGACAGCAAAAATTCAATTGAGAAAACAGATTTTACAGGTGATATTGCCATAAAAGATATTTCATTCAAGTATGAAGATGACTATGTTCTGGAAGGATTTAACCTCAAAGTTAAAAAAGGACATACCGTAGCACTTGTGGGGCAATCAGGTAGTGGAAAAAGTACCATAGCCAATTTGGTTACTCGTTTTTATGATGTAAACGAAGGGGAAATCTTAATAGATAATACAAATATCAAGGATATCACTAAAAAATCGCTTCGTGGCTTAATGGGACTAGTAACTCAAGATTCCATTTTGTTCAATGATACCGTCAAAAACAATATTGGTCTAGGAAAAGAAGGCGCAACGGATGATGAAATTATAGCGGCAGCCAAAGTTGCCAATGCCCACGATTATATTATGGAGCTTCCAAATGGTTATAATACCAATATAGGAGATAGCGGTAATAAATTAAGTGGTGGCCAAAAACAAAGACTTTCCATTGCAAGGGCAGTACTGAAGAACCCTCCCATTATGATTTTGGATGAAGCTACTTCAGCCTTGGATACCGAAAGTGAACGTTTGGTGCAAGATGCATTGGAAAAAATGATGCAGAACAGAACCTCCATAGTTATTGCACATAGACTTTCCACCATTCAAAATGCGGATTCCATAGTTGTGCTCAGTAAAGGAAAAATTGTGGAGCAAGGTACACATGACGAGCTCATGAAATCTAAAAAAGGCTACAAAAAACTGGTTGAAATGCAGTCTTTTACTGTATAGTTAAACCTTTTCATAAAAACAGAGTCAAAGCACCAAATTGTAAGAACAATTGATTGCTGAGGAAGCCTTAGTCGACAAACTAAAACAAAAAAAAAGCCAAGCAAAGGCCTTTGAAGTGTTGGTAAACACTTACAAAGAGCGTTTGTATTGGCATATACGAAGAATTGTTCTGAATCATGACGATGCGGATGATGTGCTACAAAATACCTTTATAAAAGTGTATAAAAACATTGAAGGTTTTAAAGGAGATAGCAAACTGTATTCTTGGATGTATCGTATCGCTACCAATGAATCCCTGACTTTTTTGAAACAGAAGTCAAAAAAAATGGGAATAAGTGATGAAGAGCTAAGAGTTTCACTGGTACAGAATTTACAATCCGATGTTTATTTTGAAGGTGATGAAATTCAACTAAAATTGCAGCAAGCTATGGCTACGCTTCCAGATAAGCAAAAATTGGTGTTTACCATGAAATACTTTCAAGAAATGAAATATGAGGAGATCTCAGAGGTCTTGGAAACATCAGTAGGAGCTTTAAAGGCTTCATATCATTTGGCAGTAAAGAAAATTGAAACGTATCTTAAGGCAGATTAAACCTTTTAAGTGTTTAAAAGTCAAAGTAGTAGTATGAAAAAGGACCACAAAAATAAATTCAAAACCCCTGAAGGTTACTTTGACAGTTTCCATGAGCGGCTCATGGACAAAATTAACGATGAAGAAAATGAACAAGCAGAATCGATAATTCCAAAATCTGATGGTTTTGGCGTTCCGGAAGGGTATTTTGACTCTTTTAAGGTGGAGCCAAAAGAGGTGAAAGTTGTTCAACTAAAATCCCACAAAAAATTCTATTACAGTGCTGCAGCAATTGCTGCTATATTTATTTTGATTTTTGGCGTAACATGGAAAACAGATACAACCATAACATTTGAAGATTTGGCCAGTACAGAAATAGATGCCTATTTTGAAACAACAGAACTTGATTTGAGCACTTACGAAATAGCAGAAGTAGTGTCCTTAAATAGTTTAGAAATAAATGATGTATTAGACAATACTCTGGAAGAAGAAAACATCCTTGAATATCTAGATGAAAATGTAGAGGATATTGAGGATTTAAATTTAGATTACAACTATTATGAATAAAAGACTACTCATACTATCCATGCTCATGATGAGCGCAACTTGGTTTTATGGCCAAGGCCCAGGTAGGGAACGCATAAAAACATTAAAGGTGGCTTTTATCACAGAGCGATTGAACCTGACCAGCGAAGAAGCACAATCGTTTTGGCCTATTTATAATGAACATGAAAAAATATTGGGAGGAATTAGGCGTAATGAGCGGATAGAATTAAAATCACAGGCCGCACTACTTGAAAGTATGTCTGAAGAAGAAACTTCTGAACTATTGGATAAATATATCGCGCTACATAAAAAGAAGTATGATGCACAAAAAGATTTTATTGCAAAAATCAGAAAAGTGATTCCACCAAAAAAGACCCTGCTGCTCCTAAAAGCAGAAGAAGATTTTAAAAAGCGATTGCTACAGCAGTACAGAAAGCGTAAAATGGGTGGTGGATAAAACCAAAACTCGATAAAATACATTAAAAAGGAGCCTTTCGGCTCCTTTTCTAATTAAACCTTCTTCCAATACTAAAGTCATACTACAAGAAAACCATTAAAACAAATAGTATGAAAACTTTAAAAACAATATTGGTTACAATGGCACTTTTAGGTGGTATGCTTATTACAAACGCACAACGAACAGTTGTTCGCGTATACCCAAAACATGGGACGGTCGTAACAAAGGTCACTAAACCCAAAGTAGTTGTCCATAATAAAACTAATTTCTATTTCGCAGACGGAGTATGGTATAAAGCACGAAACAAAAATTACATTGTATGTGCTGCACCAGTAGGAATTAAAGTAAAAAGACTTCCTAGAAGCAGAAAAATTGTTGTGGTCAATGGAAGAAAACTCTATAAATACAGAGGTATCTGGTACAAGAAAACTGGTAGAAATTACGTAGTGGTAAACGTTTAGTTGGTTTGGTTGTTTTTTGTTGAAGAGCGACGATAAAATCGTCGCTTTTTCATTTGAACACTAATCTTGCAATCTTATGTTTCCCAGCAGCATAAGCTACAGAATCATTCAAAAAGCGAATGGTATAAAAACCTTCTTCGCTCAATGGTTTCCATGTTTCCCCTTGATCATTTGAATATGAAATTCCTGTAAACCCAACGGCAACAATATCCTTTCCACCAGAATTAGGAATAAATTGCACGCAACTTTTATAACTCGGCTCCTTTCCATCTGCAATAAGATTCCATTTTTTTCCACCATCAGTAGTTATAATTTTGTTTTCTGCATTGGCCGTAGGCTTTAAATAATCTCCTCCTATTGCAAAACCCAATTTTTCATCATAAAAATCGACAGAATAAATGCCTTCAGTTGGTTCTCCACTCAATATTGGTGTTTGTTGTACTCCCCAGGAATGGCCTTTATCTGAGGAAGAATAAACAGTACCAGAAGTGGAAACTACCCATACCTTATCACCAATAATTTCAATATTGGTGTTGCTTGCGGCAAATGCCCCTTCGCCCTCTTTTGCTTTTGGCAAAACATTACAAGAAAGTTTGGTCCAACTACTACCTCCGTCTCTAGTTATGATTATAGATAGGCACCCTTGCATGCTATCTCCTATTGCTATCCCTTCCCTATCGTTCCAAAATTTCATAGCATCATAGAAAACACCTTCACCTTCCTCTTTATACACCAATTCCATCTGTCCACTTTCTCCTGTTTTATATAATAAAGCGGGACTAGCTACCGAAAGCATAAAAAAGTCTGTTTTTGTGTGAGCTACAGCTCTAAATTCTGGAGATATGGAATCAAATTTTTGAATATTGGTTCGAACCTTATTTGTTCTGGTATCAACAGAACCATATACCCCATTGCTTCCAGCAAATGCCAGTGTTTTGGTATCTAAAAACTCAATGGCCCTAATACTTATCGAATCTCTGAAGATTGTCTCTATTTCAACGGTTGTATAATTGGCTGATTTCTCTTTGGAGGAACACCCAATTGCTAATACTACTGCAATAATTATGGCTGCTTTTGTCATTTTATAAGGTTTCTTCAAATGTAATCGGAATCGTATAAGAAACCATACCTTTGCATTCCTAAAATTTTCAGGATGCGTTTACACAGAAACCTTGTCTTTGCCGTTATAGATGCCTTGAACCTAATCTTTAATGAGAAGGAATATGCAGACAAGGTCATTGAAAAAGTATTGAGATACGATAAACGCTGGGGATCCCGAGATAGAGGTTTCATTGCTGAAACCACCTATGACATTGTACGTTGGAAACGTTTGTATACTGAAATAGCAGAAGTACACGAACCCTATTCGCGGCCAAATTTGTTTCGATTGTTTGCCGTTTGGTGCGTTTTAAAAGGTATTCGTTTACCCGATTGGAAGCAATTGGAGGAAACCCCGGAACGACGCATTAAAGGTAAGTTTGATGAACTATCCAAAATAAGAAAGTTCAGAGAATCAGTACCAGATTGGTTGGATGAACTTGGAGAGCAAGCCCTTGGAAACAATCTATGGACCAAAGAAATTGCAGCACTTAATAAACAAGCTGAGGTAATCCTAAGAACCAATACTCTAAAAATCAAGAAAACACAATTACAGGCATTACTCGCAGAAAATGAAATTGAAACGATTCCTGTTGATGGATACTCTGATGCTTTAAAACTAAAGGAGCGCAAGAACGTGTTTACAACGGAAGCTTTTAAAAATGGTTTCTTTGAGGTGCAAGATGCCTCTTCACAATTGGTTGCTCCATTTTTGGAGGTTGAGCCAGGTCAAAGAGTGGTTGATGCTTGTGCAGGTGCTGGAGGCAAAACCTTGCATTTGGCCTCACAAATGGAAAACAAAGGACAATTGATTGCTTTGGATATCTATGAAAGTAAACTGAAAAAGCTAAAAGTACGAACAAGACGAAACGGCGTCCATAATGTAGAGACTAGAGCTATAGATTCTACAAAAGTGATTAAAAAGCTACATAATAGTGCAGATAGGTTGTTGTTAGACGCACCATGTTCCGGATTGGGGGTCATAAGAAGAAATCCAGATTCCAAATGGAAACTGGAACCTCAGTTCATTGACCGAATCATGGATATTCAACAAGATATTCTTCAGAATTACAGCAAAATGGTCAAAAAAGATGGGCAAATGGTATATGCTACTTGTTCCATTCTTCCGCAAGAGAATACAGATCAAGTTTACACTTTCTTAAATTCAGAATCCGGTGAAGCTTTTGAACTGGTCAAAGAACAAAACATCTATGCCTCTGAAAGAGGTTACGATGGGTTTTATATGGCCTTGTTAAAAAGAAAGTAATGTTGTTATTCTCCCTTTAAAGTTGGGTAATCAACTCCCAACTGCTCTAAATACGAATCATACTTCGTTTCATCATAATAGAATTTTTCAAGGGCAGTTCTAAACTGGTCTTGTTTGTCTTTATTTAGATAAATGGGAGGCATATCATCCTCAGAGATCATCGGTTCAAACTTAGTCTCTTTGGTTTGCTCGTTGTTAAAGTAGTCCCAGGCCTTTTTTAAAAGTTCTGGCTTCAGCAGAAAGTCGATTAAGGTCATTGCCTCCACTTTTGCACCAGCTACCACACCCTTATGTGCTATGGGCGTGGCCATCGAAATCGCATTGCTCCAATGATGGCCTTGTAAACCAGGAATATTAGAAGGAAAACGCATGGTGACCGTTGGCACTTTCCAAGAGATATCCCCAATATCATCCGATCCGCCGCTAACAGGATTCACTACTGGCAAACCAATAGTATCTAACTTTACTGCTAACCCTTCAATTTTTTTAGAATTGACTTCCGTTTGTACAGCCTTAGCTAAAGTTTGGTCCGCATCGGACCAACTAGGCAATCCTACCTTTTTAATATTTCCATACATAGTCTCTGCAATCACCTTATTAAAATGTCTTGGCCACGCTGCTCCCAAAACTTTAGATTTCATAGTGGTACCTGTCATTAACGCAGCCCCCTTCGCCATATCATTGGCAGTTGCATACATGTCCATGATACCTTCATATTTAATATCTCTAAAATAAAACCATATAGACGCCTTTGAAGGTACTACGTTGGGTTGATCACCAGCATCTGTGAAAATAGAGTGTGAACGACGTAGCGGATGCAAATGTTCCCGCTTATAATTCCAACCAATATTCATAAGCTCAGCCGCATCCAGTGCACTGCGTCCTCGCCATGGTGAACCTGCGGAATGCGCCGCTTCACCTTCAAAAGAATATTCCACGGAGATAAGGCCTGTGCCACGTGCTGGACCATAACTCACACTCAAATTACTGCTAACATGCGTAAAAATGCACATATCAATGTTATCAAAGAGGCCATCGCGTACATACCATGCTTTGGCCGCCACCAATTCTTCTGCAATCCCTGGCCAAACAATTAGAGTACCTCCAATTTGCTCACGCTCCATGATTTTCTTTACCGCTAAAACAGCTGAAATATTCAAAGGAATACCAGAATTATGACCTTCTCCATGACCAGGTGCTCCATCCACCATAGGTTTATGGTAGGCTACCCCTGGATATTGCGATGCCTTGGGAATACAATCAACATCACTACCAATGGCAATTACCGGGCCTTCACCATTGCTCCATTTTGCAAACCAAGCAGTGGGAATACCCGAAATAGAATTTTCAATGGCAAATCCATTGTCTTTCAGGATACCGGTCAAGTATTTTGAACTTTCTACCTCTTGAAAACCAAGTTCGGCAAAGCTGAAAATTTTATCCACCATCACTTGAGCCTGCTTTTTATCCGCTTCTACCAAAGCGGCAACTTCAGCCTTAAGTTTGGCAATTTTAGATTTTGAATAGCTTTTTTGACCATAAGAAGATGGCATGCCCAGTAAAAAGGTCCATATAAGAAGTAAAACTCTTAAAACGTGGTGATTAGATTTCATAGGATTGGATTTGAATTAGCAAACTATCCTTCTAAAATACTAAATATTGGGATGGTCAGAATCATCATCTCAATTTTATTTATGTTTCCGTAAAAGCAAGTTTGATTCTTACCATGATAAGAATTAAAGTTAAGTTCCTATACCTATCTTCTCATTACTATTTGTTTGATTTTCATAAATTTGATCTATGGAAAAGAGAAAGACCTTAGCAAATTTTTACGCTGAATCTGGCAATCAAGTTCCAGATAGCTTAAAATCGGGAATAGGTCATTTTAATGTATTCAAGTTGGATGAATTTGCTGGTCCCAAAGCAAAACCGATGCCTTTTAACCGTAGAGATTATTTTAAAATAAGTTTGGTTACAGGTAAAAGCAGGGTTCACTATGCAGACAAAATTGTTAATGTGGACAAACATGTTTTTGTGTTTTCCAATCCGCAGATTCCCTATAACTGGGAACAAATTGATGAGCAATTGACAGGTTATTTCTGTGTATTTACAGAGGCCTTTTTTCATCAGTATGGGAATTTACTTGGTTATCCGGTTTTTCAACCTAGCGGCCATCCAGTTTTTGAACTAACGGACGATCAAGTTGACTCGTTCACACCTGTTTTCCAACGAATGTTCAAAGAAATCAACTCTGACTACGCTTATAAATATGATATCCTTAGAAATCTGGTTTTTGAGTTGATTCATGCAGCCATGAAGTTACAGCCCGCCAACCTTGCGTCTAACTTGCACTCGAATGCTTCAGAGCGAATCTCTTCCTTGTTTGCAGAATTATTGGAAAGACAATTTCCGATTGAAAGCCCTACCCAGCGAATGCAATTACGTTCTCCTTCAGATTTCGCAAAACAGCTTGGTGTGCATATTAACCATCTAAATAGGGCTTTAAGGGAGACCATGCAAAAAAGTACTTCAATGCTTATTACAGAAAGAGTTATGCAAGAATCCAAAATTCTTATCCGCCATACCAACTGGAACATTTCCGAAGTTGGATATTGTCTTGGGTTCGAAGAAACTGCACATTTTTCTAATTTCTTCAAAAAACATACTTCTCATTCCCCATTAAAATTCAGAAAAGCAGAAATTGTTTGATTTTTACAACTATTGGATTGGTGTTCGCAATTAAATCGCAGCTATAGCGAAGAACTTTGTGGTATTCAATAATTAAAACTAAGATCAAATGAATACTACAAAAATAGCATTGATAACAGGAGGAAGCAGAGGATTGGGCAAAGACATGGCTCTTAACATTGCCAAAAAAGGGCTAGACGTTGTGATTACCTATAACTCAAACAAAACTGCAGCGGAGCATACCTTGACCGAAATAACGGCATTAGGTGGTAAGGCCGTCGCTATACAATTGGACACTCGTGGGGTAAGCAGCTTTAGTGATTTTAAAACCAACCTTTTGCGAGAGTTAAAAAATGAATTTAAAACAGATAAGATTGATTTTTTAATCAACAATGCCGGTTTTGGCTATAATGCCTCCATCGCGGAAACAACAGAAGCTGATTTTGATAACTTAATGAATGTGCATCTGAAAGGAGTGTATTTTTTAACCCAAACCTTATTCGATGTTATGAACGATGGTGGAGGAATCATTAATATCTCCAGTGGTCTAGCACGCTTTTCTTTTCCGGGATATGCAGCATATGCCATCATGAAAGGAGCCATTGAGGTGTTCACACGCTATTTGGCAAAAGAATTGGGTGAACGTAAAATAAAGGCCAATACGGTCGCCCCTGGAGCCATTAATACTGATTTTAACAAAGAACGCTTTGAGCAAGCTCCACAAGTAGTGGATATGATTGCCTCCTTAACTGCATTGGGTCGTGTGGGAGAAAGTGATGATATTGGCAGTGTGGTTGCTTTTCTATGTACCGAAGATGCCAAATGGGTAAACGCTCAACGTATTGAGGCTTCTGGAGGTATGTTCGTTTAGCATCAAATTAATCTTTATTTCTAAAGCCCCTTTTGGGGCTTTTGTTTTAGAAATTATATGAGTTTCTTACTTTAGATGTCAATAGTTAGCTTTTTGCAAAAGCAATAAATCTATTTTAAAAGAACATGAGCTATGGGGCAAATTAAATGGTTTGAACGAAAATTTGATTTTTCATTTGAACAGAACATTTTTCCATCAATTATTGAACGAATGAAAAGCACTCCGATGCGATTGACCTCTTTGGTAAAAGAAGTCCCATTGGACCTGCTTGAGGCAAAACCGGACGATACGTGGTCTATAAAAGAAAACATAGGCCATCTGATCGATTTAGAGCCATTATGGCAAGGAAGGTTAGAGGACATATTAAACCATGAAAAATATTTAAGGCCAACTGACTTGGACAACAAACAGACCGATTTTGCACAACATAACTCCAAAGACATAAATGATTTGCTAGCCAATTTTGAGCAAATTCGAAAAATCACTTTAAAAAAACTATCAGAATTATCCGAAGAAGATATTTATAAAATGGCTTTGCATACCAGACTGGAAAAACCCATGAGGACTATGGATTTATTTCTGTTTGTTGCTGAGCACGATGATCATCATCTGTTAAGAATAACGGAAATAAAAAAATCCTAATCCCGAAAGTCACAAAACGACACACGCTAAAAGGAGTAGTTCACAAATCTATCAACACTTCTCGGTTAACAACTCCCCCTTTCTATAGATCAAAATCCGAGCTAAACTTGTAAATTTGCATTTCTTAATCCGTTCAACAACTAGGCTGATATGATTCATTTCTTTGGAGATGTGGCGACAAAAGTGTTCGCAGTCCAAACCGCTCAAGAAATTGCACCAAAAGATATTAAAAAACTAACATGGTTGTTCGGCAACCAACCTAAAATAAACACGGCGTCTCTTGACGCCTTTTTTGTTGGTCCCCGTGCCGCTATGGTAACTCCTTGGAGTACCAATGCTACGGAGATTACCCAAAATATGGGAGTTGAAGGAATCATCAGAATTGAAGAGTTCCATGCAGTTAAAGAAGCTCATACCGATTATGACCCTATGCTCCTTCAAAAATATAAGGGTCTTAATCAAAATATATACACGGTTAATATTACCCCCGAACCCATTTTAGAAATTGAAGATATAGCCGGATACAATGCTCAAGAAGGTCTGGCCCTAAATGAAGACGAAGTAGGTTATTTGGAAAGCCTATCTAAAAAGCTAGGGCGTAAATTAACAGATTCCGAAGTTTTTGGTTTTAGCCAAGTGAATTCAGAACATTGTCGCCATAAAATTTTCAATGGTACCTTTATTATTGATGGGCAGGAAATGCCTTCATCTCTCTTCAAACTAATTAAGAAGACATCAGAAGAGCATCCTAACGATATTGTTTCTGCTTATAAAGACAATGTAGCATTTATTAAAGGCCCAAAAGTGGTTCAGTTTGCACCAAAAAGTGCAGATAAGCCAGATTTTTATGAAGAAGATGAATTTGAATCTGTTTTATCCATCAAAGCAGAGACCCACAACTTTCCAACAACTGTAGAACCTTTTAATGGAGCCGCTACAGGTTCTGGTGGTGAAATAAGAGATCGTTTGGCCGGAGGAAAGGGCTCATTGCCTCTTGCCGGTACTGCTGTGTATATGACATCGTATTCCAGATTGGAAGAGAATAGGCCTTGGGAAAACGGAATGCAGGAACGGGAGTGGTTGTATCAAACCCCAATGGATATCTTGATAAAAGCCTCAAACGGTGCATCAGATTTTGGAAATAAGTTTGGACAGCCCTTGATCGCAGGTTCCGTGCTCACTTTTGAACATAAAGAGGAAGCACGTCGACTAGGATTTGATAAAGTTATTATGCTTGCTGGAGGTGTTGGATATGGAAAAGCAGAGCAAGCCTTAAAAGACACTCCGCAAAAAGGAGACAAAATTGTCATTCTTGGTGGTGATAATTACCGTATTGGGATGGGTGGAGCTGCCGTGTCAAGCGCCGATACTGGAGAGTTTAGCTCATCCATTGAGTTAAATGCCGTACAACGTTCCAACCCAGAAATGCAAAAACGGGCTTCCAACGCTATTCGCGGAATGGTGGAAAGTCACGATAACCCCATCGTTTCTATACATGATCATGGTGCAGGTGGCCACCTCAACTGTTTATCAGAATTGGTGGAGGAAACCGGAGGTAAAATCAATACGGACAAACTTCCAGTTGGGGATCCAACATTATCTGCAAAAGAGCTTATTGGAAATGAATCCCAAGAACGAATGGGATTGGTCATTGGAGACGAAGACCTAAATCTACTGGATAGAATTGCAGCTAGAGAGCGTTCACCTATGTACAATGTGGGTGAGGTAACCGGTGATCATCGCTTTACTTTTGAGTCTCAAAAATCTGGAGAAAAGCCAATGGATTTGGAGTTATCCGATATGTTTGGAAGTTCTCCTAAGACCATAATGGATGATAAAACGGTTAAAAGAGATTATGATGCTCTTGCCTATACTTTAGAAAATTTTCATGATTATCTGGAAAACGTTTTGCAATTGGAAGCGGTTGCCTGTAAGGATTGGCTAACAAACAAAGTTGATCGCTGTGTAGGTGGCCGCGTAGCCAAACAACAATGCGCAGGTCCATTACAGTTACCATTGAACAATTGTGGTGTAATGGCCATGGATTTTAAAGGAAAAGAAGGTGTTGCCACCAGTATAGGACACTCCCCTATTTCAGGTTTGATAAACCCTTCTGCAGGAAGTAAAAATAGTATTACGGAAGCTTTGACAAACATAGTTTGGGCTCCTTTAAAGGATGGTCTGCACTCTGTTTCCTTATCTGCCAATTGGATGTGGCCTTGCAAAAATGAAGGTGAAGATGCCAGACTGTATGAAGCAGTAAAAGCAGTATCTGAATTTTCTATTGCATTGGGCATCAATGTTCCAACTGGAAAGGATTCGCTTTCCATGAAGCAGAAGTATACAGATGGCGATGTAATCTCTCCTGGAACGGTCATTATTTCTGCTGCAGGTAATTGTAATGATATCACCAAAATTGTTGAGCCCGTTCTTCAGAAAGATGGTGGGGATATCTACTACATCAATGTTTCAAAAGACGAATACAAATTGGGTGGTTCTTCATTTGGTCAAATTCTAAATGAAATTGGTGATGAAACACCTTCTGTATTAGATTCTGGTTACCTCAAACTGGTTTTCAATACCGTTCAGGAGCTAATCAAAAAAGGTCTAATTCTCGCCGGGCATGATGTGGCTTCGGGTGGATTGATCACTACCCTTTTGGAAATGTGCTTTGCAGACGCGCAATTGGGTGCAAACCTAGACCTATCAAATTTAGGAGAAACGGATACTATCAAACTATTGTTTTCGGAAAATGCGGGGATTGTATTTCAATCCAAAGATACTTCAATAGAAAAGGCACTTACAGACGCTGGAATCAACTTTAAAAATATAGGTTCTGTAACTTCTACGGACATGTTGAGCATCAAAAATAATGGAATAGAGATAGGGCTTAATGTTACATCGCTCCGGGACACTTGGTTCAAGACTTCTTTCCTTCTGGACAACAAGCAAACAGCAAACGGATTGGCCAAGGAGCGGTACGATAACTATAAAAACCAACCTCTAGCTCATCATTTTCCTCAAGACTTTACAGGTCTACTACCAACACATTCCAAAGGCAATAGACCAAAGGCTGCTATTCTTCGTGAAAAAGGAAGTAATTCTGAACGTGAAATGGCAAATGCCATGTATTTGGCTGGTTTTGATGTAAAAGATGTGCATATGACCGATTTAATATCAGGTAGAGAAACATTGGAAGACATTCAGTTTATTGGTGCTGTAGGTGGTTTTTCCAATTCTGATGTGCTTGGTAGTGCAAAAGGTTGGGCAGGTGCCTTCAAATACAACGAAAAGGCCAATAAAGCACTTAAAGATTTCTTTGCTAGACCAGATACCCTATCTGTGGGCATATGTAACGGATGCCAATTGTTTTTGGAATTGGACATGATAAACCCAGAACACGAAAAGCTTTCCAAGATGACTTATAACGATTCAGGCAAGCACGAGAGTAATTTTACTTCTGTAAAAATTCAAGAGAATAACTCCGTGATGCTCTCTTCTTTGGCAGGCACAACATTAGGGGTATGGATTTCACACGGTGAAGGTAAATTCAACCTTCCTCTTTCTGAGGAAAACTACAGTATCGTTGCCAAGTACGGATATGAGGATTATCCCGCCAATCCTAACGGAAGCGATTACAATACCGCTATGTTATGTGATAAGACTGGTAGACATTTGGTAACCATGCCGCATATAGAGCGTTCCACTTTCCCTTGGAACTGGGCCCATTATCCAAAGGATAGAAATGATGCTATTTCACCCTGGCTTGAGGCTTTTGTGAATGCAAGAAACTGGGTTGAAAATGTAAAATAATGACCATTAGAAAAGCTAAAAAAGAAGATGTGTCCGTAATTGTGCAAATGATTGCCAATGATAAATTGGGCAAGCTTCGAGAGGATTACAAGCTACCACTCCCAGAAAAATACTTTGAAGCTTTTGAAAATATAGATACTGACCCAAACCAAGAATTGGTGGTTATTGAAGATGAGTTTGGAAAAGTTATTGGAACATTGCAACTAAGTTTTATTCAGTATTTAACCTATCAAGGTGGAATTAGAGCCCAAATAGAAGCTGTTCGTGTACATGAAGCGCATCGCGGAAAAGGAATTGGCAAAATTTTATTTCAATGGGCCATTGAGCAATCTAAGTTGAAGGGCGCCCATGTAGTACAATTGACTACGGATAAAAAGCGGCCTGACGCTATGGAATTTTATAAAACCCTTGGGTTTGTAGCTTCCCACGAAGGAATGAAACTCCATTTACCATAAGATTGCCAATTATTTAGAGGTTTTTTTGAATAACCCATTTTAAAATCCCGCTTCCTTTCCCTATTTTGCAATTACTTTACAGAAACTTACTATGCAAACAGTTACCAGACTTTTTGATTTTCCATACTATCAATTGGAAAAATTCCCCCTTGAAAAATCACTTGTTACCAAATATGATGGTAAATGGGTAGCAACTTCAACAAAGAATTATATTGATCAAGCCAATACCATTAGTAGGGCACTTTTAAAACTGGGAGTAAAACCCAATGACAAGATTGCCATAATTTCCATGAACAATAGAACCGAATGGAATATTATGGATATTGGCATCCTGCAAATAGGTGCTCAAAACGTACCTATATATCCAACTATTTCAGCAGCGGATTACGAATACGTATTGAACCATTCTGAAGCCAAATATTGCTTTGTTTCCTGTAATGAGGTTTTGGAAAAAGTGTTGGAAGTTACCCCCAAACTAAAAAAATTAAAGGATGTCTACTCTTTTGATGGTCTTTCCAATTGTAAAAATTGGAAAGAAGTTTTAGAATTGGGAGCAGATAACTCTAACCAAGATGAAGTAGAAAAACTAAAAGCAAATGTGCAGCCTGGAGATTTGGCTACTTTAATCTATACCTCTGGAACTACAGGAAGACCAAAAGGTGTTATGTTATCTCATGATAACCTTGTGAGCAATGCTATAGAAAGTTCAAAACGATTCCCAATTGTGGATGGTGAAACCAAATCACTGAGTTTTCTACCACTCTGTCATGTGTACGAACGCATGCTTATTTATCTGTACCAATTTAGGGGAGTGACCATCTATTATGCAGAATCGCTTGAAACGATAAGTGACAACCTTAAGGAGACCGCTCCGCATGTAATGACAGCGGTACCTCGATTGTTGGAAAAGGTATATGATAAAATCATTGCCAAAGGCGCAGCTTTAAGTGGCATAAAAAAGAACCTTTTCTTTTGGGCCGTAGAAGTGGGGCTAAAATATGAGCCTTATGGAAAAAATGGCTGGTGGTACGAAAAGAAACTGGCATTGGCCAGAAAACTGATTTTTAGCAAATGGAAAGAAGGATTGGGTGGCAACCTGGCACTAATTGCTTCAGGAAGCGCAGCCTTACAACCAAGATTGGCCAGAATTTTCAATGCTGCGGAAATGGGTGTTATGGAGGGCTATGGTCTAACAGAAACCTCACCGGTTGTTTCCGTAAATGATATGCGGGAAAATGGTTTTAGAATTGGAACAGTAGGAATTCCTATAGACAGAACTGAAGTTAAAATTGCCGAAGATGGTGAAATCTGTATAAAAGGTCCGCAAGTAATGATGGGTTATTATAAAGATGCAGAAAAAACAGCAGAAGTAATTATTGACGGTTACTTTCATACAGGTGATATTGGTGAAGTAGATGCAGACGGGTTTCTAAAAATTACCGATCGGAAGAAAGAAATGTTCAAAACCTCAGGAGGTAAATATGTAGCGCCACAATTGCTTGAAAATCGTTTTAAACAATCTCGTTTTATTGAGCAGATTATGGTAGTGGGTGAAGGAGAGAAAATGCCGGCGGCACTGATTCAACCAAATTTTGAATTTTTGTACGAATGGTCGGAACGCCACAAAATCACTTTTGGTGAAAACTCCGATATTGTTTTAAACGAACGGGTAATCTCTAGAATACAAGAAGAGGTGGACTTGGCCAACGAAGAATTTGCCAAGTGGGAAAAAGTAAAACAATTTAGATTAACTCCAGATGTTTGGAGCGTGGATGATGGGCACCTGACCCCTACAATGAAGTTGCGCAGAAAAATTGTAAAAGAAAAATACTTAGCGTTATATAATAGTATCTACGGGTATTAATAAAAAGACTGTTCAACCTTTAAGAAAATAAGCCTACTTCAATAGTGGGCTTTTGTTTTTAATACAATAATTAATTTATTAAATTTATTATGCATGCATAATAAATTTTCTTATATTTGAAACCACCAAACCTCTTCTATGAAAGATTTAACCATTGACTATGCTCTAAGGGCCACATGGCAAGCTGTTATCAAAATGTATAACGAAGAAGCTAGAAATTATGGACTTACCATGGCCATTGGTTTCACACTGCTAAGTATTGACCCTAAAAAAGGTACACCGAGTACTGCTCTTGGACCAAAAATGGGCATGGAAGCAACCAGTCTGTCCAGAATTTTAAAGAGTATTGAAGAGAAAGGATATATTCAACGCAAACCAAATCCTAAAGATGGTAGAGGCGTATTGATTCATTTAACAACTTTAGGCTTGCAAAAAAGGAAAGATTCCAAAGATGTGGTATTGCGTTTTAACGAAGTGGTCCGTGAACATGTATCTGATGATGATTTGTTAGGATTTTTCAAAACTGCTGACATAATCAATAGACTCATCCTAGATAAGAAGGTATACATAAAAACTACTGCTAATTAATCTAAGTTTATAAATGAAAAGGCATATCAACAAAGTTGCCGTTATCGGTTCTGGTATCATGGGAAGTGGCATAGCCTGTCATTTTGCCAATATTGGGGTCGAAGTTTTATTGCTCGATATAGTTCCCAGAGAGCTTAACGAAAAAGAAAAAGCTAAAAAATTGACGCTAGAAGATAAGGTTGTTCGCAATCGATTGGTCAATGGTTCTTTGATGGCAGCACTAAAATCAAAACCCTCTCCTATTTACCATCAAAAATTCGCCAATAGGATTACCACCGGTAATCTTGAGGACGACATCTCAAAAATTAGTGATGCAGATTGGATAATTGAAGTGGTTGTAGAGCGACTGGATATTAAAAAACAAGTTTTTGAAAACTTGGAAAAATATCGCAAGCCCGGAACATTGATTACTTCCAACACTTCAGGTATTCCCATAAAATTTATGAGTGAAGGAAGAAGTGACGATTTCAAAGAACATTTCTGTGGAACACATTTTTTTAATCCTGCACGATATTTAAAGCTCTTCGAAATCATTCCTGGACCTGAAACGGACCCAGAAGTATTAGACTTTTTGAATGGTTATGGGGAACAATACTTGGGAAAAACATCTGTTATTGCCAAGGACACTCCTGCTTTCATAGGAAATAGGATTGGTATCTTCAGTATTCAAAGCTTGTTCCATGCGGTCAAGGATTTAGGAATGACAGTCGAGGAAGTTGACAAACTTACCGGCCCCGTAATTGGCAGACCAAAATCTGCTACTTTCCGCACTGTGGATGTTGTTGGCTTGGATACTTTGGTTCATGTGGCAAATGGAATTCACGAGAACTGTAAGGATGATGAACGGATAGCGCTTTTCCAACTGCCAGATTTCATCAATACTATGATGAAAAATAAATGGTTGGGGAGCAAATCAGGCCAAGGTTTTTACAAAAAAATAAAGGGTGATAATGGCAAAAGCGAAATCCTAACACTGGATTTGGACACTATGGATTATCGTTCTAAAAAGAGCGCCAAGTTTGCCACTTTGGAACTTACAAAAACCATAGACAAAGTTGTTGACCGTTTTCCAGTGTTAACTTCAGGAAAAGATAAAGCTGGAGAATTTTATAGAAAAAGTTTTGGGGCACTCTTCGCATATGTTTCGCACAGAATTCCAGAAATATCTGATGACCTCTACAAGATAGATGATGCGATGAAAGCAGGTTTTGGATGGGAACATGGACCTTTTCAAATCTGGGATGCAGTAGGATTGGAAAAAGGGCTGGAATTCATTAAGGCAGAAGGTTTAGAAGCTTCATCTTGGGTTACTGAAATGAAAGAGTCTGGCATTGATTCCTTTTATTCAGTTAAAGACGGTGCCACCCATTTTTATGATATTCCTAAAAAAGCAGTAGAGAAAATTCCAGGCCAAGATGCGTTTATCATACTTGATAACATTAGGAAGTCTAACGAAGTATTCAAAAATAGCGGTGTAATCCTAGAAGATTTAGGAGATGGAATCCTAAATCTGGAATTTCAATCTAAAATGAATACCATTGGCGGTGACGTTTTAGCTGGACTAAACAAAGCCATTGATATTGCTGAAAAAGATTTTCAAGGATTGGTTGTTGGTAATCAAGCGGCCAATTTTTCCGTAGGGGCCAATATTGGTATGATTTTCATGATGGCTGTGGAACAGGAATATGATGAGCTGAATATGGCCATAAAAATGTTCCAAGACACCATGATGCGAATGCGATATTCATCTATCCCCACAATTTCTGCACCTCATGGAATGTGTTTGGGTGGGGGTTGCGAGCTTTCCATGCATGCAGATAAAGTAGTTGCCGCGGCAGAAACCTATATAGGATTAGTTGAGTTTGGTGTAGGGGTTATCCCTGGTGGTGGTGGTTCCAAAGAAATGGCGCTAAGAGCATCAGATACTTTTAGAAAAAATGATGTTGAATTGAATATCCTTCAAGAGTATTTCTTAACCATTGGTATGGCAAAAGTATCTACTTCGGCATATGAAGCTTTTGATTTAGGAATCCTTCAAAAAGGTAAAGATGTAGTGGTTGTAAACAAAGACCGACAAATTGCTACAGCCAAGGCCCATGCAAAATTAATGGCAGAAGCCGGATATACACAACCTCCTAAAAGAAAAGATGTAAAGGTTCTTGGGAAACAAGCATTGGGAATGTTCTTGGTTGGAACAGATTCTATGGAAGCTGGACATTACATTTCAGAACATGATAAGAAAATAGCGGATAAGTTAGCTTACGTAATGGCCGGTGGAGATTTATCCGAAGCAAGTTATGTTACGGAGCAATATCTTTTAGATATAGAACGTGAGGCATTTCTTTCCCTTTGTACCGAGAGAAAAACATTGGAAAGGATTCAACATATGTTGAAAACCGGTAAACCTTTAAGAAACTAGAATGAAAACAGCATATATCGTAAAAGCATATAGAACAGCAGTGGGTAAAGCACCTAAAGGATTGTTCAGATTCAAAAGACCTGATGAGTTGGCTGCTGAAACTATTGAGCACATGATGAAGGAGCTGCCTCAGCTCGATAAAAAAAGAATTGACGACGTCATTGTGGGAAATGCAATGCCAGAAGCCGAACAAGGACTCAATATGGCCCGTTTAATTTCCTTAATGGGTCTTAATATTGATGATGTTCCAGGTGTTACTGTCAATAGGTACTGTGCGTCAGGATTAGAAACCATCGGTATCGCCACAGCCAAAATTCAATCGGGTATGGCAGATTGTATTATCGCAGGTGGTGCGGAGAGTATGAGCTACATTCCAATGGGAGGATATAAACCTACTCCTGACTATGCAACTGCTAAAGAAGGCCATGAAGATTATTACTGGGGAATGGGTCTCACCGCGGAAGCAGTAGCACAACAATTCAAGGTTTCCCGCGAAGACCAAGATGTTTTTGCTTATAGTTCTCATATGAAAGCACTAAAAGCACAAGAAGAAAATCGGTTTCAAGATCAAATTGTTCCCATAGAAGTAGAACACACTTTTGTGAATGGAGCAGGAAAAAAGGAAACCAAAACATATACCGTAAACAAGGATGAAGGGCCAAGAAAAGGTACTAACATCCCTACGCTTAATAAACTTCGCCCTGTTTTTGCTGCGGGCGGAAGTGTAACTGCAGGGAATTCTTCTCAAATGAGTGATGGCGCTGCTTTTGTAATGGTGATGAGTGAGGAAATGGTTAAGGAATTGAACCTTGAGCCCATTGCACGCTTGGTAAATTATGCCGCGGCTGGAGTAGAACCAAGAATTATGGGGATAGGTCCAGTAAAAGCTATTCCAAAAGCTTTGAAACAAGCTGGGATGAAACAAAATGATATTGAGTTAATAGAACTGAATGAAGCATTTGCTTCTCAGTCTTTGGCCGTTATTCGCGAATTGGGCTTAAACCAAGAAATTGTGAATGTCAATGGTGGAGCCATTGCATTAGGACATCCACTTGGTTGCACTGGAGCAAAGCTTTCAGTGCAACTGTTCGATGAAATGCGGAAAAGAGATATGCAAGGAAAATATGGAATGGTAACCATGTGTGTTGGTACAGGACAAGGCGCAGCGGGTATCTATGAATTTTTGAATTAGAAAGAAAGAATCAAATTGTAATGCTATGAGTACTGAAACCCTAAATAAAGATATTCTAAGAGGTGGGCAGTTTTTAGTGAAGGAAACCAATTGTGAAGATATTTTTACTCTTGAAGACTTGAACGAAGAACAAAAAATGATGCGTGAAAGCACCAAGGAGTTTGTAGATAGAGAACTTTGGGCACATTGGGAGCGTTTTGAGAAAAAAGACTATGCCTATACGGAGGAGACCATGCGCAAGGCAGGAGAACTGGGCTTACTTAGTGTAGCCGTACCAGAATCTTATGGAGGTATGGGAATGGGCTTTGTATCTACCATGTTGGTATGTGACTATATCTCCGGTGCTACAGGTTCTTTCAGTACTGCATTTGGTGCTCATACAGGTATTGGTACCATGCCAATAACCCTGTATGGAACAGAAGAGCAAAAACAAAAATATGTGCCAAAATTGGCATCCGGTGAATGGTTTGGGGCTTATTGCCTAACAGAACCTGGAGCTGGTTCCGATGCAAATTCTGGAAAAACTAAGGCGGTACTCTCGGAAGATGGAAAACATTACAGTATCTCCGGACAAAAAATGTGGATTTCCAATGCTGGATTTTGTAATGTTTTTATTGTTTTCGCTAGAATAGAAGATGATAAAAATATTACTGGTTTTATAGTTGAAAATGACCAAAGCAACGGTATAACCCTTGGGGATGAGGAAAAGAAATTAGGGATTCACTCCTCCTCTACCCGTCAAGTATTTTTTAGCGACACAAAAGTACCTGTTGAAAACATGCTTTCTGAAAGGGGGAATGGCTTTAAAATAGCCATGAATGCCCTTAATGTGGGTAGAATTAAACTAGCAGCTGCCTGTTTGGAAGCACAGAGACGTGTCATTAATGAAGCTACCAAATATGCAAACGAACGTGTTCAGTTTAAAACACCGATCATAAATTTTGGCGCCATTAAGGCAAAAATTGCTGATATGGCCACCAACGCCTATGCAGATGAATCAGCTTGCTATCGTGCAGCTAAAAACATTGAAGATAGAATTTCAATAAGGGAAGCAGAAGGAAATACGCACCAGGACGCAGAGCTTAAAGGAGTTGAAGAATATGCCATTGAATGTTCTATTCTTAAAGTAGCGGTTTCCGAACATGTACAGCAAACTACGGACGAAGGAATTCAAATTTTTGGTGGAATGGGCTTTAGTGCAGATACTCCAATGGAATCTGCTTGGAGGGATGCGCGTATCTCAAGGATATATGAAGGAACCAACGAAATCAACAGAATGTTGGCAGTGGGAATGTTGGTTAAGAAAGCAATGAAAGGTCATGTAGATTTATTAGGACCTGCTACAGCTGTTGGCGAAGAATTAATGGGGATTCCATCCTTTGACACACCGGATTTCTCTGAATTATTCGCCGAAGAAAAGGATTTAATTGCTAGATTGAAAAAAGTTTTCTTGATGATAGCAGGAAGTGCTGTTCAGAAATTTGGCCCTAGCCTAGAAGATCACCAAATGTTATTGTTATCAGCTTCTGATATTTTAATTCAAGTTTATTTGTCAGAATCCACTATCTTACGTACTGAGAAAAATGTGAAAAGATTTGGAGAAGAGTCTCAATCTACTCAAATTGCAATGTCCAAACTAAATTTATACAGAGCTGTGGACATCATCAACCAAAAAGGTAAAGAAGCTATTGTTTCTTTCGCTGAAGGAGATGAACAGCGTATGATGCTTATGGGATTAAAACGTTTTACGAAATATACAAATCAACCCAATGTCGTGGCACTACGCACGCAAATAGCGGACAAAGTAGCTGCGGATAATGGGTATACCTTTGACTAATTCAAATGATGCTGAAACAAAGCTGATTTGGAAACCGCTCCGCTTGGAGCGGTTTTTTTATATATAATTTTGAAGCCTAAAGCTTACCTCATAACTTTATCCGATGGATAAAAATTTACTAGGTTCTTTGTATGATCCAGAAGATTTCAAGAAAAGAGGTCACGAGCTTATCGATTTATTGACAAATCATATTCAAGATACTATATCAGGGACTAATCCAAAAACCATTCGTTGGAACGAGCCTGACCAAGAGCTTAGTTTCTGGGAGGACTTCCTTAAAAATGGGAAAGAGCAGGACTTTTTTGGAGAAATCTTAAATAGAACCACCCATATACATCATCCAAAATATTTGGGGCATCAGGTAGCTCCAACACTTCCTATCACCGCTTTAACTGGAATGCTTAGTTCTTTGCTCAATAATGGTATGGCGGTATATGAAATGGGCATGTCTTCCAATGCAATTGAACGTATTGTTACCGAAAAACTTTGCAAAAAAATTGGGTACAATCAACATTCAGATGGTTTTTTAACGTCTGGTGGTACTCTGGCCAATCTTACCGCCTTGCTTTCCGCTAGAAAAGCAAAAATTGAGCATGACGTATGGAATGATGGGTCTATTGAACCTCTAGGCATCATGGTTTGTGAAGAAGCACATTACTGTGTAGATAGGGCAGCTAAAATTATGGGATTGGGTGAAAAAGGAATTATAAAGGTTCCCTCCAATGAAAATTTTGCCATGGATGCCGACAAAATGGAAACCTGTTATCAAAAAGCCAAGTCAGAAGGAATTAATGTTTTTGCCATTGTTGGCAGTGCTCCTTCCACTGCCACTGGAGCTCATGATAACTTGGAAAATATAAAGGAGTTTGCGCAAAAGAACAATCTGTGGTTCCATGTTGATGGTGCCCATGGAGGTGCTGCAATATTTTCTAAAAAATATAGGGGATTGTTAAAAGGTATTGAAGAAGCAGACTCCGTGGTCATAGACGGCCACAAAATGTTATTGATGCCTACCATTACCACTGCCCTGCTATTCAAAGAAAAGAATCATTCCAGACATACTTTTAGTCTTAAAGCAGATTATCTTATGGATGCGCCAGAGGAAGATGAGTGGTTCAACAGTGGTAAAAGAACCTTTGAATGTACCAAAAACATGATGGCCATGCATTGGTACATCATACTAAAGATATATGGAGAAAAAGTGTTTGATGATTTTATAACCCGTCAGTACGATTTGGCAAAGGATTTTGCAAAAATGATTTCTGACAAACCCAATTTTGAATTGGCCACGCTACCAATGACCAATATTCTCTGCTTTAGATACATTGATGCAAATCTTTCTTTAGAAGAATTGAATTCACTCAACCAAACTATTAGACGAGAACTATTGGAAGATGGTGAATTTTACGTAGTCCAAACCAAATTAAATGGGAAGCATTATCTACGAACTACTTTAATGAACCCCTTTACTTCAATTGAAGATCTGCAATTGCTTTTAGAAAAAATTAAAAACAACGCACAAAAGTTATTGGCCAAAAAAACTAGCTAATAGATTCCAATATCTTTTCCTCACTTTTCTTTCTAGAGAAATTGATGGCACATTCAATTAATGCCAAATGTGAATATGCTTGAGGGAAATTCCCTAACAATCGTTTGGTCTTAAAATCAATATCCTCACTAAAGAGTCCCAAATGGTTGCTGTAACTGAGCAAACGTTCAAAATGTGCCAATGCTTTTTCTTCTTCTCCAATTTTGAAGAGACTATTGATAAACCAGAACGTACAAATTGTAAAAGATGATGACGGTAGTCCAAAATCATCTTCATTTTTGTATCGATAGAGCAATCCATCATTACTTAAATCCTCTTCAATTGCTTTTACCGTGCTTACAAACTTTGGGTCTTTAGCATGAATAAACCCATAGGATTCCATCAACAGCACAGAAGCATCTAAGTGACTAGATCCATAAGACTGAACAAATGCATTGATATCACTATTCCAAGCATTTTCATGTATATCTTCTTTCATTTCTTGTTCTAAAGCGGTCCATTTTTCAATTTTCCTTTCCTTCCCAAAAATCTTTGCCACCTTAATTGCTCTGTCCATGGCCACCCAGCACAATACCTTTGAAAAAGTGAAATGTCTGTCTTCTCCCCTAAATTCCCAAATACCTTTATCCGGTTCTCTCCAGTGTTTACTTACTATCCAAACAATCCCTTTGGTAATGCTCCAAAGTTCTTCCCCATTTTCAATGTCGTTGCTAAACTTCGCCAACTGTTCGTAAATAACATCCATTAAAATACCATAGATATCATTCTGCTTTTGTTTGTAGGCAGCATTTCCTATGCGAACTGGTTTGGATCCTTTGTATCCGTCAAGATGGCTTAAAGTTTTTTCAGTAAGGTTCTTTTCTTTGTTAATGCCATACATAATTTGGAGTTTTTCATCCTTATCTGGCATTAAATCAATAATGAATTGTAAATATCTCCTAGCGGAATTTTTGTGACCAAGTTCAGAAACCACTTTAATCACCATGGAAGCATCCCTAATCCAACAAAATCTGTAATCCCAATTTCGAACCTCCCCAATAGTTTCCGGTAATGATGTTGTCGCAGCAGCCAACACCGCTCCCGTTTTATCGTACGTAAGCATTTTCAAGGTTATGGCACTTCTAACAATCTCTTTGTTGAATTGCTTATAATTTGGGGTTCTGTCAACCCAGTCCAGCCAGTATATTTTGGTTCGTTCCAACTCTAGAGACATTTTCTCCGTAGTGGGCTTCAAAATCTTTTCATTATAGCAGATTAAAAAGTATCCATCTTCTTTGAGCGTTATTTCATCCCCGCTCAAGACTTTACTTTTGTCAAAAGATGTATAGAGAAAAAGGGTGTCAAATTTTTTCTTGCTAGTAAGACTTACTATAAAATTGGTCTTAGCATGGTTTGTGGTCTGCCCTTGAGCATACTCCAACTTAGGGTCGTAATGCACGTTAAATTTAGGAGCTCCAGAAATATGTTTTACATACCGTACAATCTCAGGTGGAGCATTGTATTTTCCAGTGAGCTTGTAATACCTGGGCATAAAATCATGAACCTCAAAAATGTTTTCCCCATCAGAATATCTAGTAACTAATATAGCAGTATTTCTATGGTATTCTTGATGTATTTCGTAGTTATACTTGGCATTGATCTTAAAACTTCCGCCATTTTTATCATCTAATAGTTTTGCAAAGACCGAGGTAGAATCAAACTGAGGCAAACAGCACCAGTCCAAAGAACCGGTATTGGAAATTAGAGCGGCACTTCTACAGTTTCCAATTATTCCGTAATTTAGGTTATCCATAGTAAGGATTTGTATTTCTGTTGGTTATTGTAGGTATTTACTTATAATAAATCGAAAAAATAGGAATTTTATTACATTTTTGTCCTAAAATCACTTTTCATGAGTAAAACTATAATTATTTCCAATAGGCTGCCAGTACAATTGCAAATAAGTGACGGCGGCCTAACCGCTATTCCCAGTGTTGGTGGGTTAGCCACAGGAATGAAATCTGTGCATAGTGGAGGGGAAAGTCTTTGGGTTGGCTGGTCCGGGCTTACGGATGAAGAGACACCCGCAGCACTTGAAGGTGAAATAGACAAGGCTTTGAAAAAACATGGCTGTGCTAAGGTAAATCTTACCGAAAAAGATATTGAAGGGTTTTACTTTGGGTTTAGTAACAGAACCGTATGGCCCTTATTCCATTACTTTTTGGAATATTCCGAATTTGAACTGGAATTTTGGGATTCTTACAAAGCGGTAAACCAAAAATTTGCAAATGCCATTATTGAAAAATCCAATGAAGAGGATACTATTTGGGTGCATGACTATCAATTAATGCTGGTCCCACAAATGGTCAAGGAAAAAAGGCCCAACACCTCAATAGGTTTCTTTTTACATATACCTTTTCCATCATACGAGATTTTTAGAACGCTGCCTTGGAGAGAGGAGATTTTGGAAGGCCTACTAGGTTCCGACCTCATCGGTTTTCACACTTATGATTACGAACGACATTTTTTAAGTTCAGTAAGAAGGTTATTGGGATTAGAAGTCAGTTTTAATGACATTCATTTAGACAATCGCGTTATTAAAGTTGATTCCTTCCCTATGGGAATTGATTATAAAAAATTTAAGGACGCTGCCATTTCCCACGGAAAGAATACAAAAGAAAAACGTTCAGATTTTCAACAAAAGCTCGATAGTCATAAAGCCTCAGCTCCAGATACTAAACTAATTCTGTCCATTGATCGGTTGGATTATAGTAAGGGCATTGCAAAAAGAATTAACGCCTTTGAGTACTTTTTGAACAAGTATCCTGAATACAAAGAAAAAGTACGTTTGATTATCCTGGCGGTTCCTTCGCGATCCAACGTTCCCCAATATCAATTGCTCAAAAAAGAGATTGATGAATTGGTTGGAAGAATAAATGGGGAACTATCAACAGTTAACTGGACTCCTATTTGGTATTTTTATCGTTCTTTACCTTTTGAAAACCTAATAGATCTTTATGCTTCCAGTGACATTGCGTGGCTGACCCCGTTGCGTGACGGTATGAATTTGGTAGCCAAAGAATACGTTGCTACACGTATAGATAAAACAGGTGTATTGATCTTAAGTGAAATGGCCGGTTCTGCTTATGAAATGAACGAAGCGCTTTTGATTAACCCTAACAATTTTGAGCAACAGGCAGATACATTGAAGAGTGCTATAAACATGCCGAAAGAAGAGCAAATAGCGCGCAACATGTTTCTTCAAAATAGGTTAGAACGCTATAACGTTGAAGTATGGGCAAATGAATTTATGAATTCTCTTAAACAGAAAAGAGAAGTGATCGATACTTTTGTTTCCCAAAAAATCTCGGAAAACATTCTCGGAAAGATTGATAGCCAATATTCCAAAGCAAAAAAAAGACTCTTATTCTTAGATTATGATGGGACCTTGGTAGGGTTTCATAAAGACCCTCAAAAAGCTTCCCCGGATGAGGAATTATATACTCTTTTGGATAAGTTGCATAATCAAAAAGATACAACACTGTTCCTGATCAGTGGGAGAGACAAGCAAACTTTTACCCAATGGTTTGTGCCTAAAAAGTATAATATGATCGTGGAACATGGAGTATGGATTTCCAGAGGTGGTGAAGAATTTAAACTGCTAGAAAAGGTTAAGGGTGACTGGATGGAAAAAATAAGACCTGTCTTAGAGTCGTTCGTTGACAGAACGCCAGGTTCTTTTATTGAAGAAAAGAATTATTCCATGGCTTGGCATTATCGCAATACAGATCCGGATTTTGGAACAAAAAGAGCAACTGAGTTAAATACAGTTTTAACCAGTTTAATTGGCAACGACGACATTAGTGTGCTCAATGGCAACAAGGTAATGGAAGTAAAAAGTAGTAATGTCAATAAAGGAAGGGCTTCAGTACGCATTTTAGGAGAGGACAATTATGATTTTGTCTTTGCCATAGGTGATGACTGGACAGATGAATTTATGTTCCAGGAACTTCCAGATTCAGCAGTTACTATCAAAGTTGGGCTAAAAAAGACGCAGGCCAAATATCATGTTGAAAACACTAAACGAGTAAGAGAACTATTAAAAAGATTTGTAGAATAATGACAAACAGGTTACTAATTAGCTGCCTAACCCTCATTTGTACAACCATAAAAGGCCAGGTAAACACAGATGTCTATCTTTTTGATTTAAAAATAGTCAACGAAAATCCCGTATTATCAAATCCAAAGAATATATCAAACAATGAAGGGTATGATAATCAACCTTCATTTTTAAATGATAACACGGTTTTGTTTTCTGCAAACCGTGAAGACCAAACAGATATTTTGAGGTTTAATATACTGGAAGGAAGCACTACATCCTGGATATCCAACACTCCTACCGGAAGTGAATATTCTCCATTAAAAATTCCTGGTAAAAAAGCTGTCTCTGCTATTCGTTTGGACTTAGATGGATTGCAAAGATTGTATGAGTATGATATCAACACAGGAGATTCAAAACTCATTCTTGAGGATTTAAAAGTTGGCTACCACTTATGGTATAATGACCATACTTTAGTTACTACTGTATTAGTAGAAAACCGTATGGACCTTGTTGTGATAAATCTAGAGGATAATACCAATTATACCTTCCAAAAAAATGTGGGACGTAGCTTATGGAAAATCCCTAACTCCGATTTAATAAGCTACATCAGCAAAGAGAACAACGCTTGGGAAATTAAATCTCTAAATCCAATTTCTGGGGCAACCAAGAAAATAACCAATACCTTTAAAGAATCTGAAGACATCTGCTGGTTAAATGATACTACGATTGTTGCTGGTGCTGGAAAATCCCTTATTAAATTCGATACTGAATCTGGAATAGAATGGGAACTTATAGCAAATTTTGAACAAGAAGAAATAAACAACATTACCCGTATTGCCATAAATAAAGCAGGAAATCGTTTGGCTTTTGTAGCTGAAGAATCTCCTGCTAATATCGTCCAAAAACAACTTGATGCTTACAATGCAAGAGACATAGAGGCCTTCATGGATACATACTCAAAAAATATAAAACTTTACGAATACCCTGACACTCTATTCATGGAAGGGCAGGAAAAAATGAAGGAAAGTTACGGTTCCTATTTTGAAAACACTCCGGATCTTCATTGCGAATTAAAAAGTCGGATAATAATAGGAAATAGAGTTATTGATGAAGAATATATCACTGCTAATGGTGTAAATTTTAGAGCAGTAGCTATATATGAAGTGGAAAATGGAAGGATTATCAAAGCTACCTTCTTACAATAATCCTTTACACCAGTTTTTCAATCATTTCTTTTTTGATTTTTCAAGATTCTTATTAGTTGTTTTTGTTACTTTCATAGGATTAATTTTAAAGAGGTAAAACCATAAAAAGATGAAAAATATATTTCTTGTCAGTTTGCTCCTAGTGGCAAGTGCGGCTCAAAGTCAAAACCAAACCGAATTTGATAAATCTTTTGTCTCCATAGGCGTCATTGTTTCAGATTTAGATGCAGCTTTAGACTTTTATACTAATGTCATTGGCATGAAAGAAACCGGAGGCTTTAATGTAAATGAGGAATTTGCCCTAAAAACGGGTCTTACAGGTGGTATTCCTTTTGATGTAAAAGTCCTAAAACTCCGAGACGACCCAAATGCCACAGAATACAAGTTAATGTCCTTTGGAAACAAAAAGAATACATCTGAAACACATATCCAAGAACGAAATGGAATGAGATACATTACGCTATTTTATAAATCCACGGATGATGTACTCAATCGTTTAAAAGCAAATAACATAAAATTGTTAGGAGAAACACCTATTACATTGGCAAATGGCAAAAGTTTCATCCTAGTTCAAGATCCAGATGGAACTTTTATTGAGCTTATTGGTAATTAAAATTTAAAAATGAGGAAACTTTATACATTTGCAACAGTATTATTTAGTATTTCAACTTTTTGGGCCCAAACGGATACTCGTTTGTATGATATTATTAATGCAGTCTCCGCTGAACGCATTGAAAAAGATGTTACCGCCTTGGTTAACTTCGGAACCCGTCATACTTTGAGCGATACAGTTTCACAAACAAAAGGCATAGGAGCAGCAAGACGTTGGATAAAATCCGAATTTGAGAAGACTTCTGCAGATTGCAATAATTGTTTGAATGTTTTTTATCAAAAAGATTTGGTAAAAAAAGGAGACGGCCAACGTATTGTAAAAGATGTATGGGTAGTTAATGTCGTTGCCGTTCAAAGGGGAACAAAATATCCAAACCGCTTTATTATTATGAGCGGAGATATTGATTCCAGGGTGAGCGACCCGAACAATTTTACTTCCGAATCTCCTGGGGCCAATGATAATGCAAGCGGTATGGCTGGAACCATTGAGGCCGCTAGGGTATTATCCAAATATAAGTTTGAAAGCAGTATCATTTATGTAGGGCTATCTGGTGAAGAACAAGGTCTTTTTGGTGGGAAAGGATTAGCTGCTTATGCCAAAGAACAAGGTTGGGATATTGTTGGAATCATCAACAATGATATGATAGGGAACATAACCGGAATTGATGGTGTGATCAGTAACAGGGATTTTAGAATTTTTTCAGAACCTGTGCCTCCAACAGAGACCGAGGATGAAAGAAGAGCACGACGGTTTTATGGTGGTGAAGTGGATGGAATCTCCCGTCAATTGGCAAGGTATATCCATAAAACTACAAAGACCTACATGCCAGAAATGAATCCAATGATGATTTATCGTCTAGATAGATTTGGAAGAGGGGGTCATCATAGGCCTTTTAATGATGCTGGTTTTGCAGGTGTTAGAATTATGGAAGCCCATGAAAACTACACCCAACAACATCAAGATATTAGAGTAGAAGGTGGAATCGCTTACGGAGATGTACTAGAGCACGTAAACTTTGAATATGCTAAAAAATTGACTGCGGTAAATGCTATTAATTTGGCTTCAATCGCTTGGGCTCCCCCTGCTCCTTCTATAGTGGAGATTGGCGGGATTGTAGAGCCTTCAGCTAAGTTAAAATGGAACAAAATTGATGGAGCTGTAGGGTATAAAATTTATTGGAGAGATACTACCTCTCCTACCTGGGACAACCACAAATACGTTGGAGATGTTACGGAACATACCTTAAAAGGTATTGTCATTGATAATTTCTTCTTTGGGGTAGCAGCCATTGGTAAGGATGGCCATGAAAGTTTGGTTGTGTTTCCAAACAAAATTTTTAGATAGAATAATTACATCTCTACACAAATGAAAAAAAATACACTACTTATTCTGCTTGTTTTAGCCATGTCTTTCAATATAAATGGCCAAAACTTTACTAGGCAAGATACCTTAAGAGGGAGTATTACTCCAGAACGTGCTTGGTGGGACTTGAATTATTATAATTTAAACATTAAGGTGCAACCAGAAAATGAATCCATTGCAGGTTACAACATCATTAGGTATAAAGTTTTAGAGGAATCTGATGTCATTCAAATCGATTTGCAAAAACCTTTAAAAATAGACGCGGTATCGCAAGACAATCAAGATCTCGATTATACTTCTTATGGTTCAGCACATTTCATTCATTTGAAGAAAAAACAGGTGCCTGGGGAGTTTAACGAACTATATGTTCAATATTCTGGAAAACCAAGAAAGGCAAAAAGAGCGCCATGGGACGGTGGGTTTTCCTGGGAAAAAGATGAAAATGGTAATCCTTTTGTAGCAACATCTTGTCAAGGATTGGGTGCTAGTGTATGGTGGCCGAATAAGGACCATATGTATGATGAAGTCGATAGTATGCGCATTGCCATTGATGTTCCAAAGGATTTAGTAGCAGTGTCCAACGGTAGGTTAAGAGAAGAATACCTCTATGATTTTGGTGGTTATAAATTGTACGATTGGTTTGTATCCAACCCCATAAATAATTACGGTGTAAATATAAACATAGGTGATTACGTTCAATTTGGCGAAACATATGAGGGGGAAAAGGGCACATTGGATTTGGACTATTATGTACTGCGCGATAATTTGGATAAGGCCAAAGAGCAGTTTAAACAAACTCCAATGATGCTAAAGGCCTTTGAGCATTGGTTTGGCCCCTACCCTTTTTATGAAGATAGCTTCAAGTTAGTGGAAGTACCATATTTAGGGATGGAACATCAGAGTTCAGTTACCTACGGGAATAAATATCAAAATGGATATCTAGGCAGGGATTTGTCAGGAAGCGGCTGGGGACTTAAGTTCGATTTCATCATTATTCATGAAGCCGGCCATGAATGGTTTGCCAACAACATCACATACAAAGATGTCGCAGACATGTGGATTCACGAAGGGTTTACCGCTTATTCCGAAAATTTGTACTTAGACTACCATTATGGAACCAAAGCAGCTTCCGAATACGTCATTGGAACTCGTGCAAACATTAAAAATGATATTCCCATAATTGGAACTTACAACGTTAATAAAAAAGGCTCTGGAGATATGTACTATAAAGGGGCTAACATGTTGCATACTCTAAGACAGCTCATCGAAGATGATGAACTTTGGAGACAAATCCTAAGAGGATTGAACGCCGAGTTCTATCACCAAACGGTAACCACAGAACAGATTGAACACTATATCAGTGAAAAAACAAAAAAGGACTTATCTGCTTTCTTCAACCAATATTTAAGAACCACCATGATTCCAAAATTGGAATATAAGCTGGAAGGAAAGTCCATTACGCATCGTTATGTGGATGTTGTAGAAGATTTTGATATGCCTATCAGAGTTTTTACTAATGGCAAAGAACAGTGGTTATTTCCTAGCAAAGAATGGAAAACTGAAACATTGCAGAGCAGTGAACTGGTTTTTGACGACAACTTTTACATCCTGCATCAGAAAATTTAAATTCAACCGCAAGTTATTATGAAAATATACTTTCCACAATGGCAGGGCGCTGGATTGGGTAAGGATATAGAATCTGGGGCTTTTGCTGTGTTGGAGTATTTGAAAAATCCAAATTTTGTTCAAATTCCACTATCCAATATTTCGGCAGGGGAAAATGGATTGCAAAAATTCAACATAAACAATTACGACGCCATTTACGAACAACTACAACGATTTAAACAATTTCTAACTTCGGAAAAACCCAACACTACTGCTACTATTGGTGGAGATTGTGGCCTTGAGATTGTACCGGTATCCTACTTAAATGCTCAATATCCAAATTTGGGTGTTATATGGTTTGATGCACATGCAGACATCAATAAACCATGCGATTCTTCAAGTTGCAATTTTCATGGTATGCCACTCAGAACATTACTTGGAGAAGGAGAACCCAATATGGACGATTTGCTGTTTAGCACCATAAATAGTTCCCAAATCCATTATGTTGGATTGCGAGATATTGATAACGCTGAAAAAACTAGATTGGAGAGAGGTGGTATTTATCACCCAAAAAAACTGAATATTCCAGAGCTAGTTTCAACCTTGCAATCCAAAAACATAGAGCATCTCTATTTACATTTTGATTTTGATTGCCTAGAACCTTCGAATTATGATAAAACCTACTACAGAGTTCCTGATGGCTTATTGATAAAAGATGCAGAGGAATGCATCTATGAGTTAAAAAGTAGCTTTAATGTAGTTGGAACAAGTGTTTTGGAGTCTATCACTGCAAATGTTGAAGAACTGAGACCTATTGAGGGAATTATAAACGTATTGATGAAATGAAGACACTTTTAACTTGCTGCATCGCATTGCTTCTTTTGCTAAGTTGTAAAGAACAAACTCCGAAACCTCTCAAGAATGAAGTTTTGATACTTGGCACCATTCATAGTGGGCATTTAACAGATAGTGTTTATAACCTTCCGTATTTAAGGAAGCTAGTAAAAGAAATCAATCCCGATTTTATCTTGGCAGAAATTCCGCCAGATAGATTTCAAGCCGCTGTTGATGGGTTTAAAAGGGACGATAGTATATCCGAACCAAGAGTAATGCGTTTTCCAGAGTATGTGGATGTCATTTTTCCTTTAACAAAGGAAATGGATTTTGAAATTATCCCAACTGCTGGCTGGACGAAACCAATGGCGGATGAAAGAAGTGCAAAACTTCTTGCCATAAGCCAAGATTCTACGAGAACGGAGGATTGGGCTGCCTATACTGAGGCCAATGAGCGCTCAGATTCGGTTTATAAAGCGACTGGAAAAGTAAATAACCCCCATTTTATACATACGGACACTTACGATAGTATTCAAGATATTTCATTGCAGGTCTATAACAAGCTTTTTAATGTAGAATTGGGTCTTGGCGGCTGGGACAACATCAATATTGCGCATTACTGGAATATTGAAAAAGCATTGGAAAAACATCGCTATTCTGGTAAACGCTTTTTAATCACCTATGGTGCCGGACACAAGAGTTGGTTTATACGGGAATTGAGAAAAAGAGATGATATTGACCTTATAGAAATGGAACCTTTTTTAAAGGCCATTGAAGAAGAATAATCAAAACATAAGTGTAGAACTTTTAATACCTTAAAACAAGTGCTTATGAAGGTAAAGGTAGCGCTCATACAAGAAAGTCCTGTTTTCTTTAACAAGCAGAAAACCTTTGAAAAACTAGCTGATTTAACTAAAAAACATGCTGCTGAAGGTTGTGATTTAATTGTCTTTCCAGAGTCTTTTGTCCCTGGTTATCCTAGAGGCTTTACTTTTGGAGCAACCGTAGGGAGTCGTTCCATGGAAGGCAAAGAATTATATGCCAAATATTATGAAAATAGTGTTTGTTTGGAAGGAGATGATCTTGAATTTCTAGAGAGGCTCTCCAAATCGCAAAATGTATATCTGGTAATTGGAATAACGGAAAGATTAAAAGTCAACGGAAGTCTATATTGTTCCATGGCCTACATTTCACCCACCTCGGGCTTGTTGGGTGTACATAGAAAAATTAAACCTACTGGAACGGAACGCATTGTTTGGGCAGAAGCTTCAGGAGAGTCCTTGGTAAGTTTTGATACCAAAATTGGGAAAATGGGCGGTCTTATCTGTTGGGAAAATTATATGCCCATGGCAAGAATGGCCATGTATCAGCAAGGAGTGGAAATCTATATTGCCCCAACAGCTGATTCTAGAGACGAATGGACAGCAACCATGCAGCACATTGCTTTAGAGGGTAGATGTTTTGTATTGGGTTGCAATCAATTCTACACCAAATCTATGTATCCCACTGAATACCAGCATTTGGTAGAAAACGAAAAGGAAGACATATGTCCGGGTGGGAGCATTGTCGTGTCCCCTTTAGGAAAAATTATAGCTGGACCTCTCTTTGGTGAAGCAGGTGCACTGGTGACAGAACTAGATCTTAAAGATGTAACCGTGAGTAAATTAGATTTTGATGTTATTGGCCATTATGCAAGAAATGATATCTTTAATCTGAACGTGACTGGTCAACCGGATATGACAATAGAAAAGGAGTAATCATGAAGGCATTGGTTTATGAAACTTTTCAAGGGGATTTAGAACTTAAAGATGTTCAGGATCCGACTCCATTAGATCATAGTGTTGTTTTAAAAACAGCTGCAACCGGGGTTTGCCGTAGTGATTGGCATGGGTGGATGGGCCACGACCCAGATATTGTTTTACCACATGTTCCAGGTCATGAATTGTCAGGCAGCATTGCCGCTCTTGGTAAAGATGTAAAAAACTTCAACATTGGTGATAGAGTAACCGTTCCCTTTGTATGTGGCTGTGGCTCTTGTGAGCAATGCAATTCTGGTAATCATCAAGTTTGTGACCATCAATCACAGCCAGGTTTTACGCATTGGGGTTCTTTTTCCGAATATGTCCGTATAGATCAAGCAGATACCAATTTGGTGAAACTTCCTGAAGAAATAGATGATATTACCGCTGCTTCTCTAGGCTGTCGTTTCATAACCGCATATAGGGCTGTTGTGGCTCAAGGGAAAATAACTGAAGGGCAATCCATCGCAATTCATGGCTGTGGCGGCGTAGGACTTTCTGCAATCATGATAGCTAAAGCGTTTGGTGCACAGGTTATTGCAATAGACATCAACAAGGATACCTTAAAACTGGCCAGAGATTTGGGTGCTTCAAAAGTTATAAATGCTTCTGAATCTTCAGGTGTTATTGAAGAAGTAGTGTCACTCACAAATGGCGGCGTTCATGTATCTTTAGATGCCTTGGGCAGTTCTATCACTTGTCAAAATTCAATAGGGAATCTTAGAAAAAGAGGGAAACACATTCAGGTTGGGTTAATGACGGGGAATCATCAATATCCAAAAATACCCATGGATAAAGTTCTTGCCAACGAACTCGAAATTATTGGCAGCCACGGAATGCAAGCACATAAATACCCTGAAATGATGGCACTCATCAAAGAAGGAAAATTGATGCCTCAAAAATTGGTGGAACAAACCATTCACTTATCAGAAGCGGGTAAAGTTTTGAGAGAGATGAATCAGTTTACCAATAAGGGAATGACCATCATCAATACTTTTAATTAGTGTATGAAAGATGCAATAGAGATATACTTTAAAAATGATGAGGAATGGCGGATTTGGTTACATGCCAACCATCAAATTTCAGGCGGTATTCATGTAATCATGTACAAGATTGAACATGAGATGCCAAGCATGCGTTGGGAAGAAGCAGTAAGAGTAGCGCTCTGTTTCGGTTGGATAGATAGTACCGTCAAAAGTTTAGGTGATGGTAAACGCAGACAGTATTTCTGCCCAAGAAAGCCCAAAAGTGTCTGGAGTAGGGTAAACAAAAATCATTTGAAAGAATTAATAGCCGCTGATTTAATGCATGAAAGCGGACATAAAGTTATTGAAGTCGCTAAAAAAAATGGTTCTTGGACCGCTTTGGATGACGTTGAAAATGAAATAGTTCCTGAGGATTTAAAAGCTTCTTTTGATAAAAACCCTGAAGCTTTTAAAAACTATCAAAATTTCACCCGTGGACAACGCAAGAGCTATCTGTACTGGTTAAATCAGGCCAAACGGGAAGAAACCCGACAAAAAAGAATAGCGGAAATCATAACACTTTCAGCCAATAACATTAAAACCAGAAACCCTGGAAGCAGATGAAAAGTATCATGAAATCAGGGAGCCGAACTTTTTAAACAAAACGAAATTCACTAAATATGAGAACTACTTTTCTTATTCTTTTATTCCTAACGTTCGTACCCATTAGGGCACAATTATTATTGGTTCCTGACCAAGTTTTTGACGGGGAGGCATTGCATTCAAATTGGGTAGTATTGGTAAATGAAAATCGAATTACTTTTGCTGGCCCTATCTCGAGTTTAAAAAATTCCAACTCATATAAAAAAAGGGAACTTAAGGGTATGACCCTAATGCCAGGAATCATAGAAGGACACTCCCATCTATTGTTACATCCTTACAATGAAACCGAATGGAACGATCAAGTATTAAAGGAATCTCCTGTAGAAAGAGCAATTAGAGGCGTAGTACATGCTAAAAAATCTTTGATGGCAGGGGTTACTACCATGCGAGATTTAGGAGCTGAAGGCGCTGGTTATACAGACGTCTATTTAAAAAAGACTATTGATGATGGTATAATTCCTGGACCACGATTGTTAGTAGCAGGTCCTGCCATTGTAGCCACAGGAGCCTATGGTCCAAAAGGATTTCATGATGGGGTTACTGTTCCATTGGGTGCAGAGCCCGTGAGTGGTAAGGCAGATGCTATTAAAGAAGTTCGGACGCAATTGGGAAAGGGTGCAAACTTCATAAAAATATATGCAGATTATCGCTGGGGTAAAGATGAGCCCTCTCAGCCTACCTTTTTACAGGAAGAAATAGATGCAATGGTAGCTACCGCCACAAGTGCAGGACGCTATGTTGTTGCCCATGCCGGCACACCAGAAGGGATGCGACGTGCCATATTAGGAGGTGTAGAAACTATTGAACATGGTGATGGAGGCACTATGGAAATCTTTAAAATGATGAAAGAAAAAGGAATTGGACTATGCCCTACTCTGGCAGCTGGTGATGCTATAGAACGCTACAAAGGCTGGAAAAAAGGAAAAGAACCAGATACTGAGCGAATCATTAAAAAGAAGAAGTCATTTAAACTCGCATTGGAATCTGGAGTGGACATTGTTTTTGGGGGTGATGTAGGGGTCTATTCCCACGGAGAAAATTATCGGGAACTGGAATTGATGGTTGAATATGGCATGCAACCCTTAAAAGTGCTGCAATCTGCTACTTCTGTTAACGCCCGTATCTTTCATTTGAATGAATTGGGGCGCATACAAAAGAATTTCCTTGCAGACATCATTGCTGTGGAAGGCGACCCTAGTAAAGACATTAAAAAAATGCGTAAGGTTACTTATGTAATGAAAGATGGGGTGGTTTATAAAGAGTAATTCTGACATATTCGCAGCAATTACTTCCCTTATTTTTTCAAAAAAATCATTTTATATCAATTCTGTAAGCCATTTATATATTTTTTGACCAAGCCATAATCCATTAACAACTCCTTAAGAAATCCACTTGGGGTTTTTGGTATCTTTAGGCGACTAATTGATCCTAAAATGAAACACCTTTACACCCTATTGATGCTACTGGCATCCATCCCTTTTTTTGCGCAACAATTTTCCATGGATTTGGTCCAGGACATGAAACCCCGTAACATTGGCCCAGCCGGTATGAGCGGGCGTGTCACTGCTATTGATGTTGTGACTTCCAACCCAGATATCATGTATGTGGGCACCGCTTCTGGTGGTTTATGGAAGTCTACTTCTGGCGGCATCAAATGGGACCCCATTTTTGACAAGGAAGTTACCGCTTCCATTGGCGCTGTTGCCATCCAGCAATCCAATCCATCCGTAATTTGGGTAGGAACTGGAGAGGGAAATCCTAGAAACAGTCTTAACGGTGGCTATGGCATCTATAAATCTCTTGATGGGGGAAAAACATGGAAATCCATGGGCCTTGAAAAAACGAGGCATATTCATAGGGTAATTATTGATCCCACCAATCCAGATGTAGTGTATGCTGGAGCCATTGGTTCCCCATGGGGAATTCACCCTGAGCGCGGAGTTTACAAAACCTCTGATGGCGGAAAAACATGGGAGAAAGTCCTTTTTATCAATAACAAAACTGGCGCCGCAGATTTGGTCATGGACCCTTCCAACCCAAATAAGTTAATTGCTGCCATGTGGGAACATAAACGCGACCCTTGGTTTTTCAAGTCTGGAGGAGATGGAAGTGGATTGCATATTACACATGATGGTGGTTCAACTTGGAAAAAAATTACCGATGAAGAGGGTTTTCCGAAGGGCGAATTGGGAAGAATAGGAATTGCCATTGCCAAAAACAAGCCCAATATTATCTATGCCCTTGTTGAAGCAAAGAAAAATGCACTGTACAAATCCATGGATGGTGGATTTAAATGGGAAAAAGTCAATGACAAAAACGATATTGGAAATAGACCTTTTTACTATTCTGACATCCATGTAGACCCAGAAAACGAGAATAGAGTTTATTCTGTGTTCACCTACGTGAATGTTTCTGAGGATGCGGGAAAAAACTTTAAACAATTGATGCCTGCTTACCAAGTGGATAATGGGGTACACCCTGATCACCATGCATGGTGGATTCATCCAGACAATGGACAATTTATGATTGATGGCAATGATGGAGGAATGAACATTACCAAGGATGGTGGAAAAACATGGCGTTTTATTGGCAACTTACCTGTTGCTCAATTTTATCATATTAACGTTGACAATGAATATCCCTACAATGTTTATGGTGGAATGCAAGACAATGGCTCTTGGAGAGGACCGGCATATGTATGGCGTGCGCAAGGCATACGCAACAGTTACTGGCAAGAAATTGCCTTTGGTGATGGTTTTGATGTTGTTCCAGATTTAGATGACAACCAATTTGGCTATGCCATGAGTCAACAAGGTTTTGTTTCGCGATACGATTGGAAAACAGGTAATAACTACATTGTGCGCCCAACACCGCCAGATGCAACAACCAAGCTTCGGTTTAACTGGAATGCGGGAATTGGACAAGATCCTTTTAATAACAGTACTGTCTATTTTGGAAGTCAGTTTGTACATAAATCAACCAATAAAGGATTGACTTGGGAAGTTATTTCACCAGATCTAACTACCAACGATAAGGAAAAACAAAAACAGAGCGAAAGCGGTGGCCTTACCATGGATGCTACAGGAGCTGAAAACCATTGTACTATTTTGGTCATTGAACCATCTGCTGTAGAAAAGGATATGCTTTGGATAGGCACAGATGATGGTCGTGTCCATTACACACAAAACGGAGGAGCAAGTTGGACAGAGGTAACATCTAACATTAAAGGACTTCCGGTAGGAAGCTGGATCCCTCAAATTAAAGCTTCAAGAAAGAACAAAGGAGAAGCGCTATTGATCGCAAACGATTATAGAAGGTTTAATTATACTCCATATGCCTATCGAACCAAAGATTATGGAAAAACATGGACCCGAATTGTAGATAAAAACGATGTGGAAAGTTATACACTTTCCATTGTTGAGGATACTGAAAACCCTAATCTACTATTTTTAGGAACGGATGATGGTTTGTATGTATCATTCAATGCGGGGAGTTCATGGCAAAAATGGACTGAAGGTTTCCCTACGGTATCAACCAAAGACTTAGCCATTCAACCAAGAGAGCATGATTTGGTTATTGGCACATTTGGGCGCGCTGCTTGGGTCCTTGATGACATTCGTCCGCTAAGGGCACTTGCCAATAATCCAAATGTGCTTCAGAAAGAAATAAGCTTATTTAAAAGTCCAGACGCTTATCATGCCGCTTATCAACAAGCTACAGGAAGTCGTTTTGGCGGTGATGCACTTTATAATGGTGAAAATAGAAAGGCTGGAGCTATGATTACGTATTATCTGAAAGAAGGTAACAAGGTAGCTAAGAACGAAGAAAAAAAGGATGACAAAGAAGATGCTCCTGAAAAAGAAGATAACAAGAAGAAAAAAACAAAGGATTCTATTTTCTTCAAGTTTTATGATGGCGACCGATTGATTCGCACCCTTAAACATAAAACACCCAAGAAAGCTGGTTTCCACAGAATCTATTGGAACCTTGATGAAAAAGGTCCGGATACACCCGCAAGAAAAATCAGTAAAAGTAAAACGGAAGAAGGTGGCATTAATGTAAAGCCTGGTACTTATAAAGTAAAAGTACATTATGGTGAACTCGCAGATTCTACTTCGGTTACTGTAAAAACAGACCCAAGGCTTCAAACTTCATTAGCTTCAATAAATGAGGTTTATGAAATGGGTAAAAAAGTACAGGATTATACGCAAACTGCCGCTGATGCCGTAAAGCAACTAGTAAAAAGTAAAGACTTGGCCAATAAGTTTCAGAAAGAAATGAAGGAATTGGACAAGGAAAAATATAAGGATCAAATAAAGGAATCCACAAACATTGTTAAGCAAATTGATTCAATAGTGGCTTTGTATTTAGGTAAGGAAGATAAAAGGCAAGGGATTACTCGTAATCCTGAGATTAATGTGATGCAACGCTTGAACACAGCTGATTTTTATACCCAAACAAGGAAATCTGGAGTTACAGAAACGGAGAAAAACCTCATCAAATTTGCGAAAGAAGAATTAAAATCAGCCTTGGGAAAAACCAATAGTTTCTTTAACGAAAAGTGGAAACCCTACCGCGAATCTATTGAAGCGCTGGATTTATCCCCTTTTAAAGAAACAGAAACTTTTAGCATAGATTAAAATAAGTTGTTGTCCTCTCGAGCGCAGTCGAGAGGTTCTTAACCATAAATTCAAATTGGGTCTCGACTGCGCTCGACCTGACAATTGTTCATCATATGAAGAGATTATTTTTGCTTTTCACTTTGTTTTCTTTTTTCTTGAGTAACGCCCAACTAGCAGGCGAAGATGAGTTGGGTGCGTGGTATATGTATTTTGGGACCAATAAGATTGCAGAACGTTTCAGTATTCATACTGAAGCCCAATTTCGATTTTATGAAACCACAGGTAATTTTAATCAGCTATTGTTACGAACAGGTTTAAACTACCATATCAATCCCAGTGCAATAGCCACTGGCGGGTATGGATATATATCAACAGATAACACTTTTTTAGAGTTCCCAGGTGAACGAAACATCAAAGAACATAGAATCTTTGAGCAGTTTATTCTTAAAAACAAGGTTTGGGAATTACTTTTTGAGCACCGATACCGATTAGAGCAGCGTTTTTTGGATTTTGGCACTAGAAATGAAACACAGCATAGAGCCCGTTATCGTATCCAGGTGACACTACCGCTTACAGATACCTTCTTCTTAAATTTTTATGATGAGTTGTTTATCAATTTGCAAAATGACCTTTTTGGGCAAAATCGTCTTTATGGAGCTTTAGGAATTCATATCACAGAAAACAGTAGTGTTCAATTTGGATATTTACGAAACCAGTTCAGTAATGCTGTTTTTGACCGCTTGCAGATAGGATTCTTCTATAATCCCGACTTAAGAGGTGTGTTTAAAAAGAAAAAGACTTCCTCTAACTAAGAAAAGTAACATGGCCCTCCAAAAAGTAACATTTAAAAATACCGAAGGACAAACGCTGGTTGGGCGTTTAGAACTTCCTGTTGACAGACATCCACACAATTATGCAGTGTTTGCACATTGCTTCACATGTAATAAAAATCTGTTGGCCGTTAAGAATATAGGAAAGGCATTAACTTCTCATGGTTTTGGCGTTTTACGTTTTGACTTTACAGGTCTTGGAGAGAGCGAAGGTGATTTTGCGGACACTAATTTTTCAGGTAATGTTGAAGATTTAGTCGCAGCTGCAAAATATCTTGAAGAAAACTACGAAGCCCCCACCCTAATCATTGGACATTCATTAGGTGGCGCGGCTTCCATATTTGCTGCCAGCGAGATTTCGTCCATAAAAGCTGTTGCAACAGTTGGTGCGCCTTCAAATCCGGTACATGTAAAACATTTATTGAAGAGTGGCGTTGAAGAGATTCAATCCACAGGAAAGGCAGTAATCAATTTAAGTGGCAGGGACTTTACCATCAAAAAGCAATTTTTAGATGATTTAGAGACCAAATCATTGCCGGAGACAGCAAAAGCACTTCGCAAACCACTTTTAGTTTTACATTCTCCGCAAGACGACACTGTTGGAATTAAGAATGCTGAAGAAATTTATGTTGCAGCGCATCACCCCAAAAGTTTTGTTTCTCTGGATGGGGCCGATCATTTATTATCCAGGAAAGAAGACTCCATTTACGTAGGTGAGGTAATTTCGGGATGGGCCAAGCGTTATTTGGATGTTTCAGAAAAAATAGATTCCAAATTAAGAACCAAACATCAAGTTGCAGCAAGTTTAGCTGGTGATGATGGATTCACTACCCAAATGAAAGTCGGTAATCATTATATGATTGCAGATGAGCCCACTTCTTTTGGGGGTAATGACTTTGGACCTTCCCCATATGAGCTCGTCTCTGCTGGTCTTTCTGCATGTACTGTGATGACGATTCAAATGTATGCCAGAAGAAAAGGATGGCCGGTTGACAATGTTGAAGTACATACGTCTTACAGCAAATCACATGCAGAAGATTGTGCAAATTGTGAAAGTGATCAGGCAAAGATTGACACTTTTCATCGTGAAATTAAATTAACTGGAAATCTAGATAACAAACAAAAAGCCAGAATAATGCAGATTGCTGATAAATGTCCCGTGCACAAAACGCTTCATAGCGAGACGCAGGTAATCACTGTTCTTGTACCTTAGTCAATTAAAGACGCATATGCAGAATATCAAAATAATCCAATTCAAGTTCTATAGCGGATTTATGGATTTTACGTAAAGATTTTACGTAATTATATTGATCAATTGCCCCTCTAAATTTATCTCTTTTAAGACGATGATAACCTCTACAGAAAGATCTTCTCTTTTTGCAATACCTTAGAAATTCAATATAATTTGAAGGTTGATGAACCAACATATACTATTTTTTAGATGCCCTTTTATGGTTTTAGGTTGTTATGAGGATAACGTTTTAAAAAAAAGAATAGTATTTTAAACTGCATAACACATTGATTTAAAACCTTATGTATCTCTAAATCAAATTCATTTATAATACGGATTTACATATTACAAACGAACAAAACTATTGACACCTCCTTAAATAATCTGTACCTTAGACAAAACCTAAAAATATTTACGATGAAAAAAATTGTTGCGCTTCCTTTGGCACTAATACTAATTACTGCTTTTAGTTGTAAGCAAGCTAAAAAAGAGGTAGAGGCTACTTCTGAGGAAGTTGTGGAAGAAGTGGTGGAAGAGGTAGTAGAAGTGAAGTCAATCAAATTTTCAATGGAACCAAAAAGTGATAGCAGTGTTAGTGGAGAAGTGACCTTTACGGAAGAGAATGGAACTGTAGTAATGAAAGCAACGCTGTCTGGCCTTACAGAAGGTGAACATGCGATTCATATTCATGAAAAAGCGGATTGTTCATCTGCTGATGGAAAATCCACAGGTGGACACTGGAACCCAACGTTTAAACCTCATGCCAAATGGGGAGCTGCTGATGGTTATCATAAAGGTGACATTGGTAATTTTGTGGCTAATGCTGAGGGTAATGCCACAGTTGATTTTGCTACCAAAGAATGGTGTATTGGCTGTGATGATGAAACCAAAAACATAGTTGGCAAAGCTGTTATTGTTCACCAAGGAGTAGATGATTTCACCTCCCAACCTAGTGGTGCAGCTGGTGCTCGTGTCGCTTGTACAGGAATTATTCAATAACAAATAGTACAAGAGCTGCGTTAAAAGCAGCTCTTTTTAAAATAATTTAATCCCTGTTTCAAAATGGACATAACAAAAGAATATTCCAATGGAGAGGTTTCCGTAATCTGGAAACCAAAACTTTGTGAACATGCGGGGATTTGTGTGAAGATGCTCCCCAATGTTTATAACCCTAAAGAAAAACCGTGGATAAAGGCTGAAAATGCAACTACCGCAGAGTTGAAAAATCAAATTGCCCAATGCCCCTCAGGAGCTTTAAGTTACCGCTAACCTAATTCTTAAGCAATGAACTCTGAATACTTACTTATTGACAATGTTGAAGCAAAGGAATTTCAATTTAGAATAGGGGAATCCATTGCGAAGATTGAGTATATAAAGGCCAAAGAAAAGATTTATCTCACCCATACCGAAGTACCTAGGGACTATGAAGGCAAAGGTGTTGGCTCCGAACTTATTAAACAGGCTTTGGAAAACATTAAAGCACATGACTTAACACTAGTTCCTTTGTGCCCCTTTGTAGCCATGTATATTAAAAGACACCCGGAGTGGAAAACTTTGGTACTAAAGGGTATCAACATAGCTTAAACCGATAATTTTCTTTTTTCTTTTGATTTATTCCTTGGAGTAAACAATTACTTTTGAGGCCGAAAACCAATCATGGCCCAATCCAAAAAAAACCAATTTATTGACCCTTCAAAAAGTCCTGTTTTTTATGGCTATGTTATCTTGGTCATTGGCACCATTGGTGTCTATTGTAGTATCCCTGGCCAGACCATTGGTGTATCGGTTTTTACAGACCCCGTAAAAGACGCTCTGGGTCTTAGTCGTAATCAGTTCAGTAACGCGTATATGATAGGAACCATTATTAGTTCTTTGGTTATTGGGCGCGCAGGTGTTTGGTTTGATAGATATGGGGCACGGTACGTTGCTTTTTTTGCAACCCTAACTTTGGTAACAACGCTTTTTCTTTGTTCTTGGTCCTCACAAATGAGCGAATTCATAAAAAATGTATTGAACAACAATACTTGGTGGATCCCTTTCTTATTGATGACATGCCTTTTCTTTTTACTACGTTTTGCCGGGCAAGGAGTTTTAACAATGGCCTCTAGGAACATGATTATGATTTGGTTCGATAAAAACCGAGGCAAAGTAAACATGTTCAGCAGTGTAGCATTATCTTTTGGTTTCTCTTCTTCTCCTATTTGGATAAACACATTGATAGATACTAATGGTTGGGAGGTTACATGGCGGTACTTTGCCATAGGTTTGCTCATTTTTAGTGTTCTGGTTTTTCTATTCTATAAAAATAAACCAGAAGAACATGGCCTTTTGCCAGATGGTGACAATGTTCAAATAAGTACAAAAGAAAAAAACAAGGTATTGGCCCATAAACAATTCACACTAAAAGAAGCAATGAACACACGTTCCTTTTGGATGTATGGACTTATGTTAGCTTTCAATAGTTTTTTCATCACTGGGCTTACCTTTCATATCGTATCCATTTTTGCCAGTGAGGGTTTCCCAAAAGCTGATGCCATTTCTATCTTCTTACCTGGTTCTGTTGTCGCAGTAACGGTCTCTACAATTTTTAATTGGTTAAGTGACCGTCTTCCCTTAAAACTCTTCCTCTATTTAATGTTACTGGGAGGTATATTAGCTTCCGTCGGTTTTTTATTTTTGGCCAGTCCTATAGGGGTTCCTTTCCTAATTGCTGGTTTTGGTATTATGGGTGGTTTTTTTGCGGTATTAAATGCCATAGCTTGGCCTCGTTTTTATGGTCGTGATCATTTGGGAGCCATTACTGGAAAAGTAATGAGTTTTCTCATTTTAGCCAGTGCCTTGGCCCCTTCCATTTTTAGTCTTTGCTTTTCTACTTTTGACTCTTATAGTTTGGTAGGATACATAGGGCTGGCCTTCTTGGTGTTTTTACTTTTGGGAAGCTTGAAAGCCAATAATCCACAGTAAAATCTTCCAAAATTTAGAATACTGCTACAAGAATTTAATTTCTTAAGTTTATGATTCAAAGAAGGCAATCATAAAATGAAATCTTACAAATTCTCATTTCTCTATATCTTCATCTTCATGTGGTTTTCCACTGCATGTGAAAACCAATCCCAAAAGTTGGAAGCGGAACAAAAAGAAGAACTGATTACAGCGATAGACCGGTTTAATTTGGCTTTCGCCAATAGTGAAATTTCCGTATTGGAATCCATGGTAACCAATAATTATAGTCATACAAATGGGACCTATGAAGCTATTGACAAAGAAAGTTGGTTTCAATATTTAAACAAGAGAGATAAAGAAATCGAAGCTGGTATTTTGACCATCAATAGTTATGAAATGAAGCAACTTAAGGTTGAATTTCATGATAATACTGCTATTGCCACAGCCAAAGTAATCACATCTATTACCAAAAATGGGGAACTAAGTAAAAATGAGTACCGAGTAACCAACATATGGGTCTATGAAAATGGGGCTTGGAAAAGAGCTGGTTTTCATGATGGCAAAATACAATAGTGCGAGACACGTCTATTGCATAACTTAAAACAAAACAATATGAAACTAGGTGCTTTTTCTATAAGTCTAGCGGTAAAAGATCTTCAGGTTTCCAAAACATTTTATGAAAAAATGGGATTCACCGTTTTTGCCGGTGAGATGGAACGAAACTATCTTATAATGAAAAATGGTAACTCTCTCTTAGGGCTTTTTCAAGGTATGTTCGAAAACAACATTCTAACCTTTAACCCTGGTTGGGATGAAAATGCCCAAACTTTGGATGCTTTTGATGATGTTCGCGACATTCAAAAGGCCTTAAAGAAAAATGGGGTGGCACTAACATCCGAAGCTGATGAGACCACAAGCGGACCTGCCAGTTTTATGGTCATGGACCCAGATGGCAATACTATTCTAATTGACCAACATGTTTAGATTTTTGGCAGCATTGAACGATACCTTTTTATATCTTTGGCCGATTAGCTATGAATTTAGACGACCTCATACTCCAATTTCAGAAAAAGGATAAAACTGCCTTCGAGAAATTGTATAATATGTATGCAGAAAATATTTGTGGAGTCATCAATACCATCATTAAAGATGTAGAACGTTCCCAAGAACTTTGCCAAGATGTTTTTATTAAGATATGGGATAAATCTGATAATTATGATGCGTCCAAAGGGCGTTTCTTTACATGGATTTTGAACATAGCCCGAAATGCTGCCATCGATGAACTGCGCTCAAAAACCCATAAAAATCAAAAGAAAAACCTCCCCGTACATTCTTTCGTAGGTATCTATGAAAATAGCGAGGATTTAAATGGTAAAATTGATACCATTGGGTTGCAATCCTTATTAAATGGCCTGAAAGAGAAATGCATCCTTTTGATAGATTTGCTTTACTTTAAAGGGTATACACAAAAAGAAGTATCTAAAGAACTAAAAACACCCATTGGCACTATTAAAACACGTTTACGGAGTTGTATTTCCGAATTAAGGAAAAACGTAAGATTATAAATGGATATTGAAAAGTACATAGCATCCGGAATTTTAGAACTCTACATTGCTGGAGCACTTAGCCCAGAAGAAAATTTAGAGGTGCAGCACTATGCCATACAATATCCCGAAATTCAAAAAGAAATTGAGGCCATTGAAGCTGCAATCTTGCACCTGACCAAAACAGCTTCTCCAGAATTGCCTGTAGATGGTTTTAAGAAGTTAAAATCCGAATTAGATGATGTAATTCCATTTTTACCAACTGCTTCAGAAAAGAAAACTCCATGGAGCAGTTATCTAGGATGGGCCGCTTCCCTGTTATTGGCAGTAGGACTGTTATGGATGTACCTGGAAAACAACAATCTGAAATCGGAAATAGAGGTAACCAATCAAGAAAAGCAAAGTTTAGAAGAAATCCTTTCAGGAGTCCGTAATGAAGTAACCAATCAAGAAACATTACTTCAAGCATTACGTGATAAAAATGTTACTGTAATAGATTTAGGGGGGCAGACAGTGTCACCAAGGTCTTACGCCAAGGCCTATTGGAACAAAGCAGAAGAAAATGTCATTATCGATGCTCAAGGTCTACCCGAGCCTCCAGATGGTTATGCATATCAAGTCTGGTCTTTAAAATTAGATCCATTGACTCCTACCAGTATTGGTCTTCTGGAAGATTTTGTAGCAGATAACAACAAGTTGTTTACACTTTCCAATCCCAACAACACTGAAGCTTTTGGCATTACATTAGAACCAGAAGGAGGCAGTGATACACCTAACCTAAAGCAATTGTATACACTGGGAGCCGTTGGCCCCTAACACCTTTCTTTCTTAACAAATTGATAAAATATAAAAACAGATTGTAGATTTTCAACTATATTTACGTAACTAGTTACGTAAATTACGATGAATCAAGATTTTCTGCCAGAGTTGCAACATTTAGGTTTTACCGCTCGCATAAAACGATTGAATGAAAAGATAGTCTCCAGTACCATAGACCACTACTCTACTTTAAATTTAAAAATTGAACCTAATTGGCATGTTATCTTTTTGCTTTTAAAACAAAAGGGAAGACTTACCGTAACAGAAATAGCCAATGCTTTGGGGTTTTCACACCCTGCAATGATAAAAGTGACCCGTAAAATGAAAAACCAAGGTTACTTGGACACTTTTAAGGATGAACAGGATGGTAGAAAAACCCTTATTCAGCTTTCCATAAAAGGGCAAGAATCACTGCCTATTTTTGAATTGGAATGGCATAGGATTCAAGAAGTGTTGAAAGAGGTGGTAAACGATGATTTTCTGGAAAAACTGACCCAATTAGAGCAAGAATTACAAAAGCAGAGTTTTAAAGAACGTTACAACAGACGGTTTGCTCCCAAAAAATCACATAAAGCATTTACAATTAGGAATGCAAAGCCATCAGAATTTAAAGAAATAGGAAAATTAATGGTTAAGGTCTACTCTGAATTAGAGGGATTTCCCAAAGCAAATGAGCAACCACAGTATTACAATACTTTAGCCAACATAGGAGACTTCACAAGAAAACCCGCTTCGGAGCTTTTGATTGCAACATCGCCAATTGGAGAAATCTTGGGTGGTGTTCTTTACTTCAGTGACATGCAATATTATGGTTCTGGAGGTAGTGCCCCTTTAGAAAAAAATGCATCTGGTTTTAGGCTGCTTGCAGTCAGCAATTCCGCACGGGGATTGGGAGTGGGAAAAGCGTTAAGCAAAACTTGTATTGAAAATGCCAAAAAGAAAGGGCATAAACAGGTTATCATTCATACTACCGAGTTTATGAAAATTGCTTGGGGTATGTATGAAAAACTTGGGTTTAAGAAATCAGAAAAGTTGGATTTTAAACAAGGAAATCTTCAAGTTTATGGGTTTAGACTAAAACTAAAGTAAATTAGCAGGATAAACATGCCTTTAATGCTAATTTGAAAATGAGCAATTCCAGTTTAACCCAGAGCCATGAGTTAACCACACATTTTTTTAGGAATGAGTATGGTAAACTTGTTGCTGTCATAACGGGTTATCTAGGATCAGAGAATGTTGAAACAGCTGAAGACATTGTACAAGAAGCTTTGTTGAAGGCAACAGAACATTGGGAAATGCGTGGTATTCCTGAAAACCCTAAAGCTTGGCTATACACCACCGCAAAGAACATTACTTTAAACATTCTTAAACGTAAAAAGTACCAACGTGAGTACGCCAATACTATTCAAAGATCAGGACTGGACGAAACATTTTCTTTTTCTGAGGAGATTATAGAAGACAGTCAGTTAAAAATGATGTTTTCTTGCTGTCATCCTTCAATTTCGGAAAACTCCCAAATTGCACTCATTTTAAAGATTTTATCAGGATTTAGTATTGCTGAAATAGCAACTGCATTCTTTTCCAATGAACAGACCATAAGTAAACGATTAGTGCGCGGAAGAAAACAAATGCGTACTATTTCCATTGATCTTAATTCAAAAAATGTTGTTGAAGAACGCTTGGATTCGGTACTTAAGACTATCTATCTAATTTTTACCGAAGGTTACTTTCCCTCCCATAAAAACAACGTTATCCGTTTTGACCTCTGTTTAGAAGCTATCCGTCTAGTAAAATTATTAACGGAAAGCACCAACATTACAAACAAAACAGAATGTTATGCTCTTTTAGCATTAATGTACTTCAACATATCTAGGTTTAATTCCCGCATTTCTGAAGATGGTGAAATCATTGATTTAAAAGAACAAGACCGTTCAAAGTGGGATGCTCAACTAATCCAGACAGGTACTCAATATTTGGATAGAATTATCCAAGGGGATACAATAAACAAGTACAGTATTTTGGCAACAATCTCTGCAAATCATTGTATTTCATCTTCCTATGAAAAAACTAACTGGCCCCAAATACTGTCTCTCTATGATCAATTATTACTACTGGAAGATTCTCCCATTGTACACCTAAACAGAATTGTTGCTTTTTCAGAAGTTGAAGGAGATGAAAAAGCAATTGATGAGTTGTTTCAACTGGAAGCTAGGTCAGACATTGCCAATTATTATCTCTATCATTTCACAATGGCAGAATTGTATAAAAAAAGTTCTCAGCTTAAAAAAGCGCAAACGTGCTATAAGCAAGCTTTGCACTTGGCAAGTAATGAAAGGGACAAGGAACTTTTACAAAAAAAAATCAATACCCTTGTCCTTATTCCTCCATCTCAATTGTCTTAGGGACAAATCTTAATTTAAAACAACGTATTATGAGAGAATTTCTATTACTTATCAGAAGTGAGGAAGAGCCAAAAGCGAGTTTATCGCCAGAACAAATGCAACAGCACATTGAGAAAATTGGAGGGTATCTGAAAAGACTTACAGAAGAAGGCAGAATGAAATCTGCGCAGCCTTTGGAAATGGAAGGGACCATGTTGTCTTACAAAAATGGTCAAATTGTTGATGGGCCATACAATGAAACCAAAGAGATAATTTCTGGATATTACCACTTATTGGCGAAAGACTTAGATGAAGCAATAGCAATTGCCAAACAAGACCCTAGGTTTGAAGAAGGTATTTGGCGTATGGAGGTAAGACCGATAAAACGCGTAGAAGGCATTAACTAAAAGTGAGCAAAATGCAAACGGCTTGGTTAACCCAAGCCGTTTTTTAATTACTAAACCGAAAATCTAAATCTATAATTTCACTCCTACTCCAAATCCAATAATCCATGGGTTGATGTCAACGTCAGCATCTACTGTTGCACCAAGCGCGGTAGTTGCATTTATAGTTGCGTCTGTGCTTAAAAAGAGTTTTTTAACATCAACATTCAAAAACCATTTATCATTGAGCATATAATCAAAACCACCCTGTAACGCGTAACCAATAGAAGTGTCATAATCTACATCATCTGCTACTGGACCTTCATCAACCCCATAAAACAAGGTTAGGTTTAATCCCGCACCTAAATAGGGTACAAAATCCCCACCTGTAAAATGGTATTGCCCTGTTAAAGTTGGGGGAAGCAACCATACATGACCTAAATCTATATCACCCGCCGCAGTTCCAACAGCTTCAACATCATGTTTAGTTGTGGCTAAAATCAATTCCACTGACCAATTTTCATTAAAGAAATAAGAAATATCAAGCTCTGGCACAAAAGCAGTAGATATGGATGCATCACCACCTATACCTGCAATATCTGCACTTTCATCAGGTGTTACAACAATTCCCCGTAACCTAAATTGCCATTTACTACCGTTGTCATTTGTTGCTTGGTCCTGTGCTATTGCAAAGTTCATAGAACTTAATAGTACTACCATTAAAGAAATTCCTATTTTTTTCATTGTTCTGTGTTTTTAAATTTGGTCAAAACTAGTCCACCAAACCTTCAGAGAACATGATCTTTATCATTGTTCAAAAAATTGTATTCCAGGTTTTTTTTGGGACGGTCGTAATTTTGAAAACTTTTAGAGAAGAAAATATAAATGGGTAATTTGCAATATCCATAATTATGAAATGACCATGCAGGATTTAACATCTTACAAGACTCAAATACTGATTACCGTTATCCTATTGATTATCGTTTTAGTATTGAATTCTTTGAGCAAAAGGGCAATACGGAGATTTGGTAAAACCAGCGCCATAAACATGAACAATAGAAAGATAATTTTCTATTTGAGCAATTTGTTTTTCTATGGGTTGGCCATTGTGGTCATTACTTTAATTTGGGGAGTGAACTTGCAAGAGTTCTCGGTTTTTATTTCCTCTACTCTTGCCGTAGTGGGCATTGGTTTTGTTGCCCAATGGTCCATACTTTCAAATTTGACCGCAAGTGTTATTTTGTTTTTTAGTCACCCCTTACGATTGGGAGATAGGGTTCGTGTAATGGACAAAGATTTTGATTGGACAGGAAAAGTAGAGGATATCAGCGGCTTTTACCTTTTTATGCGAACGGATGATGGAAGAAAAATTTCAATTCCAACCAATTTAGTAATCCAAAAGGGTATTGAAATTCTTCAGCCTGATGAAGTGGTGGATACAACTCAAAATTGAATAAATACGCCATGGCAAAACCATGGCATATCTGAAAACAACATACAACCAAACAACAATCTTTACAATTTGTTGTGGAACTATAAAACCCAATTTATCCTACCCCTAAAAAACATATCTAAGCCCTGTCCTAACCGAGAATGGTGTTCCAGGGGTAAAATGAATTTCCTCTACAGCGATTTCTTCTCCAGCCAATCTTGAGTTTGTTACAAATTGTGCTTCTTTCCATTTTGTATTGAACATATTTTCTATACCGAAGGTTAACGAGATATTATTGTTAACTGCATAATTTAAGCTCATATCGGTTACAAAATAACCATCTGCTGTAATTGAGAAATCTTCATTGGCGGGGCGATTTCCAAGATATCTATAGGTCAATCCTCCCGAAAAATTCTTCATTTTTGACAATTGTAAACCACCTGATAAGGTAAAACCAGGTGCCAAAGGAATATGGTCCATACCATCTTTGGCTTCCAAGCTTCGCGCATGGCTGTAGGTGGCATCAGCAAATAAAAAAACATGTTCGTTTATCTGGGAACGTATTCCCAAATCAACTCCATAACGAACAGATTTTCCATTTGGTTCCACTATCCCTTCATCACCTACATAAACAAACTCTTGGTCTGAATGCAATGTCCATAATGCCACATTAAACAATACTTCTTCTGTTGGTTTCCATATAGTTCCAATATCCGCTCCATAAGATTTTGGAAGCTTTTGTTCAGTGTTTTGTAAAATCACCCTCGTATCATTACTATGGAATCCCACGCCAGATTTCAAGTAAAATTGAACTTTATTATTCGGTGTATAAGCCATATTTATTTTGGGAGTAAAAAGCATATCCCCTGTCTTTTCTCTGGTAAATGAATTTTGAAGAAAATCTGAATATTCAAATGTAAATGCATCCAATCTAAGCCCTAGATCAAACAACCAACGATTCCATTTAAGCTTTCCAGACAAAAACGCATAAGTGTTTCTTTCGGTAACATTGCCCAATTGAACGTTTTGAACGGTTGTATTTCTGTTGAGAGTGCGGGAAAGTTCGTTATCCTTGATACGGTCATTCCTAAGACCAGTTCCAGTTGTAATGGTCAGTAGTTTGTTTTCCAAATCAAAAGTCTTACTAAGGTTTAGATTTAGACCTGAGACAAAACGATTTTCCTTTTGTTTTATTTGATCCCCATTATCTGGATCATTTAGGAAAAATGTGAAATTGGAAAATAACTGAAATTGATAATTACTGGTAAATGCTGCCATTTTTAGAGCAATATCATTTTCAAAAGCCTTACTAAAACCAAGGTTGATAGATGTACGCGAAGTTGTACCGCCCTCGGTATCATCTATACTGCCAAATCTACCTATCAATCCACTAATAATAGCTCTTTCAGGAATTTGTCCAGAAGCATTCCAAGTACTTTGAAAATGGTTTGCAGCTACTGTCAATCTGCTACCGGTTGAAAATAAATGATTGTATTTTCCAAAGAGATTAATTCTTTCAAAATCTTGTGGCGATTCAAAATACCCTTCAGAAGTAATAATTTCAGAAGCAAGATATGCTTTGTCCTTATTCGTATTCAGAACGTTAATCATCCCTAAACCTCTTTTTAATCCAAAACTACCAAGTTGTATCTCTGCCACATTCTTATTCAAAATGGTTTTGGTTTCAAAATCCACATAACCAGCAGTATTAAAATTTCCCTTTTCAGCATAATACGGTCCTTTTCCAAAATCTACACTTTTAATACTTTCAGGTATTAGAAAATGTAAATCCGCATAACCTTGACCATGGGCATGGGAAACCATGTTTACCGGCATTCCATCCACATTTATACTAATATCTGTGCCGTGATCTAAATCAAAACCCCTGAGGAACATCTGTTCTGCTTTTCCTCCGCCTGCATGTTGACCAATAAATAAGCCTGGTACTTTTCTTAGTATTTCTTGAGATGATTTAACTGGAGTTATTGCCAAATCTACATCTACTACCTCGTTTAGTATGCTGAGAGTAGGACGCACGATAACTTCTTTAAGTTGATATGCATCTTCACTCATAACAATGATGAGATCATCATTTGAAACTTCTTTGGTAACCGGAATCAGTTCTTTTTTAAATCCTAAGGCCCCAACTTCAACTAAATCACCAATTTTGGTGTCTTCCAATTTAAACTTTCCATTTTCATTGGAATAGCAAAATGTTTTTTCAGTTTTGTTCATGATATACGCTTCTGAAATTGGTTTGCCCAAATCATCAACAATCTTTCCAGAAAAAGTGGTCTGGCAAAACACGGGCAACGTGCATAGCAGAAAAATCTGCATCAGAAGTGTTTGTTTTATTAATATTCTCATGCCTTTCATCAATCAAACAATCTATAGGTTGAGGATTTGGTTTTCTTTGGTTGGTCCTAGTTCATAGATAGCGCCTAGCAGCACTTGCTTTAATTCTACAACTCTTGTTTTGTTTCCATTTGCCTTGTAAATTTCAGCTGCATGTTGCAAAATCGCTGGCTCAAATGTTTTACCAACAATATGATTTTCAACCAATTCCAAAGCTTTTTCTTTCTCTCCTTTTTTGAAAAAACTATAGGCCAATAAATCGTATGACTCTGGTGTTGGCCTATTCTCTACTTCTATTTTGGCTAATTCCAATGCTTTATCATTGGCCTGTAACTCATTCAAATAAAAATCTATGTTGTAACTATTGTACATATCGCCATATGCCTTATTCTGCACCATGGTGTAGTAGTTATCATAAGCTTTTGTTTTAAGTAATTCATCACCTATGAATTCAGCAATTTCCGCTTTCAACAAATAGTAATCAGGTGATTTATGGATTTCTAAAACCGCATCCAGAATGCGAAGGGCTTCTTTTCCATTTCTTTCATGGGAGAACACTATCCAAGCAATTCCTTTTTTTGCATATGCATTTTGATTATCCAGTCCCAAAGCTTTTAAATAGTTTTTATATGAATCATCAATACGTCCAGCATGCCCATAATAATCTGCCAAATTGGTATATGACCATATTAACAATCCTCTGTTTTTTGAGGATTCTGCTTTGTTAGCAGCTTTTTCCATTAAACGGATTGTAGTATCCAGATCACCTTTATGATCGTTCCATTTTGCCAATCTAATTAAGTACCCGAAGTCTGACATGTTTTGAATACTGTCCAGGTATTTTTCTGCTTCATTATAATTGCCCAATTCCAAGTGAATATCAAACAATAAACTTTGGGATTCTTTAAGTCCACTTCCCAAATCAAGCGCAGATTTGGCCAATTCCAAAGCTTCTTTAAACCTGTGCTGGGAAATATAGTTGCGTGCGAGCGCCCTTCTGTATCCTGCTTTGCCAATTGCCGCTATGTCCACAGCTCTTGAAAGTGCTTGTTCTGCTTTTTTTAAATATTGTATATCTCCTGTGTTTTGAAAAAAGCGATTGTACTCGCTTGCAACATTACCGAAACTCAATAATTGTAGACTGTCCTGCTTTATTTTAGAGTTCCATAGTTCAAAATATTTTGAAGTCGTTTTTACCGGTTCAACTGCCAAGTAATGATTGTAATCTTTTTTGTTCGTTTTAAAGCTTGATTCTTGTTGACAAGAAACGACAAGAATGGCTGCAAAAAATAATAGTATGTATTTCATTTTTGTATGTGTTGTTGTAGTTGTTGTTTTAATTAAGGGAGAGGACAAAGTCCTCTCCCCTTCCCTTTCATAGCAATTACTCGGGATTTCCCAAATAAGGGAAAGTTGTAGAAATATCAGCTGTTAAGCCTACTCCATCTGAAGTTAATCTTGGTAGGTCAGACATACCGTCATCATCCAAGTCCTGTCCACTAAAACGGTCTCCTTCTGCTCCTCCAAAGAATAATATCAAAGACACGTCAATAATATCGTCATAAGGAGTTCTTCCTGTTAAAGCGACCTCGTCACCATCTGGAACCAAAATGCGTCCGTCATTGTCAAAATCAGTACCTGGATTAAAGTACGTGGTTGGTAAGTCTGGAGCCACCTCCAATACATCTGCAGCTAAAACTGTAGTAAGTGTGGTGATATCCAACCCAAGAATATTGTTTTCATAGTTTACCACAGCTGGATCCAAGCCCAATTTATTGGCATATACATCATGATACTGTTCCAATCTGTTTTCAAAACCTTCTTGAAAGGTCCTTACCATCTCAGAAGGAATAGATACGTTATGCGCATCCTTTACACTTGGTTGACCATCCAGATCAAAGCTCAAAGTAGTATTGATTCCAGGTCTACCCATAAAATCCACTTGATTAAAGGTTCCAGAAAAGTCCACACCCATCATATCATCGCCTCCCATCATATCATCATCCATCATCATGTCATCGTCCATTGCCATATCATCTGGCGCCATTACGTCATCATCATTGTTACAGGCCACCACCAAACCCAATACAAATAGTGATGCTGCTATATTTTTAATCTGTTTTAGTTTCATGTTCTTTTATTTAAGATTTTTGATTACTGTTTTTTGTTCGTTGTTACCCAAGTCTTGTATACATTAAGGCCCAGCGCATTTGTTGCAGTTGGGGTTCCCAGCATGCTATTAGGGATTTCAATGGCAATGGAAAGCGTATTGGCTCCATCAAATGCATCTGATGCTTCTTCTGGGGCAAAAAATCCGCCTAGAGCGGAATCCACTTCCGGAGAGATAACCGCATTGAACTGGAAGAAGTCAAAGAAAAAAGGGTCTTGTCTAGGCCCCGCAAATAGAGAAACACCGTCTGACGTAGTTTCTACGATAGGTGTAGATCCAGATATTTCTACATTTCCGAGAGCGGCATCTGTTAAAACTTGACTACTTAATCCAGTTGCAGATGGCGCAACAGGGCCAAAGAAATACATTTTACCATCTCTTGCAATGGTTTGAATAACTTGGTCTTCTACCAAATCTCCATCCAAATCAATGTTGATTTCTGTAAGTACGTCCTCATCAAAACTGCCATAAGCGAGATCTGGCAAAACATCAGATTGAAGATCAACAATAAAAACGGTGCTATCCGAACCTTCGCTTGGCTCAAACGCAAAAAAATCAGCAATATCGGCGGTGGTTCCTCTAGAGGAAGGCGCATCTATATGATCCGCGGCCACCAGCGCTATTGTTGTAAGGACCAATGCCCCAATGCCTGTTAAATACTTAGTTGTTTTTCTCATTTTAAATTTACTTTTTATGTTTATTACGTTCCTACCTACGGAACCTTTGAGAGGGGGGTTTGGTTTTTATGTGTTAAAAAAATCTTAATGCTTTTTAGTGGAAAAGGTTAATGGTTCTTAGTGTTAAGTCTTTTAATTTGTGTTATTTTGAAACTCAAACAATAACCAAATGAACCCCTCATCTTCTGGTTGGATTAATAAGTTTGGGCATCTTGTCCAAAAAGAACAAGCAAGCTTTCCTGACTTTGAAAGTTTGTACCAAGAATTAAAAAGGAATGGGTTTGTCTACGGTATTCATTTAGACATCCCTTCATTTATTGATGTAGAACATACATTGACCGAAGATGAAATTGCCAAAATCAATCTACTCACTGCTCTCTACTTTACCTTCCGGTTTGAAAAAGGGAAAACTGACTTTGAGCTTTTTGTAAACACTGTTTTTGAGTATTATCAATCTTTAGAGGTGAGTAAAATATCTTTTCTGAACAAGATATTGACCGGAAAACAAACGGAATCCCAATTAGAAAAACTCATAGATACTAGAATCTATTTAGAAGGGAATGCATTTAACAGAGCTTTTGGCAATAGTCTTACCAACTCATTGCTATATGTGGATATATTGATTTTTAGGATTCATCTTAAAGGCTATAGTTCAATAATAGAACATGCGCAGTTATTGGAATATGTAACTATTAACATTGCTTACCATGCGTTAAACTCAAAAGAAACAAATAAGGCCGATGATAAACTCATTCAGCTTTTAGCCTCCTCCTTAACATATGTGAACTTGGATGAAGCAAAAATTGATGGTACTTACAGAGATTTATTGAAGCAAAATTTCACATCTTGTGAAAAGGATTATTTTATGGATATGGCATGCTTGACCATATGGGAAGATAAGTCTTTGGACTATACAGAATCTGATTATATTTTGGGTCTTGGAATTGACTTGGAAAAGTCAGAAAAAGAGGTAAAATCGGCATTAAATTTTGTGAAAGAATTCTTTGAAAAAAACAGCGCCAAAGTTGCCTACTTAAATGACAAGAATTTGGCTCTTCAATTTTACGATGGCATGTCCAAAAACGTGAGTAAATTAATCTTAAGAAACAGCAAAAGATTAAAAAAAGAACTTACTGAAAGTAAAGAATTAGTTTCACTTTTATCCAAATCTGCAGTAAAAGAATTAAACAAAGAAGAAAAGAAAAAAGTTCAAAATCAGTTATTGGATATCTTTAAAACCATTCCTTCGCTGGCCATTTTTATGTTACCAGGTGGGGCTGTTTTATTGCCTATTTTTATTAAATTAATTCCTAAATTGTTACCATCCGCTTTTGATGATAATCGGATTAAAGAAAACTAGTATTTTTTGGTCAAAAAGCTACTATAAGAAAAATTTATACTTGTTTTTAAATTGATTTAAATATTTGAAAATCAATTTTTTAAATATAACTATTCCAACCACAACTTAAAGTCTCTTACTCGCTCTCTACTCACAATGATTTCTTGCTCATTAAAGTGGTTCAACTTGACTTGAAGCCTCGAATTCGTGTAAGAAATGATGTCTTTTATATGATTTATGCTTACATAAAATTTTCTGCTTACCCTAAAGAAATTCTTTGGCGATACCTCCCCTTCCAACTGCTCTAGTGTAGTATCCAGCAAATAATTCCTGCCATCAGATGTTGCTGCATACGTACCTTTGTTCTCACTGTAAAAGCATTCCACCTCATCGGCATTTATAATCTTTAGATGTTGTCCTACCTTAACCGTAAATCGTTTTTTGTATTCGCGCTCCAGAGGGTTGACCAACAACTTTTTTATGTCGTTAAAATCAACAGAAATTTTTTGGCTTTCCGGCTTAAAATCCCGGTACTTTTTCACTGCACTTTCAAGGTCTTCATCATCGATAGGTTTTAGCAAATAATCGATGCTATTTAACTTGAATGCTTGAAGTGCATATTCATCAAAAGCTGTGGTAAAAATGATTGCACTTTTCACTTCAATAATATCAAATATTTCAAATGAAAGACCATCGGATAATTGAATGTCCAAAAAGATTAAATCTGGATGCGGGTTGTTTTGAAACCATTCGATTGATTCTTCAACGGAATGAAGCATCTTGGAAACTTCTACATTCAATTCTGCAAGCAGGCGATTTAATCTTCTTGCTGCTGGTTTTTCATCTTCAATAATGATTACGTTCATTTCTAAAGTTTAAAGAGTTTAGAATTTAGGGATATCGTTCTTTTCCCTTTCTATATATTTTTGAATCTGTCTTTCTTCCCATTTCCTAACCATAGGGTGGCTGAACACTTTTGTAGCGTGTATGACCAAGAATATCCCCCAGATTATAGGTGTGGATATCATGTTCCAACTTATCCAATTGCTTAAATCCGTGTTTTGCGCAAAGTAACCTAGAAAATAGGCTTTAATGCCTAAAAGAATAAGGTTAATAATTATGTAAATAGATAAATGAGAATAAAACTTTTTCAGCTTGGCCACTCGTTTTTTGGCACTCTCCATACTTGTCTCCATTTTTTCCATCTTATTTATATTTGTCCATTTCTTTTTTATCTTCCTCTATATATTTTTGGATTTGTCTCTCTTCCCATTTTTTACCAAAAATAGGGTTGAAGTCAAAAACTTTGGAAGCATGGAACGCCAGTCCTATCCCCCATGCAAACACTGTTACAAAATGACCCCATTCCCAAAAATTATCCGAACGTAAATAAATATTTATGAGAATAAACGTATTTACCGCAACGTAAACAGCTAAGTGAATATAGAACCCTTTTAACTCCTCAACTTGTTTCTTTGCCCTTTTTAGCTTGTCCTTTTCAAAATTTTCCATAACTATTTCCATTTTTTCACACTCTCTTCGTCCTCCATAAACTGTTTAATCTTCTTTTCTTCCCATCCCTTACCAAAGAATGGGTTCAAATTAAAGGTGCTTATAGCATGGAAAACAACTCCTATTCCCCATCCAAAAGCAGCCCATAAGAACCACATGTATCTAAATCCATTGGTTAAGTAGTTGATTAGGGCCAAGGCCGAAATCACCATAATGTACGTCCAAAGATTGGCATAGAACTTTTTAAGTACGTCTACCCGCTCTTTTGCCTTTATATATCTATTTTTTTTATTTAAGTCTTCCATGTTGGTTGTTTTACTAAATCTACATTTAAATATACTGATTCACTAGAATTCTTCGCGGTTCATAAATTCTCTTATTTTACGTTCTTCCCAGTTTTTGCCTAATATTGGATTGTAATTGTAAGTACACATCCAATGGCTAATTAGCCCTATTCCCCAACCTAGAGCCGGAAAGATAACCCATGGAAAACTTGTTGTACTATAATTGAGGTACGCTAAAATTGATATTACAATACAGTAACTCAATAAATGAGAATAAAAAGATTTCCTTTTCTTAATTATCCTCTTGGCTCTTGTATACTTGTCTTCGTTTAAATCTTTCATAATGTATGTTTTTGATTGATTACTCATTTTTTGATTACACATCAAACTTCGTGATATTGGAAGAATCTTAGAAAAGTAGATTCGTGAACTGTTATTTTTGATGGATGAGTTGTGGAGTTGGAATAAAAATGAATGAAAATTGGGCTTTACAGAGAGAATTAAAAATCATCTTTGTCCATTAATTCCTGGATTTTTCGTTCTTCCCAACGTTTGCCCCAAAGCGGGTTGTAACCGTGTGCTTCCATACCGTGCGCTATCACTCCAAACCCCCAACCAATGGTTGGGAACAAAGCCCATAGAAAGTCCGTAGTCCTTAAGTTTAACCACCACAGAAAAGGAATTACGATACAATACGTAATTAGGTTGGTGTAGAAATCTTTTATCGCCTTCATACGCTCCTTCGCTTTTAAATAGCGTTTCTCAGCAATATGTGTTTCTTGCGTTTGCATTACAGATAGTTGCGTGGTTAGCATAGGTATGGCTACACTAAAACTTGAGGTATTTTTGGCAATGTTCACCTGCCTATCAGTCAAAATCTCATAGCGTTGTTTTATATTCTGAAGCCCTACACCACTGCTTTTCTTTACTACTTGCTTTTCCTGAAGATTATTACTGACCACAAGCATTCCGCCTTCTTCACTTACTGTAATATGAAGAGGTCTAGAGGCAGTGACCACATTATGCTTAACAGCGTTTTCAAGCAATAACTGCAAGGATAAAGGTACTATCCTAGCTTCTGGCATACTTGATTTGTCGGGGATGTCAAAAACGATGCTGTCCTCAAAACGCATTTTAAGCAACCTCACATAGGTTCTGGCAAAATTGAGTTCCTCATCAACAGTAACCAAATCTTTGTTTTTCTGTTCCAATACATATCGATAGACCTTGGATAATGAAGTTGTAAATTTTTGAGCTTGGTGTGGATCTTCTTCAATTAGACTGGTCAACACATTCAAACTATTAAAGAGAAAGTGTGGGTCCAATTGATTCTTAAGTGCATCAAAACGAGCTGAGGCCGTACCCGCAATGATTTTTTGTTTTTTGACCTCTTTCTTTTGTAATGCACGGTAAAAATAAAAAGCATGGGTAAACAAGGAAGCAATCAACGTTATTACTAAAGCCGCGAGGTACGAGTCGAGCTCTTCTTTCTCATTTTCTATAAATTCTAAAATAGAATATCCTGTGAAATAGAAATAAATCAAAAAACGCAAAAAGCCATAAACGACCAGTGTAAGGACAAGAGACCCTAAGGCGCCTATCCATAAACGTTTCTTAGGTTTATCTTCCCATTTATAACGAATATTTAAAAAATCGTGGAAATAAGAATTTACTGCTGTTAAACCAAATGAGAAAATAAAGCTTATTACTATTTGTTGTTTGATATTCTCTAAAGAAAAATCATCATTCCCAAAGATAAAAATGCTAAGAATGGCAACAAAAATGGTAATTATTAAAGAAAGCTTTAAAACTTTCAAAAAGCTATTCATATTCTATGATTTACATTGCTCCAACACTTGTTCAGCCCTTTCTTTTCCCCATCCTGGATAAAATGGTGTTTCGGACTTAAAGGTAGCAAAAAGTTCCAAAGCCCTTTCTACATCTTTACAGTAAGGCGCGGTGTCTTGCCCAAAATATCTTGCACTTCCCATATCCCATTCTGCCTTGGAAAATACTACACGTGGGTTTTCTGGGGCAATTGCAAAGGCCTGTTGGTAAAGCTGTACATTTTTGCCGGACAAGGTCATTCCGTAAGTTGCACCATCATATGCAATCCAAGCGGTATTTATCATAGCTTCCTGTACCAACAACTCTGGATTTTCTGGTGATATCGCCTTGGCCAAATCTAAAAATTCCTTGGCCTTTTCCAGTTGTTTTGATAGTTTTTCGAAATCCTTTTCCCCAAAGGAATTAATCGTATTTATCTGTGCCACATAATAATGAGGTAACCAATTGTCCTGTTCTGCCATTGCAATACGCTCAAAAAGATTGGAGGCCTCCATTGGCTTCTGATCTTCCCAAAGTCCAAAAGCTTTTTCCATCCCTTTGGAATATTGATCCTGTGCACTGATAACACCAATAAATAATAAGACTAAAATTTTTGCCAATGTTTGCATAACTGTTCGTTTTTTGATTATTGTTTTAGCAATATTGCACTTTGCAATAACGTTTAAACAGAAAGAATTACCGAACTGTAGTTTTTTGGGGATGGATTGTTTTGTACTATGAACAAAAAACCCAGCAACCTTAAATCGGTTGCCGGGCTTGCACTGCGCTACTAAACAATATTACTGAATACTGTAATCTTTATAAATGGCTTTTTCAAATTCCTTCCAATGGGCCTCTGTCATTCTATCTGGAGTAAAGAGGCATATTCCCTCGGCGCCATTCTCCATTGATGCTCTAATGGCATCTCCTATTTCCTCTGGTAAGAGACCATGGTTTTCTGGATCTTTTTCAATTCCTTTCTTTTCAGGGTTTGGGCAAATAAACAATCCACTGTACACTGGTACTCCATTTTTTGCGGCGGCAACTTCTTCCTTTGTCATTTCACCTACCCATTCTGGCCCTTCAAGGTAAAAATCATTGTAATTCATTGGGTACACCGCATCCAGATTCCATTTGCCCCAATCTTGTCTTACCAATTTTTTTGAAATGGTAGGACCCGGAAAAACAGCTGCATTTATTTTTTTATTCTTGGAATGTGTCACATCAGATAAACGATTTACCATTGTAGTAATTAGATCATATCTAAACTGTTTCCATTCCTCAACTTGGGATGGATCTTCTACTTCTTTAATATCAATTCCCGATTTTGCTTTAAAATCTGAAGTACATTCATCACAATAGCAATAATCAAATTGGGGGTGTTCTTTATCCATAACCAGTCCATACTTATCCCATAGACCACGAGCTAGTATAACATCTGGAAAACGGATATAATCCAAGTGTATACCGTCTACCTCTTCTAACTCAGCAATACTTCCATATAGGTTGGATAAAAAATCATAAACTCCTTCTTTACTTGGGCAAAGAAATGTATAGTGGGGAACATAGGCCGGTTTTTCCAATGCAGATTCTCCAAGGCCGTTAACCGCATACCATTCTTCCTTTATCTTGGGGGTTTTACCTTGCACCATTGTTGGAATCCAAGTATGAAACTCCATCCCGGATGCTTTTACCAATTTCCCGACCCTTTTATAGGTTTCTGGGTCATGGCCACCGTTATACATTAATCCATCCACTCCCTTTTCTTTAAGATCGGAAAATTGAGATGCTAATTGTTCATCTGTAGCATCACCCGGACCTCCTATCCATGCATATACAGGAATTTTATTTTTTTGGTTGCATGCTGTCAAAGAGAAAATGACCGCTATTAGTATTAGAAATTTATTCATTCTGATCATTTTTTGTGTTATTGGATTTGAATTTAGTTAATCTTTTTTAGCTAGCATTCCATTCTTAGCTAAACGACATTTCAGCTCATATGAACGCCTAATCTCCAATACCAATGCTATTTAGCCTGCAATATTTGCAACAAGAATTTAGTATCAAAAGCAACTCCCAAATTTTTCTTTTCACGTAGATGCAACCCTTTCTTTTTTGAAATGTCATTAGATGGAACAAGTCATAGAATGATTTGATGCTAATTCATAAATCAAAAAACAAAAACAAATGAAGAAAAAAAAGCAAAGGTACAGGCCAATCCGGTTATTGATCGGTTTGTGTCTTTTATTGGGCTCTACCTTGAGTCATGCACAAAGTAATTTTACCATTAGCGGAAACGTAACGGACAAAATGAACGGGGAAACCCTTTTTGGAACCTCCATATTCCTTAAGGGAACTACCATTGGTGCCATAACCAATGAATATGGGTTTTACTCCATAAGTGCCCCAAAGGGTTCTTATACTTTGGTCTTTTCGCATATGGGATACCAGGAAATAACAATGGAAGTTGTTTTGGACAAAAATCAAAAAATTGATATTGAAGTACAGGAATCTTCAACACAACTTGATGAAGTAGAAGTTACAGCAGAAGAACCGGAACGTGCAATTTTAAGAAAGCCCGAAATGAGCGTTTCTAAATTGAACATAAAAACGGTTAAGCAGATGCCCGTTGTTTTGGGAGAGGTAGATGTTATAAAGTCCCTGCAAATATTACCCGGGGTCACCAACAATGGTGAAGGATCAAGTGGCTTTCATGTGCGAGGTGGTGCCGTAGATCAAAACCTTGTTTTACTCGATGAAGCCATTATATACAACACATCACACATGCTGGGTTTCTTTTCTGTTTTTAATGCGGATGCGGTAAAGGACCTAAAACTCTACAAAGGAGGCATCCCAGCTAAGTTTGGAGGTCGTGTTTCGTCTGTATTGGACGTGAGGCAAAAAGACGGTAACAGTAAAAACTTTGCATTAACCGGTGGTGTTGGTGTAATATCCAGCAGGCTGGCTGCTGAAGGCCCAATGTTCAATAACAAAGGTTCATTCTTAGTTGCAGGCAGAGGGTCTTACGCACATTTGCTTTTAAAACTGGCAGGTGAAAAAAACAGTGTTAGTTTTTACGACCTTAACCTTAAAACCAACTACAGCCTTAACAAAAACAATAAGTTATATCTTTCCGGATATTTTGGGCGTGATGTTTTTGACTTTGATGGGTCTTTTAGCAGCAGTTATGGAAATGCTTCGGGTAACTTAAGGTGGAATCATATTTTCAATGATAGATTATTTTCCAACCTCTCTTTAATTTATAGTAAGTATGATTATGAATTGGGAATTGATGACTTTGATTTTGATTGGATTTCATCCATCAAGAACTACAATGCCAAATACGATTTAAAATATTATTTCAGTGATGCCTTTAAATTGGATTTTGGAATCAGTACTATAAAGTATGAGTTTGATCCTGGGCAAATAAAACCCACTGGGCCAGATTCTGCCATTAATGAACTACAGTTAGACAAAAAAAGAGCACTTGAAAGTGCTGCATACATTAATGCAGAACATAAACTTACAGATAGGCTTACGGCTCAATACGGAATTAGGTTCAGTCATTTTAACAGAATGGGAGGTCAGCCCTTATCTGAATATGCCAATGACCAACCTCTGGTTTATAACAATACCTTACAGTTTTACCAGAGAACAGATCCTATTGGCGAGACTACTTTCAAGAAAAGTGAGAGCATCAAAAAATTTAGCAATTTTGAACCAAGATTGGCTTTGGCGTATCAACTCAATGATTATTCCTCCGTTAAATTAGGATACTCAAGAGCTGCACAATACATTCATCTTTTGTCAAATACATCTTCTGTTACTCCGCTCGATGTTTGGACACCCAGTGGAAAATACATAAAACCTCAGCTGTCCGACCAATATGCGCTTGGCTACTTTAGAAACTTTAAGGATAAAATGTATTCCTTAGAAACAGAAGTATACTATAAAACTGTAGACAATCGTATTGATTATATAGATGGTTCAGATTTAATTGGAAACAATACCATTGAAACTGAAATCTTAAATGGTGAGTCCAGAGCATACGGTCTAGAAATATTACTACGTAAAAATGAAGGCCCTTTTACCGGTTGGATTTCTTATACGCTTTCTAAATCTGAACAAAGAACATTTGGAGGAAATGCTGGAGGGCCAGGAATCAATAATGGAGATTGGTACAACACTCCTTTTGACAGAACTCATGATATCTCCGTAACTGGAGCATATCAATTAAATGATAAATGGAGTTTTGGAACAAATGCCATTTTCCAAACTGGTAGACCTGTGACCTACCCTAACGGACAATATCAGTATGAAGGCATATCCATTGCTAGTTATTCTGAACGTAATGCTGATAGACTTCCTGCTTATTATCGTTTAGATGTTTCCGCAACTTACAAACCCAATAGAAGACCAGACAAAAAGTGGAAAGGCGAATGGGTATTTGGAATCTATAATGTTTTGAATAGAAAGAATGCTGCCTCAATCTCATTTGGCCAAAACTTTGAAACAGGGGCCAATGAGGCCACGCGTACTGCCATTTTTGGAATTGTTCCTTCAGTAACTTATAATTTTAAATTTTAAAACGATGAAACTATATCATAAAATCCTATTCATTTTTCTAGTAGTGATAAGCGCATCATGTACAGATGTTGTTGATGTTGATGTTCCAGAAGGCCCTATAAGACTCACCATTGAAGCATCTCTCGATTGGGAAAAAGGGACAACAGGTAACGAGCAGACTATCTTACTCAGTACTTCTACCCCATTTTTTGAAAATCAACAAAACAATGGAGTTACTGGAGCAACAGTGAGGGTAACAAACACCAATGATAACACAGAATTTGTTTTTGAGGATCAGAATAATGGTAGATATACTACATCTTCGTTCATTCCTGTTATTGGCAATACCTACTCCCTGGAAGTTATATATGAGAACGAAAGATATACCGCTACCGAAACTTTACTTCCGGTTACTGATATTTCATCCATTACACAATCCAAAGACCAAGGTGAAGACGATGAAGTTCTTGAAGTAAACGTTTCGTTCGTAGATCCGGAAGACGAAGAAAACTATTATTTTTTGCGTTTTCAAGGTCGTGTGGATTTATTACCTGAGCTTTTTTACATAAAAGATGAGTTCATTAATGGGAACGAGGCTGATTTTTATTACGAAAAGATAGAAAATGAAGAAGATAACATTGTAGAATTTAAACCAGGAGATATTGTTGATATTGTCTTTTTAAGCGCTTCAGAAGATTATTACAACTATCTACAACTTTTAATAGAACAGTTTGAAGGAGCTGGAGATCCATTTAGCCCAACACCTGTGGCTTTGGTTGGAAATTGTATAAATGAGGATAATCCCGATAATGTTCCATATGGCTATTTTAGGGTTACAGAAACCGTTAAAAGCAGTTATACGTTTGAGTAGTTTTTGTTTTAGGTTGGTTGGTCCCAAAGTCTTTTTTAGGCTTTGGGATTTTTTTTGTGCCTGCAATGTTCGTTGGCTTTTAAAAAACCAGTATTAACTGTAACATTTACTATCACCGATTGTCTTTTGGATAGTTTATAAACAAAATACTACCCAAATGCAACTAACCAAAACCGCATTCTGCATGCTACAATTGTCAGCAATCATATTCTTTACAGGATGTATTGATAACAAAAAAACAAAAGTAGCTCAAGCTCCCCCAGAGGTTAAAACTGAGTTTCCCATAGGTAGTTTTTACGAGAACAATATTGATTCCCTCTTTATTAAAAAAATGGAAGATTCCATTAAAACGGGGGTTTATCCTAACATCCATAGTGTTCTAATCCTCAAAAATAAGAAGCTGGTTTACGAAAACTACTTTAAGGGCAAAGATGAACTATGGGGAGATGACCTAGGGGTAATAGATCATCACAAAGATAGTCTTCACGATGTAAGAAGCATTTCAAAAAGTATAGTTGCAGCTTGTATTGGTATCGCTTTAAAACAAGGAAAAATAGACAGCTTAACACAAAGTGTTTTTGACTTTTATCCAGAATTTAAGCAATATGATACAGGTTTACGTTCTCAAATTACTATTGAAACCTTGCTGACCATGACTACTGGAATGGAGTGGAACGAAAATGTACCCTATACTGATCCAACCAACAGTGAAATTCTTATGACTTCTAGCGATGATCCCATAGAATTTGTACTTAGTAGACCAATAATAAATGTTCCTGGGGAAGTATGGGAATACAATGGAGGTACTACACAGCTACTAGCTTCCATAATTGAAAGGACAAGTGGATTGAACGTTCATGAATTTGCAAAAAAACATTTGTTTTCTGCATTGGACATTAAAAACTCTGAGTGGACCAATTTTCCAAGTATTAATCTACCCGCAGCGGCATCTGGCCTTAGACTGACCTCAAGAGATTTAATGAAATTTGGAATGCTCTATGCCAACGGAGGTCAATGGAATGGAAAACAGATGTTATCCAAAGATTGGGTGCAGAAATCTAAACAGCCACATATTTGGTTTGGGCGAAACAACAATGTAGGGTATGGGTATCAATTTTGGATATTTAAGGGCAGTACTATCCATGAAAGTCAAAATCATTTAATTCCAGCTGCTGTAGGCAATGGCGGCCAACGAATATACATAGACGAAAAAAATGATTTGATGATTGTAATTACCGCTGGCAACTACAATAATTGGACATTAAAAAAGGATTCAGAAGCACTGCTAGTAGATTTTATATACCCCGCAATAGTTCAACAATAAAAATGACTTAGAGTACCATCAAGAAATAAAATACGTTTGCACTCGAAAGAAAAACAAACTGAACATGGTGTGTTTTTATTAACATATTCCATTTAACCCTGCGTTTAACCATTTCATTACCAGTTTTTTACTATATTAGAAAACTGAGATATTCACTATTTACCTCCCCCACTCACTTCTCAGCTTGTTCCCCTTTTAAGTAGACCCTTACTTGCATTTGTGCAGATTGACTCATGATGTTTGAAATTAGGCAAGTTATACAGTGCTCATTACGAATAGCTCATTCAACTTAATATCTACCAATAAATCTCAAACATTATGAAAAAAGTATTTCTAGCATTATTTATGATTCCACTATTGGTTTCAGCACAAGAGAGTCAAGTAACAATTGAATTTGAAAATGGCGATAGTGCCACAGCATTAATTCAAGATTATGTAAAGGCATTGCAAAATGCCGATGTAAATGCGATGAACTCAAAATTGGCAGAAAATGTCATGATATATGGTTTAGGTGGCGGGCAGGATTCGCTTAACCTTAAGCAACATGGCGACTATTATACAGAGAGTATTTCCAACTATAAACACTCTATAAGTCGAGACCTTTATTTACCTGTTAAGGTGACAAACAATTGGAATGAAGGAGAATGGGTGCTGGCATGGGGCTTAAATACAATCACCAATAAAGAGAGTAGTATTGAAATCCCTGTTCCTTATCATACTGCGAGTCAGGTAGTGAATGGAAAAATAACTAGGATATTCTATTATTATGATATGCTAAACATAATGGAGTCACAAGGTTTTAAATTGACTCAGGAAGAATGAAAAACAAACCCAAAGCTTAATATTTCTCAAAAATCAATACTTTATAAGGTTGAGATTAATCATCTTGACCTTATCTCCATATTCTATACAATGCATTTAAAAAAATCACTGGTCATTGCCATAATTCTTACAGTAATCAGCATATCTGTATGGGAATTGTATTGGCGGTCACAAGGATTCTCTGAGTCCATTGATGATAATGATGCCCTTTGGGCACAAGAACGCTCTAAAGTTGACAATCTGTCCAAAGAAGATGTTGTTCTTATCGGCTCTTCTAGGGTGCACTTTGATATCCAATTGGATGTATGGAAAAAAATGGTTGGAAAAAAGCCGATACAATTATCATCCGGAGGCTGTTCTCCTTTGCCGTTTTTCCATGATATTGTTAACACCTCTCCTTTCAATGGTACAATTGTATTAGGCGTAACTCCCGGATTGTTTTTTTCAACCACTTACCCTGAGGCCCCACCTTGGGCTTGGCCCCAAGCTAGGGTAGATTACTTTCATAACAGGACCTATGCGCAACGTATAAATCACAAACTATCAATTCCTCTTCAAAGTTCTCTAGCCTTTATAAGTGAAGTTGAAGGCGCTGATGGCATCAATCTAAAAGAACTGTTGGGCAAGGTGAATATTGGCAACCGAGTTTTTGATCCAATGCCTCCATTTCACTCTTTTGAAAATATACGCCTTGATAGAAATGTAAGGATGAAAAAACGCATGGAAACTGACACAGCTTTTGCAAATACCGTAAGAAAAGTGTGGCAGTTTTTTATGTCGGGTGAAGGACCACCTCCAGATAAAGAATCAACTATTACTTTTTTTCTTGAAGATTTAAAAAAATTTAAAGAAAAAGGCGGTAGTGTAATCCTGTTGCGCTGTCCATCAATTGGCTACCTAAGGGACTTTGAAAATAAGATTACACCAAGAAACGAATTTTGGGACGAATTGGTTGAAAAAGCAAATGCTAAAGCCTATCACTTTGAAGACTACCCTCAATTTCAAGGATTTCACCTACCCGAATGGTCTCATCTATCCGCAAAAGATGCCGATTATTTTACCTTAGAGCTCATAAAAGTCATGAAATCTGACAGTATATTTAAATAAAAAATGACAAACATGAATCTAAAGCAATCATTTTTGGTAGCAGTTTTACTTGGTTTGATGGGGCTAGTTGCGTGGGAAATGTATTGGCGTTCCAAACCAGATTATTACAGGGCAAACTTGGAAGACGACAGATATTTATGGGCAGAACATAGGGCAAAAGTAGAATCTGCTACTGAGAAAGATATTGTTATAATCGGTTCTTCCAGAACAGGATTTGATTTTAACACCCATGTCTGGGAAGAAACCCAAGGCATTAAACCAATAAATCTCTCCACAAATGGTAAACCTCCACTGGTCTTTTTTGAAGATATTGTTGAAAATACCGATTTCAACGGAACTCTTATTCTAGGGATTACCCCTCTTTTGTGTTTCTCACCTGGAGTGGAGCAAAGAAATTTAGAAGCCAAAATGTGGATTGATCACTATTATGATCAAACCTATGCCCAAAAATTGGGCTTTTGGGTTTCAAAACCTTTAGAGCGTCATCTGGTGATGTTGACATCATCAGAGTTGAAGTTCTATAATGATCTGGATTTAAAAGCGCTGGTGAATACCATATCGATAGGTGAAAGGGTTCCACCTGCTCCTAAATTCCTGAATTTTGGGTACAATGATGAAGATAGAAATTTAATTATGTTCTCTTCAATGGTCAGCAATCCTGAGTTTGCCAAAAAAGTACAAAATGCTTGGAATTCCTTCTTACCCCATATTCCAGATTATGAGATTATTAAAGACGTGATCCCTCCAATTCTTAAAAAATATGAGGTAGCAGCAAAAAAATTCAAGTCAAGAGGAGGTAAAATAATCCTTGTTAGACATAAGGCTGAAGATAACTGGAACAAGCACACAAAAAGAATACTGCCCAAAACTATGGTATGGGACAAATTTGTAGAACAAATGGATTGCCCAGCTTATCATTTTGAAGATTACGATTTTATGTCCAAATACACCTTGCCAGATTGGTCACATATGAATGCTGAAGATGCAAAAACATATTCTAAAGACCTAGTAAACAAACTATTAAAAGATAACCATTTACAAAAAACCAATTAAACATGTTATTTAACTCACTAGGATTTGTCGTCTTTTTGACCATAGTACTGGCTTTATATTATGTTCCCTTATTAAACTGGACCCAAAAGAAATTAATGCTTTTGTTGGCGAGCTACATCTTTTATGGTTTATGGAATCCACCTTTGATTTTGCTCTTGTGGATTTCAACCATGGTTGACTGGACAGCTGGAAATAAATTGGCCAAAGAAGAACGGCCAAATATTAGAAAACTGTGGTTGTTATTGAGTATGGTGGTCAATTTAGGATTTTTAGCATTTTTTAAATACGGTGATTTCCTGTTAGAGAACTTTGTCATTCTTTCAAATACTATTGGCTGGGATTTTAAAGCCCAACCTATGGATATTATCCTACCCATGGGGATTTCATTTTATACTTTTCAAACCATGTCTTACACCATAGACATATACAAACGTAGGATAGAACCCGCCAAGACATTTTTGGACTTTGCATTGTATGTAACTTTCTTTCCGCAACTGGTGGCCGGACCAATTGTTAGGGCAAAAGATTTAATCAGTCAGTTTTATGAAGCCAAAAAGGCAACGGCCAAGCAGTTTATTTGGGGGCTATTTCTGCTCACTATCGGTTTATTTCAAAAAGTGGTTTTGGCAGACACCTTATTATCCAGCACATCGGATACCGTTTTTGGTTCAAAACAAATTCTAAACTTCTGGGATGCTTGGACTGGAACCCTTGCCTTTTCTGGGCAAATTTTCTTTGATTTTGCTGGCTATTCCACTTGTGCTATTGGTATTGCTCTAATGCTCGGCATCATTCTTCCAGATAATTTTATGTACCCCTATGCTTCTGTCGGGTTTAGAGACCTATGGAAACGTTGGCATATTTCGCTCTCCTCTTGGTTGCGTGATTATCTCTATATTCCTCTCGGCGGTAACCGCTTTGGCTTAACAAGAATGTACGTTGCGCTAATGTTGACAATGTTGTTGGGAGGGCTTTGGCATGGAGCTGCATGGACCTTTGTAATTTGGGGAGCGCTGCATGGCACCTATCTCATTATGGAACGACTTCTTAAAAAGGTATTTATCATTAAAATAAATGCTTGGAGTGGAATCCTATTCGCCTTATTGACCTATACCTTGGTCAATTTTACCTGGGTGTTTTTTAGAGCGAGGGAATTTTTAACGGCTAAAAATATGATTACCTCTATGCTTTTTATGAATGATGAAGGAGTCAAGATATTGGGGACCTTTGATATTTTAAAAGTATTCACTATAGCAATGGTACTATTCATATGTCACTGGTTAATGCGAAATACCAACATGAAAGAGGTAGCCCAAAAAACACCACCTTGGCTGTTGGGAGTGTGTTGGGCAGCAATGTTTTTCCTAATCTGTATTGCGCAAGGCAGTGGAGAACAATTCATTTATTTTCAGTTCTAGCAACGAACAAACTTCAATAATTGGGTTTTAAGTGAAGCCTAAAAAAGTAGTTCGCAAAGAATTCCATCATTGATTTAATATGTATCTTAACTGCTCTTAAAATTTCTTAAATCAATCACTTTGAAAACAACTTTAAAAGGTATTATAGTCCTCTTGTTTCTAGGACAAATTGCGTTTGGTCAAACCAAATCCAATCTTGAACTTATCGACATTTTTAACATGGAATATGTTTCTGACCCGCAAATCTCTCCGGATGGAAACAAAATTATCTATGTCCGAAACTTTAAAGATGTCATGACTGATAGGAATCTTTCCAATCTTTGGATGGTCAATTTTGATGGTTCCAACAATCGCCCTTTGACCACGGGAAACCAAAATGATTTCTCCCCCAGGTGGTCTCATGACGGAAAAAAAATAGTTTTTATGTCCAATGGTGAGGATAGTAAAATGAAACTATATCTTATGTGGATGGATACCAAGGAGACTGCTCCATTGACCAATACCCCAAAAGCTCCAGGACAGATTTCATGGTCCCATGATGACAGGTACGTAGCCTTCAATATGTTTGTGCCCAAAAAAGAAGAGTCTATAATAAAAATGCCGGCAAAACCTGAAGGTGCTAAGTGGAACAAACCTCCAACTTATATTAACAAACTAAATTACCGTGGAGATGGTCAAGGCTATATTAAAGGAGGAAACATGCAGCTCTTTACACTACCAATAACTGGAGGTACACCAAAACAATTGACAAATACAGCCTATGACCACGGCAAACCAATTTGGTCAAAAGATGGAAGCAAACTATATTTTTCGGCTAATTTTAATCCTGATGAAGCCTTTGAACCGAACAATAGTGAAATATATGAGTTGAATTTGGCAAACAACAAGGTTACAGCGCTTACCGATAGATATGGCCCGGACCAATCACCTACACTATCTCCAGATGGAACTAAAATTGCCTATACAGGACTTGATGACAAATTGCAAGGATATCAACTAAATAAACTTTATGTTATGGATGTTTCTGGAGGTAATTCCAAGCAAGTATCCAATGGTTTTGATAGAAACATTGGCAACATTCAATGGGCAAAAGACGGAAAAGGGCTGTATTTTCAATATGATGATAAAGGGGATACCAAAATTGGTCATATGACTCTTTCTGGTTCTATTACTACCAAAGTTGAAGGTTTGGGAGGATTATCCCTAGGTAGACCATATAACGCAGCCACATATACTGTTTCCAATTCAGATAAATTGGCTTATACCTTAGGCAACACCCAACATCCTGCTGATTTAGGGGTCTACGACAAAAAGAGTTCTAAAAGAGTAACTTTTGTCAATGATGATTTGTTCTCATTTAAAAATCTAGGGGATGTAGAAGAAATCTGGTGGGAGTCATCTTATGATCAAAGAAAAATTCAAGGTTGGGTCGTAACACCACCAAATTTTGACCCGTCTAAAAAATATCCCTTTATTCTAGAGATTCATGGAGGCCCTTTTGCCAGTTATGGTTCTGTGTACTCCGCGGAAATCCAAGCCTATGCAGCGGCAGGTTATGTAGTGCTATACTGTAATCCACGAGGGAGTACAAGCTATGGGGAGGAATTTGGCAACTTGATTCATCATGATTATCCTAACCACGACTATGAAGATTTAATGTCCGGTGTAGATGCAGTAATTAAAAAAGGCTCAATAGATGATAAAAATCTTTTTGTTACCGGTGGTAGCGGCGGTGGCGTGTTAACAGCATGGATTGTTGGTAAAACAGACCGATTTAAAGCAGCTGTAGTGGCTAAACCAGTAATTAACTGGACAAGCTTTGTTCTTTATGCAGATGGTGCTGCCTTTTTCTCTAAGTATTGGTTTGGCAAAAAGCCTTGGGAAGATCCGGAGAACTATTTTAGACGTTCTCCCTTATCCTATGTGGCCAATGTAACAACGCCGACCATGTTGCTTACTGGAGAAGAAGATTATAGAACTCCAATTGCCGAGTCAGAACAATTTTATACGGCCTTAAAACTTGAAGGTGTGGAAACTGCAATGGTTCGTATCCCTGGCGCTTCTCACGGTATTGCAAATAAACCAAGCAATCTTATTGCAAAGATTGCTGGTATTTTGGCTTGGTTTGAAAAATATAAAAAACCTGAATAACTAAATAAACAGTTTCCAAACAAATCCAAAGTCACTTTTTTTTGAGTCTTGTTGTATAACTTCATTCCAATGCACGAAGAACAAAATGTTTTCTAAAACTAAATTCCCAAAATGTACATTCCCCATTATTATAAAAACGAAAACTTAGCGGAAATCAAAGATTTTTTGGTTCATAACAGCTTTGGTATTTTAATAAACCAAGTTGATGGGAAACCTTGGGCCTCCCATATTCCTTTAGAACTAGACAAAGGCAACAATGGAAAAGATATTCTGGTAGGGCATATTGCAAAGGCTAACCCTCAAGGAAAAGCTTTTGATACTAGTGCGGAAGTCCTATGTATTTTTAACGGCCCTCATGCTTATGTATCCTCTTCTTGGTATAAAGAAGAAGAAGTGCCTACCTGGAATTATATAGCCGTGCATGTGTATGGCAAATTGAAAATTCTTAATGAAGAAGAGACCATGATATCTCTTCACAAACTGGTAGATAAATATGAAAAGGGCTCGAAAAACCCTATTTCTCTTCATGATATGTCTCCCAAAACACTAAGACAGGTTAAAGGAATAATAGGTTTTCAGATTGAGATCAATGACATTCAAGCCGCATATAAACTTTCTCAAACACGGGTTGAAGATCACCCTAAAATCACTTCGGAACTTTCAGAGCGGCAGGACCCAGCTAGCCAAGCCATCGCCCAAAAGATGAAGAATTCCGGTAAAAACTAAGAATTTAACTACTCATTATCTTGAAACTTGGTATCTGCCCAGTTGGAATAACGTGGGTTATCCACATGCATAATCCAAATTTCATCGGTATACTTACCTTTCATTTGTGAACGGTAAGCAGCATAAGCATCCTCATTCTCCTGATATTTAGCCAGATACACATAATTGAGGTTGTTATCTGGGTTTTTGAATGATTTTACATTCAAGCCTTTGGCTTTAAGTTTTTCCATAAAGCTTTTCAGGTAACGTTCATTTTTAAAAACGTTGGCCACAATGTAATGTCCTTTGCCTACTCCATCCAAATTGATGAACTTTTCAATTGGTTTAAAAGCTCCTCCCGTAAAAGCTCCATTCTCTTTCTTCTTCTCTGTCTTCTGTTGTATTTTTTTGGTGTTTGAATTTTCAGCCAAACTGGTTGTTTCAAAAGATTTGGCAATTGAATCTAAATCATTATTTTTTGCTAAAAACAGTTTTTGCGCCTTAACCTCAATATCCGGTAACTTGTTATCCGTTTTGCGCTCTACCATGCGCATCACCATTTCAAAACGCTTCTCCAGATCACGTTGTCTATGCTGTTCCAAGGAATCCATTTTAAAAAGCAATTCGCTGATGACAGCATAATTATCATCTTGTTGCGCCTTTAAGGTTTTAACCTGTTCTTCCCAAAAAGCCAAATCTTCTTTATTGGTTGGACGTAGGGTGGTTTCAGCATTCAACTTGCTCTTTTTTGATTTTTTACTTTCCTTGATATCAGAAACAAAAGTTCCTTCTATAGGTTTTTGTGTGGATCCCTCCTCATTGGAAGCCAATGTATTTCTGGTCAGCGATGGAACAAAAGAGAACGCTATGGATATTTCATGTGTTACGCCTAAATCTATAATGTTATTATTTACATTTTTTTCAAAATTGTAACCAAATGAAAGTCTTCTGTTTAAATTAAAACCTGTTCCCGCGGAAGCACCATAGAACTGATCATAACCACCTTGAATCCAGCCCAATTTGGGTAGATCCAATATAAGACCTCCACCAAAAATTGGATCTTCACTACCTTCAAAACGAGCTCTTGCAAGAGGTAGTAATCTTCCATCCTCAAAAATCCCAGCACCGTTTTTAAACTCGTGTGCAAATTGAATATGTCCTGAAAAGGTCTTCTCATTAAATTCAGTCAAAGATTTTCCAGATTTAATGTTGTAATCCACTAAGTTTTGCGCAAATACTCCAAAATCAAATTTTCCAAAAGAAAGATTAAGCCCTGGTTGGAATGATATAATTGAATTTTGGGTAGCATCGTTCAACAAGGGATCATCATCTAAGGCAACAGCTCTATCTGGATCAAAACTGCTCACATAATAGGGTATGTTAACTCCAAAACTAAGGTTACTCTTTTGACCTAATTGAATGCCATGGGAATAATTGGCCATAACACCTAGATTAGAAATAACACCCTCTTGCTGATTGTAGAGACTTACTCCCATACCAACACGATCATTAATCTTGCCGCTATAGCTCAAAAAATAATTTTGGTTGTTATCGTTAAAGTCTGAACCTTGACTTCTATGAAAAAGGTTTACATAAGACTTATCCTCCCTTACTGCAGAAAAGGTAGGATTAATCAAAAACCGGTTGAATTTTAATAAATTCTGGAATGGCACATCATAACTGACATACGGATTGTTCTCCTGAGCATTTACCTCACCGAAAAACAAACATGGTATTATCAAGTAAAAAATCCGTTCAAAACGGAACAAAGTAATGCGTTTGTAAAATAGGGGTAGTTTTACGTCCATAGCTAAATGGTGTTTGTAGGTTAAATAACCTGAGGGAACCAGGTATGTATTTTTTGTCTAGTCTCATTAGCAAGATTTGGGATGCTTGTAAGAGTTTTACTATTAACTTTAAAGTAATATTACATATTTCATCGGTAAAAAACCAATTTTATCGTTAAAAAACAGAGTTTACCAGTTAATAAACGTTACTAATCAAAAAAAATTGGCTATTTAATATTAAAAAACCGGTCAGGATAAATTTACCTTCCTACAGATTTTCCTGGATTTCCTCTTATTTTTGTTCTCTAAAATCATTGTTTTTGTAACACATTATGAGTGAATTAACTAAAATAGTTCCCTTTTCAGAAGCTTATCGTAGTGCATTTAAAACACTTAATGAGGAATGGATAACCAAGTATTTCAAGATGGAGGAAATGGACCGCATTTCGCTCAACCATCCCAAGGAATACATTTTGGACAAGGGAGGTTATATAGCTGTTGCCTTGCTTAACGAAGAACCTGTGGGAGTATGTGCTTTAATAAAAACTACACATAAGGGGTTTGATTATGAATTGGCAAAAATGGGAGTATCTCCTAAGACTCAAGGCAAAGGCATAGGAAAACTGTTGGGTAACCATATCATTGAAAAAGCAAAATCCTTAGGAGCAAAAAAAATATTTTTGGAAAGCAATAGAGTATTAAAGCCTGCTATAGGCCTGTACCGTAAATTGGGATTTACTGAAATAGTTGGAGCCACTTCTCCTTATGAACGTAGTGATATTCAAATGGAATTAGATCTATTGGCCTAGTTTAAAGTATATAACTGAATTAACTCCTTTTTTCCTCGCAATTGCAGTTTGGCAACTTTCTTAAACCAGAAAGACTTGTTGCAATCCAATTTATTTACCAACTGTTCAGAAATTAAAACCATTGTTTTGTAAGTGTTGCATTCTCCCTGTATTCTCGCTGTGGTATTCAAAATATCTCCTGTATAGATGATTTCCTTTTTTACGACTCCTATTTCCCCGGTAGTCACAAGTCCCATATGAAACCCCGCTCTAAAGAGAGGTACATCTCCATATTTTTGGGTGTAATGGTTTTTTCTTTTTTCAAAAGTCTTTGCAATAAGAGAAAAGCATTCAATACAATTATTTTTGTAGAGCCCTGTTTTTTCAGGCCACGAAACCACAATTTCATCCCCCACATATTGATAGATCTCCCCTGAAGTTTCCAGTATGGCATTGGACATATCTGCATAACAATCCTTCAATAACTCAAAATACTTGGCATGGCCAATTTTTTCTGCGATGGTAGTGGAAGATTTCATATCCAAAAACATGAACATCCTCATTTCTTTCCTGGGTGTGTGGTATTTTCCAAATAAGAAGTTTAAGAAAATGTTGTCCCCCAAGTACGAAGCTAGTTCGGCAAATAGCATTGCAACCGTTAAGCCAAATCCAATAAAAACTACCACACTCCAAAAAGAGAAATTACCAATAAAGAACCAGAGACTTTGTATTACTTCCGGACTGAACAAAGAGGCATCAAAGCGATTGGAATTTACTGCCAAGGACAATACGCTAAGAAACAAAATGATGAAGAGCAAGTAAAACAACGTTTTCAGTACTATTTTGATCCAGAATGGGTTTTTACCAAATTTTTTGTTCAGCCAAGATACTTCTATCCAACCGTGGATGAACCCAATAAGAAAACTTCCAAAACAAGAATATATAAGAGAACTTTCAAAGTCGTATCGGTTCTTCGTTGACGGGTAGTAATCCAAATCACCCAAGATTCCTTGCTCTATCATACTGTATATAAAACCAAACAATAGCCAAATAACTGCAAAGAGCAATGCTTGTTTACTATATCTTATATATCTGGGATGTATCATATTGTATTAAATATACTCAAAGTAGTGTCAAAACGAGGTTTAACTTTTGACAAGAAGAGATATAATACTTCCTGTACTTTTAAAAGTATAATTTTCCTTTTTATCGTTTCTTTTATCCTACAAGAAACTATTTTTGTTATTTCGAAATCTCAACCAAATAATAATCCATGTTTAGTTTTTCCAAATCGAAATCTCCTCTTACTCCTTTCATTTGTGCTGTTCTAGTTTTACTAGTGGTTTCTTGTGGTTCTGAAGAAAGTGAAACCGATAATAATGAACCTAATCTAAATTCAAGTGATATTCAAATCAGTATTCTTGAAAACGCGGTTTTATCAGGCTCAAACATTACAGTTAATCTTCCTGACGATAACACAATTAATCTGCTAAATGTCTACTTGGATGAAGACCTAATTAATACCTTTTCCTCACCTCCTTACCAATTTTCTATTGATCCCAAAGCATATCTTGAAGGAAACCATCAATTAAAAATTGAGGTGCTATTTCAAAATAAAGTTATTGGCACAAGGGTTCTCAATGTTAAAGTTGACAATTCTGGTCCTACTCTATCTTTGGAGGGCATCCAGGAGAATCAAAAAATTTGCGGAACACAACTAATTGTCCCTGACATCACAGATGAATTTTCTAGTGTGTCAAAAGTGGAGGTTTTTCTTGATAACGAACCAGTGGCTACCTTTGAAAATACTTCCTCACATTCGTTCAATCTAAATACAGAAAACTATGCCCTTGGCAGCAATGTTTTAAAATTTGTCATGGAGGATGATTTGGGAAATACCACTGCAGATTCTCTCAATATCTTAATCGCTAGAAAGGTGTTGGATTTAAATATCCCTGGCGGCTTTATACGAACAGGAACCGAGAAATTACATGCTATTTTATCAGATGCGGACGGTAACAATATAGACTATGCTACCCATAGCTCTGGTAAGGCAGAAACACTTACACTTTGCACCAGCACCGAAATGACTAATGACACAGAATATATCCTCTCTTTTGTTGATGATTTCGATAGTCAAATATTTAATTTTTATGTTTATGGAAATCTATCAAAAATGATTGTTGGTGATGAAATTAGTTTCTCTCCAAGGTCATCACCAACATCAGCAAGCTTTGTAGATTTAACATTACCCGATTATGAAGATGGTTTTTACATAAGGGCAACAACTCCTTGGAGTTCCATGATTTATTACAACGATAGCTTCTCCGGACATTACTCAACCAATTTCACCATTAGTGAGCTTGGTTTCGACAAGGTTTTTATAATGTATTATAACAGAGATTTGGGTAGAAGCTACCAATGGGCATTTATTGAAGATTTAAGCACTAAGACTTCCTTAAGTGCCGAGGATTTTAATTCTTCAGATGTGATCCATGATTTTTTGACCGTAAATGGCACATCACAAAGCCCTTTCTTAAGTATTTATGGGTTTGAAAGTGAGAACCATTTTAATACAATGAGTGGACACATGCTCTACTGGAATTCATCTTTAAACAGTGTTAACAATAACGATTACTCCTATGCCAATATTTTTGACCATACTATATTCTCTTTGAAGGTGAGCAACTATGGAATTGATGGAGCAGGCGCTCCTCCTAAATCAGTTACTGTTCCTGGACAGACCATTTCCTACCAATTTCAGAATAACGGTATCTCCTTCAACGGAATTCCAAATTACGAAGTCGGTAGGGTTCGTTTAAGCAATTTTAATGATGCTCACATCAATATGGAGTTTATTTTTGATGGACAGGCAACTGACATTGCAGTTCCAAAACTGCCTGAAGGAATATTTCCTTCCAAAGTAACCGATGTTTTTGAGAATGGTAGTTTAGAAACAGTCCAAGGGCTTGCGGAGAATTATGAAAATATGAATAATTATGAGGAATACATATCTAAGATTTTTGTGCCTTCTATACCTTTTTACATAGTGTCTCCAAAAAGAGAAAGAATATTCTATTCCAATGTTGGGCCCAATCTCCTCCCCATCCATGAGTTTCCATTTTTCGAAAGGCTTTAATCCAGTGATGATGGTTTGAGTTATTATTCATCTTTAATACTGGTTTTAATGCTGGATTGCTAATTTAACTTTGTCATAAGTTTAAGTAGTATTTGCAAAAATCCTGCATTTTAGAATTGAGTTTTATACAGATATAACTTTCATATCTCATTAAAAATGAGTATATTATAAAATTCACTTTGTAAATTTTTTAGTCATGGGAACAGTAAAGAATTTAAACAAATGGGCAAACTCCCATACCTATTATCCGCTGGATTTAATACGTGTAGCCCTTGGAGTTTTTCTTTTTTTAAAAGGTGTGGAGTTTATGACCAGCCATGAGCAAATGGCAGAAATTGTAAGACCGTTCCAAGAAATGCCAGGGGGCATGATTCTTCTTCATTACATAGCACCTGCCCATTTTGTAGGAGGGTTTCTAATTGTTATTGGGTTATTGACCAGATGGGCAGTGTTTGCTCAGCTACCTATTCTATTTGGTGCTGTTCTAACCAACTTCCTAGGAGAAATGAACACTTCAAATTTAATTTTGGCCATAATTGCTTTGTTAGTGTGTATTTTTTTCTTGGTCTATGGATCCGGAAAACACTCTGCTGATTATTATCTAAAAATGCAAAAGTAAATTTAGCTTTGGACTAAAGGTTGTCCAACTGATTGCTTTTACCGTCGTTACTTATGGTCCAAAAGAAACCTACGAAGAAGAAGCTGTCCGCTGCTGGTCTAATCGTTTGTCTATCAAAAACACCATCCATATTTGGAGTGTTCGCGTATTGATAATTGTTGATGTTATTGAATCCTAAAACATTGTTCACCGAAAAATATAAGATTTTTTGTTGGTCAATTAAATAGGCCCAATTAAAGCTTACATTATTGAAGGCCTTGGTCTTTTCCGCTAAAAACTCTGGTGTATTTGGATTATCATATGGTCTTCCCGAACCATAGGAATATGAAAGTCCTACTTGAGACCTTAATTTTTCTACCCAATATTTGGTAACAATAGATAAATTATGCTTTGGCGCAAAATTAGGAGTGGCCCTTTCTTCAAAATTTCTATAATCCCTCTCAGTATTCAAGTAGGAATAGGAAACCCAGTAGTCTAAGGATTTAATGCTTTTGTTATCTCTCCAGAATATATCCAACCCAGCTGCATATCCACTACCTGAATTCTCAAAAGTGGAATCGAACTGTGGTAATTCCGTATCGTACTTTATCAAATTATCATAATCCTTATAATAGGTTTCTGCCCTAAACGTTTTACCATCCCCTACATATTGATAATTTAATATATAGTGCGATGTTTTTTCAGAATCCACAGCTTGCCCAAATTTGACCACCTCTGTCAAAGGGTTTTGATAGAAGTCTCCGTATGCCAATGAAAATTGACCTTTATCACCCGGTTTGTACGCCAAGGAAACCCTAGGTGAAATGGTAAAATCTTCAAGCAATGAACTATATTCTCCCCTCATTCCCAATTTCATAGCAAACTGGTTGCTCAAAAAGATATCCGTTTCTGCAAACCCTGCCCATAGCTTATCTTCATAATTACTTTCAAAAACAAAGCCATCAGGAGTGTTAAACGTCTCATCATAATTTGTAATAAAAAACTCTGAACCAAAATTTAGATTGAATCTACTGCTAAATATTTTTTTGGCTTTAACCTTTATATGTGAAGCTGTTTCTTTAGTATCAATGTTATCTTCTTGTAAACCAATAGCATTGGTATCCCAAGAAACAGCAGCTCCTGAAGTCAAGCTCCAATCATTTTCAAAAAAGTACTTATATGATGAATTAAAGTATAGGTTGTTGTTCTTTAATTTGAATTGAATAAAATCTTCAAAATTGATATCCTCTTGTTCTATGTCCAGATTGGCATAATTGAAACCAGTATACATTTTGAACATACTTTTATCACCCTTACTTCTAAACACAGCTTCTCCTGCCAAAGATTCGTAAGGACTGTTCCATCTTACTCCTTGGTTAGAAGGTATAAGTGCTTCATAAGGTGCAAGGTTTATATATGAGGTGTTTATACTTAAAGACTGGTCTCCCCATATTTTGGTGTGTCCTAGTCCACCGCCAACGGACATAATGGAAATATCAGTTTTTTCTTGAACAGGAACGTCCGTGGTGTTCAATAACAATACACTGGACAATGCTTGTCCGTATTCTGCCGAATATCCTCCGGTGCTAAATGTAATTCCCTTAAAAAGGAACGGAGAAAACCGCCCTCTGGTGGGAATATTGTTTGCAGTTGCATTAAACGGTTGAAAAACCCGAAGACCATCTATAAATACTTGGGTCTCCCCTGCCTCTCCACCACGGACAAAAAGTCTTCCATCTTCATTAACAGATGTGGTCCCTGGCAAAGTTTGCAATGCCGCTACAAAATCTCCCACTGCGCCAGCTGTGGTAACAATATCAAGGGGTTTTAATACCGAGACCTTAGAGTTATCGCCAGCCTCAAAAGTTCCGGCTGTCAAGGTAACTCCCGTTAAAGCATTTATAGATTCCAACAGACTGATTTTAATATCTTTAAAATAGGTGATGTCACCTATCTCATAATGTGAATCATAGGATAACATTGAAACAACAAGGGTTTGGGTTCCTGTTTCGGTAGTTTCAAAATTGAACTTGCCACTTTCATCAGTAGAGGCTCCATCATAAGTCCCTTCTAAATACACGTTGGCTCCTGCTATAGGATTTTCTTTAGCATCAGTTACAATTCCTGAAATTGTTGTTTGCGAAAATAAAATGGTGAAATTAAATAAAGTGATAAATAAAAGAAGTTGGTTTTTCATGACTGTTCGTTATTTGATGCCACAAAAATGTCACGCTGAATTTTTCCAAACCAATCCACAATACTCAACTGTGGAATTTTAAAGATGAATTGAGAAGTCGTTTTTGAATTACAATTCAGTCTTAAAAAACAACATTTCGGTAGATTGAAATTTTATGACAAACAGCTTTCAAGGAAATTTGGGTCATCAATAACATCAAAAACAATTAATATGAAAACTGTAACACTAACTCTAACTTTTCTACTTGTAAGCTTTTTAAGCAATGCACAAGAAACAACCGATGTCAATATTAAAGTTGCCATTAACAATATTACCAGCAATGAAGGTAAAGTAATGGTCAGCCTGCATACTGCAGATACTTTTATGAAAGGGCCAGGTATACAGAATTTGGAAAGCACTATTGAAAACGGAGCAGTATCCCTCACTTTTGAAAACGTACCCCAAGGTACTTATGCTATTATGGCACTTCATGATGTCAATGAGAATAGCAGAATGGATTTTGAGGAAAATGGAATGCCTAAAGAAAGTTATGGTATGTCCGGCAATGATATGTCTTATGGACCACCAAACTTTTCTGCGGCAAAATTTGAAACCAAGGGAGAAGATTTAGAATTTGAAATAAGATTCTAAAAACACAATAATTCATCAATCAAATAAAAGGCTTGCCGTTGGCAGGCCTTTTTCATTTTGTGCTATCCACATTAAACGTTACATTTAGTTACTTGTTTACCAACCATTTTAAACCAATATTATAAAACAATTCAACTTCATCACTATCCTTATGTGCCTCATGGTTATTACACTAAAGGGGGCAGACAAACCTCGTTGATAGTTTACAAACCAAATACCAAAGTGCGGCATCTGATTCAACATGTATAAAAATCCTTAAAGACATTTCGTGGGGATACCTTAACAATAGGAATAATGCTTATTTGGCTAAAAAACATATAGATAGTTTTTACACCATAAGCAAAAACAAGAATATTTCTTGGGGAGCGCCTCTTGCCAATTATCAATATGACGTATTGGACAGGCAAAAGGGTTCTCTTTTGGTTTGATGAAAAATCAAAGAAATAGATATAAAACCAAAAATCGATAGGTTTTATCTATGGTTTTTATATTTTTATATTCTAAAATTCGATTGATGACCATTACCCAATTGCAGTATGTTTTGGCTGTTGCTGAATACAAAAATTTTACTCTTGCCGCAGAAAAGAGCTTTGTTACCCAGCCCACATTAAGTATGCAAGTGCAAAAACTTGAAGATGAGCTTGATATTCTGATATTTGACAGAAGCAAGAAGCCCATTTCCATTACCGAAGTAGGGAAAAAGATAGTAGCTCAAGCTAAAAACATTGTAGCGGAAGCAGAGCGAATCAAAGACATAGTTGACCAGGACAAGGGGTTTATTGGTGGAGATTATACTATAGGTATTATACCTACGGTCATGCCTACCTTACTCCCAATGTTTTTGAACACTTTTATAAAAAAGTATCCTAAGGTCAATCTCATTATCAAAGAACAACCAACAGACGCTTTAATACGAAACATTTTGGATGGACATCTGGATGCCGCAATTGCAGCTACCCCTTTGGAAATTGAATTTATTAAAGAACGTCCTCTTTATTATGAACCATTTGTAGGTTATGTGCCCAAGAACCATCGTTTGTCTTCACGTGAGCAATTGACTACCGAGGATTTGGATGTAAGTGATATTCTTTTGCTTCAAGACGGGCATTGTTTTAGAGATGGTGTAATAAACCTGTGTAAATCTCCAAAGAACCTGTATGATGAGCAATTTAAAATTGAAAGTGGCAGTTTTGAAACCTTAGTTAGTTTAGCAGATGAGGGTATGGGAATGACGTTACTACCCTATCTAAACACCTTAGATTTAGAACAAAAGAAAACACAGTTCTTAAAACCTTTTAAAAACCCTTCTCCAGCTCGCGAAATAAGTTTAATTTACCATAAGAGCGAACTTAAAATTCAAATTACAGAGGCATTAAAAGAAGTGATCTCCGGTATTGTAAGAGGTGCGATAGCCTTCCAAGATGTAAAAATAATTAGTCCGCTAGGGAAAAATTAAAACCCAGTGGTAAGTTAAAATGAAAAGAGCCGCTTAAAGCGGCTCCTATTTTTATTCTTTTATTAAAATTAATGTGGGATGTAATTCTGGCTTATCTAAAATAAAATACTCTAACCAGATTTTGAGTTCTTCAATTTCACTTGGTAATAACCTCGAAACAGCTTTCTGTAATTCTTTTGCGAATAGTTTAGCATCAAAACTAACTTTTTGTAAAATAGTTTTGGTGTAATCTAACATTGCTCTGGGCATAGAAATTTGATTATATTGGATTAAAAGGTTGTCATCTAAATTAAGAAAAGTCACGCACAAATGCGTAAAATTGCAGTTAAAAATTAAATAATTTCGTGTTAAATTCGACAAACAGTAAATATGTACAATCCATATAATCAGCGTATTAAATATTTTTCCGTCGTAGTGTTTATAGGGTTTTTCTTGCTTTTTGGATGTGCTTCGTCTCGTCTATCCAAATTTGATTCCAGGCTAAATAACGGAGGCTTAAAAAATTCTTTTCATGGGTTAGTTGTAGTTGATTCCAAGACAGCTGAGACAATTCACAATTCCAATGGCGGCAAGTACTTCACACCAGCGAGCAATGTAAAAATAGTCACCTTATATACTGGACTAAGGCTGCTGCCAAAAAATCTTCCCACTTTAAAATATGGAATCAAAAATGACACCCTTTATGCAGAAGGTACTGGAGACCCCACATGGCTTCACCCCTATTTCAATGATACTACGGCAATTGCCTTGTTTAAAAAGTATGACCATCTCGCTTTGTATCTAAAAAATTCTGAAGAAAATAGGTTTGGCCCCGGATGGGCATGGGAAGATTACGACACCTATTTCTCACCTCAAAAAAGCACACTACCCCTTTATGGGAATGTTGTTACTATTTCAAACAATAATGCGCTAGAAGTATCTCCTCATTTTTTGTTGGACAAGGTTTCTGTTATCGAGGAGTCCAAACAAAGGGAGGAGTTTGCAAATCAATTCTATATAAAACCAAACGAACAGGATACCTTGCAAGTTCCTTTTATAACCAGTAATTCACTCACAAAAAAGCTATTGGAGGAAGCTTTGGAAAAAAATGTAACACTTGTTGATAGTTTCCCCTTAATAGAAAAAGAAGTGCTGTACGGCATAGCTACAGATTCTGTTTATAAGCAAATGCTTTATGAAAGCGATAATTTTCTGGCAGAGCAGTTATTGATGGTTGGTTCCTCAACTCTATCCGACACCTTGAGCACGCAAACCAGTATATCACATATGCTTGAAAACGAATTTATGAATTTGGAACACAAACCAAGGTGGGTTGATGGTTCTGGACTCTCCAGGTATAATTTGTTCACTCCAAGATCAATGGTGCAAATACTTCAAAAAATATATGCTGAGATTCCTGAAGAACGTCTGTTTCAAATTTTCCCTATGTGGGATTCTTCCGGGACAACCGCAACATGGAAGAACCCTGATGTTGAACCTTACATTTTTGCCAAATCTGGTTCTTTGGGCAACAATTATAATTTAAGCGGTTATCTAAAAACAAAATCTGGCAAAATTTTGATTTTCAGTTTCATGAACAATCATTTTACAATTCCCACTTCTCAAATACGCATTGAGATTGAAGCTATTCTCAATCAACTTAGGGAAAAGAATTAAATGTAAAAAGAACCGAGAGAAGACAGCTTCTCCCGATTCTATCAAACAAAACAACTTAAAAACAGAATTATTAAATAGCAACTATTCCCTGAGTATTGGTATCCGGAAGGTTTCCAGATTCTTCTTCAACAAACTCCAGGCTTTGACCATTTACACGATAAATTCCAATAGTTCCATCCAAACTAAACAACTGATATAGGCATGCACCGTCATCTGTAATCCACATATCAACCACTCCATTTGTCATCGCATACCCCGCACCAACAAAAGTATTGGAACTTCCCTGATCATCGCCAGGGTCCACATCATCTTAGCTACCAACAAAATCATCGGAGCTACAGGAAGCCAAAATCATAAATAAAGGAAGTTTAGAAGTTTTCATTTTTAAATTTTTAAAGGGTCAAATCGTTTGCACTGTGGCAGCATTGTTTTGGTTTATGGGTTTACTCCAATATTGTTTTGAGATAAACACCAATCAAACACCTTGCATCCTTTTTATTCATTTTGAAAAGTTTTGGGCAAACTTTCTTTAATCTTAAAAGCAAAACTATTTGTTGCTTTTAACTGGTGTTAAGTACGAGGGTAAACTTTCTTACTTACAACTTGTCATTTGTGCAGGTAAATCCATAAAAGAAAATAAATCAGTATAAATTATTGACAATCAAATGATTATAAAAAATATATTTTTATCTTGATACTTCTGTTATAAAAATATGATATCATTTAGCATGTTCTTAACGAATAAACGGAGTACCTGAAGCTTATATACATCATTGGATAATCAATTACCCTAAAAGAATATCTGTATCAGTAGCTGTTTTCATAAACCTGGAGTATCGGTTCATGAGTACCTTTAATTTAGGGTCAATATATGATTTGCAAAACGGCTTTTCAGGATTTGAATAGTAGTAATTGTGGAACTGCTCGTCTGAAGGTTTAAATGCTTCAAAATAATAGGTTCTGGTAATCAGTTTCTTTTTGAAGTCAATCTGTAACGCTTTCAAAATTTGATTGGACTCATTAAAGTCGTTTTTGGAAAAAACATAGACAGCTGAACGGTACTTGTGTCTAAATGAATGCTCAGAAGTGCTTTGATGGGTATGTAGGTGAACTTCAATTAAATCCTTCATTGAAATTGCAACTGGGTCATAACGTACAATGATTGCTTCGGAAAAAGAACTTTGCTCTCCTTTTTGAGAAACAAACCCTTGTTCCACTTTGATGACTCCGCGTAGGGATAAAAAAACAGCTTCGGTACACCAATGGCAACCTCCACCTAAGGCAACTTTTTTGATTTCCATACACCTTTGGTCGTTAAAAACTCAATCAAATAACCTGTTTATCTGTGCATATTGAAGCAACATAATGGTCTTTGCATCTTTAATCTCTCCGCTGGACATCATTTGCAGTGCTTTTTGAAAAGTCATTTCTAACACTTCAATGTTTTCGGTCTCATCCTCGGCCCCGCCACCATCACTCACCTTCATGTTTTCCTTATATTGTCCAATAAAAAAATATAACACTTCAGTAACAGAACCTGGTGACATGTATGATTCAAATACTTTTTCAACTTCAGTGATTTTATAACCGGTTTCTTCTTCCACTTCCATGATAATGGTTTGCTCTGCATTCCCTTTTTCTAAAATTCCTGCACAGGCTTCAACCATCATTCCATCTTCATTGCCGTTTAAATAGGTAGGCATTCTAAACTGTCTGGTTAAAATCACAGTCCCTTTTTCTTTATTATATAGAAGAATCACTGCTCCATTTCCGCGATCATAAGCTTCACGTACTTGGGTTTCCCATGCACCATCTTCTCGTTGGTACTCAAAAGTGACCTTATTTAATGAATACCAATTATCTGATAGTAACTCCTTCTTAATGTTCTTGACCTTTCCGTATTTCATAATCTGGATTAAACGGTTGTTGCGTTATTCAAATATCGTCGGAAAGGAAGCATCTCCAAATAAACTACTTTAATTTTTTCTTCAAAATTATCCTTTAAAACCTCGCCCATATCCATTTGGTGTTCCACTGCGAAAGTTTTGTTTCTTAACAATTTAATATGTGGATGGTCATTGGCGAACCCTTTGGGGGCATTGGTCAGTTTTTCATCTTCGTAGAGCCCACCGAATAACTCTTTAAAAGAAGGTTTCGCTATAATTTGCTGTAATTCTTCGCCATTGTAGTCTATTCCCTCACGAATACTTCGCAAGGTTTTGGGTTCTGGACGCCAGAATCCTCCTGCCAACAAACATTGCTTTACCCCTACCTCAATATAAAAGTCTGCTGAGTTTGGGGCTTTATCCAAACCTGCTCCAAAATGGTCCTTATAAATAGGTTTATGTGGATGGAACATGAGGTTATTGTTGATGCGATTAATTCCCTTTTTTCCTGGGGTGGGATAATAGTCATCATGCAACTCTGCCATGGTCATATCCAGACTGTCCAACCACAGCACAAAATCCCCACGAAGAGATTTGTACCACTTCCGGTTGGCATCCATCCATTCTTTGGTATTGTTTTGTTGTAATTCGGTAAGAAAATTAAATAGGTCTTGGAAATCCATTGAAAGAAGTTCAGAGTTCAGAGTTCAGAGTTCAGAGTTCAGAGTTCAGAGTTCAGAGTTCAGAGTTCAGAGTTCAGAGTTCAGAAAGGTATGCTCTTATTGAATAATTACAAAAAGTATGAATCTTTTTTTAAGAAACATAAATCTGACCACTGACTACTGACTACTGACTACTGACTACTGACTACTGACTACTGACTACTGATTATTAAAATCTATTATCGCCCATTACAATATCTCCAAGCCCGCCAAGAATACTCCCTTCTCCTTTGTCCTTTCCACCTCTTGGAATAGAAGCCAATACCCTACCGGCCAGTCGGCTAAACGGTAATGATTGCACATAAACGGTTCCAGGGCCCTTAAGTGTGGCAAAGAACAAACCTTCGCCACCAAAAACGGTATTTTTTATGCCACCAACAAATTCAATATCATAATCTACGGTATGTGAGAAACCAACAATACAACCCGTATCTACCTTTAATACTTCACCTGCTGCCAGTTCTTTTTTTGCCATAGTACCACCAGCATGTACAAAGGCCATTCCATCACCTTCCAGCTTTTGCATAATAAAACCTTCTCCACCAAAAAGTCCACGGCCTAAACGTTTGGAGAATTCAATCCCTACTGAAACGCCTTTAGCAGCACAGAGAAAGGCATCTTTTTGGCAGATGAATTTCCCTCCCTTTTCTGAAAGGTCAATAGGCAATATTTTTCCTGGATATGGTGAAGCGAAGCTTGCCTTCTTTTTACCATGACCAATATTTAAAAAAGCGGTCATAAAAAGACTTTCTCCTGTCAATAATCGTTTTCCTGCAGAGAACAATTTACCCAATACTCCAGAATCCTGGCCAGAGCCATCCCCAAAAATAGTATCCATTTTTATATCGGTGTCCATCATCATAAAGCTCCCTGCTTCGGCAACTACTGCTTCTTGTGGATCCAGTTCAATTTCCACATATTGCATTTCTTCCCCATAAATTTCATAATCTATTTCGTGTGCGTTCATTTTTTGATTTGTTTTTAAGTGTTTTACTTATCTGTTGGTGGAATACTTGTTTTGTTACAAAAAAACAGAATCACTTTATTTCTTAAGCTTAATAGTCCACTCAAAATTAAAAGTAGAGACCACTACTCCATCTGTGTTGACCCCAACGGATTTCATCCAAATGGTCTGTCCTTCTCCTGTTTCAATTGTTTTTTTGATGGCATCTTCGATTAAATGTCCATCTTCACAAGTAAAGGTGATTTTACCGATAGCCTTTTTGGAGAAATTGGCATTATTGTTTAAAACCAACATAGATATTTTCTTTCCACTCTCCTTTATTTGGTTGATGACCATAGCACCTGTACTCAGCTCCGCTGCCATTCCTTGAACGGCCCAAAACATACTTTTAAAAGGGTTTTGATTTATCCATCGGTGGGTTACCGATGTAACTGCCTTTTTATCATCAATATACTTTACCCGTACCCCGCACCACCATGCAGAAGGAAGTTTAAAAAATGTGAATGTATTGAATTTACTAGCGCTAGAAGCCATAATATATGTTTAGGTCCGCTAAAAATAAGGAAAATAGTCATTACATCAATTTGTTAAATATATGTTAATTTATAGTACTTTGTTTTGCATAGTACCATCTTTTAGACATATATTTGCATGGTAAGCTAGTAGGTAAACTAAAATCGTTTATAAACATCAATCAAAAAATCATGACTGAATCATTAACCAAGCACGAACGAAATTTGTCAGCAATTATACATGCTTCGACCTTTTCAAAGTACTTTATCCCCTTTGGTAATTTTATTTTACCATTGATTTTATGGACGGCCAACAAAAAGGAACACGAGTTTGTAGATTACAATGGTAAGCAAGCGCTCAATTTTCAAATAAGCATGTTATTGTATTCAGTAGTAGCAGGTTTAATCAGCATTCCATTCTTTATTGGTTTTTTACCAGATTTATTTGATGGGAGCTTTTTTGGAATGCATCGCTTAAGTGACCTTAACAATCTAGACATTCACATTAGTAGTGATGATTTTAGGTTTGGACGGTTTTTTTGGCCGGCTGGCATCACGGGAGTAATACAAGTAGCATTAATGGTTATTAATATAGTTTATACCATTTTGGCTACTATTAGAACCAATGAAGGAGAGACTTTTAAATATCCATTTACCATAAAATTCATCAAATAATGAACTTGTCAAAAAAAATAACTGTAACGCTATTCATGGGCATGACTTTTATAATGAGCGCTCAAATGGCTGAAAACTCTGAGTTATACATGACTTTAAAAGAAAAGGACAGTACATTGTTTGATGCAGCCTTTAATCAATGTGATGTGGAGACCATGGAATCGCTGTTTACAGAGGATTTTGAGTTTTACCATGATAAAGGAGGGGTTACCGTTGGAAGAAATAATTTTTTGGCACCCAACAGAGAAAATTGTGCAAAAATTGATAGGAACGAACCCCAACGTGCAAAAAGAATCTTAGTTCCCGGTAGTTTGCAAGTTTATCCCTTATATAAGCAGGGAGAACTGTACGGTGCTGTTCAACATGGGGTTCATTCATTTGAGTTTTTAAATGAACAGAAGCAATACCAAAAAGGGGATGTCGCTAAATTTATACATGTATGGATTTTAGAAGATGGACAGTGGAAAATTAAAAGAGAATTGAGTTACGACCATCAATTACAACAATAAAACAAATCGAAAAAAGGAGTTTATTTATCAATCAAAAAACGAAAAACCATCAATCAATCGATCATCAATCAAAAAACGTTCCCGCCCCCTCTTCTCATCAAAGAGGGAACGGACGGGAACAAAAAACGAACAGTTAATTTATAAGAACCATGACATTATGAATATAGAAAACACAAAAGCACAAATGCGCAAAGGGGTTCTGGAGTATTGCATTCTTTCTATCTTACGGGATAAGGACAAATATGCATCTGAAATTCTAGGGGCCTTAAAAGACGCTAAGATGCTTGTGGTGGAAGGTACTATTTACCCTCTGTTAACGAGGCTAAAAAATGCTGGGTTGCTCAACTACCGTTGGGAAGAATCCACTTCTGGACCACCTCGAAAATATTACGCACTTACCGAAACGGGACAATTGTTTCTAAAAGAACTAAACGGTACCTGGGATGAACTAAGAAATGCAGTTAACCTAGTAACCACCACAAAATAAGAATCAAAATGAACAAAACAGTAAATATAAATCTAGCAAATACACTCTTTCACATAGATGATGAGGCGTATAATAGGCTTAGGCGATACCTAGAATCCATTAAAAGATCGTTTTCAGGTACAGCAGGAAGTGATGAAATCATTGCGGATATTGAAGCAAGGGTAGCTGAACTCTTTTTGGAAAAAATGGAAAATGACAGACAGGTCATTACCCAAAAAGAAGTAGACGCGGTTATCAACATTATGGGGCAACCAGAAGATTATATGGTTGACGAGGATATTTTTGAGGACGAGCCTCGAAAAACCCAAACGCAGGCCACACGTAAGACCAAAAAACTGTACAGGGACATGGACCAAAAATATATTGGTGGTGTTTGTTCCGGTTTGGAATATTATTTAGGGTTTGATGCCCTTTGGATACGGATTATTTTTATCCTATTGGCAGTATTCACAGGTTTTGGGCTTATAGCATACATCCTATTATGGATTTTGGTCCCAGAAGCGGCTACAACCTCTCAGAAATTGGACATGACGGGGGAGCCCATCAACATCAGCAATATAGAACGCAAAGTTAAAGAGGGGTTTGATGATGTTGCGGATAAAGTTAAAAACGTTGACTATGATAAAGTAGGCAACAAGGTCAAAAGTAGCTCCAAGACCTTTTTTGACACTATAGGAGATATCATCATGTTCCTATTTAAAATATTTGGAAAATTCATAGGTATCCTACTGATCATCATAGGTGCATCAACATTAATAGGGTTATTTGTTGGTGCATTTACCTTGGGTATTTTTGATGCAATACATCTTCCCGGTGTAGATTTTTATGAGATTGTGAACACAACGGGCGCACCTGTTTGGGTCGTATCCATACTATTGTTTTTTGCTGTTGGCATTCCTTTCTTCTTCCTGCTTTACTTAGGATTGAAGATTCTGGTAAACAACTTAAAATCCATAGGAAACATAGCCAAGTTTTCCCTTTTAGGGCTTTGGTTAATCTCTATAGGCACATTGTTTGCATTGGGGGTTCGCCAAGCAGCAGAATTTGCCAATGTGGGCAGTGTCAATATAAAGGATCAGGTCTTAATGGAAAATCCCTCAGATACCTTGGTCATAAAAATTAAGGACTCTGAACTGGGTTATGGTATGGAAGATGTCCATTTTGGACGTATGACCTTTACCTATGATGAAAATGATAATAGAATCTTAGTTTCTGATGACGTCAATATTAAAATAAGAAAGTCTGATGATTCATCTATAAAAATCAACGTTAGGAAAGATTCTCATGGAAATACAACTCTTGCTGCCAGAGAAAGGGCCAAGCAAATCAATTATGAATATGAGTTGTTTGAAAATGAAATCATATTGGATGAATTTTTGACCACAGCTACTTCTAACAAGGCTAGAAACCAAGAGGTGACAACAACCATATATGTTCCCACAGGAAAGGCTTTACAATTTGCAGAATCTGCAAGAGGATATATTGGCCGTGGCGTAAAAAACGACCAAGATTATTACAGAAGCGGAATTGTGGGATACATCTGGGTAATGGGAGAAAATGGAGAGCTTGAATGCCAAAACTGCCCAGAAGAATTAGATATTGATGAGAGCGAAGATGATGACGAAGGAAAAATAATCATAGATGAAAATGGCATAGATATCAATATTAAAGACCGGGATGATGCTTTTAAAATGAAAATTGATGAAAATGGTATTGAAATAAAAGCAGGAGAGAAAAACGACAATTGAGTAATAGTTTTCAACGGTTGGGAATTCTTTACTACATAATTACCACAGTAAACACGAGATTTGATCATTAATAAAACGACAATAATTTATATCAATCATTAAAACAACAATCATGACAACACTAGCTAGAATCGCAATCGCATTTTTAATGGCAATATTTGCCTCATCCTGCAACTTTGACCTTAGTTTTGGGGATGGAAAAAGAGGAAACGGAGAGGTAGTAGAAGAGAGTAGAAAAGTTACTGAAGACTTTACCGTGGTATCAGCTTCAGAAGGTTTAGATGTATTTGTAACCCAAGATCAAGATTTTAAAATATCTGTTGAAGCAGATGAAAACATTATTGATTTAATTGGAACGGACATCAAAGATGGAAAACTTAGAATCCATGCCATTGAGAACATTGGAAGAGCCACTAAAAAAGTCTACGTATCCCTTCCAGATATTACCGCTTTAAAAAGCTCTAGTGGAGCAGACCTAATCGTTCAAAACGTAATTGAAGCCGAAAAGATAGAATTGGACGCCAGCAGTGGGTCGGATCTTCATGTAGAATTGGTTGCATCAGAAGTTTCTGCAGATGCCAGTAGCGGTGCAGATATTAAAATTGCCGGCAGGACCGATATTTTGTTTGCCGATGCCAGTAGTGGAGCGGATATTAGAGCGCGGGAGCTCGCCACAAAAACCTGTAATGCGGATGCCAGCAGTGGGTCGGACATTTCTGTGAATGTATCTGAATCGTTAATTGCGGACGCAAGCAGTGGAGCTGATATTTCCTATACCGGAAATGCCAGTGTACAAAAGAAAAAATCTGTTTCCGGTAGCGTTCATAAATACTAAAACCAATTAATAAAAAGCTTTACATTACACATTCCAAAAAAGTTAAAAAAATAAGCCCTGATTTCTGCATAAGAATCAGGGTTTTTGTTTTATAGTACAGGGGGTTTATTTATCTTAGTATAAACCTATTTTCAATGCAAATCAGCTTAAAAAAATATATACTTCCACTAAAGCATACCTTTAGTATTTCTAGGGAATCCCATGATTTTCAAGACTCTTTGATTGTTGGACTTTCCCTCAATGGAAAAACAGGTTATGGTGAGGCCACTTCCAACCCATATTACAAAATTACCGTTGAAAGTATGATAGCTGAAATTTCAGCGATACAAAATGAAATCGAAGTCTTTGATTTTGATTCTCCGGAGGCATTTCACCAGTTTTTAGTAGAAAAAGAATTGACCAATTTTGCCATTTGCGCTTTAGATCTAGCTGCACATGATCTTTATGGAAAATTACAAGGTAAACCTCTTTATACAATTTGGGGTACGGATACTTCAATCTATCCAAAAACCAATTATACCATAGGTATTGCTTCCATTGAAAAAATGGTTTCTAAAATGAAAGAAACCCCATGGCCCATCTATAAGATAAAATTAGGTACAAATGATGATGTAGCTATTGTAAGGGAATTACGAAAACACTCTGATGCCATATTTAGAATTGATGCAAATTGTGCGTGGACCGCTGAGGAAGCAATCCATAATGCACCCTTGCTAAAAGATTTAGGAGTAGAGTTTTTAGAACAACCCCTAAAAGCAAATGACTGGAGTGGCATGGAACAAGTAATGCACTATAGTGTCTTACCAGTAATTGCTGATGAAAGTTGCATTGTTGAAGCTGATGTTGAAAAATGCGGCTTGCATTTTAACGGTATCAATATAAAATTGACAAAGTGTGGAGGCCTTACTCCCGCTCTGCGTATGATTAAAAAAGGAAAAGAAATGGGATTAAAGATTATGGTGGGTTGTATGACCGAATCTACCGTCGGCATTTCAGCAATTGCCCAATTATTACCGCAATTGGACTATGTCGATATGGACGGCGCCATGCTACTTAAAGAAGATATCGCAGATGGTGTAATCATTAAAAGTAATGGCGAAGTTTTATTCCCATCTATAGCGGGTAGCGGAGTAACGCTCAACTAATGGCAATTTTCATAGATTCTTTTCCTGGACGAACCATCCGTAAAGATGGCAAGGAATACCTCTATTTTGGAGGTACTGGTTATTTGGGCCTTCAATTGGATAATGAGTTTCAAAACATATTTATAAAAAACCTAAGAAAATACGGAACCAACTACGGTGCTTCACGAAAATCAAACATTCAACTGAACATCTTTGAAGAAACTGAAAAATATCTAGCCAATATCGTAGGTAGTGAAGCCAGTATCACCCTCTCTTCCGGTTATTTGGCCGGTCAATTTATTGCCAAGTCCTTAAATTCCGTAGATTACCAGATTTTCTATGCCCCAAATACTCATTCGGCACTTTATCATGCAGAAGCAAAATCATATGATACATTTTCTGAACTAAATTTTGATTTGAGAAAACAGTTGGCATCAGATGAAAATAAGGTTCCTGTGGTATTATTGGATACTGTTGATTTCTCTGGAAAGAATTATCCAGAATTTGAAGAACTACAATCCCTTCCCTTGCATGAAATTATTCTGGTAGCCGACGATTCCCATGGTATAGGCATTGTTGGTGAGCAAGGTAATGGAGCCTATACTAAATTAAAAAACCTACACCCAAAGGAATTGATTGTTTGTGGTTCTTTGGGAAAAGGATTTGGGATACAGGCGGGTGTTGTTTTTGGGTCTCAACAAAGAATAGCAGCACTAAAAGAAACTGCATTTTTTGGAGGTGCAAGTCCCGCTGCGCCAGCTGGTCTGGCAACTCTTATGGACAGTGAAGAAATCTATGAACAAAAAAGGTTGATTTTAAATGACAATATTAAATTGTTTATTCATAACCTACAATCCATTGAAAAGTTTGACTATATAATAGGGCATCCAGCATTTAGTTTTTCCAATGAACCCTTGGTTGATTATCTTGAAAAAAATAAGATCATTATTACTAATTTCAAGTATCCAAACACTGCATCAAGCTTAATGAGCAGGATTGTTTTAAGTGCATCCCATAAAAAAGAGGATATTCAATACCTAACTCAGTACTTGAATACCCTCTCCTAAAACTAACTACTATATTTTTCTATCTATCCCACCATACTGGAGTAACAGGAGTTTCTTGATTAGCCAAAACATTTTCTTCATTCCTATTTAACTCGGTAGCTGGATATTCAGCCCTTCTAAACCATTGACCAAAAAAGTCACTGTCATTACTTGCTTCTTCCTGGCGTATTTGAAGTCCCACAAAAACATCATCGGAAAAATCATATCTTCTAAAATCCACAAAGGTTTCTGGGTTCAAAAAGTTATGTATGTATTTTTCCTTCATTATATGATTTAGCATTAATTCATCTTCACCAACGGCTATAGCTGTATCCCCTAAATAATCCGCTCCGTCAACTTCATACATGTCCATACTCGCCTGAATTCCCTCTAGATAAGCGGAGTATGCTGCTGCGCTGGATCCGGTGCTAGTAGTTGTTCCTCCATTGGCAATAAATGCAGCTTCGGCTTCAATAAATTTTGCCTCGGCATAACTAATGAGTAACAAAGGAGAATCAATGCTCGTATAGTACCCATCGGTTCTGAAGCTGGTATTGGCATCCGTTCCATCTGGAGCCAAACCTTCGCTACCACTTACATAACCTTTGTATTCTTCCGCACCATCATTTTGAGCAAACAAAGGTAGCCTTGGGTCAATAGTAACTATCCCGCTTTCAAAAGGAAAATAATCCCCATTCATTGAACTGACCAATTGACTTGCAATATCATTGCTAAAATTGCCCGTTGCTCTAGCTAAAATTTCTTCAGAATACCATGGGTTAATATTTCTTTCATCGAAAAATACCAAAAAATCATCCTCTGCAGAACCATATCCATTTTCAATTGTAACCAAAACATCATTGGCAGAAACAACGCCTTTGTTCACCAAATGAAGTTGATATCTAGCCTTAACAGTATAAGCTGTACGCAGCCATTTCTCAATATCGCCACCATAAACTATATCTGATTCCCCAAGGGTAATGTTAGAATTATCCGGGCCTTCAAGAGCTGCAATAGCATTATCCAGAATGGAGAATAATTGATTGTATATTGATTCTTGAGTATCAAATACAGGAAACGTATTTTCAGGTGCTTCACTGGCTTCACTAAAAGGAATATTATCCCAAGTGTCCGTAGCAATACCAATATTAATGGCCGTTAAAATGTCGGCAATTGCACTTATGTGTGGTGCATTGTTCTCGGTTGCTTTATCCTTTATAACCTTTAAATTAGGGAGAACGTACAGATATACCTCTTCCCAAAGAGCGCTTGCCGTTGTTTGACCGGCCGCACCGCCACCATTGATTACAAAATTTTGCACATAATTCCCAAAAGCGAGTTCTGCCGAACGTTGTCCTTGCACAGTGCTCAGAATGACGGGGCCTATTAAATCTTGCATTCGTAATTGATCTACTATAGCTGTGTTTGAAGGTGTATTTATGTCAAAATATTCATCACTACATCCTATAAACAATAGTATGGTAAAGATTTTGATAGTGCTATTTAAAAATTGCTTTCTCATAATAATAATTTTAAAATCCTACATTAATACCAAACGAATAACTTTCCGCTATGGGAACACTTAATCCCGCAAAACCATATACGTTGCTTCCCGCACTAAATTGATTTCCTTCTGGGTCATAGCCTTCATATGGAGTCCATATCAGTATATTATTTGCACTTACAGATAGACTTGCACGAGAAAGGTTTAAACTACTTAACAGTTTCCCTTTCAAATCGTAACTAAAGCCAATGTTTCTCAGTTTAACCCAAGATGCATCCTGTACCAAAATCTCTGATGCTCTATTAAAGTCGGTAGAACTTCTGTAGTAGTCTTGATCAATAAGTGCTTCTGTAGTATTTGGAACAAAACCGCCATTACCATCATCCATTACACCTGAGAGTACTGTAGTTTCATCTCTAAACTCGGTAATTCCTAAAATACCGTTTCTAATACCATTTCTTCTACCTGAATCATACAAATCACCTCCTTTTTTATACTCAATTAGAAAATTGAAGCCCAAACCCTTCCATTTAAAATTACTGCCCAGAGATGAAATGAAATCTGGAAAAGCATTCCCTACTTTTTGGCGTTCTTCAAAATCAATTTCAGGTTTTCCTTCTTCATCAATATATCGTTCTCCATTTTCATAACGCCATTTCCATCCATAGAGGGACCCCATCTCATCTCCTTCCCGAATTTCTGAAGTAACTCCCGCAAATCCTGAATCGGCAAAAACTATAGATTCTATATCATCAGGAATTTCGAGAACTTTTCCTTCACTTGTTGACCAGTTCAATATAAGCTCCCACTTAAAATCTTCTTTCTGAATAATATCAGCACTTAAAAGGAACTCATGTCCAAAAATTTTAAAATCCCCTGCATTTCTAGTAATTCCCGAGAGACCAGAAGATTGTGCCGTTCCTACCGTAAAAATTTGATCTTTGACACGTGTATTAAAATAAGCGTAATCCAATCGGATACGATTTTTCATAAATCGAAAGTCAGCACCTAATTCAGTAGATTGATTTCGTTCCGGAATAATTTCTAAATCTCCAAATTCAATGCTTCTTCTAAATCCACCTGTACCTCCAAAAGGAAAGTCACCATCAACAACAAAAAGTTGTCCAACATCTCCGAAATTAGGCCCCTTTCCTACCTCTGCCCATGAAGCTCTCAGTTTACCAAAAGTGAAAATATCATTTTCACCAAATAAACTCGATACATCGTATGCCAAATTAACAGACGGATAAAAGAAAGATCTGTTTTCTTTTGGAAACACGGACAACCAGTCATTCCTACCAGTAAGCGTCAAAAACAATTTATCTTTATACCCAAGTTTTAACTCTCCAAAAACACCAACGTTTCTAATTCGCTGAAGATCGTTATCCAAAAAGAAATTGATAGTATTTCCTATTTCATTTATTCCTGGCACATTCAATCTTTCTCCCCTTGCCTCATCATAGTCCCTCTTTGTATCGGAAATTTGATGTCCAAGGGTCAGATCAGTGGTAAAATCTTCAGACCAATCTTTATTCATAGCCACTAACAAGTTGGATTCCAAAGCAGTAAAGTTTATATTTTGATTAAGAATGAATCCCCCCACTTGTGATCCACCGTCTAAATCCGCACCAACAAATCGATTTCTCTTATCTGAATAGTTATCAATTTGCGCTGCATATGTGACATTAATCCAATCTTTCGGATTCCAGTTCAACGTAGTATTTCCTACCCAACGATTTACATTATCAATTAAGCTACTCGTTTCCATTAGATAACGTGGGTTATCAATTATCCCAAAGGAATAATCTCTCTCACTGCCATCAGGGTTTACATAATCATTGATTGGAAAAGTCCCAGAGAAAAAGGATAATGCACTCATAACGGATTTATCTCCGCCATTCGCCCTTCTTCCACCTGATTTCGTATAAGAGATAGAAGTATTTATTTTAAACCTATCGGTCACTTTATAACCGGTATTCAATCTAAAAGTTGTTTTTTCAAAATCAGTATTTGGTAATATACCTTGCTCGTTATTGTTCCCCAAAGAGAAAAAATAATCTAATTTCTCATTAGCTCCACTTAAACTTAAGTTCACCTGAGAATTAAACCCAGTTCTAAATATGTCGTAAGGGCTATGAAAGCGATCATTAGATAAATCCACTACGGTATCATCTTCCAGAGTAAAAGAATCATCTGAATACCTTGGTCCCCATGACCAGAATACTGTGCCACTCTGCACTCTGTTGAAGCCTGTTTCCGAATCTGGGTCGTAAAGCAATCTTGGAGCTCCTCTAAAACCTTCTCTAAAGGTTGTTTGTAATTCTGGGGTAGTTGCTACATTTCTAAATGTTGTAGATGCTGTGAAGTTGATTTTTGCCTTTCCTTGCTTACCTCTTTTGGTTGTAATTATAATAGCTCCATTAGAAGCTCTAATCCCATATAGGGCTGTTGCTGCGGCTCCTTTTAAAACACTGAACGTTTCAATATCTTCTGGGTTTATGTCTCCAGCTCTATTTGAAAAGGCAAACTGTTCGGCACTATCTGGAGAGTTTGAACCAGCACTTGGCCTCACTTCACCTGCAAACGTATCATTGTTCAATGCGATACCGTCAACAATTATAAGCGGCTGGTTATTTCTGTTTGGATTAACGGAGGTAACACCACGAATTAGAATATCTACACCTCCACCAGCTGCTCCCGATGTTCTATTGATTTGCACACCTGCCACTCTACCTTGTAAAGTTTCAATTGGATTTGCTTGACCGACAAGATTAACATCTTCTGCCTTGACCTGAGTCACAGCATAACCGAGTGACTTTCGTTTCTGTTCTACACCAAATGCAGTTACAACAACTTCATCCAAGGCTTGAGAATCCTCGATCATAACAATATTGAGAACTCTTTCTGTCCCCACTGTTATGTCCTGCGATTTCATTCCGAGATAAGTGAAGCGTAAAACAGCACCTTGATCTGCATTAATTTCAAAATTTCCATCAAAATCAGTAGTTGTCCCTTGATTGGATGAGACAACAACAATGGATACCCCCGGTAAGGGTTCTCCAAATTCATCTGCAACGCTACCGGTAATTGTTTGACCGTACGTAAGTGTTGCAAAGAATAGGGTAAAAAATGTGAAAAATGTGTTTTTCATACGTGAGTTATTTAGTAATAGTGCCTAAAAGTGTGCAAAAAATATCAATAATCAAACAAAATCATTTCAAAATGTTGCATTTTCATGCAATAATTTTCGAAATTCATTAATTTTCAATATAAATTTTAAAGAATTAGGATTGATAATGCTTAAAAATGGCAAACTATTGCAAGTAGTATCGGGTTGAGTCAATCTTTGCATTTAAAAATTGCAAATAATACAGTTTCCATATTCAGTTAATTGAAATGATATTTTTACCTTTTTTACCCAAATGGTGTTCTAAGCTAATTTTATAAGAAGTGGTATTTTTTAATAAACAAATGTGATTTTACACATAATTCTTTGTAAATTAAAGGGTTGACCTTTTTTAACCCTAAAAATCAAGAATATGAAAAAATTACTCGGATTGATTTTGCTAATGTTAATATTTGTTTCTGCAACGACACTCACGTCTCCAAAACCCAATACAATGCATACCATTGAAGGCGCTTGGGAACTTCAAAGTTTTTATAGTTATGATGGGCAGGACATCACAGATACCATTGAGAAATCTGATGGATATAGACAGGTGAAAATGTATTCTAAAGGAAAAATTATGTGGACAAGATATGTTCCAGATGATCCAAATGGGAGATTTGGTTATGGTTCCTATAAAATAACAGAAAACTCGCTAATTGAAGTTATAGAATATGGCGATGATTCCATGATGAAAGCTTTAGATACTATGAGGAACTTCACTTTTGAACTTGATTTAAAAGATAACTTTTTTAGCCAAATAACTTTAGATGATGAGGGTAACAGAACCTCAGCTGAAAATTACAAACGCATAGATTAACTATTGAATTAGCACCCTAATAAAAAAGGCGCCTATTTAAGGTGCCTTTTTTTATTTTTTTAAATGCTATCGTAATCCTAAGAAACCACTGCTTCTTTGCTCTCAATTGAGGCAAGATAACGTTCTGCATCCAAGGCTGCCATACATCCTGTGCCAGCAGCTGTCACGGCCTGTCTGTATTCTTTATCCTGAACATCACCACTTGCAAAAACGCCTGGCTTATTGGTCCTAGTGGATTTTCCCTCGGTAATAACGTACCCGGTTTCATCCATATCTAACTGTCCTTTAAATATATCGGTGTTTGGTTTGTGACCAATTGCAATAAAAAGTCCCGTAATCTCAATATCTTCTTTTTCTCCTGTCTGATTATTCACCATTCTAAGACCTTCAACCACTTGCTCACCAAGAACTTCATCAACCTCAGTATTGTATCGAACTTCGATATTCTCCAAACTATTTACCCTATGTTGCATGGCTTTGGAAGCCCTCATATGGTCCTTACGAACTAACATGGTAACTTTTTTACAAATATTAGCCAAGTAGGAAGCTTCCTCAGCAGCCGTATCACCAGCACCGACTATGGCTACTTCTTGTCCCTTATAAAAGAAACCATCGCAAACAGCACATGCAGAAACACCACCACCTCTTAAACGTTGCTCGCTAGGAATGTTCAGGTATTTTGCAGAAGCCCCGGTAGAAATAATTACCGTCTCTGCTTCAATCAATTTACTGTCATCAACCGTTACTTTATGAATCCCACCTAATTCATCACTAAAATCAACTGCTGTAACCATACCAATCCTTACCTCTGTTCCAAACCTTTCAGCCTGCTGTTGTAACTGAACCATCATAGTTGGTCCATCTATACCTTCAGGATACCCTGGAAAGTTATCCACTTCCGTTGTAGTGGTCAATTGCCCACCAGGTTCCATACCAGTGTACATTACAGGTTTTAAATCTGCTCTTGCTGCATAAATTGCAGCAGTATATCCAGCAGGGCCGGATCCAATAATCAATGTTTTTATTCTTTCTATTTGTTCTGACATAACAAAAATCTTCCTGTATAATTACTTATACAAAAGTAGGTTTTTTGTATAGAAACTTACATAATGGTCATCTCTATTTAATATGAATAGTTATGAAAACCTATATCTGCGCTAAACTAGCCACTTAGTGTTTTTTATTTGAGTAGTATTGATGTGGGGAAACTGAAAAGAATACCTTTCTTTTTTAAGTGCCTAACTTCAAAAAAGGTAATGGTAATTATAAAACCGTTACAACCAAGGAGCTCAACCTCAAAACCCCTTGGCGCAACGGAGACCTCTTCTAAAAAAGAAACTTGGATAGAGAACACTATATTACCTATTACCTTATATCTTCTTCTTGGAAGTCTATACTATAAAAGTTTTGACTACTAATTTTGGTAAACTTAGTATTGAATTATTTTTAAGTGATGCTACAATTAATCAATGGGCAATATCCATTAACAGATATACATTTTGGATCAACCTAACTAAATTTTAAGGAATGTATTAGTGGACTTTTGAATTCAAATGCAAAGAATCAGAAACCTCCTTCACAAACTTTTTATTGGAGTGAAAAATACAGGTTGTACTTTCTAGATTTGGTTATACTTACATTTATAATCGCCATAGGCTCTCGCCATTTTTTCCAGTTTTTGTTTGATAATGGGAGTGCTAACTGATGAAAAGCCCATTACCAAGCCTTTTTCTCTCTTATTTTTGATGAAGTACTTGCTATAGGGAAAGGACATGATCTCTTTCCCAATCAACATTTTAGAGACTTCAATATCGCACATATCATCAGGAAGTTTTGCCATAAGATGAAGGCCTTGATTTGCAGGTTGAATCTCTATACTGTCATCAAAAACATTTTTAAAATGATCAACAAAAAATTGTTTCCGTTCATTCACCACCTGTACAACTTTTCTTAAATGCTGATTTAGGTAATCCTTTTCTATAAAATCTGACATTACCTTTTGCGTAACGGGAGATATAAATCTTAATGATTGTTCAAAAATTGCTTTAATACTGCCTACATAATGCGGTGGGGCAATTAAGTATCCTAATCGTATAGAGGGGTGCAAGATTTTATTAAAGGTACCTTGATAAAAAACCCTGTTCCCGTTATCTAAACCGAATATTGACGTGATAGGACTTTCCCAATTGCTAAATTCATTATCGTAATCATCTTCCACAATAATCATGTTGTTTTCCTGTGCCCAATCCAAAAGTTCAAGTCTTCTTTTAAGACTCATTTGAACTCCTGTTGGATATTGGTTGGATGGCGTGGTGAAAATAAGTTTCCCCCGTTTTAGTTTAATATGACTTAGACTATCCAAGGACAAGCCTTCAGAATCAATTTCCGCTGGGATAATCTTAGCTTTTAAACTTTTAAAAGTGGCCAGAGCATTAGCATATGTTGGATTCTCTACCACTACTTCATCTTTTTTATTTAATAGTAAGTCGCCAATAATGGACAAGGAATGAAGTGATCCTGTAACTATTATGATCTGAGAATAATCGCATTGTATATTCCTATACATTTTTAAATAGTCAGCTATGTTTCTCCGCAGACAATCCAAACCAAGGGTATGGCTGTAAGACATATCGGAATATCTAATATCCCTCCAATAGTTATTGGTCAAGTTTTGCCACTGTCTTACAGGAAAAACATCTAATGGGGGTAAACCAGGTCTAAATGCTATACCCTTACTATGCCCTCTATTCATTAAGGTAATACCCGAGCTAAAATGTTTTGCCCGTTCAGAAACTTCAGGATACTTTGTAGTTTGTTTATGGGTTCTTACGCTATACTTTATTTTCTTGTCCTTTATATCATTCACATAATACCCGGAACCTTGTACCGCATAGATATAATTCTCTAAACAAAGTATCTCATAAGCTTTTATCACAGTGCTTCGTGACAAGCCCATATCCTTGGCCAATAATCGTGTTGGGGGTAGTTGATATCCCTTAACCAGTTTTTTTTTGTTGATCGCACTTATAAAAGAATTGGATAGCTTCATATAGAGGCTTAACCCTCCATTACCAGAACTGAATCCATGGGAAATTAGTAAGCTGTTGAGTTTGGTCTTCAAAATTGAAATGTATTGAAAAAAAAATTGGTATGGGAAAGGTAGAAAAACATTTTATAATATTGATTGGCACTTTATAAATAACTAAAAATTAAATATTTAACTAAATATGATTACAGTAATCCAAATTGGATTGGGGCCTTTAGGGCAACAAATTGGTAGGTACATTTCTGAAAAAGAAAGTATTTGTACAACAGCTGCAGTAGATATAAACAAACAATTGGAAGGCACCGATTTTGGAAAGCTCATCAGTGACACTCCATCAAGCGTTTTAATCGATAATTCTGTTGAAAATGCACTGCAAAAACTTAAAGAAAAACCAGATGTTGCTATAATCACCACGGTTTCAAGTATAAAAAAATTAGAAGCTCAGATTGAGGAAGTAGCTAAACATGGAATCCCAATAGTTTCTACTTGTGAAGAGCTTTCTTTCCCTTGGGAAGAGAATCCAGAATCTAGCAAAAACATTGAAGCAATTTGTAAAAAACACAAAATTGCGTGTCTTGGAACAGGGATAAACCCAGGGTTTTTAATGGACTACCTCCCATCCGTACTTAGTTCTGTATGTAAGAATATAGACAGTATTTTGGTCGAGCGAATTCAGGATGCAACACCTAGACGGATTCCTTTTAAGAAAAAAATTGGAGCAGGATTAGACCTAAAAACATTTAAAACTAAAGAAGCAGAAGGTACTCTTAGGCATGTTGGACTTAAAGAATCCGTATATTTCCTTGCCAAAAGTCTAGGTTTTGAATTGGATAAGGTTACAGAGGACCTTAATCCAGTAATTGCCGAAAGTGATATAAAAACATCATCTATGGAGATACAAAAGGGAAACGCCCGTGGAGTTCAACAGATTTCTTATGGGTATCAAAATGGTGGCTGCAAAATAGAAATGAATTTTAAAGCTGCTGTTGGTGAGCCAAGATCTTATGATAAGATTACAGTAAAGGGAGTGCCATCTTTCACTTCCGAAATAGATACGGGCATAAATGGTGATATAGCCACCTGCGCCATTACAATAAACTCGGTGAAGAGTATTTTGAAAGCGCCTCCTGGCTTGCATACAATGGCAACAATAGGTGTTCCTGGATATCTAAACTAAAATAGAAAGTAATAACAATTCATAAAATGGCCAATTATCCCGAAAAGGTATATATAAATGGAAAAATAGTTCCGCACCAAGAAGCCCAAATATCAGTTTTTGATAGGGGCTTTTTGTTTGGTGATGGGATTTATGAAGTAATGGTTCAAATTGGGGGGCGTTTTTTTTACGGCAAAGAACATTTGGATAGACTAGTAGGTTGTCTTAAAAAAATAAACTTGGATTTTGATGTATCCACCCTGCCCAAAGAGATTGAGAGATTACTCATTTCATCTAAATTAAAAGGTAAAGATTGTTTGGTTTATATTCAGGTTACAAGAGGTGTCGCTGTTAGAAAACATGCATTTCCCAAAACCGCCACACCAACAGTTATCATGTATGCCACACCATTTACATTACCAGATATCAACCAAAAGAGTATTGCAACAATTACTACGGAAGACAACAGATGGCATAGGTGTGATATAAAAGCGACCTCACTCTTAGGAAACGTAATGGCAAATGATCAAGCTGCAGAGCAAGGAATGTACGAATCTATTTTTATAAGAGATGGGAGGGTAACAGAAGCATCTCATTGCAATGTCTTTTTTGTAAAAAATGAAGTTGTTTATACCCACCCTGCAGATACCTACATTTTGGATGGTATTACCAGGCAAATTGTAATACAGTTATGCGAAAATTTAAAAATAGAGTTTAGGGAAGAACCTATTTTGAAGGAAGATTTGGCTACTATGGATGAAGCTTTCTTGAGCGGTACAACGACTCAGATTGCTTCAATAGGAAAGATTGACGATCATTTTTATAGTCTTGACGATAGCATTGGCCCCATTACCAAGAAATTGCAAAAGGCCTTTTTAGCATTAAAGAAGAAGCACCAAGAAAATACCATAAGCACTTAACATTGTTTTTTAATAATATCACAGGAATTTCCAAATAAACACAAGTATATGAAAAGCAAAGTAATCATTCAACTGGTTTTAGCAGCAAGTATTTTGTTGAGTTGTGCTGACAAACAACAATATGATATCCTAATTCTTAATGGAGAAGTTTATGATGGGTCTGGCAATGCCCCCATCAATGCAGATATCGCTATTAAAGATTCAACCATTGCAAGCATTGGTGATTTATCAAAATTTAGTGCCACTAGAATAATCAATGCAAAAGGTATGGCCGTGGCTCCCGGTTTTATAGATATGCATGCTCATTTAGACCCTATACTAACTCTTTCAGATTGCGAAAGCCATATTAGACAAGGGGTTACTACAGCTTTAGGTGGTCCCGATGGAGGTAGTCCATGGCCAATGAAATCTTTTATGGATACACTATCCCAAATTGGAGTGGGAATGAATGTAGCCTATTTAGTGGGTCATAACAGAATTAGAGAAAATGTGATGGCGCTAGAAAACAGGGCTCCAACGGCAGAAGAATTGCAAGAAATGAAAGCGCAGGTAAAGCAGGCAATGGATGATGGTGCCTATGGCATATCAACAGGGTTAAAGTATTTGCCCGGAGCTTTTTCTGAAGTGGATGAAGTAATAGAATTATCGAAAGTAGCTTCCTCCATGGGCGGTATTTACACTTCACATCTTAGAGAAGAAGGTTTAGGGCTTTTTGACGCAGTTGCAGAAGCAATCAGTATATCAGAAAAGGCTGATATCCCCGTGATACTTACGCACCATAAAGCGATAGGAAAACCCATGTGGGGGAAAAGCTCGGTTACCCTCGCCATGGTAGATTCAGCTAGAACGGCAGGTTTGGACATTAAAATTGACCAATATCCCTACAGTGCAAGTCATACCGGAATTTCTGTGCTCATTCCTAGTTGGGCAAGAGCAGGTGGAACGGAAGCTTTTAAAGAAAGAGTTAAAAATGCACAGCTCAGGGATAGTATTAAAGCTGGAATAATTTTTAATATCCTTAATGATAGAGGTGGTAATGACTTGACACGCATTCAATTTGCCAAAGTAAAGTGGATGAAAGAATTGGAAGGAAAAACTTTGGAGTATTGGTGCGAATTAAGAGGGCTTGAGCCAACTCTTGAAAATGGTGCTGATTTGGTTATCGAAGCTCAGGTGAATGGAGGAGCATCTTGCATCTATCATGCCATGCATGAAGAAGATGTGGAACGCATCATGAAACACCCCCAAACCATGATTGCATCTGATGGTAGATTGGTGAAACCAGGGCAAGGCCACCCTCACCCAAGATGGTATGGGACATTTCCACGGGTATTGAGGTATTATGTGAGAGAAAAGTCAATCATAACACTACCAGAAGCAATCTACAAAATGACAAAATTGCCTGCTGCTTCTCTTGGGTTAACCGATAGAGGGTTGATTAAAGAAAATATGAAAGCGGATATTGTTGTTTTTAACCCAGATACCGTAATTGACAAAGCAACGTATGAAGCACCTCATCAATATCCGGAAGGTATTCATTTTGTATTGGTCAATGGACAAATCTCAATAGACCAATCAAAGTTCAACGGCATAAAAGCAGGGAAAGTGTTGAGAAAAAAGGTAGTTAAATAGATTAAAAATTAATCTTTGCTATTGTTCATAAAAAAGAAAAAAGGGATGCAAATTGCATCCCTTTTAGCATGAGAAAACTAAGCTAACTCAAAACTAACTACTAATCTTTCTCACTGATTAACAGGTGTCGGCGTAAACAAATCCGGAATTGGATTTGGAAGATTACTGTTATTGTTAATCTCTTCCTGTGCATACAGAAAACGCTGTGGGTTAACTGTAGTTGTTGCATTATTCAAAGGAAAAGGCACTATTAAATCTGTCTCAGTACGAAGCCTTCTTACATCATTGAAAGGCATATATGTACTAAAACCTGTAACGTAACGCTCTTCAATAATCTCCCGTAAAACTGCTCTATCCGTACCAATATTATCTGGATTTTCCATACCTCCAGCTTCAAAGTCAGCGAGTACATATGGCTCGTAGCTAAAAGTCTCATCTCCATTTATAAGATTGAAGGACGCACCGGTATCCAAATAAGCTCTTAGCTCGTTTAATTTATCTATAGCACCTTGTACGTCGTCATTTGCTCTTATCAAGCATTCCGCCCAAATAAGCAGGTTTTCTTCAAAACTTACCAACTTCATGGCAATAGTGGCGTCATCTATACCGCCGGCCTGATTTCCGTCTCCACTTATGTATGAATAGTTTCTACGTGCGGTTTCATCCGTTTTTGCATTATTTCTGCTCCCCGCATTATCTGGATCCATCAGATCTCTGTAAAATGCACCATCCCCTGTCATATCTCCGGCTCTACTACTGTTTACAAAATTGAACAAGATGTTACTATTTCCGGGAACATCTCCAATTGGATTGTAGGACATTGTGCCCACACTACTATTAATTCCATTTACAACATTGGCCAATGCCTGTGCATATTGTTTTGTCTGTAAAAAGTAGCGTGCTTTTAAAGTATAAGCGGCGGCCACCCAACTAGCCGCATCTCCTCCAAAATAATTGTCTTGACTATTGGTTACGCTTGTAGTTGAACCATTTTGCAATTTTGGAATTGCACCGTCAAGCAACGTTTGCAAGGCAGCATATATTTCAGCCTGCCCATCTAAGGTAGGATCTTCTGATCCGACTCCAGGATTATCAGGTGTGGCCGTTGAATATGGTATGTCTCCAAAAAGTGATGTAGCTGTACCTACGGCCAAAGCTTCATTAACGTCTATTATTCCTTGTAAAAGTCCAACATCTGGAGAAATTCTGCGAATTTCTTTGTTTTGGACTAATATTCCGTTGTAAAGATGTCCCCAAACAGCATTAGAATCACCAGGAGTATAATCATAGTTGTACAAGGTCTGTTGTACTAACTGCAAACCTATTAAGCCCCCTGTATAGTACATACTTGTTCTAGCCAACTGCCCTTGTTGTACTTGGGCATTTGCCAATAATGTTCCTGCTAGCAATAAATCTCCAGAAGGAACTTCTACTAGTTGATTTGGATTATCATTTACATCTAAATAATCATCACAGCCAGATGCTGAGGTTAGAAAAATCAATGATAAAATAATTTTATATATAGATTTCATAATTTCCTACGTATTAAAAATTAAAATTGATTCCAAAAGCATATGTTCTTGCACCAGGATTGGAGAAATAATCCAAACCACGTGCTCTACCAACTCCAAACTGATTAACATCAGGGTCAATACCCACAACATCTGTCCAGATAATCAAGTTACGACCAGAAGCAGTAAATTCTACCGAACTTAAACCAGTCGCCTTTTTAAAGTTTTCAGAATCCAGTCTGTATGACAGTGATAGTTCCCTAAGTCGGGTCCAGCTACCATCTTCTACCGCAAATTCATTTAGTTTCCCATCTCCAAAGCCATATAAGGAGGTGTAGTATTCCTCATCCAGCAATACATTGCCTCCGCCAAAGTTGCCAACGTTTCCTCTGACCACGGAGCCAGCTGGGATTACATCTCCATCAAAGTTCACTAAATCTTCTGATAGCGTAATCGTTTTACCTACATCTGCATGTGTTCCAAAGAAGGACAAAATAAAACGGGTTCGTTGTGCTAAATCATTTCCTTGACTGGTATCAAATGATGCTGCCAATGACAAATTCTTATACGACAGCCCAAACTGTAGACCACCTCTCCAATCTGGATTGGGATCTCCAACAATCAAGTTTCCACCGGTATCTACTTGTGGGAAACCATTTGCATCCAAAATCAAACTTCCATCATCATTTCTTAAGGCACCTTGAGTGTACAACACTCCAAGTGGTTCGCCATCAATCGCTACGGATTCAATAGAGGTACCTTCAGAGAATTCTTGGATAAATTCTCCATTACCATCTACACCTCTCACGATATTCTCGTTAGTGCTATAGTTTAATGAAATGGAACCTTTCCAATCTTCTTTTCTAAGAAAATCATATCGTAATTCAATCTCAAGCCCATCATTTTCTATAGTGGCGCCATTGGCATATATCTCGTCAAACCCAAGTGACGGAACCAAAGCAAGGTCTAATAAAACATCCTCTGTTTTATTGGTATAGTATGTGGTCGATAAGGCCAATCTGTTTCTTAAGAATCGTAAATCCAAACCTACTTCATATTCAGTCTTGATTTCAGGTTTTAAGTTTGAATTTCCCAAACGTTCATCTAGTTGAAACCCTCCTCCAAAATTCTCCAACGCAATTTGATCAGAGAAACTTGAGAATGTTCCTACTTCGAAAACTGTTTGTTCCCTATGTGCAATTGGTACATTTGCCACTTGACCATATGCTAATCTAACTTTACCAAACGATAACGGACCTGAATCTTTTAATGCCTTTGTAAAGGTCCATCCCAATTCTGCACTAGGATAAAAGAATCCATTATCCGACGCCGGCAATACAGAATGCTTTTCAAATGCCCCACCAAGTTGCAAAATCAACTGGTCTGCGTAATCAAAATTTGCAGTACCATAGAACCGAATATTTCTTCTACTGGTTCTCGTAGTTTCCGAACCTATATTTTCTTTGGCAGATAGTTCAGCTGCATCAAGCGGGCTTCTAAAATTAGCAATGAAGTTATCCGCTTCAGTAAAAATTCGCTTACGTCTTCTATCATTAATACCAAAGCCAACAATTACATTGGTATTTAAATTTTTACTTAGTGCATAATTGAAATTTGTTATTAAATCTCCATTATACTCCTCGTTATTAATGGTCTCATCATTTAAAAGTCCAAATCTTCTTGCAGAACCTGCTGTATAATACGGGAAAAAGTAAACTCTTGTATCTACATAAAAATCAACCCCACCTCTTACAATGGTGCTAATATTATCATTCCATTGATATGCAACCTCACCTGTACCAATTAATCTATTTACTTTAGCGGTACTTTCCTGTTCATTAACCGTCCAAAGCGGGTTGTTGTAGATGACATTATCACTATTCCCCAAATACCTTCTATAGCCTCTATGTCTATTTTGTGTTATAGCACCTGAACTACTGTTGTAATTCCCTATGTAATCCGTTTGGTCAAAATCTGCAGGAGTACGCAGAAGTCCTAAATACAAACCTGCCGTGTTGGAACCTTGTTGTGTTCTATTGGAGCCTGTATGCACATAATTGGCCTTGAAATTGGTTCGTAACTTATCTGTTAAGTTTTGAGTAAGATTAACAGTGAAGTTTGTCTTTTTATAAAAACTACTTTTAATAATTCCTTCCTGATTTACATGGGCAGCACTTATATAGTACGTTCCTTTTTCGTTACCACTACTCACCGAAACTTTATTATCATAAGTAATACCTGTTTGAAAAACCTGATCAAAGTTTCTGTTAGTGAATACTTCTCTAGAATTCTTTTGAGTGATAGGATAAATAATATTGCCTGTAGTCAAGGACTCAAAAAATTCACCAGAAGTATCAACGTCATCCGCTCCACCAGCTCTTTCAGAAATTCTATCTCCCCAAGACCGTTGCGCGGTAGGGCTAAAACTACCGCCATTACCTTGACCAAAGGTGGTCTGTAGTGGGTGTTCATATGAAATTTGATCAATAGAAACACCCGTAGAGTAATTTACATTAAACTTACCTGCTTTACCCTTTTTTGTTGTAATTACAATTACACCGTTTAAGGCTCTTGACCCGTACAATGCACCAGCAGAGGCTCCTTTAAATACTTGAAAAGACTCAATATCTTCAGGGTTGATGTCATTTAACCTAGATTGCTGTGATACCCCTGCAGATTGATCATCATCACCAGAACCCGCTAAATTGTCATTGTTCAATGGAATACCGTCTACAACAATTAAGGGTTGACTTGAACCACTCAATGAGCTTGTTCCCCTAATTTGAATGTTAGAACCAGCACCAGGATCACCCGAAGTTGCATTAATGGTTACACCAGCTGCCTTACCGGCAATACCGTCAATAATTTTGTTTTCAACTGGCTGTACCAGTTTATCTGCGTCAATCTTTGAGTAAGTAGATGCCAACTTATCTCGTTGTTCCACAAAACCCAATGCAGTTACCACTACTTCTGACAAGCTTTCTGCATCTGGTTGCAACACAAAACTCATTGAAGTCTCCGAACCAATAATTCGCTCTTCAGTCCTATAACCAATAAAAGAAACAACCAATGTTTCCCCTTGATTAGCTTCGATAGTATAATTTCCATCAAAGTCTGTTGTAGTTCCATTGGTAGTCCCTTTGACAAAAACCGATGCTCCAGGTAATGGACCGGTCTCATCTGAGACCGTACCGGAAATCGAAACTTGGGAATACCCAATTCCTACTGTAAAACATGCCAGTAAAAACGTTAAGAATGATTTTCTCATAAATTTAGTAATTAGATAGTTATTTATTTAGTTGCTGTTTGTTAGTAATTTCATCATTTCATGGGCAGATATTTTTCCTTTTAGTGTTATAAAATCTCTTGGTGTCTCATCACCAATTTCGTATGTAATTCCGACTGCATTGAAACGTTTTAGAAACCAGCCTTTCGATACAGGTTTAGTGCTTATTGCGCTTTTCTCATTCACCTTGTAATTTGGAATGTTTGCTTCTAGCTGGGTAAACCAGTCTGAAACAAAATTTGGTAGATTTGTATGTTCCCGCTCCACATTGGTATAGAACACATCGTGCCAAGTGGAGTGAAAATCCACTCCTAATAACACTTTAACTTCTTGTTCTTTAACAATATTTTCTATCCGATTGGTTACCGCTGACACTTCTGGTTGTCTATATCTTCCCCAATCTCTATTAAGATCCACACCACCAGCATTATGGCGCCAATGTCCAAGATCTACACCATCTGGATTCATTAATGGAAAAGCTATGACTCTGTATTTTTCAAGAAAAGCATCTGTAAGTTTTCCGCTTTGCAAAATAGTTTCCAAAAAACTTTGAAAAGCAAAATATCCGGTCACTTCGGGTGGATGTTGACGAGTCAGTAATACTATAATATCTTTGTTCGTTGCAGACCCTTTATAGATATCCATCATTGGAATATCCCTTCCCAAATGAGTTTTTCCAATACTTTTCAGTCGCGTTGTAGGTGCATTTTTTTTAGTAAGCCCTGTGTACCAATCCTTGACATCTTGAGATGTCCGCACCTCTTGGGCCGCTATAAGAGTAGTGTCTTTTAAAACTCTAAATTTTAATGTAGCAATAGTATCCTTTATGAAAAATACCGTAGAATCCACTTGTACCCATCCCCTATTTGCCGTTTCATACTTTGGAATATATCTGTGTTTATATCCTTTAGGGTAGCTAAATTGAAAATAAATATCCCTTTCATTACTAGTCCAAGTCTTAAAAGCGAAATAGGCACTGTTGTTTATGGGTTCATTTTCGGGTTGAATCCTCAATATTAAAGTACTATCATTTTTAACACTTATGTTATTAAGTCTAGCGCCTGGAAAGTCATTACTAACATAAACTCCAACATCAGTTACAAATTCAACCTGTTTATGCTGCAGGACTATTGGTTTGTCCTTGGTATCAACTTTATTTGGAAATTTTATGATTCGCGAGCCAGTGCATGAAACTGTGCAGGTAATAAGGCATATTACCAAAATAGAATGTGAAAATCGCATGAGGCTCACCATGGATTTCTGAGGTTTTGAGGTTAGTTAGTTATCATAAAATAAAGTTAAATTTATGTGCCAGCAACAAACCAATTTTCCATTTGAAGGCATACCAATTCTTTCAGTTTTATCGGATAACGTAAGTCCCGATATACTCTTACTATTTTTTGAATAAAATATATGGTAATCTATTAAAGCCTTATGGCCTATTATCAAATCATACCCAAAGTGTAAAAGAACAACCTATCTTTTGTCCATCAAAAATTCAAAATCCTTATAGTGTTGAATTATAGATTCATTATGGAGGGAATAAAAAAAACCCTATCAATAAAAAGGTTAGATTGATAGGGCCTGTAAATTAAAAAAACAGTGTCGGGATGACAGTCCTACAACGTGAATTTTATATAACTGTAATCCAATACTTTACCTTGCTAATTAAAAGCTGTACACCGTATTGCACTTATTAATGTAAATGATATAGTCTTTTATGGAATAAAGATACTTATTTAATATGAGGTAACATACTTAAGCATTAAGTGTTTTCAAACCATATAATCTTGCCAAGTAATCAAGATATACTTGTCCTTTGTGTTCTCTTTCTTTTTCAAAAAACCGTACTCGTATACAAAAAGGTAAGCCTCCCCCCCTTTTGTTCTTCCAATAATGGGTAAAAAACTTTGGATTGAAACCTAACTTCAATAGCGTTTCGCATCTGACTACTGATTTACCAACTTTGTTAAACTGTTTTAAAAGTCTTCTGTTCAGACGTAATTGATTATCCACCTTGTTATAGAATCTCTCTGGCTGTTCTCTTATCTTTTGGTATTGATAAGCGCTTTGCAATGTAGATTGCAATATTTTTTGTCAGTACGCCCAACCAATTCCTTTTTACAGTACAAACAAACCTTTTGTAACCTCATGAATTTATAAAATTAATCGAACGTATATTCGAACATTATTCGTTTAAGATACGATTAAATCATTTTTAATTAGGAATTTGTTCTACAAACGAACAATTATGCACAAAGGAAGAAGTATTACTCTTAAACATCTATTAATCGAAAACCAAAGAAAAATCGGGCTACAGTTTTCCTCTGACAAAGTCATTCAAGGTTTAGTGGATTCTATTCCCGGAATGAAATGGTCAGTAGAATTCAATATGCACTACCTACCCAACACCAAACCAAACCTTGAGCACATATTTAAAATTTTCAAAGGCGAGGTATGGGTAAACGGGAACTATTTCTTCGCTATAAAGAAGTTGCATAACGACAATCCTAAAGTTGATGTAGAATGGTTCAGAAATCGAAAATTAGGTGCTGACCGAAAACCTTGTCCTGAAGAATACCTTTCCAAATTGGAGATATTACGTTATTCCAACAATAGAGTAAGAGCCTATGTGAATTGTTTTGAAGCTTTCATAAATCATTTTAAAGAAACAGAACCTTTGGAAATCAATGAGAATGAAATTAGAGAGTACCTTCAAAAATTGATAAGGGATGGCAAATCAAACTCTTATGTCAACCAAGCATTGAACAGCATAAAGTTCTATTACGAAGTGGTCAATGGTATGCCCAATAGATTCTATTCAATAGAAAGATCGAGAAAGAAGAAATGTTTGCCAGATGTACTTTCCAAAGATGAAATACTTGGTATCATAAAGAATACCAACAACCTAAAACATAGATGCATTGTTGAACTCCTTTATTCTTCGGGCTTAAGAAGAAATGAACTCTTGCAACTAAGACCAAGTGATATTGACAGCAAACGGATGATGGTTCGTGAAAGGCAGGGCAAAGGAAGCAAAGATCGTTTGACGGTTCTGAGTAAAAATACTTTGAATGATTTAAGGCAATACTTCAAAGAATATAGACCAAAAAACTTTCTTTTTGAGGGAGTGAACGGGAAAAGTTACAGTACATCAAGCGTATTGAATATCATCGTCAATGCTGCCAAAAAAGCGGGGATCAACAGAAGGGTAACTCCTCATATGCTCAGGCATAGTTTTGCAACCCATTTACTAGAAAAGGGCACTGATATGAGACACATACAACTTTTACTGGGACATGGCTCTACCCGAACAACTGAAATATATACCCATGTGGCCGACAGGTCGTTCATGAAAATCGAAGATTTACTATCTTAGGCGTATAATGGATATATGATCAATAATCATATACAATTGTTGGCAACAAGCTGAACGAACTGTTATGAATACTTTTCAACAACTAAATCGCCCCAATCAGCAATAGACTGAATTAACGGAATTAAAGTTTTACCGAAATCCGTGAGCGAGTATTCAACTTTTAAAGGCGGTTTTGAAGTATGCACTTTTCTTTTTATCAAACCATCTTCTTCCATTGCCTTTAACTGTAAACTTAATGTTCTTTCAGTCACTGTAGGCATTGATTTTCTTAACTCATTATACCTCAATTTTTGATTCATCAAATGAAAAAGAATAACTGTCTTCCATTTTCCACCAATAATTCCCATTGTTAAACTTGCACAGCAAGGATATTCATTACCTCTGAATTTGAGCATCTTTGGTTCCATTTTTTCCATAAAAAATTATACTATCATTTTTGACCGTTATTGCAAAGATAAAATACTATACATAGTTTTGCAACTATAATTTATATAGTAAAATTAAGACAGCGATAATATGAAGTTTTTAAATTCAATGAAAAACCGTTATACGACTAAAAAGTATGACTCGACAAAAAGAACTACAACTAGCGAAATCCAAGAACTAAAAGAAATTCTATTATTAAGTCCTTCTTCAATAAACAGCCAACCTTGGAAATTCATTTTTGTTTCTGACAAAGAAACTAAACAAAAACTCTCTAAAGTATCTTGGCTAAATAGAAATAAGGTTCTTGATAGTGATACTGTTGTTGTTTTTAGTCGAATTAATGACATTACTCTATTCGAAAGGCAAATTGAAAATGAACTTCCAGAAGGAGCAGTTAATTATTTCAAAGAGTTTATAAAACCTCAAACGGATGCGCAAATCAAATCTTGGTTTGACAGACAAGTTTATTTGGCTTTGGGTGTGTTTTTAAGTGCTTGTGCCGAAATGGGAATTGACGCAACACCAATGGAAGGAATTGAAACAAAAAACTATGATAAAATTTTAAACCAAACAGAATATGCAACACTTATGGCAGTAGCCATTGGTTATAGAGATAAGGATGATTTTAACCAACCAAATAAAAAACCAAAATCAAGAAGAGATATTAACAAAGTAATAGAAACAATATGAGGAAAACAGTACTCGCATTAGGGATAAGTATGCTTTTTATAATGTGTGCAAATCCAACAAAAGAAAATAAATCAGAAAATACAAAAACAGAAATTATGAGTAATCAAAAATTAACAATTGTAGCAAGAATTTTGGCTAAACCAGAAAAAAGAGATTTAGTAAAATCTGAACTTTTAAAACTAATTGACATTACAAGAGCGGAAAAAGGTTGTATCAACTATGACTTGCACCAAGACAATGAAAATGAAAATCTATTTCTATTCTACGAAAACTGGGAAAGTAGAGAATTATGGCAAACCCATATGAACAACACTCATTTAGCAGAATATATGAAAGCGACTGATGGAGCAGTTGAAGAGTTTGTATTGAATGAAATGACTCAAATAGATTAAAGCCAGTTGCCAACAAAGTGTATAAGCAATAGCGGTTTAGGTGGAAACTTGAACCGCTTTTTCGTTTAATTAAAGTATATTGTAACCTGAAAAAGTAGTACCTAAAACCCGCTACTACTCATACACTAGACCGTTACCCAACATTATGAAATGAGAGTTTTTTGTCTGAATTTTAAAGGTGTTTGCTTAACATTTTTCTTAAAAACACGGTTAAAAGCCGCTTCAGATTGATAACCAACTTCTTCTGCTATTTCCCCAACTGATTTATTACTTTCTTTTAACAATTCTTTTGCATATAAAAGCCTCCATTGAGTTAAATAATTAAAAGGTGTATTTCCTATTAACACCTTAAACTTATTGATAAAACTCGTTCTAGACATTCCTGCTATTTGTGCTAATGATTCTAACTGCCAATCATTTTTTGGAGAGGTATGAATTTCTTTTAAAACCTTGCTTATTCGCTCATCTTGAATTGCTGCAATAAATCCATTTACAGACTTGCTTTTTAATATAAAGGCTCTTAAAGTATGTACAAACAAGATTTCTCCCAATTTATTGATAATAACACCGCTTCCTGATTGTTCTTTTTCCGCTTCTTCAATTACTAAATCAGTAATGTTCTTCAACCAAGAATATTGTTTTAAATCAGTATCATCAATATGAATAATAGACGGTAACTCCTTTATAAAAGGATGGTCTAAATTTTTATCAAATTCAAAATGTCCACAAACTAAAGTAGTAGATAGTTTATCTCCCTCAAATAGAGACTTACCTGATAAGATTGCTTTCACCACATCCTCTCCTTGATAAAGTTTACTATTTTCATTATTAGCCAACCAATGGCTTGCTCCAAAAGGGAAAACTACGATATCCCCAGTAAACAACTGAATTGATTTACCCTTAGTTTTCAAAACACATTGACCTTTAGTAACTATATGAAATTGGGCAAATGGTCCTTTAGGAATATCCATTCCCCAAGGTTCTGAAAAATCAGATTTAAAATAAACTACACTAGATAGTTTAACCTTTGACAAAACATCACTTAGCACATCCATAATATTGTATTATTGAGCAAATTTAATGTATTATTTGATACAATTCGTTCTATTAATGAAGATAAATTTGTGTCATTATTAATTTAAAACAAAAATAAGATGAATGTAATTAAAAAAATGATAGTGGCAGGAATGGTCATTATGGGTATGAGCAGTGTAAATGCACAAAGTGTTAACACAGATGAAAACAAGCTAGCTAACAAAGGGTATGATGTCGTAAATTATTTCACAACAAATACAGCTGAAAAAGGTAGTATTGAATATTCAGCCCTACATAATGGTGCAACCTATTACTTCGTGAATGCAGAGAACCTTAGAACATTCAAAGTAAACCCAAGTAAATATTTACCTCAATTTGATGGGTATTGTGCATTTGCTGTTGCCAAAATGAGCAAAAAAGTTCCTGTTAATCCTGAAACATTTAGAATTGACGATGGAAAACTGTATTTGTTTTATAATGATTTTTGGGAAGGAAAACCTTTTAACACAATAGTTCCTTGGAATAACAACGAAGCTGAAATGGAAAAAATGGCAGCAGCAAATTGGAAAACATTAAAATCAAAGTAAATTATGGTGAGTCTAAAAGAAGAATTAGGAGTATTTGTTCAACAAATGTCTGAAAATGTACCTCAAGAAGTATTGGAAACAATGGGGGCAGAAATTGGAAAATTAGCCGAAAGTGGTATAATGAATACTGTTTTAAAAGTTGGAGATAAAGTGCCAGGTTTTGAATTACAAGATTCGGCAGGGACTATTGTTAGCTTAAACTCCCTTGCAGAAAAAAGTGATCTAGTAATCAGCTTCAATAGAGGTAATTGGTGTCCTTTCTGTAATATTGAACTTAAACACATACAAAAGCATACTAGTGAAATTAAAAGTTCAGGTGCTAATTTAGTAGTTATTTCTCCTCAACTACCAGAGAAATCAGCTGAAATCATATCTCAGAATGAATTTGATTATCCAATTCTATTTGATAAAGGAAATGAAGTTGCCAAACAATTTGGAATTGCTTTTGCTTTAACGGAATCTCTAAGATCTATTCATAAAGCGTTTGAAATGGATATTCCTGCCCATAATGGAGATGAAAGTTTTGAATTACCTGTTCCTGCAACTTTTGTGGTAAACAGCAATAATGAGATTGTATTTGCATCAGTAAATCCAAACTGGATGGAAAGAACAGAATCTAAAGAATATCTTACAGAATTAAAATAAACGTTGGGTAACACTGTATATAAAAAATAGCGGTTGAAGCACAAGTCATCAATACTTGTGCTTTTCTGTAGTTTTGTTTTAGTATGGATGGTCAGTGCTCTAGATTCACGACTTTTCATATACGAAAACGTTAGAGCACATTCAGCTGAAGCTGACTTTTTTTGCTCCGTGCTAAGCACTCCCGCCCAAAAAGAAATGTGCTCTAACCTCAGAATTCAACACTTAAGTTATTTTTATATAAATATTTGCGTAACTAAACGATTACATATATATTTGTAACCAGTTAGTTACACAAATTATGAGAAGAGATGTCTTCCAAGCGATTGCAGACCCAGTAAGAAGAGATATTATTGAATTACTTGCAAAGGATACTTTAAGCGTAAATGAAGTAGCAGAAAAGTTTGAAATCAGCAGACCAGCAATTTCTAAACACTTAAAAATATTAAACGAATGTGGAATAATTGATTTTAATCAAAAAGGAAGAGAGCGTTTATGTTTAATCAAACCACAAAAACTAATCCCTGCCTTTCTATGGATAAAACAATACCATAAATTATGGGAAGAAAGAATAGATTCCTTTGAAAATTACATTAATCAAATACAAACGAAAAACGGTAAAAAATGAGTGATTTAGCGAACAGAACTTTAACGATTGAGAAAACATTTAACGCACCTGTAGAATTAGTATGGGATGCTTGGACACAATTGGAACACATTTTAAAATGGTGGGCACCGAATGGAATGGATATAAAAGTTATTGAGCATAATTTTGAGGTTGGCGGAAAATGGAAATATTCAATGCCAATGCCAGACGGAAATGAATTCATCTCTGAAGGAATTTATAAAGAAATTGAAGAACTAAAGAAGATAATTACTTCTGCTGACTTTAAGCCTATGACTGAAAATGTAGAGCTACAAACTTACTTTGAAGCAGATGGAGATAAAACAAAATTTACTTTTAGCGTAATTCACGCCACACCTGAATATTGTAAACAGCAAGAAGAAATGGGGTTCTATAATGGTTGGGGTTCTGCATTGGACAGATTAGAAACGATATTAGACACATTAATTAAATAGAGAATGGCTATTAAGACAAAGAAAGTTATTTATTTAATTGCAACAAGTTTGTTTACATTGATGATGCTTGCGACAATTGGCATATAGTATATTCAATCCTGAATTCACAAAAAGATTTGCAGAAATTGGTTTTCCAACTTACTTAATCATACCATTGATGACTGTAAAAATTTTAGGGTTAATCGCAATTTGGACAAACAAATCTAAACTCTTAAAAGAATGGTCTTATTCAGGGTTTTTATTCCTTTTTTTGTTAGCCATATTAGCAGAGATTAATGCACCTGTTCCAGACTACTTTTCACCTCCTATTGCATTGATTTTACTTTTAACGTCATATACTCTTTGGAAAAAGGGACTGAAAGAAAGAAATCACTTTTTAGAAAGAAGGATGTACTAAAATACCCCTATGGCATTATTAGGGATGCGTATCAGGTACCTTATGCTCACAATTGATATAGTTTTATTTTATTTCCGTGACATCCTGATATATCTTTTGATGATTTATAGATAGCTCTTCTTGCGTAAATAAAAGTTTTGTCTGGGGTTTTTGTTTTAGGATTTTCGGTTGTTTGAGTCTTATTCTTTTATCTTTTCCGTCAGCAAAGACTACGAACTCCCCTTGCTTCAACCGAAAGAAAATTTCTGCCCTGCGCTTGGGAACCTCTTTTTCTCCTTTAGTAATCCTAGCTCCCCATGAGAGTCCGGTACCCTTACTTACACTTCTTGTTGGGTTTTTGATAATCTCAAAAAAACGCTCATAATATTTGGCGGTATCGGGATCGTTAGCCTTTCCAAAAAACTGATAAGATAGATTGCTCAATATGGCTTTACTTGCTTTCTCGCCATAGAGCATATCGTTTTGAATCTTGTCTTGCATTACATATATAGTACTAATGTCATAACTTCTAAGGGTTGGAGCAGAACTACTTGAATATGGAATAATGACGATTGATTTTAAACACAAAAGATTTTATTTTAAACCAAACTCTCGTAAAAGAAATCTAAATGATCTTGACTTTGGATTTACTAGAACTCTGAAAGACGAAAAACTGATAGTTGGCTTCGTATGGGATGAAGAATTGAAAAACAAATTATCTTATGGAGATGAAATCTTAGAAATTAATGGCAAAACTGCAAATATCTGTAATTTAATAACTAAGGATATAATCAATAAAAATGATGGGACATTAAAAATGAAAATAAAAAAACATATGATATCATTGGTTATTATAGTAACCACTATCACAGCTTGTAAAACTTCTTCAAAAAACACTTCAGTATTACCAAGTTTTCCAACTGAAGTGCAGATCGCGACAAATGAAATTAAATTTGGTGAATTCACTACTGGAATTAATGGTGGTGCTATAGAAGCAGCTACTGTAGAGGGTATGCTAAATGGAGCACATGGTACATTCGTAAGAATTCCAGTTGGTGAAGAAACAGTATCTCATACACAATCAAATACATATCATGGGATCGTTGTAAAAGGGATTGTTGAAAATCCTGTGAATGGCAATACAAATCCAAAACGGTTACCAGCAGGAAGCTTCTGGTATCAACCTGGCGAACAAGAACACATTACACGTTGTTCTGAAGATTCAGAAGAACCTTGTGTTGTGTTTATTTTTCAAACTGAAAATTTTGACTTCATTCAACAATAATAAATAATTAGTCTAATATTAAAATATAGAAATCATGCCAAACGCATATTTAGAAATCACATTAAAAATAGATTCTGGTAACAGGAAATCAGCTGCTGCAGTTTATTCAAAATACAAGCAACCTTTCTTAGACCGAATAAAAGGTGCAAAATCAAAACAACTCCTGGTAAGAGCTGAAGATGTACAGGTTATTCATACTTTTGATAATACAGAAAACGCAAGTGCTTACCTCTCAAGTAATTTATTTGCCAAAGATATTGTTGAGGAATTAAAACCTTATTTAACAGCTAATCCTGATGTACGAGTATATTCTGTTTCATAAAAATCAACTCAGATAAAACTGAACAGAAAAAAACAGCACACAACAACGTGTATAAGTAATAGCGATTTGAGTAATCATTCAAGTCGCTATTACTTTTTATTTTGTAATTTACATATCGATAGTATCCAATTTAATTTCGCAACTAACCATACACAAAACCGTTCAAGTCAATTCACCTGCGGTGAACTTTAATCTGCGCAACTACGTTGCAATGCATCTTAAAGAATCAACTCAAACTACCATTACAACCAAAACGTGCTATTCATTCAGCGATTTGTGTTAATGAACCATGAAAGGTCTCTTTAATTTTGTCAAAAAATAAAAATGAGCGAATCCATAATTCATTCAAAATCAATCACAGAAATCAGGTCTGTATTCGGTTTATCCAAACCAACACACCCTTTGATAACGATACTTGACACTCACAAGCTTGCTTATGGACAAGAAACGGTAGGGCAACGGTTTTCGTCTGACTTATTCTGCATTGCTCTCAAGGATTCAAGCTGTGGAATTGATTACGGACGAAATTCTTATGACTTTGATGATGGTGTTCTAATTTTTACTGCACCGAAACAAGTCATTACTGTTAAGAAGCCTCAAGCACTTAACGAAGTGAAAGGTTGGATGCTTTACTTCCATCCTGACCTCATCAGAAACACGACTCTTGGTTCAATGATAGATTTATATAATTTCTTCAACTATGAAGTAAATGAAGCATTGCACCTTTCCGAAAATGAGCAAAACACGCTAACTCAAATCGTTCAACTTATTCAGGATGAAATCAAAGAACGTATTGACAATCACAGTCAACAAGTCTTGGTTTCCAATATTGAGCTGTTACTCAATTACAGCAAACGTTTTTACGAAAGGCAATTCAATACTCGTTCTGCAAGGAACATTGACATTGTTTCCAAAGTAGAATTATTACTAAAAGAGTATTATTCAGATAATCAACTAATAGAAAAAGGACAGCCGACCATTCAATATTTGGCAGACCATTGTCATTTATCTGCCAGTTATTTGAGCGACCTTCTAACAAAAGAAACAGGACGTTCAGCCAAAGACCATATCAATGATTTTCTAGTGGATAAAGCAAAGCACCTATTACTTACCTCTACAGATTCAATTAGTGGAATCGCCTATACTTTAGGTTTTAACTACCCTCACTATTTCGGAAGATTATTCAAACGGAAAACAGGTAAAACACCTCAAGAATACAGACAGTTAAACTAAAAAAATTATGTACATAAAAAAAACATACTCACCCCTTGAGATGGCTTGGTGGACACGCTACGAAACTTTTCTTTTCCTTGGAGTTATTTTGTTCTGGGTGTCTATCTATCATTTTTTTGAAATTGAGTGGATAAAAATACCTTGGACTCCTATAGCTCTAATTGGTACTGCTGTTGCATTTGTTGTTGGCTTCCAAAATAATGCTACTTATGGTCGAATCTGGGAAGCAAGAAAAATTTGGGGAGGTATAGTAAACACTTCTCGTACTTTTGGAATGTATACGCAGGACATGGTAACCAATGAACACCTTGAGAGCCCTTTGTCAGAAGAAGAAATTCAACAAGAAATTAAAACCCTGACCTACCGTCATATCGCTTGGATGACAGCCTTACGTCATTCAATGCGAGCCCCAAAACCATGGGAGTTTTTCATGAAACATAAATCCAATCGAGAATGGGACACAAGCCCTCCAGAAATGTCCTCTTCTATAGATGTTGATATAAAACCATACATTTCTGAAAGTGATTATGACTATGTAATGAGTAAGGATAATAAGCAGACAGCCCTACTGTATTTGCAGTCACAACATTTAAGAAAACTCAAAGAGCAAGGTGTAATTTGGGAATTTTCATTTTTGGAATTAGAAAATATTCTTCAAGAATTATTCACCCATCAAGGTAAAAGTGAACGAATTAAAAACTTTCCATATCCCAGGCAATTCGCTACACTCAATCGGTTTTTTATGTGGATTTTTGTCCTTCTGCTTCCTCTTGCACTAGTACCTCAATTTGCTGAAATTGCAAAAGAATTTACAGATACACAACCTTTAATAAGTGCGCTTTTTGTTTGGTTTAGCATCCCAATTTATGTGATTGTTGCGTGGATATTCCACACCATGGAAAGAATAGGTAGAACAGGAGACAATCCTTTTGAAGGAACCGCCAATGATGTGCCCATTTCAACTATTGCTAGAGGTATCGAAATCGATTTACGTCAAAATTTAAATGAAGAGAATGACGATATTCCCAATCAGTTTGAAGTGAAGTTTAATACACAGTTCTAATTCAATTCGGTTTTCAGCGATTTGTGTTTAACCTCCCTCTTTTAGTGTTAAGCTAACATCCATAGCTGTAGGATATTTGTTTCATCAAACCATTAAAATTAAAAAGATGAAACATAAAATTTTAGTTACAGGGGCAAGTGGAGCTTTTGGCAGTTTAGCTTGTATTCAATTAGCAGAAAATGGGCATCAAGTTGTAGGAACAATGCGTTCTATACAAGGAAAAAATGAAGCAATCGCCAATGCTTTAAAAGCAAAAGGTGTTGCATTAGCTGAAATGGATGTTACCAATGAAGAAAGTGTTAATTCTTGCGTAAGCTCAGCCATTGAGTTAATGGACGGCATAGATACCGTTTTCAACAATGCAGGTATTGGAGCAAATGGGATTTTGGAGTGTTTTACAACTGATGACATCCAAAAAATGTTTGAAGTCAATGTTTTTGGAGTTCAACGACTGATGAGAGCCGTTTTACCTCATTTGAGACAACAAGGAAAAGGAACAATGATTCATACATCTAGCTGTATTGGTAGGGTAACAACACCTTTTCTAGCTTCCTACTCTGCATCAAAATATGCGTTAGAATCTTTAGCCGAAGGATACAGAGCTGAACTTTCAGGTTTTGGAATAGAATCTTGCATTGTAGAACCAGGTGGTTTTCCAACAGGCTTTATGGGAGGTATGATAACACCAAGTGATACAGAACGATTAACGCAATATGGAGAAATGGCTAATCTTCCTGAAACTGCATTAAACGGTTACGTTGCTTATGTCGAGTCCATTCCTGAACAACGACCAGAAAGAGTTGCAGAAGCTGTAGTTGGATTGGTAAACACACCATTTGGTGAAAAGCCATTTAGAACCGTTGTAGATTTTTCAGGATTAAAAGAAGGTATAGAAAACTACAATAAAGTACTGAATGAAACCACAAAAGCTATCTACACCGCCAACGGAGTAGACAATTTACTAACCCTAAACAAAGATTAAGGTGAGCAAAACGATTTTAATAACAGGTGCAGGTAGTGGAATCGGAAAAGCCACAGCCATCCATTTTCAAAAACAAGGATGGAATGTAATTGCCACAATGCGTTCACCAGAAAAAGAAAATGAGCTAAAAGAATTAGAGAATGTTCATTCAGAAAAATTAGATGTTTTGGATTTAGAATCCATTCATGTGGCAATTCAAAATGGGATCAAAAAGTTTGGAAAAATTGATACCCTTCTTAACAATGCAGGTTATGGGGCTTACGGTCCTTTGGAATCTTTCCCGAGAGAAAATATCATTAAGCAATTCAATACCAATGTGATTGGATTAATGGACGTAACAAAAGCTATCATTCCACATTTTAGAGCAAATAAAGATGGCGTTATTGTTAATATATCTTCAATTGGCGGACAAATGACTTTTGCTTTGGGCTCACTCTATCACGGAACTAAATTTGCCGTAGAAGGGATATCAGAGTCATTACATTATGAAATGAAAGAAATTGGTGTTAAAGTTAAGGTTGTAGAACCTGGATTCATTGCGACTGACTTTGGTGGACGTTCTTTCGATTTTCAATCGGGAAATATTGAAGATTATCAACTTATCATAAACGCCTTAATGAAACAATGGCAGAACCCAAACAACACAGTTTCACCACCAAGTTTGGTTGCAGAAGTAATTTACAATTCAGTAACTGATGGAACAAATCAGTTGAGATACCGAGCAGGGGATGATGCAGATTACTTACTAGACGCAAGAAAGAAAATGACAGATACAGAGTTTTTTGAAATGATGAACAGTCAAATGGAAAAATAAAAAAACGGTAGCTAACAAAGTGTATTAGGAATCAAGGCCGGGTTAATAGAACGAGAAGCCTATCCATTTACCCACTATACTATCAAGCAAGTCCCTACGGAAAAGAGAGCACTATCAATTGAGAACATCAGAAAAATAATGGATTTAAAACTTCCCAAGGATATGGTTCTCTTCCGATACCGTAATTACTTCATTTGCTCCTTTCTACTTTATGGTATGAACTTTACGGATATGGCTTACCTAAAAGTCGGTAACATCATCAATGGACGAATCAAGTTCAGACGAAAGAAAACTGGCAAATTATATGATATAAAAATTACTGATCAGCTTTCGGAAATACTCATAATCTATCTTGAGGGAAAATCGAAAGAAGATTACATCTTTCCCGTCATCAAAAGAGAAAATCCTGCATTACAAGAACGAGAAATCTCTTGGGAACGTCAACGGTACAACAGAGGTTTGAAAACTATCGGTGAAATATGCGGTATTGAGCAAAAGCTTACAACCTACGTTTCACGCCACAGCTTTGCAACCCAGGCCATGCTAAATGATGTTCCATTGCAAGCTATATCTGCTATGCTAGGGCATAGCAAATTGAACACAACACAAATTTATCTCAAATCGCTACCCAGTGACCTGCTGGATGACTATAACAAAAAACTGATATCCTCTTTGTAATTATTTATAAGTATAATCAATAATAACTTGTTAATTTATATTTGGTTTCAATATTTGCGTTAGGCAATAGATTCAAAATCCAGTTCTTTCGGGAGTGTGGGTTCGATTCCCACCCAAGATACTTAAAGAAAAAGCCTAGATGTTATATCTTGGTCTTTTTGTTTTGGCCATTTTAATTGATCTTGTTCTGGAGCTTTTCGAAGAATGGGGCTTTTGAAAAACCAAAAGGATATAAGTCTGGATGACCAACTTTTACTGTTAACTATAGATTTGGTAAATAACTAAAGAAGACCTGCGAAGTGGCCATTTTGTCGGAGAAAAACTACAATAAAAACGATACTTCACCTCCCAAGACACCAGTTTTTTTGGGTCTGACAACAAATTCTACCATTCTGACAAGGTATCCATTGCATCTAACAACAAATATCTGGAAATCACCATAAAAGCTTTTTTTTTTGTTGGGAATAACTTCAAATGCCACCCCAAATGGACCGAATTATTGACCTATCAAGTAAAACCTTGCATAAGCTGGGTTTGCTATTTGTATTTCTTTTTGTCTCTTCTTTTGTAAACGCTCAGTTAAGTGACCTTCATTATTTACCCCCTCTAAAACAGGGTCAAAACAATGCAGGAATACGTGAGCAGGCGATTTACCTCTCCACACCCGAACCTACTACATTTACGGTAAACGCTTATCAAGGTACCAATGCTGCTCCAGTGGCTACTTTCAATATTTCGAACGTGAGTCCGGCAGTTTGGACTTTGGGGAACGGCGATAACAATATCACCTTGGTCAATAATGCTAACACTGGTATTGTTTTAAGTAATAGCGGTCTACGTTTTGAGTCTCCCAGTGGGAATCGATTTTATGTAAACTATCGGGGTAATTCAAGCGCCCAAGCGGCATCCTTGACAGCAAAGGGTAGGCAGGCCCTTGGTACTCGATTCAAATGGGGAGGTGTTCCTAACCTTGGGTCGCATCCTTCAAAATCCAACACTTTGGGAATCATGGCCACTGAAGATAACACCACAGTTCAACTTTATGGCTATGACCCTGATTGTGAGTTTAGGGTAAGGAACGACCGAGCAGGGATAACGGCAAATACATACACGGTTACTTTAGATGCACATGAATCTTTTGTTTTTGAAACTTATATCGGTAACAGTCCTACGCAAGCTCATGAAGATGGGTGGATTGGCGCGACTATTGAATCCGATAAGGACATTGTTATTAGCAATGGTTCCATCAATTTTGGTCGTCAAGCGGGGGCAAGTAATCGAGATGCGGGAATTGACCAACCAGTTCCAGAGAATAGGTTAGGAAAAGAATATGTCTTCATTAGAGGTAACGGAGGTACGAACGGCCTTACAGAATTCCCCCTAGTAATTGCTACGGCTGACAATACGCAAATTTTTGTCAACGGAGGTGCAACACCCATCGCAACAATAAACAACGGTGACTATTTTCAGGTTCCCAGTACCTTCTATTCATCAAATACGGTTGGAGCCAATATGTTGCTTCAAACTTCAAAGGACGTTTACGCCTACCAATGTATGGCCGGTGCAAGTCAGGTCTATACTCAGGGACTTAACTTTGTGGCCCCTGTAAACTGTTTGCTACCGGATGTTATGGATAATATTCCAGATATCCGCAATATGGCAGGTACCACGGTAACGGGTGGGATGACCATTATTGCAGCAGTTAATACACCGGATGCAAACATTGTGGTAACTGATGGAAATGGATCGGTTACACTACCTGCTTCAAATCCAGTGGTAGGCTCCACAGATTGGAAAACCTTTTATATCCCAAACCTTAATGGCAATGTGAGTGTAAATTCTACTGGACCCATGGCCGTTGGTTTCTTTGGATTTAACGGAGCTCGTGGGGTGGCTGGCTATTTTTCTGGTTTTGACACCCTTCCAGAGGTTACTCTCGAAATTCGCGGGGGAAGCGGTTGTTTTGTGGGATCGGAGATTTTTGAGGCTACCAGTAATAATTTTGATGCTTTTCAATGGTTTGAGAACGGTCAAGCCATACCTGGTGCTAATAGTCCTAGTTATGCACCTATGGGGGCAGGTGAATTCTTCTTACGAGGTACAAAAGGACCTTGTACCTACGATAGTAATGCGATTCAAGCACTTTATTGTGACCCAGATGTCTATGTCCAGAAAACTGTGGACCGACCTGAAATTATGGAAGGCGAGACAGCCACATTCACAATTAGAGTTCAAAATTTAGGCTTAGGCCCACTCACCAACTTACAGATAACGGATGATATTCCAGCCGGACTTACCTTTTTATCAGCTTTTACCATTACCGGGAGCTGGAGTGGCAACACATGGAATATTGGAACCTTGGGTGGTGGTGATGTGGCCATTTTGGAATTAGAGGTTCAGGCTGACGAAATAAATACCCTGCCATTTCTAAGCCTTACAAATACAGCTACCAATACTCAAGATCAGTTAGACACCAATTTAACTCAAGACCAGCCTTCAGCCAAAATAATTGTTCATAATGACTTTGACAATGATGATGTAAACGACATCACGGATTTAGATGATGATAATGATGGGGTTTATGATGGAGATGAATGTAATACGCTTCTTTTCAATATTGCAAGTGGAGCTTTCCATACCAGCGATTTAATCACCTCGGATGACTATTTAATTCTTGATATTTTCAGTGTTGATAATTCATTTAATCTCCAAATCAATGGAAATGATATTGCTGGAGAAATTCAGTTACAGAATGGAGAACCAGGAAACACAGCCCTATTTGAAGACGGAAGTGGGTATGGACAAGGAGGTAATCCGGACATTTGGACCTTGACGGGAACCCAAGGTAGTCCTCTGCTACGTGTAGTAATAGATCAGGCTGGACAATTTGAATTGTTTGGTACTCGAACCAACAATGGACCGCTAGAACCTCTAACGCTGACTACCCCTGCCAATGTGACAAGCTGGAATACGTCTGGGACCAATTCCATCGTTATTGGCCAAACGGTTGCTGGCTCTACCAATATGCAAGGTTCTTTGCTTACTGCAGGTTGCGATACCGATTCAGATGGCCTTCCCAATCATTTGGATTTGGACAGTGATGGAGATGGATGTAGTGATGCTAACGAGTTTTATAAAGACGATAATGCTGACGGTGGAGATGGTGGAGAATATGGGGCTGGAGTTCCAGCAGTTGATTCTTCGGATGGTACGGCAACCGTAGCTTCATACGTTCAAGTATTAGCTCCGGAAATCATTCTGGGTAATACTTCAGAAAATCTTGGAGGGGTTGAAATCAATGGTCAAGGAGTAAGCTTGGGAGATACCTTCCAATACGTACTTCGTTTTCAGAATACGGGTGATGACAATGCCACGAATTATACCATCCGAAATGTTTTGCCATCCAACGTGACTTTGGACAATGTTGATGTTTCCAATGCTTTGGGAACTACCCATTCCCATGATGTAGGGACCAATACAATAACGTTCCAAGTTCCTGATAATCTGGTCCAAATAGGCGACCCGCAGTATTTTATTCGTATTACTGTGACCATTTCAGGGAACTGTTCGGATTTTGTAGATGCCTGTTCTTCTGATTTAGAAAATTTGGCATATTCCACCTTTCAAGGTGTAAACAATCCGACCGTATTTACAGATGAGCCTGGTTCATCCAACTTTCCATGTAATACGATACCTGAAGTTGCCGGTAATAATATTTTGAATGACCTGGCAAACTGTGGTCAGGCAAGAACGGTCCAGTTATGTGGTGATGATGTAGTGCTAACCGCTGGTTCAGGATTTACTACCTACAATTGGGCTTTGGACAACAACGGTAATGGCCAAATTGATGGAGGAGACACTATTTTGAACGATGGTGACCCGGATGCCAACCCAAGTACACTTATCGTAACAGATATTGGAAATTATATCGTAGAAAAATACTCAGGTGGAACCTGTCCTGATTTAACGGAACTAATTACGGTGGAACGATTTGGATCTACACAGACAAATCCAATCATTTCCTACTTCAATCAAGTGAATTCCGATGCAAATGCTGATAACGATTTACAAGGTGAAATTGCAACCTGTGCTATTGACGGAAGTCTTCTACCTAAAATATTCTTGTGCGGTGAAAACGATCAACCCACCATTCAGCTGGGTATAACTGATGCCCAAAGCATTGTATGGCAAAGGCTTGATGAAGCGAGTTGTGCGGATGCGGGTGATGATTGTGCAAATACGAATAGTTCATGTACTTGGAACACCCTTGTAACCCAAGATAATTACACCCTAACAGATAGCGGAAAATACAGAGTGGTAATTAATTACCAGAATGGATGTTTTAGCCGTTTCTATTTTAATGTGTTTAAGAATACATTGGATATCACCCATACTGCTACGGACATCTTATGTAGTGCAGACGGTAATATTAGAATTACCAACTTAGGAGCTAACTACGGACTCCAATTGGTCGATGCTTCCAATGATAATATTATTGTGCCATTTTCTAGTAATAATGGCCCTAACTTCAATATAAACACGGGAGGAACATACGTTGTTCAAGTAACTCTGTTAAATCCTGTAACTGGAGACCCAATTCCAGGAAGCTGTATTTTCGAAACGGAGGAAATCGGAATACTTGAACGAAATTTTCAGGTTGACCTAAGTGAAACCCCAGCGGATTGTACCCAACTGGGAACTATATCTGTTCAGGCATTGAATGTTCTGCCCAACTACAACTACGAGCTAAGACTTGATGATGGTAGTAATGGCGGCCAAGGCACCTTTATGGACAATCGGGTTGCCTCTCCAGATAATACTCACACATTTACCAATGTAAACCCGGGAAATTATACTGTAATTACTACAACGGATGATGGTTGTACAGATACTCAAAACATAACGGTAAGCGAAATTCCAGAGCTAACTCTGGTTGCGCTTAATACTGAAAATATTACATGTACCGCTGGTATTGTAACACTTACTCCAAATGGGGGTACTCCAAATCCTGATTATCAAATGGCAATTTGGAGCAAGGACGGTGTGGATTTGTATGCTACACCAGCCGATGTACCTTTAGCTAATTTGCAAACGAATCCAAACTTTTTGTTTGGTTATCGGGGAACGCCTGCGACCTATTTCCCTAATGAGGAAGGGGATTACGAATTCATTGTTTTTGATGATAATGGTTGTTCCACAATCTCCAATAGTGTTCGTGTCGATGAACCAGGGGGATTGAACATTTCGGCATCGGATAGTGGAATTGTTTGTGCTGATTCTGCTACGGCTTCACTAACAGTTTCTGTGACTGGGGGAACAGCTCCTTATGAATATAGCTTGGATGGAGGTACTACCTATCAGAGTAGTGATACATTTGTGAATCTTCCCGCAGGTTTCTACACCATCACCATAAGGGATTCAGGGGGTAGTGGAGCGTCTGCTTGTATGGGAAACTTCGATTACGAAATTGTTCAACCCTTCCTATTGAATGCTTCACCAGCAATTATTGAAGATGCTTCATGTAGTCCAACAGGCGCAAGGGTTAAAATACTGAACGTAAGTGGGGGACAGGCACCTTATGAATATAGCTTTGATGGCGGAAGCAATTTTGATACCAATAGCGAAAGAAATTTGGCGCCGGGAAATTATCAACTGGTTCTTAGAGATGCTTTAGGGTGTACACATGATATGGATTTGACGGTTCCCACCCCGGTTGCCGACCCAAATCTGAGCGTGGCCGTAGACTATGCCTGTGATGGTACAGCATCCATTACCGTTTCTACTTCGAACACTACGGATTTTACCTATACATACAGTCTAAATGCCACTGCAAACACTCCAGCTAACAATAACGTTTTTACAGGTGTTTCGGACGGTAGTCAAACGATTACTGTCGGGTATTCCAGCAGTATTGCACCTAACCAGAGCACGATTTTCTTTGAGGATTTCGGTGCAGGACCCACTACCCAAATCGCAGAAGTTGGCACCGACTATTGTTATGAACCCCAGGATGGTTCCTTGACGAATTGTAACAGAGGACCCGCTGGAATTTTGGTAAATGGTGAATACACCGTAACGAATCTGGTTACCAATCCAGTTCCTTTTTGGACAAACCCACAAGACCACACCGGTCTAACCGATGGTAGGTTCTTAGCAATAGATGTAAGTACGTTTTCAGATACGGGTAATCCTGTATTGAATTCCATTCTTTGGGCCAAGCGTGATTTGGAAGTATTGCCCAACGAGGAAATCTCACTGAGCTTCTGGGCGTATAACCTGATGAACCTTACGGGCGTAGGAAATAATCCTGAAGTTATAGTAGAAATTTTTGATAATACAGGAACATTGATTCATAGTGAGGTAGCTCCTGAAATTTCTAAAAATACTGGAAATACAGATTGGCATAATCGTACAATTACTTTTAATCCTGCCGCCAATACAGATATTGATATTGTATTTAGGTCCAATGTGAACAGCAATGACGGTAATGACTTGATATTGGATGATATTCAGGTAGTTCAATTACCAGAAATATGTGAAAAGACTCAAGATATTATTGTAGTTGTTGAACCAGACCGAACCTTTACTAGTCAATTGTTGAATGTAGTGGACCCAAGTTGTAATGGTGCAACTGATGGCACCATAAGCTTTGAGGTGACTAATTTTGATGCTGTTGCTGGTTTTGAATACTCTTTGGACGGAGGAACAACTTGGATACCTGAAACCTCATCTCCTGTTACTACGGCAGCCAGCTTAGGTGATGGAACGTATACGGTAGAGATTCGCAAGGCGGATGATACTAGCTGTACCTCAAGTTTTGGTGCTACCTTAACCCAACCAACGTCAATAGTTCCAGCTCTAGCGCTTACGGCCCAGTTTACTTGTTTTAATACAGGTGCGACCTTGGAGGCCTCGGCGACCGGAGGAAGCCCAGCCTATGAATACCAATTGGAAGATACTGTTGGAGGTATTATTGTCGCATATCAAAATAGCAGCACATTTGCGAATATAGCTGCAGGGAATTACCTAGTTCGTGTTCAAGACGTTAATGGATGTTCCGAAATCACAACGACTCCTGCAGCAGTGGTTGCCCCCCAAGCGATTACGTTTACAACTTCGGCTACTGCATGTTATGATGGAACCAACAATGCCACGATAACAGCAAGTGTTACAGCGGGTAATGGTGATTATACATTTAGAATTAATGGCGGAGCATGGCAAGCACCCACCCCTACAACAGATACAGATTATACGTTTTCAAATCTTGCAGATGGCAGTTATACCATTGAGGTTTCAGATGTGTTAGGATGTGTTTCTAGTATTGAAACTGTAGTAATCGCTCCAGTACTGTCAGCCCAGGTTGATGTATTGGATGTTACCAGTTGTGGTAATGGAAGTATTACCGTTACACCATCTGGAGGAGATGGAAGCTATAACTATGCCTTCTTGACCACTGGTTCTACAATAGCTGATTCGGATTTTGCAGCAGCCAATTCCTTTGTGGTAACATCTGGAGCAGCAGGAGGCTATGATGTATATGTCCGGGACAATTCTGGAACTGCGCCATACTGTCAATACATGGAGTCCGTTACGGTAAATGATGCACCTACCTTAGCATTTACGCCAACACCAACGGACCCAGAATGTCATGATGGATTGGGTTCAATTGCCATAAGCATAACAGCCGGTGATGGACCATATACCATTCAAATTATTGATTTGGACAATGCGGGTGCTTCAGACCAAACGGTTACCAACGTTTTGACTAATACGTATGACTTTTTCAATCTACTTCCAGGAGACTATACGATATCAATAACAGATGTTTATGGATGTAGTTTGAGCGATACTCCTGTCACCATCAACAATCCAGATGAGCTTACCGCCACAATTGGAGGGGTGACCCCGCCCAATTGTACAGGAAACATCAATGATTTCGGTTTTGAGTTCACGGCATACCCAACCACTTTGGGAACCATAGAGTTCAGTGACGATGGAGGTCTGACCTGGACCGGGGACAATTCAGTTCCGGGCACTACGGACCGCCTTACCGGTTACAACTCCGGGGATACCGTGAACCCTTCCATGCGAACAGTGGGCGGATTGGGGAACACTGTCTGCCAGACGGACTTCCCACCCTTCATCATCCCATATCCATTGGATGATCTTGACATCACTATCCTGCCCATCATCGTGAACTGTAACGAGCTACAGGTGACCGTTAGGGGACAGAACGGTACGGCGCCCTATGAGTACACCTATAACGATGACCCGACCAACTTTGACCCAAGTACAGCAACTTGGACTCCACAGCTTGCCTTGAACGTTACACATACGTTTACCGGTCTGGTTCCAGGTAGGACCTATAGCTTCTACGTAAGGGACGATGCCGCACCTACCGGCTGTGTACGTCAAAGTAGCGTAAATGTAAACGACATTATTACGGTTCCACTGGAAATCACCTCTTCCATCACACCTTCCTGTGCTGGTGCGAATAATGGGAGCATAACATATACCATAACTGAAAATACAGTTTCTCCAGGTTCTGAAATGCAGTGGTCATTCTATAACGTAGCGACAGGAACACCTGTTTTGGTGAGCGATAGTGGAGGTAACGTTCCTTTTTCCGCCCCAGAAACGTTGACATTCAACACTTTGGGTGCAGGGAGTTATTTCTTGGAAGTGGCTAAAATGGATGGAGTAGTAGCAAGCTGTATCAGTGCTTCCGAAAATGAACTTTTACAAGAATTGGATGCGATAACGGGTACACCGGCTGTATTACAGGACATTACGTGTGATCGACCAGGACTCATTGAGATTCCTGATATTTCAGGTGGCGGCGGCATCTATATCTATACTTTATACCACGACATCAACAATACCCCTCTGGATTTAACAGATGACGTTTTGGTCACTTCATCCACTTCGGATAATCCTTTAGAGGTTGCCCCTAACTCCCCAGGAGGAAGTTACAGGGTAGCAGTATCTGACCAATATAGCTGTTCTGTTGAATTGGGCTATGTTTCCCTGACATTAACGGCAAACCCGACCATTGACAGCGTTGTTGTGGACAATTGCGCAAATCCAGCCACAGTAACTGTTACCGCAACAAGTGCTGTGACACAGATTTTCTATTCCTTAGAGGGGGGTGCTAATTATGTGGATAATGGTGGAGTTTTTAACAATGTACCTCCGGGAACATACGCTGTAAGTATTATTGATAGCAATGGTTGTACCGACACAGATTCAGTAACGGTTGACCCGCAACTACAGGCTACGGTCACATTGGCAGAAGTTCTGGGTTGTGATGCAGGAAATGAGGCTGAGATACGTATAGAGGTGACAAGCGGTTCAGGGAGCTATGAATATGAAGTGGTTGGAACTTTGGGAACTTTGGTTTCAAGACAATCTTTGACTCTAAATCCAACTACGGTATTGGCGACTGTAGCAGATACGTACACGGTAACGGTTTATGACAATATTACTTCAGGTCCCGAATGTTCAAGAGCATTCGTGATTGAAGTACCACCAGCCCTTGCGCCAAGCTTTGTTCCTACTCCAACAGATGTTAGCTGTTCGGGTGCTAGTGATGGTATAATTGCTATCGCCGAAAATAACAACGGAATTAGTCCGCTGAGCTATACATTAAACCCTAATGTTGCCACATTCAATGCGGCTACAAATAGTTTTGAAAACTTGCCTCAAGGAACCTACGAAGTAATAGCAACGGGACAGAACGGTTGTACAACGACTATAAGTAATATTCCTATTGGCGAACCAAACATCATATCATTTGACCCCGTTGACGTTTCTCCTTTCGGATGTACCACTGGAAATTCGGTCAATTTAGCTACCATTACAATTGATGAAACTACTATTGCTGGAGGTAGCGGAACTTATATTAGATATGAGTTTATCGATAATGCAACCAGTAGTGTGTTGGAGACTGGGACGAATCCAGTATATACTCGTACAGATTACGCAGCCGTTGATGTTTTAGTACGAGTTGTGGATTCAAACGGCTGCTTCGCTCAAGAATTGGTGAACATACCTGCTTTTGATGAGCTAATTAGTACGTCAATCACCGTTGATGATGTGATAAGCTGTTCAAATCATGGTGAGGATATCACAATTAATGTAACGGGAAGTTTGACAAATTTTGCCTCAGGTAACTATCAGTTTAGACAATTACCTTCTTTAACCTATCAAGCGTCCAATGTATTCGCGAACCTTCCTGCTGGCAACCATACCTTTGGAATCCTAAATGTGAATACCGGATGTGAATTGACCATCACCCATGTAGTGGATGAGCCAAACACATTTGACGTACTCGTTGAAAAGCTTGGTGATGTGGTTTGTTTTGGTGATACCGGTAGCATACGTCTTACCTTGGTAGATGCCACCTATGCTTCTGGATTTACCTGGAATCTTTATGATACAAATGGTACGCCAGCAGATAGGACTGATGATGGTCCGGCCATACTTACCGGTACATCAGCCAATGTAGGTCCTACGGCAGCTATAAACGTAGCAGCCGGAGATTATGTGGTTGAGGTTATTCAAGATGCGTTCCCAGATTGTACTCAGGAAAGAGTTTTTAGCATTACCACGCCTACGGCATCAATAACCCTCAATCCTATAGACTTGACCGATGTGGGATGCTCAAATAAACAGGGAAGTGCGTTGATTGCCCCTGCGAGTGGAGTCGCTCCATATACCATCGCATTGACTCATAATGGAACTGCGGTAACCACCACGGTGAATTCTGTAAATAGTAACTTATTCCAAAACTTGACCGCTGGGCAGTATTCAGTAAGTGTTACAGATAACTTAGGATGTACCGTGCCATTTCCAAATGCCTTTGAGCTGTTGGTACCAGACCCAATTACGGGGTCTATTGCCAACACCAACTTAGTGTGTCAAGGAGATAAGGACGCATCTGTTTCAGTAGCGGTTAATCCAAGGAATGTAACTACCAACTATCGCTATATCTTAAACACCTACAATGATACAGCGGGAACTATTTTATTGAGCGCTTCCAATTCTCAAACAAGTCAGAACTTTGACAATTTAGGTGCTGGTTTCTACAGCGTCACTGTGTTGGATGATATGAGCTGTACGTATGAAACCAATATTGTGGAAATTGTTGAACCTACAGATGTGGCTGCCTTGTTGGTAACCAATCAGACTTTAGGATGTAATACCAATGCAGAATTGTTATTGGTTGCATCGGGTGGAACAGCTCCGTATACTTGGAGTATTGATGGAACTACATTCAACACCATGAATGAAACAGTTACCACGGATACACATTTATTCACTAATGTCCCAGCCGGAACGCATCAGTATTACATCAGAGATAGTTTCAATTGTGTTTCTACCATTTCCAATGAGGTGAGTTTAGAACCTATTGAGACCTTAACGGTTGCATTGGATACATCTGCTGCTGCTGTTACCTGTAATGGTGAGGACAATGCCTTTATTGATGCAGAAGCTGATGGAGGTCTTGGAAATTACCAATATGCGCTATTTACAGATTTGGCTTTGACCAATGAAATCCGTCCGAACCAAAATACAGGTAAATTTTTAGACTTGCCCGCAGGTTCCTACTTCGTAAGAGTGCAAAGTGAAGATTGCCAAGTGGTATCGGAAGAGGTCATAATTGAAGAACCTGAAGTACTTGTGGTTGACCCCACCATATCCAATGTTACTTGTTCCGGGACTGAGGATGGAAGTATTTCGTTGGCAGTACAAGGAGGAAGTGGAATATATCAATATGCAATTTCACCAAACCTTAATCAGTTTGAGTCCGAAAACACCTTTGACGAACTGGCTCCAGGAAGCTACCAAGTCATCGTACAAGATGAAAATGGTTGTTTTGAACTGGTTGAGTTCGATATTACCGAACCTCAAGCTCTAAATGTGGTTTCTACCATTACCGATGAAATCTGTTTTGATAGCAGCGATGGAACTATTTCACTACAAATTACAGGAGGAACAATGCCGTATTTCACTTCCCTTGATAGCAATTTGGATTCAGAGTTTGCCCAAGATGTGACTCAATACAATGACCTGGCCAGTGGAACCCATGTTATTTTTGTACGAGACGCCAATGGATGTGAATATTCCGAAATTTTTGAAGTCGAAAACGGTGTTAACCTAGTAGGAGAAGTAGAAGTGCTATATGAATGCGACGGAAATGGATTTACTTCAAATAGCATCCAAGTGGTTTTTGAAGATGAAACGGTTACTGGAGATGTATTATATGGTTTGGATACCAGTGACACATCCCAGATGCAACTAGAACCTGTGTTTGAAAACCTATCTAGAGGTGAGCATTTTGTTAGCGTGTTGCACAATAACGGATGTATCAACACCATGTCCTTTGAAGTAACCATATTTGAACAATTGACCTTACAACTCAGAGAAGGTGAAATCAATCAAATAGATGCTTTGGCAACAGGTGGTTCAGGAAACTACACCTTTAGCATAAATGATGACCCAACTGGTATTGAAGATACCTTCTATATTACCGAAACAGCAGTGTACACAGTTACGGTAACGGATGAAAATGGCTGTAGTATAAGCCAGGAGATATTTATGGAGTTTATCGATATTGAAATTCCAAAATTCTTCACACCCGATGGTGATGGATTAAACGATACTTGGGCTCCTGATAATATAGATCAGTATCCTAACATCTTTATAAAGATATTTGACCGATACGGAAGGACCTTATTCTTCTTTAGCGGCAACCAGGATAGCTGGAATGGAATGTACCAGCTTTCTGAATTGCCCACAGGTGACTATTGGTATATCATTCGTTTGAATGGTGAACAAGACCAACGAGAATTTGTGGGTCATTTTACATTATATAGGTAGAGTAAATTGAATTCCAAAACTAACATTTGATAATAATTATATCTGTGGTTTGGCAGATTTTATGGCGTCTTCTGGATTATCCCTGGAATCTTGACCATGTAAGAAGCATCTGGATCGCTATCTGATTCCTGTCTAGAAAATGACCGATAAAGGACTTGAGAACAAACTAAGACAGGGCTTTGAATAGCGCATAATTCACCCTTATCAGTTTGGTCATAGTTGACAATTATGGAGAGTATTCCCCGATTAAAGATCAATGATAAACATAAAGCAATAATTTAACTAAATATCTCTATGAAAACTATGAATGCTAAACTAAGGGGGAATAGCGAGAGGGTAGCGCGCTAAAGCGACGCTACATTGTCCAATTTCTGGCCAAAAGTGCAAAAAACGGGCATAGTATACCACCCCGGGCGGGTTAAAGTGAGCCACACCGGGCGGACGAAAGTGAACCACTAAAAAATCGATTCTATTTGTGGGTTACCATCGGTTCTTTTGTAAAAAAGACGATGGCAAACAAACAGATAGATATGCGCAAGGCAAAACAGATTTTCAAATTGTACGGCGAGGGCGCGAGCAAACGGGGCATCAGCAAGCAGCTGGGCCTCTCCCGCAATACCGTAACCAAGTACATCGACTTCTTCAAGCGGTACAAGCTGACCTCCTATGAGGTGTCCGCAATGACCCTGGAGGAGATCCACAGGCTTTTCCGGTCGGACCAAAAGCCCAAGAGCGAACAATTGAAGACCCTCGAGAAGTACTTTCCCTATTTTGACAGGGAATTACGCAGGACGGGTGTTACCAAGCAATTGTTATGGGAGGAATATTACGAGAAGCACCCGGACGGCTTCAAGCTCTCACAGTTCAGGTACTGGTATCGGGAATGGACAAAGGAAGTCTCCCCCGTAATGCACTTTACCCACAAAGCGGGCGACAAGCTATTCATAGATTTTACGGGGAAAAAGCTTGTTATCGTAGATAGACATACGGGGGAGCTACAAGAACTGGAAGTCTACGTATGCGTATTGGGAAGTAGCCAATATACCTATGTCGAGGCCTGTACAAGCCAAAAACTGGAAGACTTCATGCGCTGTACCGAGAACGCCCTTTGGTTTTACGGCGGGGTTCCCCGAGCAATGGTTACGGACAACCTAAAATCGGCAGTTACCAAGAGCAGTCGTTACGAGCCCAAGGTCAACGAGACATTTGCCGATTTCGCCGAACACTACGAAACGGCCGTACTTCCCACAAGGGCTTACAGGCCAAGGGACAAGGCCATCGTAGAGAATGCCGTCCGGATCATCTACACCAGGGTCTTTGCGCCGTTGCGCAACCAGGCCTTCCATTCCGTAACCGAAATCAACAAGGCCATATCGGAACTACTGAAAACACACAATGACAGGTCGTTCAGGGGAAGGGAGTACTCCCGGTACTCGTTGTTCAAGGAAGTGGAACGGCAAGAACTCAAGCCCCTTCCATTGAAGCGGTACGAGATAAGATTCTACGCAAAGGGCACCGTACACAAGAACAGCCACATCTACCTTGGCAAGGACAAGCATTATTACAGCGTACCCTATCGGCACATCGGCAAGCAGATCAAGATCGTCTACACCCATAGCTTCGTCGAGATATACCACAGGCACGAACGCCTTGCCGCCCATACAAGGAAAAGGCAGAAGTACGGGTATACCACCATGGCGGAGCATATGCCATCGCACCATCGGTTCGTCAGCGAATGGAGCAGCGAGAAGTTCATCGCTTGGGCAGGGCATATCGGCGACCATTGCAAGGGATACATCATCGGGATACTCGACAAGAAACAACATCCCGAACAGTCCTATAAGTCCTGTCTGGGCATACTCCACTTGGCCAAGAAAGTAGGAAACCGGCGCTTGGACAATGCCTGCAGGCGCGCATCCGACTATGGGGCATACAATTACAAAATGGTAGAGCGTATCCTGAAAAAGGGGTGGGACGTCCTTGAAGACGACCCACTGGACAACACCGAGGTGCCCGACCATGAAAACATCAGGGGAGGGAACTATTACAAATAATAATCGCTTAACAATAATTAAAAACAAGCATCATGAACGAACAGACATTGGAACAAATGAAACAGTTAAGGCTCCACGGAATGATTAGGGCCTTCAACACCAGCCTCTCGTCCCAGAGCATCGATTACACCAACGATGAACTACTGGCCTACCTTATGCAGTCCGAATGGGACGATAGGCAGAACCGCAAGATAGAACGCCTGACCAAGGCGGCCAGGTTCAGGTACAGTGCCGTAATGGAAGCGATCAACTACACTCCCGAAAGGAACATCGACAAGAACCAGGTGCAACGTTTTGCGTCCTGCGAGTTCATCGGCAGAAAAGAGAACATCCTCATTACGGGGAGCACGGGCGTGGGCAAAAGCTATATGGCCTCCGCCATAGGCCATCAGGCCTGCTCGATGGGCAGCAAGGTCATGTACTTCAATACCGCAAAGCTCTTTACCACGCTAAAGACATCAAAGGCCGACGGTTCATATCTAAAACTGATAGGCAAGCTCGAAAAACAGGACCTGCTGATACTGGACGACTTTGGCCTGAAACCCTTGGACAATATAAACAGGCACTCCTTTATGGAAATAATAGAGGACAGGCACGGAAAACGATCGACGATAATAGCTTCCCAACTGCCCGTAGAGGCATGGCATGAGATAATTGGGGAAAAGACCATTGCGGACGCAATCCTCGATCGCTTGGTGCATACCGCACATAGGATAGGCATAAAAGGGGAATCAATGAGAAAAAAACTAAGGAATAATCATTAATTTTAACACACGAATGAATCGATTTTAAGTACTTCGTTTACACTGCTCACTTTCATCCGCTGTGGGCGGTATACTTTGGCCGCCCTATCCATGCTGAGTACAGGAAGTAGTTTTTCGCTAATCTCGCTTTCTTGTTTGTACTTTTCCACAATCTCTTTTGCCTTTGGCAATAAGGGGATTTTTACCGCTTCATTGGTCTTTTCCCTTTTTGTATGGAGCCAATAATTGCCATCTATGCCAATCAGCAATTGAGTGGGCACCAGTTCTTTTACATCGATATAGGAAAGCCCTGAATAACAACTAAATAGAAATACATCCTTTACCCGTTCGTAGGTTTCACTTTTAAAGGTGGTGTTGGTAATCAGGTCTATTTCTCGTTGACTTAGATAATTTCGTTCGCTTTTTACAAAATTGAGTTTATAGTTCCGAAATGGGTCTTTGTCCAACCATTCCATTTTTACGGCGAGATTGGTCATTTTCATAAGGCGCTCCAAATGTTTCATTGTCCCGTTGTTGGTACAGGTTCTTTGAGCCTTCTTGGGTCTGTAGGTTCTGATGTACTGCTCAAAGTCCACAATAAATCGATAGTTCAATTGAATGAGAAAGATGTCATTGGCTTTCTTTTTATCTTTTAAAAACTGTTTCAGATACTTTTCAGTAGTGGCATAGTTTTTCAACGTACCTGGCTTTAGGGTGATGTGCATGGTAGAATTATGATACGCTACGAGTTCCATAAGGGTCTTGTGCTGTTCGTCTTCACCCAAATAACGTAGTTTGATGGCGTTTGCTGTAATTAGCTTTCGTTCCAAGTGCAATTGTTTATAGGAGTTGAATATCTCCGCGTAAACCTGTTCTAAATAGCCATTGAGTCTTTCAATGTTTGGGGTGTTTCCCTTGGCCCTTCCTATTAAAACATCCCAATTGCACACCGGAATATCTCTTTTTAGGCTAATTTCTGCACGCCTTTGGTTGACCGTAATCCGGATATAGATATCCAGTTTGTCAGGATTGTTTCGCTTTTTTCGGGTAAAGAAGATTACCGCTAAAGTGCTGTCTGTTCGCATGTTGTACGTCTTTTTGTTAAACAATAATGAATTGTAAAGACTACATTTAAATCACCTTATTGCTACTTAAAAGTACAACAAACACTATACCGGTGTGCACACCGAATTGCACACCTATAATGTGCTATTAATTGATATCAAATGATTGCAGAAAAAATGGAAAGCACTGACAATCATACGATTAACAGTGCTTTGATATTGCCAAAAAGGCAGTTCGTCGGGATGACAGGATTTGAACCTGCGACCACACGGCCCCCAGCCGTGTACGCTAACCGGACTGCGCCACATCCCGAAAATGGATTGCAAAAATATAAATTTTAATGACATTTGAGCCTGAAGTTCTACAAATTCAAAAATCTAATTTAGAGGTTTTAGATTTTTCAAACTCCAGATAGGAATTCACGGATTTCAATACAAAAAGCCTCTCGTGCTTCTGCAGAATCATTTGCAGGATTCAATAAAAAATAACCTAGAGTTTGATTTTGACAAAACTCGTCCAGGTTTTTTCCTTTCCAAAGATGATAACTCATCAACAAGGTATTGTAATCTATTTTATATGGTTTATCTCCTTCGCTATATCCGTTAAGATAAAGATTCAATTGAAATATAGAATAGTCAAGATTTTCAGATTCGCAGGTTAAAAAAGAGGGAACAGGCGTAGATTGGTTTTTATCCATTAATTAGCACGTTTAAGAATTAGCCAACTAGACTTCTAGAAACCATATACGGGCAACAGAACTAGTAATACCATTAAAATGGCAGCTTTATATTTCTTTAAATGAACTATTGTTTCTTTAGGTGAATTGAATCTATTGGTTAAATCGTACAAATTCAAATAATAAAACTACAGTACAAGCGTAAATATACTCAAAAACGATTACAATAACTTACCTGTAAAGTGTAAAATGCCCTACATACTGTTGTTTATCTTTGTCATTTGCATTGACCACATACCAGTAGTCTCCAGTTGGCAACTCACTACCCTCATAAGTACCATCCCAACCTTTTACTTCATCTAATATAGCTACTACACGTCCATATCGATCATAGATTTTCACTTCCAAGTTTGGAAAGAAACTACTATTGCCAAGTCTCCAATAATCATTTAGATTATCACCATCCGGGGTAAAGAAATTTGGAATTTCCGGCATTCCGTCAAAATCAAAAGGCATTACTAAATTAGCAACACATCCGTTTTGGTCTCTTACCATTATGGTGATATTGGCATCTTGATTAATTGTAAAAACATTTAACTCTCCAAACGATTCTCCCTGGAAGAAATATTCATATCCTCCAAATCCACCGGTCGCAATTGCTTTAACTTCATTAGGGCCAATTTTTTCTGCTTCTAGAATCAATGGCTCGTATGCATCTATTTCAAACTCCACAAATGTTACGCAACCATTTTGGTGATAAATATAAACGGTATGTTCTCCTGGTGGAAGATCTCCGAACACTCTTTGATCATTTGCCAATTGAATATCATCAACATCCAATGAAAACAGCAGGTTTGGCAATAATGCACTATCCGTAATGGAAACAGTCGCTGTACTATTTGGAAAAATACCATCACAACCATATTGAACTATTGGTTCTGCCATGAGTTCAATACCTATTCCTATTTCAGCAACAATGTTAGTCTGGCAACCATTGGAATCCCTAATGAAAATCACGTAAGTTTCACCCCCTTGAAGTCCATCAAAAAACATTGTGCTGTTTAAGACAAAGTCAGCATCGTCTGCAGAATTCACACTAGTGTAATAAGGCGCGGTACCTCCTGTTACATTTAAAGTTAATGTACCATCCTCATCACCCAAACATATTTCTGGTGTGGTAGAAGCTATACCTGCCAACAATTCCATAGGTTGGGTTATTTCCACAGTTCTGGTTATAGTACAACCTAAATCATCTTGAATGATCACATCATATGTTCTTGGAGATAAATCATTAAAAGTCTTTCTATTTGGATTTGCAGGGTCATCACCTTCAAAGAATTCACTTAATGTATCAGATATTGAATATCTAATTGCACCTGTACCTCCGCTAGCCTCTATTATGATTTGCCCGTTACTATCTCCATGGCATATTACAGGAACCGCTTCTAAGTAATCCAATACCAAAGGTGGTTTTGGCTCAATGACAATTGGTGTAGATATTGCTTCACAACCACCACTCTGCGCATAAACATAATATGTTCCGGGGTTTAGATCTCTGAATATTCCAGAACTCTGAGCTGATCTTACTGTATTGGCCACAGTTGGATTAGGCGGAGTGTTTGAGTTTAATAATGTATATACATAACTACCAATTCCCCCAAAAGCTTCAGAACGGATAATTCCCGTTGCCTCTCCTGCACAATTGATGGTTGCGTTTGTCAAATCCAAAGCAATTACCAAAGGTGCTGCAGGATCCAAAGAAATCTGATTAGAGCTTTCAAATGGGCATCCGTTGGAGTTCTGAACTTCATATTGGAACGGTCCTGGATCTATTGTAATATCAGCCGTTATTTCTATGCTCGTTAAACCAGCTCCAAAAGGTGTAAATGGGTCTGCTGTTCCAGCTCTACGGTAAAAATAATCCACTCCAACTTCGGGGTTTGTTACAGTTAGTTCCATTCTTCCCAAATCTCCACAACCTGGTGGTTGAAGTTCAACCAATTCAGCAATTACAATTTCAGGATCTTGAACTGTAATCGGAACTGTTGTAAAGCTACAATTCCATCCATCAAAAATTGTAATGGTATATTCTCCTGCAGATAAATTAGCGAAAGTAGGGGTAATCTGAAGTCCACTATTTGTCCCATCTGTAATTCTATTTAACTGATACAGGTAATTACCTGGACCTTGTCCCCCCAAAACGTTGTACGTTTCTATAACACCGTTATTGTCATTATTACATGCCAATGGGCTAACCACTTGAATATCCGCTGTAATAGGTGTAGGTAGTGGAAGATTAACCATAGTGCTTTCTTCACAACCTCTAAAATCCCTAATGTTTACAGTATAATTTCCTGTAGATAAATTCTGAAAGATTGGGTTTGTATTTGGGTAATCAACGAGTACTGTGCTACCATCTGGAGCTATCAACTGATATTCATAGGTTCCCCAACCTCCATCTCCTGTAGCAGTAATTTCTCCCAACCCTGGTACATTACATGTAACTTCTGAGGTTTGATTTGCCACAACAGATAATGCTCTATCTGGAGATCTTACAGTAACAATGTTACTGACTACATCACAGAAAGGCGTATCCAAGGCTTCAACATAAACGATAAGGTTACCTGCCGGTAGTCCAGTTATAATTTCGGGGCTATTAATTGGTGCATTGGTATCAAAACCTCCTGTTACACCAGTCGTGGTTTCAACACCAGAATTGTCTCGTGTAAAAACTTCGTAGTTATATGTTCCACTAAAGTTGTTTATTTCTAAGCTGATTTCTCCGTCATTACCGTTAAAACAAGTAACAGGTCTTACCTCAGCAATTACCGCTTCAATATTGTTATACTCTGGCATGTTTACGGTAGTTGTTAAGTAGGAACAACCTCCATTACCAACATCAGTAACAGCAAAAATATAATCACCAGGTGTTGAAATTGGCCAAACGACACGATCCGTACCGGAAGAACTTCTAGCTGGTTCCGAGCCTAACGGCAAAATCTCGACCTCATAATTTCCTGCGCCCTCATTTACAATAACCGTAATGGATCCTGGACTTACTCCTGCTCCTGAAGCATCACAAGTAAGTGGACTAACACTATAACTAAAGGTAATATCCGTAGGTGTATTTATATTGACCGTTGTCATTTCTTCACAGCCATTCTGATCTCTTGCTGTAAGAATAATACTTTGATTGGTCCCATTGTCAATAACTTCAAACGTATTGCTTGTTTGGAAGTTTGTTCCATCAAACTGTGGGGTACCATCATTCATACTATACGTATAAGGACCTGTTCCAGTAGCAGTACCCGAGCCATCTCCATTGGTATCCGTAAAAATGGTAATGGTCGCGGTACTAAATTGGTTACTTGAAGGGTTACAACTGAATTCAGTGTTTATTGCATCAACCTGTAAAAGTGTTGGCTCACTAATAAGAATATCTCCTGAACGATCTGTACATCCCCTATCTGAAACCACTTCTACCTGATAAGTATCTGGTGCTAAATCATCAAATACCGGTGATGCTTGAGGGCCGGCCATTATTGTTGCACTGGCACCATCATATAAAATATAGCTTAAAGGAGTATCTGTATCACTACCTGGTTGTAATTCCACAGAAATAGTACCATTATCAGCTCCATTACATGTAATTTCAGTACTTGGTGTTGCTGTAATAACAGGTGTGTTAACCGTCGAGACATTAACAATGGCCTCATCGGTACATAAGGGTGTGGTATTCGAACTTAAATCAGTAACCAAAATATTATAATCTCCAGGTAATACACCGGTGAATGTATTGGAACTCTGTGCAGCCCCAATATTGGCTAACGTTACAGCATTTCGCAATTGAAATTCAAAATTACCACTACCACCAGTAGTATTTACCGTTATTTCACCATCACCTGCGTTACACGTTGGGAAAGAAGTTGCATCAGCTGTTATGGCGAAAAAATCAAAAACATCTGCTGCTATAGTATCTGTACATCCATTACCATCTCGTATGGTAATCACATAACTTCCTGGATTTGGGACTACAAAATTGACACTGCTCTGAAAACCACTGCCAATATCATACATAAAGGTTTCTTCAGGTAGACCTGAACCAGTAGATAACGGGGCAGTCACGTTAATTTGATAACCACTGGTTGCCGTACATTGATTGATAACATCTATGGCTGGCGTTGGGATTCCAGCTTCCTGCGTTACGGTTGCTGTAACTAGGGCAGTACATCCATTGGCGTCCTGCACATAAAAATCATAATCTGAAGGATAAGGTCCTGGTATTTCAAATGTAGTGTCCGCAACAAAGACCATAGGTGCAGGGTCGCCATTTGGAACATAAGCATATTCAAACGGTGCGGTTCCACCAAAGCCCCTTACCGTAATAAGAGCTCCGGTATTACAAGTAGCCTCTACATTATTGTCAATAACGATGGAAGGCGAACTAAATCCAATAAAAACAAGTGTACTCGCACTACATCCAGTATCGGTATCCGTAACTATAATTTGATAATTGCCAGGTGCCAACCCAGTGAATGTATCATTAAATGGAATTGGTTCTGTTATATATGGTGTTGGACCAGATATAGTAGCTCCAGTATCTGTATTTTGAAGGGTTACCGTGAAGTTTCCTGGATTTAAAGAAATGCCAGAAACTTCATAATCAATTCCTCCACTCCCTGCGACATTACAAGAAGCTGTGGTCGATGTAGCAGTTACAGTTACAGGATTTGGAGCTGTCAAGAAATCTATCTCTTCAATATAAGTACAGCCATTTGCATCCATGACTTCGACAAAGTAAGTCACATTTGGGACCACAAGGCCAGTAACATCGAAAATATCATTATTTACACCTGTACCCAACTGAAATATTGGGTCACCCACCAATCTAAATTCGTAAGGTGCCGTACCTCCACTAGCTTGAACCCTATATGGAAATAATGTATCCGAACATAGTGCTGGTGGTGTATCCAAAGGAGTTAAATCCAATGTGTTTTGATCTATTACTATCTCATCTCTATCCTCACACCCTTGAGCATCTGTAGTTACCACAGTGTAATTACCAACAGGTAGATTTGGAAAGTTAGCAATAGTACTGGCGGTACCCATTGAAGAAGCCACTAAGGTACCGTTCACATCCAATAGAACATAATCAAACGGTGCAACCCCATTAGATAGAGAGGTAGCAATAGAACCTACAATAGGTCCAGATGAACACACTGCAGGGCTAGGGGTTGATGTAGCATTAAGTGCAGCGCTTGCTGCAATAGTGACATTATAAGCCGGACTTACGCAACCTCTACTATCTCTAACCATAAATCCTCCGTGGGTTCCAGGACCATAACCAGAGAAAATATTTTGGGAACTAAATGTCGCTCCGTTATCATTACTATATTCATATGGTGGAACCCCTTGAGAAGTATCAGCAATCACTTCAACAATTCCGCTAGTTGCATCACCACATTGTGTATCTATTCCAACCACTGAACCTGCTATGGTTTCAGGAGGTGTTATGGTTACAATATTTGATTCTGTTGTACATCCTTGACTGTCTGTAATCAAAAACTGATACGTTGTATCTGAAACGATTGAACCATCATTAGGTATACTATATATAAAGGAATTTCCTGTGATGTTATTGTTATCTGATGAATATCCCCCACCATTAATCTGTACCTCATAAATGTCGTAGTTACCTCCAGAGGTATATCCATTGCTAATATTTACTTGAATTTGCGCAGGCGGACCAGCACAATCCAGTTCTTGAATGGTCGTTGCCAATGCAGTTACTTGAGGTTCAATAGTAGCTGTAACTGTATCTCTACAATCGTTTGCATCCACTACTTCTATGCTGTAGTTTCCTGGTGTAAGCCCTGAAAAACTATTGCTTGCACCTAATGCACCTCCATTTATTCTATATTGATATGGCGCAGTACCAGCAGTTGCATTGACCACTAGGGTAGCTGCTGTAAAGTTATCATAACAAAAGTCTGAAGCTCCAGCATCCAATGTCAAAGTTGGGGCTTGTAAAATGGTTAATGTAAAACTATCTGTTACGGTACAACCGTTAGCATCTGTTACACTTACTTGATATAGACCATCCTGGGAAAGATTAGAGAAAACACTCCCATTTTTTGGTCCTCTTGTGGAACTATCTGGTTGCGTTAAAGTATATCGATTAGCTCCCCAGCCACCTACGGTATTAACTCTAACGGCACCGGTATTTCCATTTTGGCAACTCATATCGGTTACATCCAAACTTGAAATGGCAAAGGCTATTGAAGGTTCTTCAATTGTAAGGGTTGAAGTATCCGTACAATTGGTATCTTCATCAGTAACGGAAATGACATAGCTTCCGGCTGCCAATCCGGTCAATGGTACAATTCCGCTATTTTGACCCGTGAACAGTGTTCCTCCATCTATATCATAACTATAGGTAGTGTTAAAACCATCAACTAAGAAACGACCTTCTCCATCAGAATCTCCAACACAGGTGACCACTTTGGTTTGCTGTGCTTGCACACCTATTGAACTGATATCTGTAATCGCGTAGTTCTCATCATACGAACATCCTTCATTATCGGTTACCCTAAACGTGTAGGTTCCAAGTCCCAATCCAGTAAATGTGCTAACCGTTCCGTTGTTTACAGCACTCGCTGCCGGAGCAATGATTTCATGATTATATGGGCCTGTTCCCCCAGTTATGACCAATCCCACGGAAGCCGTAGTAGTAATACAGTCTAAACTGGAAATAGTAAACGCTATATCCGTAGGTTTATCAAGGACGTTAAAAACAATATCCGGTAAGGGCTGAACACACCCATTTGCATCCCTAATCAATGGGGTATAGGTTCCTACTCCTAGATTTGAGAATACTGGGTTTGCACCAAAACCTGCGCCAACACTATATTCGTAAGGACTTGTTCCTCCTGAAACTCCTGAAATAGTGATCTGACCTCCATTTTCATTTGCACAAGTAGGCACTGAATCTGGGGTTGCAGTTGCGCTGATATTTGAAGGCGTTCCTATTGTTCCTACAATTGGTGATGTAGTACAAGTGAAAGAGTCTTGTTCATATCGTAAAACGATATCGTAAGTACCTGGAGCCAAATTGGAAAACACATTACTTGTTTGATAACTAGCTCCATTATCGTTACTATATTCTATCTCATATCCAAATCCACTGGTGACATTTACGGTAATTCTACCATTGTTAGATCCCCCGCAATTGGCATCTTCTTCCGTGATATTAAAAATTGGTGGTGGAATATCTGGTACGTTTACCGAAGCAGTTCGTTGACAACCATTGGCATCTTCTACCAAAATAGCATAGGTTGCGGGAGTTGTTACTGTAAATGATGTGGTGCTCGTATAGGTTGAACCAAATGCCCCGCCGTCTACACTGAAACGATAGGGTGCCGTACCTCCTGTAGTCGTTAAATCCACATCAACGGAAGCAGCTCCACAGCCAAAACTGGCAGAAGCCGTGGCCACAACATCCAGAGGACTAATCCCATTTCCTATTTCAATAGTAGCACCGCCAGTATCCGTTGTAACAGTTTCGGAACAATCATTTGTATCTACTCTTATGCTATATACTCCTGGGCTTACATTGGCAAAAGTATAGGAATCCAATCCATTTGGTCCAAAAGTATCTACAGTTACTCCATTTTTTATCAAACGATAGGTATAAAAACCTGGAACTCCAGAAACTTGAACATCTATACTACCCAACTCGCTACTACATAAAATATCATTGGCAGTAACATCAACAGTGATATCCAAATTTTGAATGTTCACAGTATTTGAAGGGAACAAGCATGCACTGGCAGAAACATTCTTTAAACGCACCCAAACCATATTATTACCGGGAGTGGTAATATCAAAAAATGGGTCGTCTTGGTAAGGTCCTCCAGAGTTATTTAAACTATACTCGTAACCTGCGGGTACATTGGTTACTTCTACCCTACCAGGGTTTCCACAAATAATATCTTCTTTGATCAGCTGCGGATCTAGTGGGTTTAAAGTAGTCTTAAAGTAAAAGAACTGGCCAGAATCAACTCGTACCCTAAATTCGCCTGCAGAATCAAGGCTATATGTTGCTCCTGTGCCAACGGTGTTCCAAGTACAAGCTGCATTAATTGTAGGACAATCATCCACTACTGTAGGTGCACAGGTATTGGGGTCTAATTTTTGCCATTCGTAGCTACTGCCAGATTGGCTTAATGTTAAAGTTCTAATATCACTGGTACCACATAAGAAAAATTTTGCCAAGGTACTACCATCATTGGGGCAGACCACTTCTTCATTGGCCCCTTGGATAATGGTCATGAACATACTGCTACTTGCAGAAAGAAAAGTATTTGTTTTAGCCACTGAATCATCGATGTTAGAAATCGACGAAGCCTCTTCAGTAGAAGGTTCTGAAACGGTCGACACTATTTTTGTAAGTATCGTTTTGACCTCTGTTTTTGCAAGTACCGTGGAACAAAATATTGATATAAATACCAACAACACGGCATAAAGCAAATGCCTTGTTTTTTGAGGAAGCATAGGTTAAGTCTTGTTATGGTAGAATACTTCGGATTTGGGACCTTATATTCTATGATTGTAATTATCTAAACTTATATATTTCTTTTATCTTTCGACTATAAAAAGCCGTAGTTCGTCTATAAATTCTTTTATTTCAACGTTAAATTATGAAAAAAAGTGCGATACTTCCTTATTTTTTCGTTGTAATGCTCACTTCATCTTGTGCTCAAAAATCTGATAAGGGCATAAATCTTCCCACACATGTTGATTTTACTGCTGAACTTGTAGTTTCCGGTATTCAAAACCCTTGGGGCATGGTATTTCTTCCAAATGGGGCTATTTTAATAACTGAAAAGGCAGGGAAACTTCTTCTTTATAAAAGTGGAAAGACCATTGAAATAGACAATGTTCCCAAGGTCTATTTACGCGGACAAGGAGGGCTTTTAGATATTGAATTACACCCCGATTACGAAGAAAATGGGTGGCTTTATCTGTCCTACGCTTCCTCAAATGGCAGCAATAAAGGGGGAAACACAACCATAATGAGGGCCAAGCTATCTGAAAACTCGCTTGTAGAAAAGCAATTACTCTATAAAGCTATGCCCAATACAACCAAAGGGCAGCATTTTGGATCTAGGTTAGAGTTTGACAATGAAGGGTTTTTATACTTTTCTGTGGGTGATAGAGGCAACAGGGATGTAAACCCTCAGGATATTACCAAAGATGGCGGAAAAATATACAGAATACACGATGATGGCCAAATCCCTAAAGACAATCCATTTGCAGATAGGTCAGGTGCTAAAACTGCCATATACAGCTATGGTCACCGAAATCCTCAGGGTCTAGCAAAACATTATGAAACTGGGCAGATATGGGAGCATGAGCATGGACCAAGAGGCGGTGATGAAATTAATATTGTACAAAAAGGGAAAAACTATGGATGGCCAATAATTACCTATGGAATCAACTATAGTGGTACAAAAATTACGGATAAAACTTCAAAAACAGGCATGGAGCAACCTATTTATCAATGGACACCTTCCATTGCTCCTTGCGGAATGACTTTTGTAACTTCGGATAAATACCCTAACTGGAAGGGGAATCTACTTGTTGGTTCCTTGGCCTTTCAATATTTGGAACGACTTGTTATTGAAAACAACAAGGTAGTATATCGTGAAAAATTATTGGATGGCATGGGTCGACTTAGGAGTGTACGCCAATCACCTGATGGTTTTATTTACGTTGGAATTGAAGGAAAAGGAATTTATAGAATAACGCCCAACTAGTCGCCGGACAATATAAAAACTACTTCATTTCTTCTATTGCACGTTTTACGGAGCCGTATTTTTTTAATGCTTTTTCCGCATCGTTATAGTCCAAACCAAGCTCTTCTACTAAATATCGTGTACCGCGATCTACTAACTTGGTATTGCTCAATTGCATATTGACCATCTTGTTTCCCTTTACCCTCCCAATCTTTATCATTAATGCCGTGGAAATCATGTTTAAAACAAGTTTTTGACTTGTGCCACTTTTCATACGGGTACTTCCAGTCACAAATTCTGGACCTACTTCAACCTCAATGGGGATATCGGATTCTACCGCTAATGGGGAACCAGGGTTATTGGTAATACCGGCAGTTAACAAACCATTTTCTTTAGCCTCTCTAATTCCTCCCAAAACATAAGGCGTAGTTCCAGAAGCAGCAATGCCAATTATGACATCTTTTTCATCTACATCAAACTTCTTTAAGTCCTTCCATGCCTGCAGTGTGCTATCTTCAGCAAACTCAACAGCTTTTCTTATGGCATCATCACCACCTGCTATTAACCCTATCACTCTATTGTAGGGCATACCATAAGTTGGAGGTATTTCGGAAGCATCCAAAATTCCTAGACGACCACTGGTCCCTGCTCCAATATAAAACAAGCGTCCCCCTTTTAAGAAACGCTCGGCAGCCAAATCCACAAGTTTGGTTATTTGTGGAATGACCAAAGCAACCGAATCGGCTATTTTTCTGTCTTCTTTGTTGATACTATCTAAAATGGTACTGGTATCCATTTGCTCCAAATTGTCATAATTTGAAGGATTCTCTGTGATTTTCTTATAATTCATTTCCATTACAAAAGATGAATCTCTTGGTTTCTAAAGAGGTTTAAAAGGTTATTGTTGGGATCTAATTCCGTAATCATCGTATTAATGGCATTAATATCACAGGTTTTATATCGGTGTTGGGAATTTAATTTTTCAGATATCGACAAAAGTACAGTTTTTTTGGAAGCCTTGATTATTGCTTTTTTAACTTGAACAATATCCCAATCAAATTCGGTTAATCCGTACAGGGAGTCTACATAGCCTGTTCCTATAAAACTATAATCCACTCTTATTTCTGATAATTGGCGGATTGTACCGGGCCCTATAGATATTTGCGAATCTGGTGAAATTTCTCCTCCAATGAAAATAACTTTCACATTAGGCTTTGCCAATAACTCCATTGCTACAGGGAGACTCATGGTAAAACAAGTTAATTTAATATTCTCTGAAATTTGTCTTGCCAATTCAAGACAAGTAGTACCGCCATCAATGAACACTACTCCTCCTTCCTTGAGCATCGATACCGCTTTTTCAGCAATCTTCGTCTTTTCTTCAAGAGCATAAATATTGGTGTTTCTAACTGTAGAGTTGGTAAAACCCAAAGAAACTGCTCCTCCATGCACTTTACGAAGTTTATTTTCACTATCAAGTTCCTTTACATCCCTTCTGATGGTATCTATTGAGACATCCAATATTTCAGCAATATCAGTCAATAACACCTTGTTATGCAGTGCCACTTCATTTAAAATAACATGTTGTCGTTCTTCTTTTAACATAAAAGATACATTAAGACAATGCTCATCGGGGCAAATATATGAAAATATTCGCCATGCCATTTTATTCCGTTTTTATTACCATTATGTTAGTTAAAAGTTAATTATTGCACATAACAGCATTAATTACAGCAATAAACAGCAAAAATGATTTTTTTTGATTACGTTTGCACCTCAAAAGTTTAAAACTATTCACCTATGTCGCAAGCAACGAAACCAAAAACATTGAGCTACCCCAATGACTATGAGTCCAAAAAGTTTGAAAAAATAGAGACGCATATACATGATAATTCCCAAGATGCCTCTTTTTGGGTGGCCAATGAAATTGCGCAATTGATTAGGCAGCGTCAAAAACAAGGCAAAAACGTTGTTTTAGGGCTCGCCACAGGTTCTACCCCCACTAAAATGTATGACTACTTGGCGAAGTTTCATAAAGAAGAAGGATTAAGTTTTAAAAACGTAATCACTTTCAACTTGGATGAATACTACCCAATGAAATCTGATTCTATTCACAGTTATGTGCGTTTTATGGACGAACATCTTTTTGATCATATAGACATCAAAAAGAAAAATATACACATCCCTGATGGAACCTTGGATAAGGAGGACGTACGTGATTTTTGTAATGCGTACGAGGAAAAAATTAACAAGGCAGGTGGCATTGACATTCAAATATTAGGTATTGGACGAACAGGTCATATTGGTTTCAACGAGCCAGGATCATCTTTAAAGAGTAAAACACGTTTAGTGCGCTTAGATAGGGTAACCAGATTGGATGCCGCCAGTGATTTCTTTGGGCTTGAAAATGTACCAAAAAAAGCAATCACTATGGGAGTTGGAACCATTATGGATGCCAAAAGAATAATCCTAATGGCTTGGGGCGAAGGTAAAGCAAGTATCATAGAACAATCCGTTGAAGGACAAATTAGAGAGAGTATTCCCGCTACATTCCTACAACACCATAAGAACTGCGAATTCATTTTGGATTCCGCAGCTGCATCTTCCTTAACACGAATCAACACACCTTGGCTGGTGAGCGAATGTGACTGGAATGACAAATTGATCAAGAAAGCAACACTGTGGCTTTCCGAAAAACTGAATAAAGCCATTTTAAAACTCACAAACGAACACTATAACGAATATGGAATGGGGAGCTTGGTTGCCGAAATAGGTTCTGCAGAACATATTAATCTTAAAGTTTTTAATGAACTGCAAAGAACCATTACGGGTTGGCCGGGAGGAAAACCAAATACAGATGATAGTCAACGTCCAGAACGAAAAGACCCCTACCCCAAACGTTCTTTAATATTCAGTCCGCACCCCGATGATGATGTCATATCCATGGGCGGAACACTACTACGCCTGGTTGATCAAGGGCATGAGGTTCATGTAGCTTATCAAACCTCAGGAAACATCGCGGTTTTTGATGATGAAGTGATTCGGTTTTTAGATTTTGCCACCGATGTGCAAGATGACAATAAGGAACTGGAAAAAAAATTAATGGACGCAAGACAGTTCTTGAGCTTAAAATCCCCCGGGCAGGTAGATAGTCCGGAAATTCAAAGAATTAAAGGTTTTATAAGAAAAGGCGAAGCATTGGCCGCTTGCAGATATTGCGGAGTAGATGAAAAAAACGCTCATTTTCAGAATCTGCCATTTTATGAAACTGGTACCGTAAAGAAAAAGCCTCATTCAAAGGAAGACGTTCAAATAACATATGACCTCTTGAACAAAGTGAAGCCACATCAGATATTTGCTGCAGGTGACCTTTCTGATCCACATGGAACACACCGTGTATGTCTTCAAATAATCTATGAAGCAGTAGATAGACTAGTTCAAGAAAAAGCTGATTGGATTGACGACTGTTATCTTTGGTTATATCGCGGCGCTTGGCAAGAATGGGATATTGCAGATATGGAAATGGCGGTGCCTGTTGGCCCCAAGGATATGGAACGAAAGAAAAATGCCATTTTCAAACATCAATCCCAAAAAGATGCAGCAATGTTTCCAGGCAATGATCAACGTGAATTTTGGCAACGTGCCGAGCAACGCAACACGGAAACAGCAAAAAAATATAACCAATTGGGTATGGCTGAATATGAAGCCATGGAAGGTTTTGTCCGTTACAAATTCAAATAATTGATAAAAAAAGAGAGGCTATCCGCCTCTCTTTTTTTACATCAAATCTGTATTTTTTCCATATGGTTTCAATAAGGGGTCCGTTTTGTCCAATTCGGTTATCAATAAATCAACAGCATCCATATTGCAAATCTTATATCGCTGAACAGAATCAATTTTTTCATATATAGAGGGAACAACTACTTTTTTTGATGCATTTATCATAGCCTTTTTAACTTGAACTATTTCCCAATCAAATTCGGTTACCCCATCATTTGGATGTATGCTGTTAACTCCTAAAAAACAAATATCTGCCTTTATCTCTGATAAAACCCCAATGGGTCCGCCACCAATAGTAATCTGCGAATCCTTATTAATCTTTCCTCCAACAAAAATTATTTCAATATTTAGTTTAGGTAACAACTGAACAGCTATGGGTAAACTTGGAGTAAAACATGTTATTTTAAGATAAGGTGGAATCAACCTTGCTATTTCAAGGTTTGTTGTTCCACCACTCAATAAGACTACCTGCCCTTCTTTGAGTAATGAAACCGCCTTTTCTGCAATTTTTGATTTTTTCTCAAGGGAGTAAATTTCTCGACTGGCATAATTGTAATGATTGAATCCCAGTGAAATTGCCCCACCATGTACACGCTTAAGCTTATTGCTATCATGTAGCTCCTTTATATCTCTCCTGACCGTATCTGGAGAGACCTTAACTAACTCGGCAATATCATTCAATAGAACTTTATTGTGTATCCGTACTTCGTTCAATATAACCTGATGGCGTTCTTCCTTCAGCATGGTGTTTTATAATTTAAGCAAATGTAAAAGTTTAAGTAAAATAAGGTTAAAACCCAATTCCTTCAAAAATATTGCAAAATATTGCATGTTTTGCAATTATTTGCATATTTTTGAGAAAACTACTTAATAAAACTTAATTACTAACTCCAACACTAAATGGAAAAAACTAATTTTATGAATGGAAAAAAATTGCGCCAAATACTGTTTTTGGTGTGCATAGCCGTCAGTGCCAGTGCATTTTCCCAAAATTCAGGCTCCTTCTCCGGAGCAGTGACAGATAGTAGAAACGGAACGCCCATACCTGGTGTTTCTGTTTATATTGAGAACACTTCTTATGGAACTGTAACCGATTTTGATGGTAACTACAGCTTTCAAGCTGACTTGCAGCAGGCAGACTACATACTTGTTGCCAGTTACTTAGGGTATTCAACAGAAAAAATAAGTGTAAGTTATTCTGGTGGCGATGTAACCAACAACTTTGCAATGTCAGAAGATCTTCTAAGTCTTGATGAGGTTGTTGTAACAGGCTCCACCGTGGTACAAGAACGAAAAAAATTAGGTAACGCCGTTACCACTGTAAAAAGTGTAGAACTTTTAAAAGCAGACCCTATAAATGTTACATCTGCAATTCAAGGTAAGGTTCCAGGTGCTCAAATAACCCAAAACTCGGGTGATCCCGCAGGTGGATTTTCAATAAGACTAAGAGGTCCAAGTACCATAAGTGGTTCTTCAGAACCTTTATATATAGTTGATGGGGTTATTGCCAGTAACTTAACAACTAATGTAACCAACCTAAATGTTAGCTCTGGAGATGCCAGTCCAGGTCAAAACAGAATGGTAGACATTAATCCGAACGATATCCAAGACATCAACATTTTAAATGGATCAGCTGCAGCTGCAATTTATGGCTCGCGTGCTTCCAATGGTGTAGTGATCATTACCACTAAAAGAGGTGGTAATTTTGTTGACGGTCCAGAAATTTTCTTTAAAACTTCATTCAACGTAAATGACTTAAGAAAGGAAGTAGATATGAATTTAAGGGGTGAACAATTTGGTGGCGAAGATGTAAGATTGTGGCCCATATTTGGTAGAGATGCTGAAGGAAACACAACACCTTTCGCTAATCTTTTGACCAATAAGGTAGATGTACAGCGTTTTGATTATCAAGATTTAATATTCCAAACGGGACTCGGAACGGACAACTATTTGTCCATTAGGGATGGAAATGAAAAAATGGGCTATGCAGCTTCCGTTGGATATTTGTCCAATGAAGGCATCATTAGAAACACTAAATACAATAGACTTTCCGCAAGGTTGAATTTTAACCATACCGTTAACGATTGGTTATCATACAACGTAGGGCTTTACTTTATGAACAGTACTTCTGATGAAAAGCCAGATGGAAATGTTTTTTGGAGTCCGATCAATTCCGTGAACATTACCAACAATATCTACAATGCTTCTCAAAGGGATGCAAGTGGGAACCTGCAAAGTGTAGAACCCACCAGAGTAAACCCTTTATCCATAATAGAAGAGTTTGACATTACCCAAGATGTCACCAGGTTCATTCCCAACCTAACAGTGTCTTTGAGACCAACTGATTTTTTAACTATAGATCAAATTTTAGGTATGGACACTTATAAGCAGGATGGAAACATTTCAATTCCTATATATGCTTATGAGCCTGTTAACGCTGCATATTTCAACAATGGTTATCAAGGTAATGCGGAAGCAACTATTTTTAACTGGAATTATGATGTGAACGCTACATTTGATTTTGATATTTCAGATAATATCAACTCTCAAACCATAGTTGGCTATAATTTTCAATCTAGTAGTTTAGAGTACTCTGGAACTCAGGGTCGAGATTTAGATGCAAGTGGGACTCCCACCGTTCCTTTACAAGGGCAAGAAAGCGATGATAGATTAGAGATTTTTGGAGGTTTTGTTCAAGAGACCCTGTCTTTTAGTGATAGATACTTTCTAACCATTGCAGGTAGAATTGATGGAGCTACAAACTTTGACCCAGACAAAAGAACAAACTTTTATCCTAAAATATCAGGTTCGTATGTGTTATCAAGTGAACCTTTTTGGGAGAATTCAGGTATATCCAATGTTATAAATTCCGCCAGAATACGTTCATCTTATGGTGAAGCAGGAAACCTTACAGCAGTAGGTCCTTATGCAAGGTTTGGAAGATACAATCCAAACGAGTTTCAAGGAACCACTTCATTAAGCCAGTCCAGTGCTCTAGGTAATGAAAATTTAGAAGTAGAGCGATTAAAGGAATTTGAAATAGGTACAGATTTAAGCTTATTTAACAATAGAGCATCTGTTTTGTTCACATATTACAATCAGAAAATATCAGACTTGATTGTTCAGCGTACGTTGGCTCCTTCTGAAGGAGGTCTTTCTCGATTTGAGAATGTGGGCAGTATGAAAAACGATGGTTTAGAAATCTACTTGAGAGTTACTCCTATAAAAACTGATGATTTAAAATGGGATTTGAACTTTAATTTTACTAGAAATAGAAATGAGGTAACTGCAACTACAGGTGGCCCCATATCTATAGCCACTGTAAGTGGAGCTCCGCCACAGGTTAGGGAAGGTGAAGCCTTGGGTGTCTTTTATGGAACCTATTTTGCTAGAAACGATGATGGTAGCTTTCTATTGACTGCAGATGGCTTACCTCAACAAGAAAGAGGGGACGCTTTGGCAGGAACTCCTCAAAGAGATGCAAATGGACAACCAACAGGTGATGCATTAAGAAGAGTTATCGGTGATCCAAATCCAGATTATCTCCTTGGTATAGGAACAGATGTACAATACAAACAATTTTCATTTTCTATGCTGTGGGAATCAGTTCAAGGTTTTGATGTCTTTGATGCCGATAAACGAACAAGGCAAGGAGTTGGTGTAGGAAGGTTGGCAGAACAAGAATTATCTGGTGAACTTCCAAGAGGTTATATCTCTTCAATATATCCAATTCAAGAATTTAGAATGGAGGATGGTTCATTTGTAAAATTGCGTGAGGTTTCATTAGGTTATACATTTCCTGAACTTTTTAAGGGGGTAAAAAACTTTACCGTCGCCTTAAAAGGAAGAAATTTGATTTCTATCGATAACTTTTTCAGTTATGACCCAGAAACAAATGCTGGTGGACAATCAAACTTGTTACGTGCTGTGAATTTTGGTAATGTACCAATTCCAAGAACTTTTATTCTATCACTAAGTGCAAATTTCTAATAAGAAGACAATGAAAAATATCAATAAAATATTTATAGCTATTACCGTATTCTTTGTCATTGTATCTTGTGACAAAGAGTTCATCGACCCAATAAACATTTCCGACCCAGAAGTTGAAGGAAGTGTTGAAAACCTTATCAAATTAATTAATGGAGTTCAGCAACGTTACAGTACTGATCGTGCAGGGGCAATTTATACCACAGTTACTGCATCTGGCTTAACCGCGGATGAATTGAGACTGATTAATCCTGGAAACTTAGCAGAAGCTGAACTAATCAATGGAGGTAATGAAATTTCTATTAACAACGGTATCCTAAGAAGTCTGTGGGGCGAGCTCATGCTGGTTCGTAGAGAATCTTTGACCGTGTTCGAAAATGCAGATACTGCCGCCGCAGATGAAGCTGAAGCCAATAGTTTAAAAGCTTATGCCCTATTCTATGAAGCATTGGCCAATGGCACGCTCATCCAGTTTTTTGAACAAGTACCTTTGATTACGGAGCAGGAAGCGCAATTTAATTCACGAGCAGAGGTTTTAGCCGATGCAATCAGTGATTTAACAACAGCTTTAGGGTATGCACAAAGCGGTATCTCTTCTTCAGTATCATCAAGTGTTTTCCAGTCTGTGGACTTAGAAAATTCCATTCAAGCACTATTGGCTAGATATAACCTTATGGCTGGTAACTATCCCGCTGCTGTTACAGCTGCCAATGCTGTGAATTTATCGGTTCAATCTACTTGGTCCTATGATGCTGCAGTGCCCAACCCAATTTCGGAAACATATGGCACCAACAATGTTGTTGAAGCCAAGAACGATGAATTTGGATTACCAGATACATTGTTGCCGGATCCAACGGATGGGCGTTTAGATTTTTACGTTACAATAGCCAATGATCCTTCAACAAATGAAGATGCGTTTTTCTCTGTTGGTTTTTTTGATGATAATCTAGATGACATCCCAGTATACTTGCCAGGAGAAATGTTACTCATTGAAGCTGAAGCTTTGGCAAGACAGGATCAAGTACCTCAAGCCATAACAGTATTGAATGAAGTGCTTACCAAAACTGCAGCAGGAGATGCATTTGGATTGGGAGCCAATTTACCTGAATATTCAGGTGCGGCAACCCAAGAAGCAGTTTTAGAAGAGATCTATAGAAACAGACGTATTGAATTATTTATGAGCGGTATGTCTTTGGAAGATAGTAGAAGATTTAATAGACCAGGTCCAAATGATGCAAATGCAGAACGGAACAGGAATTTCTATCCTTATCCAGATACAGAAAGAGATAATAATCCAAATACCCCTGCAGATCCATCAATATAAAATAGTTTTAGTTTGAGTTGTTAGTTTTAGTTTTCAATTTTATCAAGCGAAAAGGCCTACATTTAGTCCATAAGTAGGCCTTTTTTATTTAAGTTTTATGTCAAGGATTATCTACATAATTCCACTTTTACTTTGTCTTTCCTGCTCGGTTTCAAGAATGACCAAAATTCAACCGCAAAAAGAGTTTAGAGGAGTTTGGATTGCAACAGTGGCAAACATTGACTGGCCTAAAAATGCAAATGACAATTCAGAAAAACAGAAAAGAGATTTTATAGAAATTCTAGATTTCTACCAAGAACTTAATTTTAATGCGGCTATAGTACAGATACGAACAGCGGGCGATGCATTTTACAAGACAGAGCAAGCTCCGTGGTCTAAATACTTGACTGGGAAAGAAGGAGAGGCACCAAAAGAAGATTTCAACAGTCCTTTAGAATGGATGATAACAGAGACCCATAAGCGTGGAATGGAATTTCATGCATGGCTCAATCCATATCGCGCCACTTTTGATTTGGATACAATAGCACTGTCTGAAAAACACGATTTCTACAAACATCCGGATTGGATGCTCAAATATGGCAAAAAATACTACTATAATCCCGGGTTACCAGAAGTGCAACAAAAACTGACCAATGTCATTGAGGAAGTGGTTGCAAACTACAATGTGGACGCCATTCATTTTGATGATTATTTTTACCCATACAAAATCAAAGATGAAGTATTTAAAGACAGTATCGCTTTTCAAACCTGCGGTTTACAGAATCAAAACATAGAAGATTGGCGACGAAGTAATGTGGATTCTTTGGTGAAAAATATACATAAAGTCATTAAAAAATCTAAACCGTGGGTTCAATTTGGCATTAGTCCCTTTGGAGTATGGAAAAACAAGAGTACCGATGCAAATGGTTCTGATACAAAAGCAGGGCAAACAACCTATGAGGACCTTTATGCGGATCCGTTACTTTGGATTCAAAAAGGTTGGTTAGATTATTTAGTCCCCCAAGTATATTGGAGTATGGATTATCCTCTTGCCTCTCATCAAGTTATTACCAAATGGTGGGCTACTACCACCGAAAACACCAATTTATACATAGGCAACGGGACTTACAAAATCAAGAACAACAAGGACAAGGCCTGGAACAAGAAAAAAGAAATCCCTAAACAGCTTTCGTTGGCCAGATCTCAAAAAGAAATATCGGGCAATGTTTTCTTCAGTGCAAAATCACTTTTGGGCAAACATGATAATGTCACCAAAATCTTAAAGAAAAAGTTCTATAGATTTCCTTCCCAAAACCCAAGTGGAATTACAAAAACAAAAAGGAAGGTGTCCGTTCCAAAAGTTGAATCGATCCAGATAGTAAGCAACAACCTGAACACTTGCATTTCACATTCGGATAGTATTCCAAGATTTTTGAATTATTACGCATTGAACAATAAAACACCAAACCAAAAACTGCTCATTAGAAAGAGTTATCTTTCCGTAAGCCAAAATACTATCTGTAACCAACTCCAATTGACAAAAAAGCAATTAAAAAAGGGAATTGGAATTACTATTATTGATGCCTTCGGAAATGAAAGCGAAGTACAGGTATTAAAACCAGAATCAAATTGATTATGCAGGACATGCTTGTAAGACTTCTTGATTTACCCGATTCCACCAAGGATGAAAAGTATCTTTGGGAAACTGAAAATATCATAATCAAAAGACCTATTGCACCCGAAATGAGTATCGTAACCAATTGGGTCACATCTAATTTCAGTGTAAACTGGGGAGATGAAGTCAGTGTTGCTTTCGCGTCACTTCCCGTTAATTGTTATATAGCACAACGAGAACAATCCATTTTAGGGTTTGCTTGTTTTGAAAGCACATCAAAGAACTTTTTTGGACCTACGGGAGTTTTAGAATCAGAAAGAGGAAAAAAAATTGGAAAAATACTTTTGATAAAATCACTTAATGCATTAAAAGAGCTTGGATACGCCTATGCTATTATAGGTGGGGTTGGTCCCGCTGAATATTATGAAAAAGTAGTAGGAGCAAAGGTCATTGAAGAATCTGAAAAAAGTATCTATCAAAATCTACTAAAACATCCTAAATGAGCACTGTAGAAAAAGACAAAGGCGCATGGGCATGGATACCATTGCTTTATTTTACACAAGGCATTCCCTATATTTTAGTGGTTACTGTTTCTGTTATTATGTACAAGCGTTTAGGAATTGGTAATGCCGAAATAGGGTTGTATACCAGTTGGCTGTACTTACCTTGGGTAATAAAACCGCTATGGAGCCCATTGGTAGACCTAAATGGAACCAAAAGAAAATGGTTTCTGGGTATGCAATTTATCGTTGCTTTGTCCTTTTTGGGAATTGGTCTATTTCTTCCCTCCAATTCCTTCTTTATTATAACGCTTGCATTCTTTTGGATGGCTGCTTTTGCATCTGCAACTAATGATATTGCTTCAGATGGTTACTATATGATTGGTTTAACTCAAAAGAAACAATCATTTTTTATAGGATTACGAAGCACATTTTATCGTCTGGCCATGGTAACAGGACAAGGTTTACTGGTCATATTTGCTGGTTTTCTTGAGCATGAATATGGTGACAATGCAAAGGCTTGGTCAATAACGATGATCTGTGCCGCAATTTTAATGATGGTTTTGACTATTTCCAACTTTTTGGTTGCCCCAAAATTTGAAGCATCACAAAATAAAACAACAGAAAAACCAGCTGGTTTTTTAGAGGTCTTTTCCAGTTTTTTTAAAAAGAACCAAATATGGGTGGCCATATTATTTATACTTACTTACCGATTAGGCGAATCCCAATTGGTTAAAATGGCCTCACCGTTTCTACTGGACACCTTAGAATTAGGTGGTTTGGAATATTCTACCGAAGCTGTAGGTACCATTTACGGCACTGTGGGCGTTATAATGCTTTCCATAGGCGGAATTGTGGGCGGTATTCTAATTTCACGAGATGGGTTAAAAAAATGGATGTTTCCAATGCTGTTAGCATTAAACCTACCCAATGCACTCTATGCCATTCTTGCCTTTACGCAAACTACAAGTTTGTTTGCTGTTGTAGGCACCGTAGTTGTTGAACAGTTTGGCTATGGATTTGGATTTGCCGCCTTTCTTATTTATCTAATCTATGTTGCCGAAGGAATCTCTAAAACCTCGCACTACGCCATAGCCACAGGATTTATGGCTCTGGGAATGATGATTCCGGGGATGCTGAGTGGTTATATTCAAGAATGGCTTGGATATGATGGATTCTTTCTTTGGGTGGTTGTTGCAGCATTACCAGCGTTTCTAGTACTTAGGTATTTGAAATACCCAGAGGACTATGGTAAAAAAACTAATGTAAACGATGCATAACAGCCTACTCCCCTATTCTAGTGCAACAAAAAAACTCACCTTAAAACAAAAGGTTGGTCAACTGTTCATGCCGGCTGCATTCATCAATGATTCTGAAGAAGAAGTTCTACAAATTGAAGATTTGATTAGCACCAATAACATAGGTGCTATTTGTTTTTTTCATAGTCGGGCAAGTGCCGCAACCAATTTCGAAGGAAAAAAGAAGGTAGTTTATAATGATGATAGCTATGCAAGGTTAAGACAACTTATTTCTAGGTATCAAAAAGCTGCAAACTTCCCTTTGCTTATAGCAATTGATGCAGAATGGGGCTTGGCCATGCGCATAGAAAAAACTGCCCAATACCCCTATGCCATTACCCTAGGAGCTATTCAAGGAAACCACAGTTTAGTTTTTGAGGTTGGAAAGCAAATAGCAACTGATTGCAAGGAAGCAGGTGTTCATTGGAATTTGGCTCCCGTGGTGGACATCAACAATAATCCTGAAAATCCAGTAATTGGCTACCGCTCTTTTGGTGATGATAAAAACTTGGTCCTCACAAAGGCAGAAGCCTATATAAAAGGTATGGAAAGCATTGGGACATTAGGGGCGCTTAAACATTTTCCTGGACACGGAGATACTGCCACAGATTCTCACTTGGGATTACCTATAATCAATAAATCAAAACAAGAGTTAAAGAAAAATGAGCTCTATCCCTATCAAAAGCTTATAGAAAAAGGGGTCGATGCTGTGATGGTTGGTCATTTATCCATTCCAGAACTGGATTCTGGAAACCCATCCACTACCTCATCAAAAATTATAACAGATTTGTTGCGAACAGATATGGGTTTTGAGAGTGTTATTATTTCTGATGCCTTAAACATGCACGCCGTTTCTAAAAAATATTCTCAAAAAGGAATGCTTGAAGCCAATGCTTTTACCGCGGGTATGGACATGATGTGCTTCTCAGAATATTCAAAAGAGGGTATTGAAGAAATAATGGCAGGTGCTTCAGAAAAAAGAATTGAAGAAAGTTTTAAAAGAGTTTGGAGGTTAAAGGAGCAGGCTTTTTCAGATAATCATAAGAACGAGAATCCCAATCCACAATCGCCATCAGAATTAAATAGAAAAATTGCACAACATAGCATTACTGAACTCTATGGAAGCCCAGGTGATATTAAAGAAATTAAATCAAATGATTTCATCAATCTTTCATTAAATAATCTGACAAAAAACAGTTTTTCCTCAAAAATTGAAAAGAATGGTGGACAAAAACATCATCAATTAGAGATGTCCACAATAGAACTAATTGGAGACAAAGTATCTGAGCATAAAAACGTTGTATTAGCGCTCTTTCCGCCATCTATAAAACCAAAAAACAAGTTTGGAATTGATGAAGGAGTATTGGAGTTCATCCAATCTTTAATATCCCAAAAAAATGTTTTGATCTATCTGTTTGGAAATCCCTACGTACTAGATATTCTAAAGTTGAAATCCAATTCTAATATAGTGGTAGTTTATCAAGATTTTGCAGAATTCCAAGAAGTTGCCTTTCATCATTTTATTGGTCAAACAAAGGCCAAAGGAAAACTCCCCATAACACTTAAAACATTTCAAGTATGAAAACTGATATTATTTCATCTTGGGAAAAGAATGCTTCCGAATGGATTAAGGTAATTCAGGAAAATCAAATTCCATCTAGAAAATTCACCAATAAGGCAATTTTGGAAACTGCAGCTAGTCTGGATTGTAAGAAATTTGCAGACATTGGATGCGGTGAAGGATGGCTCACGCGTGAAATAAGCGAAATGGGATTTCAGGCCGTTGGGTTCGATGCGATAGAGGACCTAATCATAGAAGCCAAAAAAAAAGGCACACAAGATTATCATGTACTCACTTTTGAGGATATAATAGAAGGTAACCCTATACCATATGCTCCTTTTGATGCGGCTGTTTTTAACTTTTGTCTGTATTTGGAAGAAGGTCTACAAAAACTTCTGGAAAACACATTAAAGTCCGTTTCCAATAACGGATACATCATAATTCAAACCTTGCATCCATTTTTTCTAATACAAAGTGGACTTCCATATAAGAGTCAATGGCTATCCGACGCTTGGAAGGGCTTACCAGGTAAGTTTGAAGATGGTCATTCATGGTATGCAAGAACTTTTGAAAATTGGATGGAAACACTTGGAACTCTTCAAGAGGTAAAAGTAGATTTTCAAGAGGTATTGAATGACGATGAAAGGCCTATTTCATTAATCATTAAAATCAAAAAACTATAATGAAAAAGTATAAGGTTCTAGGGCTAATGTCCGGTACTTCACTAGATGGGTTGGATCTAGCCTATTGCCATCTTTGGAAAAGCAATGGTAATTGGGAGTTTTCCATAGAAAATACCATGGATATCCAGTATACCGAAAAAATGCGGGAATACCTTAAAAATGCAATTCATTTATCAGAAGAAGACCACAGTCAATTACATAAGGACTATGGTGTGTGGCTAGGAGAACAGGCTAAAAGCTTTATAGAAGAATACGATTTACAGGTGGATTTTATTGCAAGCCACGGACATACATCGCACCACAGACCAGAAGATGGTTTTACTTTTCAATTGGGAGATGGGCAGTTATTGGCAGATACTAGTGAAAAACAAGTCGTATGCGATTTTAGGAGCAAGGATGTTTCTTTGGGTGGACAAGGTGCTCCTTTGGTCCCTATTGGTGATAGATTGTTATTTCATGATTATGATTTTTGTCTGAATTTGGGAGGAATAAGCAACATTTCTTTTGATAAAAATGGAGAAAGCATCGCATATGATATCGGTATGGCCAACATGCCTTTGAATTATGTTACCCAAAAAATGGGGTTGGCTTATGATGAAGGAGGCAAATTGGCCAGAAGCGGAAGGGTAGATAAACCACTAGCTAGAAAGCTTAATCAATTAGAATATTATAAGTTGCCTTATCCCAAATCTACAGGTTACGAGCTGTTTACGGAACAAATTGTTCCATTGATTGAAGATTCGGGTGCTTCCCACATTAATTTACTCCATACATTTATTCATCATAATTGCGAACAAATTGCTATAGAAGTCCATAAACATGCCACAAAACCGCGTAGTAAATTATTCGTTGCAGGAGGTGGGGCTTTAAATCATTTTTTTATCGACACGTTGAAAGAAAAGCTTGGAGCATCAATAGATATCATTATCCTTTCTAAAACACTTATTTCATTCAAGGAAGCACTAGTTTTTGCTTTAATGGGAGTACTTCGTTTAGAGGATAAAGTCAACGTATTGAGCTCGGTAACAGGTGCAAGAGAAGATTCATGCAGTGGTGAGGTCTTTTTCCCAAAAGACAACTAGGCTGCCGCAACTTTTTTTGGCTTTTTAGCCATCAATAAAGTAAGCAATGAAAATAGCCCACAGACAGCCAAGCCAGCAAAGAGCGGCCAGACACTATCTTCAACAAAATCTCCTATAAATGTTGCAATGGGTATGGCTAACAAGGTTGAAACAAAACCATTAATAGCTGCACCGATGCCAGCAATATGACCTATTGGTTCCATAGCTATGGAACGGTAATTTCCCCACATAAAACCTAAGCAAAAGAACTGTGCCGAAAGAAAACCGACCAAAACAAAAATACTGGGGTTTGGTGAATTCCAGAATAGAAGGGAATACAAAATTGCTATAGCGCAAAAAGCAATAAGTGCTAACCGTGATAGCTTCCTCATGCCAAATTTCATTACCAACGTACCGTTTAATAATGTGGAAAGCCCTATGGAGATTGCCAACCCGGCAAAAATATACGGAAACGCTTCTTTCAATCCATATTGATTTTCAAAAACATGCTGTGCCGCACTTAAATATACCAAAAAAGCTCCTGTAACCATACCTGACATTAAAGTATAAACAATAGTCTCCCTATACTTTAAAAACTCCCTTGCACCATCAATGAACACACTACTGGAAATTGGAATTTTATATTCGGGGCGAAGTGTTTCTGCTTGTCTTTTCCAAAACCAAAAACAGACAATAAGTCCAAAAATCAATTGAATGTAAAAAATTGCTTTCCATCCAAAATTGTCGAGAATGACTTTACCTATAGCCGGGGCAACAACTGGTATTAAAATGAAAAAAGCAACCACAAAGGACATTACTTTCGCCATATAATCCCCTTTGTAGGTATCTCTAATAATCGATATGGCGAGCGTTCTTGGGCCTGAAAGACCAATTCCTTGTAAAATTCTCCCCAAAACCATTATTTCTAATGAAGGGGCAAATAAACAGATGATACTGGCTATTACAAATAAGGTGAAACCTAAATAAACCATTGGCTTTCTGCCATAACTATCAGACAATGGCCCAAAGAACAGTTGCCCTACTCCAAGTCCCAAAAAAATCATGGTGATCAACAATTGATGATCTATGGGGTCCAGACTATTTATGGCCACTCCAATATTTGATAGCGCAGGTAAAATAGCATCAATTGCCAGTGCTACGATTGACATCAATGCAGCCATCAATGCTATAAACTCAAAATTAGGTTTCTGGGTTTCTTTTTGCATTGTGCAAAACTAGGCATACCCAGATTAGTGGTGAAGCTTTTTAGAAGATATTTGTATTATATTTCTACAATTACTTCACCAAGAAACTCTAGTAAATCAAAGCGGAATATTCCCGTGCTTTTTCTTTGGAGTCTGCACTTCCTTTTTCTCTAGCATAGCAAAAGCCTTCAACAGTTTCCGTCTGGTGTTTTTAGGAAGGATTACCTCATCTATGAACCCTCTTTGTGCCGCTCTATATGGGTTTGCAAATTTTTCAGCGTATTCAGCTTCTTTTTCTGCTAATTTCTCTGCTGGATTTTTTGCTGCCGCAATTTCTCGTCTAAAAATAATCTCACTAGCACCTTTCGCTCCCATCACAGCTATCTCTGCATTGGGCCATGCAAAATTGAAATCTGCTCCAATGTGTTTAGAATTCATTACATCATAAGCACCTCCATATGCTTTTCTAGTTATGACAGTGACTCTTGGCACTGTTGCTTCACTCAGGGCATACAAAAGTTTAGCACCATGCATTATAATACCGTTCCATTCTTGATCAGTACCAGGTAAGAATCCCGGAACATCAACCAAAACCAACAAAGGAATATTAAAGGCATCGCAAAAACGTGTAAAACGCGCAGCCTTTCTTGAACTTTGCACTCCCAACACCCCTGCCAAAAACATGGGTTGGTTCGCTATGACACCGATACTTCTACCTCCTAATCGTGCAAAACCAACTATTATATTTTCGGCATAATCCTTATGAATTTCATAAAAGGTATCGCTGTCTATAATCCCCTTGATCACACCATGCATATCATAGGGCTTGTTAGGGTTATCAGGTACTATACTCGAGAGTTCCTCCCGTATCTCATCTCCTAAAGCATATGGCTTCAATTTTGGTAACTCGGTGTTGTTCTGTGGTAAATAGTCCAACAAGTTTCTTATATCATCCAAGCATATAGCATCATTAGAAGAAGTTTTGTGGGCCACACCGGATTTTACAGCATGTGCACTGGCACCTCCCAACTCTTCCGATGTCACTTCCTCATTTGTAACCGTTTTTACCACATTGGGTCCGGTAACAAACATATAACTGGTTTCTTCTACCATCACAATAAAATCTGTCATTGCCGGTGAATACACCGCCCCACCAGCGCAAGGCCCCATTACTGCAGATATCTGTGGGATTACCCCTGATGCCTGCACATTTCTGTAAAAGATATCAGCATACCCGCCAAGAGATCTAACTCCCTCTTGAATTCGGGCACCCCCAGAATCGTTCAATCCAATGATTGGCGCCCCCACTTTCATGGCCAGATCCATCACTTTACATATTTTCTCGGCATGGGTTTCAGATAAAGCGCCTCCAAAAACGGTAAAGTCCTGGGCATAGACATAGACCAATCGTCCATTAATGGTCCCATAACCCGTTACCACACCATCTCCGTAATAGATTTCCTTTTCCATACCAAAATCTGTGGTACGATGGGTAACCAAAACCCCCATTTCTTCAAAAGAGCCTTCGTCCAACAAATATTGGACTCGCTCCCTCGCAGTCAGTTTTTTCTTTTGATGTTGTTTTTCAATTCGTTTTTCACCTCCACCTAGATGAGCTTCAGCTACTTTATCCTTTAAAATTTTTATTTTGGAATCCATACGAATTAGTTTGATGGTAATTTTAGTATTTTTTGGTCTTCAAGGTATTGGTGCAATGCAATCATAGCTGCTATTTCCGCCTCATCTGTATTTTGTTGTTTGAGGGTTTCTGGAGAATAGTAATCTTTTACGAAATGTGTATCAAAATTTCCCGACCTAAACGCATCGTGTTTGAAAACAAAAGTGCCAAAAGGTAATGTGGTCTGTACCCCTTTGATTTTATAATCCTGAATAGCATCAAGTATTAATTCAATCGCCTCTTCCCTAGTTTCACCATAAGTAATCAATTTTGAAAGCATGGGGTCATAATAAATTGGAATATCCATTCCTTCTTCAAACCCATTATCAACTCGAATCCCCTCTCCTACTGGCAACTTATAAACTTCCAAATTACCAACACTGGGCAAGAAATCGTTAAGAGGATCTTCTGCATAAACCCGTAACTCCATAGCATGACCCTGTATCTTTAAATCTTCTTGCTTTAATGGTAGTTCTTCTCCCCTCGCAACCTTTATCTGCAGCTCCACCAAATCAACTCCAGAAATCAACTCGGTAACCGGGTGTTCTACCTGCAGTCTTGTGTTCATTTCTAAAAAGTAGAAATTTAGATCAGCATCCATTAAAAACTCCACGGTACCTGCTCCCACATAATCACAAGCTTCAGCGACCTTAGTTGCCGCTACTCCCATTGCGTTTCTTAGTTCAGGTGTTAAAATAGAAGATGGGGCCTCTTCCACTACCTTTTGATGTCGCCTTTGGATACTACATTCCCGTTCAAAAAAGTGCAGCACATTGCCATGGGTATCCGCCATTACCTGAATTTCAATATGCCTGGGCGAAGTCACGTATTTTTCCACAAAAACAGAACCATCACCAAAAGCAGAAGTAGCTTCGCTAATGGCCCGTTCCATTTGAGATTCCAAATCCGCTTCCTTTTCAACAATTCGCATACCCTTTCCACCTCCACCAGCAGAAGCCTTTATTAAAACTGGATATCCAATCTCATTTGCAATTTCATGGGCTTTCGCAACCTCTGTTATCGCCTCATCAATACCGGGCACCATTGGAATATCATAGGCCTTTACGGCTTCTTTGGCTGCAAGTTTACTGCCCATTACCCGTATTGCTTTAGATTTTGGCCCAATAAAGGTGAGTCCATTCTTTTCAACAGCTTCAGCAAAATCGGCATTTTCACTTAAAAAACCGTATCCGGGATGGATTCCATCAACATTTAGTTTTAATGCGACCTTAATAATTTTGTCTCCCAACAAATATGACTTGTTAGATGGCGGTTCACCAATACAGACCGCTTCGTCCGCAAATCGAACATGTGGAGCATTTCTATCTGCTTCGGAAAATACAGCTACGGTACTTATACCCATTTTCTTTGCGGTTCTCATTACCCTCAGGGCAATTTCTCCGCGATTTGCAACCAGTATTTTTTTCATAATTGATTATTCAAATTCAATCAGTAATTGTTTCTTTTCTACCGCCTCTCCCTTTTTTATAGAAATCTTTTTAATAATGCCGTTTCTGGGGGAGGTAATAATATTTTCCATCTTCATAGCTTCCAAAATCAACAATTGATCATCTTCTTTCACCTCTTCCCCCTCTTTAACCAAAATATCTAAAATCAACCCAGGCATTGGAGCTGCTATGGAATCTATATTTTTAGCACCGTTAATAGCAAAGCCCATTTTTTTAATGAGTACTTCCAAAGGGGTATCTATTGAGATTTGGTACTCATTACCATTTACATTGATCGTATAAAATCTATTGTTAAAATCAGTTTTTACTATCTGAATATGGTAAGAAACTCCATTTTTTAGTAGGTGCAGCGTGTCACTGCTTGTCTTTAAAATATCTAAAGGGGAAATATCGTCTTTGGAAAGTTGAAAATCAAAGTTTTCATTGACCTTTATAACATAGGAATTTTCCATAAAAATTGTTGTTACAGGTTATCTAGATAAATATAAGATTAAAGCATTAATCCTATACAAAACTAGTCCTAGAAACTTTCAAGGTTTATGATAATCATCATTCATTTTTTTATAAATACGCATTAACTATGCAAGAATATTCACAGATTGTAAATCTTATCAAATGCTTACTTTTGAGATTTAAATTATCATTATGCTGATTTTAGGAATTGCCGGTGGTACAGGGTGTGGAAAAACTACTGTGGTTAATCAAATAGTGGATGAGTTGCCAGAGAATGAAGTGGGAGTCATTTCGCAAGACTCCTATTACAATGACCTTTCACACTTGACCAAAGAGGAACGTGGAAAAGTTAATTTTGACCACCCAAATTCCATAGATTTTGATTTATTGATTTCTCACCTTGATCAATTAAGGCAAGGGAAATCAATAAATAAACCTATATACTCTTTTGTTGAAGAGACGCGTTTAGATGAAACTATATTGACACCGCCAAGAAAAGTTATGATCGTTGAAGGCATCCTTGTTTTGAGCAATCCGCAACTACGCAATATGTTCGATATAAAAATCTATGTTCATGCAGATTCGGATGAACGCTTGATTAGAAGATTGCAGCGCGATATAAAAGAACGAGGACACGACCTTGAAAAAGCGCTGACCAGATATCAAACAGCAGTAAAACCCATGCATCAGCAATTTATAGAACCCTCTAAGGAATTTGCGGACATCATTATCCCAAATAACCATTACAACACTGTGGCCGTAGATATGGTGAGGACCATAATAAATGATAGACTAGGTTAAGTTATGAGGTTCAAAGAATTAAAAAATAAAAAATGGTTTAAAGTCATGACCAACATGTACATCTTGGTTTTGACCATTTTTCTGATTTGGATGGTTTTTTTTGACACCAATTCTTTGATGATACATTTAGAGCTACGGAATGAAGTTAAAAAACTGGAAAAACAGAAAGAATTTTTAAAAGGTGAAATAAACAAGGATAAAGAGATTCTTGAAAAACTTTCTGACAAAAGTGAGCTGGAAAAATTTGCTCGTGAAAAGTTTTACATGAAGAAAGAAAATGAGGAGATTTTCTTGATAGAATATGAGGATAGTTTAAAGACAAAAAAGAATGAGTAATCAAGGTTTGTTTGATGAATTTCCTGAAGTTTCCGCAAAACAATGGAAACAGAAAATCCAATTCGATTTAAAGGGAGCGGATTATAACGAAACTTTACTTTGGGAATCCTTGGAGGGCATTAAAGTAAAACCATTTTACCATGCTGAAGATTTACAAAATGCAAAAACCTTTAACCTTCCAAAAGACCATAATTGGAAAATTGCGCAGACTATTTTTGTCGGTGATTCTAAAAAAGCAAATGCCAAGGCTATAGATTGCCTAAAAAGAGGGACGGAAAGTATACTGTTCACCATACCAAATGAGAATATAAATTTTCAAGAATTACTTTCAGGAATTGACTTGGAACATACCCCAATCCACTTTAACTTTCAGTTTTTGGCTGTTGAGCCCATTAAAAAACTATTGGAATTCACTACTGGAAAAAAATCAGAAATTAACCTCAATATTGATTTGATCGCTAACCTGATCAAGGACGGAAATTGGTTTCATAACCTAGAAAAAGATCATTCGTTATTGGGAGAAATCTATAATCAAACCTCTAGTAAAAAAGGAATTACCGCAATTAGCATTGATACTTCAATTTATCAAAACGCTGGCTCCAGCATGGTGCAACAATTGGCCTATGGTTTAGCACATGCCAACGAGTACTTAAATCATTTTTCCTCAGTCACTTCGAGCGCGGTCGAGAAGTCTTTCCCAATAACTTTCAAAGTTTCAGTTGGTGGAAATTATTTCTTTGAAATAGCTAAACTGCGAGCGTTACGATGGTTGTGGCAAAGCCTGAGGACCGAGTATGGAATTGAAACTGATTGCCATATTATGGCAATTCCTTCCAAACGAAACAAAACTTTGTACGACTATAACGTCAACATGTTACGTACAACATCAGAATGCATGTCTGCAATACTAGGAGGAGCCGATACGGTTACGAATTTACCGTATGACGCCATTTATCATAAAGACAATGAGTTCGGCGAACGCATCGCTAGAAATCAATTATTACTGCTTAAAGAAGAAAGCTATTTCAATCAAATATCAAAAGCTGCTGAGGGCACATATTACATTGAACATTTAACACAACAGCTTGCTGAAAGAGCATTGGAACTTTTCAAACAAATTGAAAATTCTGGTGGGTTTTTAAGTGAATTGAAAAAAGGAACCATACAAAGAAAAATAAAGGAGAATTCTGAAAAAGAACAGCAACTTTTTAATACAAAAGAAATAACATTGGTCGGAACGAATAAATATCAAAACCAACAAGACCAAATGAAGGATGATTTAGAGCTCTATCCTTTTGTGAAAATCCAACCCAGAAAAACAATCATAGAGCCCATTATTGAAAAGCGATTGGCAGAAACATTGGAACAAAAAAGACTTGGCGATGAGTAGAAAGAATCTTCAGAATCTAACATTATCATCAGGTGTCAGGTCGAGCGCAGTCGAGACCTCAAAGAATTTTGCTGCGGGCATCTCCCCTTTTTTACGCGGCCCCTACTCTACCATGTATGTCCGTAGACCATGGACAATACGGCAATATGCCGGGTTTTCAACAGCAGAAGAAAGTAATGCCTTTTACAGAAGAAATTTAGAAGCAGGGCAAAAAGGGCTGTCAGTTGCGTTTGACCTTCCTACCCACAGAGGTTACGATAGCGATAATGAACGTGTAGTTGGTGATGTTGGAAAAGCCGGAGTCGCCATAGATTCTGTGGAAGACATGAAGGTTCTTTTCGATGGGATTCCCTTAGATAAAATGTCCGTTTCAATGACCATGAATGGGGCCGTTCTCCCTATCATGGCATTTTACATTGCTGCTGCCGAAGAACAAGGTGTTTCTATGGAACAGCTTTCAGGCACCATCCAAAATGACATTCTTAAGGAATTTATGGTGCGGAATACCTATATCTATCCGCCGGCCCCTTCAATGCAATTGGTAGCTGATATTTTTGAGTTTACCAGCAAAAACATGCCAAAATTTAATAGCATCAGTATTTCTGGATATCACATGCACGAGGCAGGTGCTCCAGCTGCACTGGAATTAGCGTACACACTTTCAGATGGTATTGAATATATTCGGACTGGTATAAAAGCCGGACTACAAATAGATGATTTTGCACCCCGTCTTTCTTTTTTCTGGGGAATTGGCATGAATCACTTTACAGAAATTGCCAAAATGAGGGCTGGTAGAATGCTTTGGGCCAAGTTGGTGAAGAAATTCAATCCCAAAAATGAAAAATCATTGATGCTCCGCACCCATAGCCAGACCAGTGGGTGGAGTTTAACAGAACAAGACCCCTTTAACAATGTTGCCAGAACTACAATTGAAGCTATGGCGGCAGCCTTTGGGGGAACACAAAGCTTACATACCAATGCCTTGGATGAAGCCATAGCGTTACCTACAGATTTTTCAGCTCGAATTGCGCGTAACACTCAAATTTACTTACAACAAGAAACACATATCACAAAAACCGTAGACCCTTGGGCCGGCAGCCATATGGTCGAAGCGTTAACAAATCAAATTACGCAAGAAGCTTGGGAACTCATCAAAGAAGTGGAAGAGCTTGGAGGAATGACCAAAGCCATTGAAGCTGGTATTCCCAAAATGCGCATTGAAGAAGCCGCAGCCAAAAAACAAGCCCGGATTGATAGCGGTCAAGATACCATTGTAGGTGTAAACAAATATCGCTTGGAAGACGAAGATGACCTTCAAATTTTAGAAGTTGATAATGATAAGGTCCGTAAACAGCAGATAGCGCAACTGCAACAGATTAAATCTACCCGTAATGAAGATACGGTCCAAAAAGCTTTGAGTCAGATTACAATAGCATCCAAGAAGGTCATGGAAAACAACGCTGAGCGAGAAAATTTGTTAGCTTTAGCCGTAGAAGCAGCAAAAGCGCGTGCCACTTTAGGAGAAATTAGTGATGCGATGGAAGAGGCTTTTGGGCGTTATAGAGCAAAAATCCAATCATTTACAGGAGTGTATTCCAAAGAAATTAAAAACGATGCAAGTTTTGAAAAAGCCAAAAACATGGCGGATGACTTTGCTTTGGAAGAAGGCAGAAGGCCTAGGATCATGATAGCAAAGATGGGGCAAGATGGACATGACCGCGGAGCTAAGGTAGTGGCTACAGGTTATGCAGATCTTGGTTTTGATGTGGATATCGGCCCACTTTTTCAGACCCCTGCGGAGGTGGCAAAACAAGCTGTTGAAAATGATGTTCATGTATTAGGTATCTCCTCTCTGGCGGGAGGGCATAAAACTTTGGTTCCTGAGGTAATTCAAGAATTGAAAAACTATGGAAGAGAAGACATTATGGTCATTGTTGGCGGTGTCATTCCTAAACAAGATTACCAACACCTACTAAAACATGGTGCAGTTGCAGTTTTTGGGCCAGGAACAAAAATTAGTAGCGCAGCTATTGAAATCTTAAAGATTTTGATGGACTGACCCTCCTTAATAACCTAATAACTAAAAGTTTAACTTTCTTTAACGAGTAATGTTAAGGTTATTCACCTAGTGTTAACAAAATACATTTTTTGGCATCCCAAATAATCGTATTTTTAGCCTCTAACTTACTATGAAATGGGCAAGATTATTGCTATTGCAAATCAGAAGGGTGGAGTAGGTAAAACAACCACTACGGTTAACCTAGCTGCCTCGCTTGGTGTATTGGAAAAAAAAGTACTGCTAATAGATGCAGACCCCCAGGCCAATGCAACATCAGGTTTGGGCATTGATGTGGACAGTATTGAAAAAGGCACTTACCAGTTGCTGGAGCATACCAAGACGGTAGATGATGTAATTATACCAACAGATTCTCCAAATGTGGATCTTATTCCAGCTCATATTGACCTTGTGGCAATTGAAATAGAATTGGTTGATAAGGACAACAGGGAGTACATGTTGAAAGAAGCCCTTAAAGGTTTGGGAGACAGGTATGATTTCATCTTGATTGATTGTGCCCCTTCTTTAGGCTTATTGACTTTGAATGCTCTTACTGCGGCGGATTCAGTTATGATTCCAATACAGTGCGAATATTTTGCTTTAGAAGGCCTAGGAAAACTGTTGAACACGATAAAGAGCGTACAGAAAATACATAATAACGATTTGGATATTGAAGGCATGTTGTTGACCATGTATGATTCAAGGTTACGACTCTCTAACCAGGTTGTGGAAGAAGTTAAAAAACACTTTGCAGACATGGTATTTGACACCATAATCCAAAGGAACGTTAGGTTAAGTGAAGCGCCAAGTTATGGAGAAAGTATTATTAAATACGATGCCAGCAGTAAGGGTGCCACAAATTATCTAAACTTGGCCAACGAAGTATTGAAGAAAAACAAGGAGAAAGTTTAAATGGCGAAGGCAACTAAAAAACAGGCTTTAGGAAGAGGCCTCTCCGCGCTGTTAAAAGATCCCGAGAATGATATTCAATCAGTTTCGGATAAAAATGCGGATAAGGTCATTGGCAATGTAGTTGAACTGGAGATTGATTCTATCGAGGTGAATCCTTTTCAACCACGTTCCAATTTTAACGATGAAACACTTAAAGAACTTGCAAGTTCAATCAGGGAACTTGGAATTATTCAACCCATAACGGTAAGAAAGCTCGATTTCAACAAATTCCAGCTGGTCTCTGGTGAAAGAAGGTTTCGTGCTTCTAAGCTAGTAGGGTTAAAAACTATCCCTTCTTACATTCGTATAGCAAATGACCAAGAATCATTGGAAATGGCTTTGGTGGAGAATATCCAACGCCAAGACCTAGATCCTATCGAAATTGCACTTTCATATCAGCGACTCATAGATGAGATTGAGGTTACCCAAGAAAAGTTAAGCGATCGTGTGGGTAAAAAGCGTTCTACCATTACCAATTATTTGCGTTTACTTAAACTCCACCCTATCATTCAAACAGGAATGAGAGATGGTTTTGTAAGCATGGGGCATGGCCGAGCTCTTATAAATATTGAAAAGAAAAAAGACCAAATCAATATCTACGAAAAAGTGGTTTCTGATGGCCTTTCCGTTAGGGAAACAGAGCGATTGGTAAAAGTTTATAAGGAATCAAAAAAAGGAAATTCTTCAGAAGCGAAAAAGTCAAGTTCCAAAGAAATACCAAATTTTGTTAGCAAAGGTATGGATGTGTTAAAACAACACCTTTCCACCAAAGTTGATATTACTACATCGCAAAATGGAAAAGGGAAAATTGTGATTCCTTTTCATTCCAAAGAAGAATTTCAGCGTTTAAGAAAACTATTGACAGGTGAGTAAAAGTTTTTTTTTACTATTCTTTTCATTGCTTTTTGTGCAGTTTTCCTTTTCTCAAGAAGATGAAGTGGAACCGCATCCCAAAGAAATTGATTCATTGGCTCAAGATTTAGAAGGTAAAGGTATTACCATTCAAGAAGTCACTTATGAAAAGAAAAGGATAAACCCGCTTGCACCCAGTAAAGCCGCTTTTTACTCCGCTATATTCCCTGGATTAGGTCAAATTTACAACAAACGGTATTGGAAAGCCCCTATAGTTTGGGGTGCCATTGGGACGGGAATTTATGTGTATTCCTTCAATAATACTGAATACAACCGAGCAAGAGATGCTTTTAAAAGAAGACGGGCAGGTTTTACCGATGATGAATTTTACGATATTAATGGTGACGGAAGCGGCCCTGACATCTCTGATGATGCCTTGCAAGATGCACAAGAAAGTACTCAACGTGATAGGGATTTGTCATTATTGGTCACAATAGCGCTCTATGCCTTAAATATAATAGACGCAAATGTGGATGCACATCTTAAACAATATAATGTGGATGATGATTTATCGTTTGATTTTCAACCTTACTTAGACCTTAATCCATTGACCAATAAGCCAAACTATGGAATGGCTCTGGTGGTAAAATTTTAATTATATGAATATTGGATTGTTTGGATACGGGAAAATGGGGCAAATGATTGAGCAAATTGCTCAAGATAGAGGACATTTCATAGTTGCAAAGGTAGATGTAGATACGGAGAAAGTAGATTACAAAAACATTGATGTAGCTATTGATTTTAGTACTCCGGACGCGGCATTTAATAACATAACCTCTTGTTTTAAAAACAACATCCCTGTTATTTCAGGTACTACCGGATGGTTATCAGATTATGATAAAGCAGTGGGTATCTGCAATGAGGTCAATGGAGCATTCATATATGCCTCTAATTTTAGTTTAGGGGTCAATGTGTTTTTTGAATTGAATTCGTATTTGGCCAAAATGATGTCCAATCTAAATCAGTATAAGGTTCAAATGGAAGAAATTCATCATACTCAAAAATTGGACGCACCAAGCGGCACAGCAATTACTTTGGCAGATGGAATCATAGAAAACACTAAGTATATTGGATGGGAATTGGATACATCTGGAGAAAAGAAAATTACAATCACCTCTAAACGTGAAGGATCTGTTCCCGGAACCCATTCTATTTCATACGAAAGTATGGTAGATAATATTGAAATTAAGCACACTGCCCATAATCGTGAGGGTTTCGCTTTAGGAGCGGTCATAGCAGCTGAGTGGATTCAGGGCAAAACCGGGATCTTCTCTATGAAAGATGTGTTAAATCTTAACTAAAAAAAGTAACAAAAATCTAGACTTGTAGTCTTACAAACAAATTTCTTTATGAACGGTACACAGTGGATCATTTTTATTTTGATTGTACAAGTCATTCATTTTTTAGGTACTTGGAAACTCTATGTAAAAGCTGGTAGAAAAGCATGGGAAGCAGCAATCCCGATTTACAATGGTATTGTTTTAATGAAAATTATAAACAGACCATGGTGGTGGGTTTTACTTTTATTTATTCCTATTATCAATTTATTGATGTTCCCTGTCGTTTGGGTAGAAACCATTAGAAGTTTTGGAAAATCCAAATTACAGGACACATGGTTGGTTATTCTTACCCTTGGATTTTACATCTATTTTGTAAACTATGCAGAAGATGTAAAATATATTGAAGACAGAGATTTAAAACCCAGAACTGGACTTGGAGAATGGGTAAGTTCCATCGTTTTTGCGATTGTAGCAGCAACATTTGTTCACACTTATTTTATACAACCCTATGTAATTCCCACGGGTTCATTGGAACGTACCCTTAGGATTGGAGATTTTCTGTTTGTAAGCAAGTTTCATTATGGAGCACGGGTACCTATGACAACATTGGCACTTCCAATGGTTCATGATACTATTCCAGGCCTAAAGAAAAGGTCATATGTGGCAGATGTTGATCCTGCTACCCATAAAACGTCATGGAAGAATAAATTGCAGTTGCCATATATGCGCCTTCCGGGGTTTAATACTATCAAAAAAAATGATATAGTTGTTTTTAGCCTTCCTTCGGATACCCTTTATCAATTTTTTAAGGCAGAAAAAGCTGTAAAAAAACCAATAGACAAAAAATCTAATTATGTTAAGAGATGTGTGGGAACTCCAGGGGACTCGTTGGCGGTCATAGATGGATTTGTTCATATCAATGGAAAGAAATTACAACTTTCGGATAGGGCAAAAGTAATGTATGATTATACCATTTATTCCCAAAAAGGAGTATCCAGTAGATTACTTGCTGAGGTTGATGCTTCAGATTATCTCAGGAAATATATTACAGCAGCTCTAAACCAAGATCAATACAATGCGCTATCTCCTTTTGTGCTTGGTGCAAACCAAACACCTGATGGTAAAATTGAACTAATAACACGGGAAAAAGGAATACCTGCCGAAGTAATAAGACAATTGAGATTATCCTTAACAGAAGAAAAACCAAGGTCAAGAATTGCTAATTTAACGGATGACATGGTGATTGCATTGCAAAAGAATCAAGAGATAGATTCTGTTATAAAAACGAATGAAGGTAAAGGAGTATATGCAGGTGCTTATCCTCAAAAACCCAACTTTTATCCATGGAACAATGATAACTTTGGACCCATTTATCTTCCTGAGGAAGGAGCCACTGTAGAAATCAATTACAAAACCATTCCTTTATACAAAAAGATTATTCGTGATTATGAATATAATGATGTGATAGTTACGGGACAAAAAGTTTTGATCAATGGAGAAGAAGTAAACTCTTATACCTTTAAGCAAGATTATTATTGGATGATGGGAGATAACCGTGACCACTCTGAAGATAGTAGAACTTGGGGATATGTCCCTGCCAACCATATAGTGGGCAAACCAGTTTTTCTTTGGTTAAGCTTTGATAACTTTAAAGAAGGACTTATAAAATGGCGTCCACGTTGGGATCGTATTTTCACCACTGTTGGCGGTAGCGGAGAACCTGTATCCTATTTAAAATATTTTTTAATGGTACTTGCAGGATGGTTTGCATTTGACTTTTTTAGAAAACGAAGAAAAAAGAATTCTTGAGTTTATTAGTTCATCCAACATATTTTCCAAGTATTGCTACGTATTCTGTAATTGTACAAAACGACATTGTTTGGGAAGCATGTGATAATTTCCAGAAACAGACCTATAGGAACCGTTGCTATATCTGCACAGATCAGGGAAAGCATATGCTTAACATCCCCATAAAACATATCAAAGGGAAAGAAAACCATCAAAAATATAGTGAGATTGAAATGGATAATAGTTTCAATTGGCAAAAACAACATTGGAGGACCTTGGAAACTGCCTATAGAACGTCACCTTTCTTTGAATTTTATGAAGATGATTTAAAACCTTTATTCGAAGAGGCTAAAGGTTCTCTTTTTGATTTCAATCTAAAAACCATAGAGACTATCAGTGACTGTTTAGGTGTTAAGAATCCTAGAGAAAAGACCACTTCTTATGAGGTTGTGCCTTCTAAAAATACTGATATGAGATTCTTGGCAGAGTCTAAAAAAGAATTAAATATTAATCTAAATGAATATTCTCAAGTTTTTGAGGAAAGGCATGGTTTTATAGCCAATCTAAGTGTTTTGGATTTGTTATTCAATGAAGGAACCAACGCACTTACCTATTTAAAAAATCAATCTTTAGATTTTTTAAATGCTTAGGTTCATCATTCATTATGGAATTCATTTTATCGTTCCTATTCTTATAGGTTTTTTATTTTTCAAAGACAATAAAATTAAGGTGATACTTGTTCTTTTAGCAGGAATTGTAATCGACCTGGATCATTTTCTTGCAGACCCAATATTTGATTTAAATCGTTGCAGCATTAATTTTCACCCCTTACATAGTTATTGGGCCATTTTACTGTATTGTATTCTTCCTTTTTTCAAACAAACTCGAATAATAGGCTTGGCCCTTATTATCCATATTATTGCAGATATTACGGATTGCTTCTTAATCTGATTTAAGGCGAAGAGTACCCATAACCGGATAATGATCTGATAATTCCTCCTTGTAGTTCTGATGAGAGATTATTTCAAAAGCTGGATCTGCAAGTATATAATCTATTCGAATAGGAAACCCTAACAGACTATATGTTCTGCCAAATCCTTTTCCTTTTTCCAAAAAAGTATCTTGCAAATCCTTGCTCAATACACGATATACATTAGAGAATTGTGTATTATTCATATCGCCACAAACTATATTTTTATATGGACTTGTTTTTTTATGTTTACTAAAAATTTTAGCTTGCTCTAATTGCTTTTTAAAAGTCTTCACCAGCCTTTTATAATTCTTTTCCGATTCTTCTTCGGAAAATGTTTCTGAAGAGGGAACTATATTAAATGATTGTAAATGAAAGTTATAAACCCTAAGAGTATCTTTTTTAAACAGGATGTCCGCGTAGATTATATTATTGCTTGTCTCAGGTAAATCAAGCGAGCCATTACCAATAATAGGGTACTTGGAAAAAATGGCTTGTATACTCCTAGGAACGGAATAAGGGGTCTCACTTCTATAAGGATATTTAGATAATTGCTTGTATCGTATCCTACTATGCTCTTGAATACAGACGATATCTGGGTCTTCCTTTCTAATGAATTCAATTATTCTATCCCCAATATTTGGTTCTTTTATCCATTCATTCTTGTTAAACCCCCAAGTATTATAGGTCATGATTTTCAAATCGGATGCTGATGATTCTTCATTATGGTTACTAATTCCATAAAATGATCCAAAAATCAAATACCCAATGAATAGTGTTATTAGAGATAGTAAGAATTTTCTTTTTTTTCTAAAAAGCCAGTACCCCAGAAACAATCCATTTATAATAAAAAGAAAAGGAACAATCAGACTAAGAACTGATAATAAAGAGAAAATATGAGTTGTCAAAAAGGAAAGAATACATGTAATAAGCAATAAAACAGCCATTAGTATATTCATCGCAAATATTAACTTACTAAGAACAAGAGAAGTTTTTTTCACGTACTAATTCTCTTTACCTGCTTTAAACAAAAAATCTTTTTCGGCCTTGGATAAGCTCTCATAGCCAGATTTACTTATTTTATCCAGAATGGCATCTATTTTACGTTGATGAGCTTGTTTATCATAATCTGTAGAACCCTTGCTTTTAGAAGTGTTCTTTTTATATACTGTTTTAAGAGGGCCTTTTTTTTCCTTTGGTTTGAATAGCTGAACAATAACATCCCTAAACTTGGTAAAGCCAGAACCGATATCATTTCCGTTTAATAACTGTCTGGCATAAATGTAACCAAGTAATGCTCCTCCCAAATGCGCCAATCTACCACCTACATTTCCTCCATATTGAATCTGTATTAAATCGACCAAAACGAAAAAAGCTCCCACATACCAGAGCTTAACATTAAAGAAGATAACCCGTACTTCTTGATTTGGCAAATAAGCACAAACAAAAATCAACACTGCTGTGACTCCTGCCGAAGCACCAATTAATGCCGTATTGGTATTTAATAAAGTTGGAAAAACATTATAGCTGAGCAAAAATATTATTCCTCCTACAATAACACCCAAAAAGTATACATTAATGAAGCGCTGGTTATCAAATAGATTCAAGAAAATTCTCCCAGCAAAATATAGCATAATCATATTCCAGAAGATATGCCCGAAACCAGCATGGAAAAATGAGTATGTAACAATAGACCAGGGCTGCCCAAAAAACTCCATCAAATCTTTAGGTAACTGGAACCAGTCAGATATTGAATTTCCAAATAAAGCTAAAGACAGTCCATCTAAAATAAATACCAGAACATTTAGCGCAATCAGTTTTTCAGCAATACTGAAGCGAGCAAAATTATATTGTAGTCCACCATTTGCCATAGGCTAATTCCAACGGTTTTGGTTAAACTGATTCTTTTTCCAGTACCACATCATAATGAAACCAATCAATGCTCCACCAATATGTGCAAAATGAGCAATTCCTGTATTGATATTGCCAATTCCAAAAAACAAATCTCCAGCTAACAATAGGGGCACAAAATACTTTGCCTTGATTGGTACGGGCAAAAATATCAGCATAAGTTTCGCCTCAGAGTACATAAAGGCAAACGCCACCAAAATTCCATAAATGGCACCAGATGCTCCTACAGCTGGGGTGTTATACGCACTTAGAAAGTTATCAATGGTACTTTTGGAAGCCACGTTATACCAATCTGGGCTGTATTGTCCTTTTGATATTATATCCAAAACTTGCGTTTCTGTCATCCCGGCATTGACCAAAGCAGTCATTCCTTCATTAAAAAGATAATAGTTAACCCCTGTATGCAATAAGGCAGAACCAAGTCCGGCTGAAAAATAAAAGAACAAAAACTTATTCCTGCCCCAAGCCTGCTCCAGTGGAGTTCCAAATGCCCATAGTGCATACATATTAAACACAATATGCATAAGTCCTCCATGCATAAACATATGGGAAATTACCTGCCACCATTGAAAGTTGGTGTTCTGCGGAAACCATAGGGATAACAGCTGATACATTTGATCCCCATATAATTGTGTGGCTATAAATAGTATCACGTTGATAATCAACAAGTGTTTTACAGCCTCTGTCAATCTACCCATTTAGCTAAACTTTTTTTCAATATCTCCTTCTGAGATAATAGTGTATGTCATTTTTTGGAACGGACTTAATGTAGGTTCCTTACAACCGAACAAGTCATTCACCAAACCTAGTTGAGAATCCTTATCCAATATTTCTCCTGTTTTAACAGCCAGATTTTCAGATAATGCCTTTGCCAACAATTCTGCTTGAGAAATTGAACCTCCTTCAAACCCTTCCTTGCAGTCAGCTATTAAACGATCCAATACCGTGCCAATTCCACTTTCTGAAAGAACCAAGGGCACACCTGTCACTTTAACAGTCTCTTCTTCCAAACTTTCAAAAGCAAAACCAACGTTTATCAAGCTCTCTTTAATCTCTTTTAAAATGGTCAATTCCTGTTTAGTGAAGCTAAGTTCCAATGGAAACAAGAGTTGTTGGCTTACACCCTCCTTTACGGTAATCTCCGCAAGAAACTTTTCAAAAAGCACCCGTTCATGAGCGCGATTTTGATTAATAACCAACATGCCAGATTTAATGGTACTCACTATGTATTTTCGCTTTAGCTGAAAAGTGGTGCTAACATGCTCTTGCGATTCAGTATCAGAATAAAATGTTCCTTGTACTTCTGCATCCGACTCAATTTCTATGCTACTGAAATTATCAGTATTTACAGTAGCGTTTAACCCTTCATATAAGTTCTCCCAACCTTTCGTACTTGTTTTTTGATAGCCAGATTTGTGGCTTGGATTTTCAGTTGTTTCTTGAAAAGGATTAAAAGAAGCATCTATGGTAACCTTAGGCAACACGGCGCCTTTTTCTTTGAAAGCATAAGGAGTGTCCAAGTTAGGGTCATGCTCAAAATCCAAAACTGGAGCTACATTAAACTGCCCCAAGCTATGCTTTATCGTTGAACGAATAATCGCATACATAGTATTTTCATCATCAAACTTTACCTCCGTTTTTGTTGGGTGTATATTGATATCAATAGATGCTGGATCTACTTCCAAATACAAAAAATATCCAGGGTACAGGTCAGACTTTATAAGCCCTTCAAAAGCTGCTACCACGGAATGATGCAGATACGGACTTTTTATAAATCGACTATTCGCAAAGAAAAACTGTTCTCCCCTACTCTTTTTGGCAAATTCTGGTTTACAAACAAATCCAGAGATTTTAACCACTTCGGTCTCTTCATTAACTGGAACCAAACGGTCTCCCATTCTATTTCCAAACACATTACTTATTCGCTGTCTGTGATTGGTCCTTGGAAGATTGAACAGTTCTGAACCATTATTGTAATAATGAAATTCGATATTTGGATGGACCAGAGCAACTCGCTGAAATTCATCTGTAATATGACGTAATTCAACTTGGTTGGACTTTAAAAAATTACGCCTAGCAGGAATATTAAAAAAAAGATTTTTAACGGCTATTGATGTTCCTTTTGGAGTGGCTATAACTTCTTGAGACATTATCTTGCTGCCTTCAATCTTTAGATGTGTACCAACTTCTGCACTATCTGTTCGTGTATGCATATCCACATGGGCAATTGCGGCTATTGAAGCCAAAGCCTCCCCGCGGAAGCCTTTTGTTTGCAGATTAAACAAATCTTGTGCTGTTGATATTTTGGAAGTAGCATGTCTTTCAAAAGAAAGCCTAGCATCAGTTTCACTCATACCAGAACCATCGTCCACCACTTGTATGAGAACTTTACCCCCGTCTTTTACAATCAATTTGATTAAGGTAGCACCAGAATCTATGGCGTTCTCCAATAGTTCCTTAACTACTGAAGCTGGTCGCTGAACCACTTCCCCTGCTGCAATTTGATTGGCAACATGGTCTGGCAAGAGTTTAATGATATCTGCCATTAGGGATTCAAGAATATGGATAAATCAAAGTCTATGATGAAGAGGAACAGCAATACTAAAACCGCCACAATAACTAAAAATCGAATTTTCAAATTTTTATCCCCTTCATTTTTTAAGTCATCAAATGCTGAGGAAAATTTATTTTTTAGGCCTCTTTGCGTATTCGCCGTACTTCTATATTTATCTAGTTTATGTTCTATTTTATAAGGATTGCCTTCACCTTTATAATAACGTGGTGAATAATCATAGGTTCTATTCTTTCTAAGTTTTAGAAAATTTCGCATTACATCCTTTTCCGTGTAATCTCAAAGGTACTCAAAATAGAAAAATAGGATTGTGAAGTACTGCCAAAAAATGTTAACAGTCCTCAATAGAACTATAGTATTACCCAATTTGGCATGTAAATGAAGAATTACCTTCCTAAGGTAGCCATCTTTATGGCTGCAATAGCTGCTTCAGCACCTTTATTACCATGTTTGCCACCACTGCGGTCTATGGCTTGCTGTAAGGTGTTATCTGTAAGCACACAAAAGATAACAGGTATGTCGTAAGTAACATTTAGGTCCTTAATACCTTGGGCCGCTGCACTACAAACAAAATCAAAGTGGCTGGTTTCTCCGCGAATAACACTACCTATTGCTATTACTGCATCCACTTTTTGAGTGTTGAGCATCTTTTTACTCCCAAAAGTAAGCTCGTAAGTTCCTGGAACACTCCATCTAAGAATATTTTCAGCTTTGGCCCCACAATCAACTAACGCTTCCAAAGCACCATTATACAGTCCTTCTGTAATGTTATCGTTCCACTCAGAAACAACAATCCCAAACCGAAGTTCTTTCGCGTTTGGGATTGTTGTCTTATTGTAAGCTGATAAGTTTTTGTTTTCAGTAGCCATAAGCCTAATTTTTGGCTAGCCCAATAAGTACATCTATTCCATTTGCCTCTTGAGAGGAAGAAAATTCATTTTTGATTCGCTCAAAGAAACTCGATGCCTTTTCTTTTTGATTTAAGTCCATAGCAATGATACCGGCTTTGTATAAAAACCTTGGCGCAGTATATTCATTATTGCTATGTGCAATCGCTTTTTCGTAATACTCCAAAGCATCTTCGTTCTGACCCAATTGAGAAAATGCATCACCCATTCCTCCCTTGGCCATGGCGCCCAAAACCGCATCACTTGAAGAAAAACCTTCCAAATTAGCTATGGCCTCGTCATATTGCTGCATGTTCAAATAAGTCATTCCCGCTGAATATTTAGCAAGATTGGCCGCTTTGGTTCCTTTATATTCTTCAATAATATCCAAAAAGCCATATTTACCTTCTGCTCCATTTAAAGCCAAAGTAAATAATGAATCCTTCGCAGTTTCATTCGTCAATGCCTGATCAAAATATTGTTGGGGATAAAAAAGTTCATTGGCTGCGGACGCTTCTTTTGGCTTTTGAATAAATTCATTGTATCCCAAATAACCTAAAACTCCTAAAGCAATGGCACCAATAGCGCCCAAAATGTAATTCTGGTTTTTCTGAACCCAAGCCTCGGTTTTGGAAGCACTCTCATCCAAAGTACTGAATACTTCAGCCGTTGTACTGTTCTGCTCATCTAACTGAGCTTCTTCAACCTTATTTTTTGGCTTAAAGCCGCGCTTCTTGTATGTTGCCATTCTTTATTTGATTAATCGCGCAAAAATAAAGTTTTTATCCAAAACCAAAAGGTAATTTATTCGTTATTTTTGGAATCTTTAATTAGTCGTTAAATGACTTAAAACGTAATACTCCTTTAGCTTTTTATGTTTTTAAAGCACTTGTCTTTAGTTAATTATAAAAATTTCTCTTCCAAGAGTCTAGAATTTGACCCTGTTATCAACTGTCTTGTTGGCGATAATGGTGTAGGAAAAACCAATATCATGGATGCCATATATCACCTTTCTTTCGGAAAAAGTTATTTTAATCCGGTTTCTACCCAGAACATAAAACATGAAACCGATTTTTTTGTCGTTGAGGGTGAATTTGAAAAGGATGAGAGAACAGAAAAAATTATTTGCAGCTTTAAACGCGGCTTAAAAAAGGTCATTAAAAGAAATGGAAAGGCCTACGAAAAATTTTCGGAACATATTGGTTTTTTACCGCTGGTAATTATTTCTCCTTCAGATAGAGATCTTATTACTGAAGGAAGTGACACCCGTAGAAAATTTATGGACGGTGTTATTTCGCAATCAGATAAAGAATACCTAAAAACCTTGATCAAGTACAATAAGGTTTTGGTGCAGCGCAACTCATTGCTCAAATATTTTGTTGCCAATCATACGTTTGATCCCAATACCCTAGCTATTTACAATGAGCAATTGCATACCCTTGGCACAGAGATTCATCAAAAAAGAGTAGCGTTTGTAACATCATTTATTCCAATCTTTAAGGAACAATATGCACACATCTCAGAAAAGGAAGAAGAAATCATGCTTTCATACGAAAGCCAACTCCTGGACAAAGGTTTATTGGAACTTTTGGAGGCCACAGTTGACAAGGATAGAGCTATTCAATATACTAGCGTTGGTATTCATAAAGACGACCTTAATTTTACCATTGCTGGACATCCCATTAAAAAATTTGGAAGCCAAGGACAGCAAAAATCTTTCTTGATTGCTTTAAAATTGGCTCAATTCCATTTTATTAAAGAACAGGCCAAAACAACTCCTATTTTGCTGCTGGATGATATTTTTGACAAACTGGATGAAAACCGCGTCTCACAGATTGTTTCATTGGTGGACAATGATAATTTTGGACAGATATTTATTAGCGATACGCATGCGGAACGCACCGAAAATGTAGTTAAAAACATAAGACAGAGTTATAAAATCTTTACCTTGTAATATGGGCAGAATCTTGTTTTTCTTTACGATTTTATTTTTCTGGGGGTGCAAGGACACTTCCATTTCTAAAGAAGATCTACATTATTTAAATGGGTATTGGGAGATTACCGAAGTTACATTCCAAGATGGTGCGGAAAAGAACTATTCCATAAACCCGAGTATTGATTTTATACAATTGGAAGGTACCAAAGGCTACCGAAAAAAGGTGCAACCCAAATTTGATGGTACTTATCATACTTCCAATGATGCTGAGATTTTTGAGGTGATAGCAATAGACCAAGGTTTTACATTGCATTACAAAAACCCCTTGAGTGAACGAGAGGAAAAGCTGATTAAAATAGATTCAACTTCTTTTTCTGTGCGGAATGAAGATGGAATATTATATTCTTACAAAAGATTTGAACCCATTTCAATACCAAAATAATGCCAAAAAGACATAACTCCCATATTCCGTTAAGTGATGCGCTTGGAGAGTTTCTTAAAGAAAATAAACTCCAAAAAGGCATGGATAAGGTAAATGCCAAAGATGCTTGGGTAAAATTGATGGGGAATGGGGTCAACAATTATACTACTGCAGTTGAACTTAGAAACGAAACCCTATTTGTGTCGCTCTCTTCCTCCGTACTTAGAGAAGAGTTGAGTCTTGGAAAAACCAAAATTATAGCTATGCTAAATGAGGAATTGGGCAAAGAATTGGTAAAAAAAATAGTGCTTCGTTAACAGCAATGTACATTATTCGTGAATCAAGTGAAAATAATCATTGAAACAACCCGATTAACAATCTGTGAAGCAAGTATCGAGGATTTCCCGTTTTTTAAAAAACTATTAAATAGTCCAAATTGGATAGAATTTATAGGGGATAGGGGTGTAAAAACGGATAAGCAGGCAGTCCATTATATTAAATCCAGTTTAATTAACTCTTATGAGGAGAATGGCTACGGACTTTATAAAATGTGCTTAAAAGAATCTTCAGTACCTATTGGCATATGTGGTTTTGTAAAACGCGATTATTTGGACAACCCGGATATAGGATTTGCAATTCTGCCGGAATATGAGGGAAAGAGCTATACTACTGAAGCGTGCAAAGCAACATTGGCATATGGAAAATCAGAATTGAAGCTGCACCCCATTTTAGGAATTACCACTAAAAAAAATAGTAAATCGCGCTATCTTCTCAACAAAATTGGACTTCAGGAAAAAGGAAAAATAAAACCACCAGGAGATAAAGAGGAACTCCTGTTGTTTTCAACTTAAAAAACCACCCGAAAGGAGTGGTTTTTATGTTTTCAAAAAGTTTTTGCTAGCAAAAAACTAAAATACTTCTCTACCTGAAAAATGGAAAGCACCTTCTATTGCAGCATTTTCATCACTGTCAGAACCATGAACTGCGTTTTCACCAATACTTGTGGCGAATAATTTACGAATAGTTCCTTCTGCAGCTTCAGCTGGGTTAGTTGTTCCGATTAATGCACGAAAATCATCAACCGCATTGTCTTTTTCTAAAATAGCGGGTACAATAGGTCCTCTTGTCATAAATTCGACCAATTCCCCAAAGAAAGGTCTTTCTTTATGTACAGCGTAGAATTCTTCAGCATCTCTTTTACTTAACTGTGTATATTTCATTGCTACGATTCTAAATCCTGCAGCAGTTATCTTTTCCAAAATTGCACCAATATGTCCGTTTTCAACAGCATCTGGCTTTATCATGGTAAATGTTCTATTTCCAGTCATTTCTTTAAATTTTGCGCAAACTTACGTTTTTTCGAGCAACGAACAAGGTTTAATATACCTGTTTTAACTCTTGAAAAACCATTCCATTTTCACCCATTATTTTTAGGTGCGCTTCTTTATTATTCATGTTCAGCTCAATAATTCCAAAACTAGGAACGGAAGTAACCTCACCTACCCTAAATCGATTAGGCTCACCAGCGTAACTGGAATAGGAATGCGTAAGTCCACTACTAGTAAAATCAATTAACGGATATTCCATATTTTCAAGAGTTGTTTTTGAAAACTCGGATATGTGACGGTCTCCAGATAAAATCATTGCTCCCTTTGCCTTGGATTCCATAATTAATTTATTAAGCTTTTCAACTTCTTTGGGGAAATTACCCCAAGTTTCAAATCCATGCTCAGCAGATAAGAATTGAATACTGGATACGATTAGATTAAAATCAGCTTCAGAAGTGCTTAACTCATTCTCTAACCACTTCCATTGCTCCGTACCTAAAACAGTAGCATCACTTTCATAATTAACCTTGTAACGTCTATTTAGATTCTCATCTTTTAAAAGTTGACTTCGAAAATACCTAGTATCCAAAACCAATATCTTAATACTTCCTTTGGGGGTTTTATAGGTATGTGAAGCATAAACTCCTTCTCTATTTCTTCTTTTATCATCTTTGGGAATCTCCATAAAATCCAAAAACAATTGTTGGCTCTCTCTTTTCATGAAAAACTCTTCTCCTCCATCATTCAATCCATAATCATTGTCATCCCAAGTGCCAATTACCGGAACCTTAGATTTCAACAATTGATACCCCTTATTTTTGCCTTGCTTATTGTAGATAGCCTTTAATTCATCCATATTATCTGTATTTGCATAAACAATATCACCTCCCCAAATCCAAACATTTGGATTCTGCAATGTTATATCATCCCAAAAAGGGTTTGTAACATCTTGTTTGTTACAAGAGCCAAAAGCGACTATGAAATTGGTGTTTGCATCTTCTTGGGCAAGCCCAGTGGAAGGAGGAGAATATGATTTGTTCTTGCACCCTAAGGCAAAAATGACAATATTCAAAAAAAGAAAAAAGCGTTGCATAACTTTAAATTCGGTACAACAAAAATAGATGATCAAGGTTTACCTCTATATTATATTATTGTATCTTTGACCGCATGAATTTAGAGGATATCACGACGGTCAAGTCTATTCTTTCCCAGCCCCAAAAAATCGCAATCATACCCCACAAGAACCCTGACGGTGATGCTATAGGCTCATGTCTTGGACTCCTAAACTTCCTCAAAGACAAAGGATTACAAGCTACGGTCATATCACCAAATGATTATCCAAAATTTCTAAAATGGATGCCCGGGAGTGATACTATTTTAAATTTTGAAAAGGAAAACTCGCAATGCAAAAAAGCGCTTGAAGAAGCGACCGTAATTTTTACATTAGATTTTAATGATTTATCCAGAACTGGGCAGCTGGAAACTGTTTTAAAAGAAAAAAAGGCAGATTTCATTATGATAGATCACCATCAACAACCAAGTAATTATGCCAAGGTGACCTACTCAGATGTAAGCATGAGTTCTACCTGCGAGATGGTTTATAATTTCATAGAATACTTGGGAGGTATTGACAGTATAACCAAAGCTATTGCCACTAATCTGTATACTGGGATTATGACAGATACAGGTTCGTTTAAATATAGATCAACCTCTAGCAGAACGCATCGTGTGGTTGCAGATTTAATAGATCGTGGGGCGGAAAACATGGAAATTCATCAAAATATTTACGATACCAACTCCCCATCCCGTCTTCATTTGCTTGGGGTAGCATTAAGTAACATGGTAATTCTTCCGGAGTATAACGCAGCCTATATTACGTTGACACAAGAGGAATTGGACAAACATGATTTTAAGAAAGGGGATACCGAAGGTTTTGTAAATTATGGTTTAACGTTGGAAGGAATTATTTTTGCAGTAATTTTTATTGAAAATAAAGAAGAAGGTATTATAAAAATTTCGTTTCGTTCAATAGGTGATTTTTCCGTAAATGAGTTTGCAAGAAACCATTTTAATGGCGGCGGACACGATAATGCGGCAGGAGGAAGAAGTGAAATCAGTATGGAGGAAACCATTAATCAATTCAATACCATCTTAAAAACGTACAAAAGCCAATTAAATCCATGAGAGATTTTTTTCTAATTTTTACGGCAATTCTTTTGGCAAACTGCGGAGGTCCAGAACCAAGAAAACCAGTAGAAGTAAAATCTGGTAGCTTTTTTAAAGAATCCGTGGAACGCAATAAGCAGTTATTGGAGCTTGAAGAAAAAATCATAACCGACATTATTGAAAAGGACACCGTTCATGATTATATAGCCAGTCCAAGCGGGTTTCAGTATTTTTTTGATGTTAAAAATGATACGGCTACGTATTCACCAAAAACCAATGACCAGATATTGTTTTCTTATAATCTTGTGACTCTGGGCAATGACACCATTTATTCCATGGAAGACATTGGCCCTATTTCATACGTAGTGGACAAAGAACAACTGTTTCCTGGCTTACAAAATGCGGTTAAACTGCTAAAAATTAGTGAGCGTGCAACATTTCTGTTTCCTTCTTTGTTAGCATTTGGCTATCACGGTGATGGAAATAGTATTGGCCCTAAAACTCCTTTAAAATCTACAATAGAATTACATACAATAATTATTAATCAAGATAGTTTAAATCAAAAACCATAATAAAAATGAAACAATCTATTGTTTTAATCACTTTACTTTCCATTGTTTTCTTTGGATGCAAATCCAGCAAATATGCCGACTTAGGTGACGGGATTTTTGCAGACATACAAACCAGTCAGGGTGACATAATTGTAAAATTAGAGCATGGGAAAACCCCTGTTACCGTCGCTAACTTTGTATCACTAGCAGAAGGCAATAATCCGTTTGTAGCCGACAGTCTTACAGGAAAAAAATATTATGAAGGTATTATATTTCATAGAATCATAAAGGATTTCATGATACAAGGTGGAGATCCTACAGGCACTGGAAGTGGAAACCCTGGGTATAAGTTCAAAGATGAGTTCCATGATTCTCTTAGTCATTCCAAAAAAGGAATTTTGTCCATGGCCAACTCGGGGCCTAAGACCAATGGAAGTCAATTCTTTATCACACACAAAGAAACACCTTGGTTAGACGGAAGACACTCGGTATTTGGTGAAGTAGTAGTGGGAATGGATGTAGTGGACACCATTGCTGGTGTTGAAGTTATCCCTCCTTCAAACAAACCCAAAGTTGATGTGGTAATGAACAAAGTGGAAATTGTAAGAAATGGTATGGAGGCCAAAAAATTTGATGCTATCCAAATAATGACCGACTATTTTGCCGAAGAAGAAGAAGCGGTGGCCGCTTTCAAAAAAATGAAAGAGGATTTTGTTTCAGAACTCGCCAAACAAAAAGAAGAAGCATTGGAAACTCCATCTGGATTAAAAATTTACACTATTACCCAAGGAGATGGAGAACAACCTAAAATAGGGCAAAAAGTATTGGTAAGCTATGCAGGTTGGTTACCCAATGGAGATTTATTTGATAGCAACTACGAAGAAGTAGCAATAAGACACAACAAGTTTGACGCTAAAAGAAAACAAGGTAATGGCTATTCGCCCGTATTGATGGATTTTAGTCCAGAAGCACGTCTAATTCCAGGTTTTAAAGAAGGCCTTCAAACCATGAAGGTTGGAGATAAAATTCGCTTGTTTATTCCACCTCATCTAGGATATGGAGCACAAGGCGGAGGCCCAATCCCCCCAAACTCAGACCTAGTTTTTGATTTGGAAATTACGGGAATTGGAGAATAAATCATAGTAAGAATTCATCAAAAAAAGCTGCACAATATGCAGCTTTTTTTATTTTTTACCCAAAGGTTTGTTAAGACCTAGTACCTTATTGGGAATCTAATAATTAAGAACTAGATTAGAAGTTTAAAATACCCCTTATATTTTTTGATTTTTGATGGGACAGAAAATTAAAACAATTATCGCCATAGCCCTACCCCTGCAAATAATTCTTGTAAAATGGGTTGGAAGCTATCCTGAGTTTATTGAAAAATATTATAGCAATGCATTGTATCCGGGTATCTCGTGGTTTTTAAGAACACTTTTTGGATGGGTGCCTTTTTCAATTGGCGATCTTTTTTATCTAGCACTTTTCATCTTAGCGGGAAGATACATATACATCTATCGAAAATCCATAAAAAAGAAACCGCTACTTTTTTTAAAAGATATAGTAGTGGTTTTATCCATAACCTATTTTGCATTCCATTTACTATGGGGAATGAATTACTACCGACAGCCTATTACATGGAAACTCGGGATTGAAAAAGAATACAGCAACGACGAACTAGTAACTTTCACACAGTATTTGGCAGAAAGGTCCAACCATTACCAAGCCAAAATTACAAGAGACAGTATTGATCCCGTAAAAATTCCATATTCCAAGAAAGAAATATTTAAAAAAACCAAAGACGGTTATGCGTTATTAAAGGAAAGTTACCCAAGTTTTGAGTATAAAAAACCTAGTCTTAAATCATCTCTTTTTAGCCTTCCACTAACCTATATGGGATATGGAGGTTACCTAAATCCGTTTTCCAATGAGGCACAAGTGAATGGAATAACCCCTCTCTACAGATTACCAACAGTAAGCGGGCATGAAGTAGGGCATCAGTTAGGGTATTCCGCAGAAGACGCTACTAATTTCATAGGTTTCTTAGTTACTGTCAGAAATGAAGATGTATACTTTAAATACACGGCTTACTCCCATGCCTTGGCCTATTGTCTGTCAGATTTGTCAAGAAAAGATGATATCAAATTTCAAGAAATTGTTGAACAACTAAATCCCGGGGTCAAAAAGAATTTTAAAGAGGTCTCCGAATTTTGGAAGCAATATGAAAACCCTTTGGAACCTGTTTTCAAGTCCATTTTCAACACCTTTTTAAAAGCGAACAATCAACAAGAGGGTATTAAAAGTTATAATTCCGTAGTGGGGCTTTTAATCAACTATCATGATAAATATACATTCTAAATTGCAGCTTGTACAATACCCCTACTTCCGCTACCTTTAAAGCGACTAATCCAATAAATATTATATGAAGATGAGACTCCTAACACTCTCCCTACTTTTGGGAAGTGTCTCTTTGTTTGCCCAAGATTATTTTCCAAAAAATGATGGTGTCAAAACAAAAAACAACAATTACATGGCATTCACAAATGCCAAGATTTATGTTACTCCTACCCAAGTTATTGAAAACGGAACATTGCTTATCCAAAATGGAAAAGTAGTTCAGGTAGGAAACACGGTGAGTATTCCAAAAAATGCCGTGGTTGAAGATTTAGAAGGGAAATACATTTACCCTTCATTTATTGATGTATTCTCCGGTTTTGGTGTAAAAAAACCTGAGAAAGCGAAAAGCCGAGGTAGATCAGCACAATACAACGCTTCTCGTGAGGGGTTTTACTGGAACGATCATATTATGCCCGAAAACAATGCTATTTCAAGTTTTAGCTATGATGATAAAAAAGCCAAAGAGCTTAGAAAAGCAGGCTTTGGGGTGGTCAACTCCCATATTCAGGATGGTATAGCGAGAGGTTCTGGGGTTCTGGTTGCATTGAACGATCAGGGAAGCGAATCTAAACGAATATTGGAAGATAAGTCGGCCCAATATTTTTCTTTCAAAAAAAGTATTGCAAAAAATCAATCCTATCCCACATCTTTAATGGGAGCTACTTCCTTAATGCGTCAGTTGTACTATGATATGGATTGGTATGACAAAGGTAAAGTGGATACCAAAGACCGTTCATTGGAAGCTTTGATAGCGAATAAAGGGATGATACAAATTTTTGCTGCCGGAAATAATGGAAATGTTTTGAGAGCTGATAAAATTGGTGATCAATTTGGAATTCAATATGCCATACTGGCCGGTGGGGATGAATACGAACACATACAGGAAATAAAAGCTACCAATGCCAAATTAATCGTTCCGCTCAACTTCCCTAAGGCATATGATGTTTCAAATCCGTACGAAGCACATTATGTTACCTTAAAAGATATGAGGCATTGGAATTTGGCTCCTTCAAACCCTAAAGTATTAGAAGAAAATTCAATCCAATTTTCATTCACGCTGTTTGATCTAAAATCTCCATCAGAATTTAAATCCAAACTCATGAAGGCCATTAATCATGGGCTTTCTAAAACAAAAGCGTTGGAAGCTTTAACAACAGTGCCCGCGAACATTTTAGGAAAATCCAACCAGATAGGTTCATTGCAAGTAGGCAGACACGCAAACTTGTTGATTGCTTCCGGGGATATTTTCGAAAAAGGAGCGACACTTTATGAGAATTGGGTACAAGGCACAAAAAATGTCATCAATCCGAAAGATCAAGAAGATATTCGAGGGGATTACAACCTTACCGTCGACGGAGCTACTTACGCCCTTTCCATAACAGGAGAACCAAACAAACCTAAAGCGATTGTAAAAAGGGATACCGTAAAACTTGATTCCAAAATTGACTATAAAACAGATTGGTTGAACTTGTCCTTTTCCAACAATGATGGAAAATCATATAGGCTGATAGCCCTTATCACTGAAAGTACTGAAAACATTAAAGGTAGGATAACTTTACCCAATGGAAGTGAATCTTCAGTAAATGTTCGAAGAACTGCATCTTTTGAGGAAAAGGCAAAAAAGAATACCAAAACCAATACCCCAAAGCTAATGACTCTCTCCTATCCAAATGTGGGGTATGGATACAAGGCAAAACCAAAACAAGAGAATTATCTTTTTAAAAATGCAACGGTTTGGACTGGTGAAACCGTTATGGAAACCACAGATGTTTTGGTCAAAAATGGTAAGATCTCCAAAATTGGCAAAGAGCTTAATGCCGGAAATGTAAAAGTAGTAGATGCAACTGGAAAACATTTGACCGCAGGTATTATTGATGAACATTCACACATTGGAGCTCTTGCAATCAATGAAGCAGGTCATAACTCAACTGCCGAGGTAAAAATGACGGATGTAGTAGACTCCAAGGATATGGATATCTATAGAAATTTGGCTGGTGGGGTGACAACAATTCAGCTGCTTCATGGTTCGGCAAATCCCATTGGAGGTCGTTCAGCTATTTTAAGGTTAAAATGGGGCGAAAGTGCTGATGGACTTATATTTCAAAACTCACCTAAATTCATAAAATTCGCTTTAGGTGAAAATGTAAAACAGTCCAACTGGCAGAGCTTTTCACGTTTTCCACAAACCAGAATGGGCGTGGAACAAGTTTTTGTAGATTACTTTCAACGAGCCAAGGAATATGATGCCAAAAAGAAAAGTGGGCAACCCTACCGGTATGATGAGGAAATGGAAACCTTAGCCGAAATTTTAAATGGGGAACGTTTTATCAGCTGTCATTCCTATGTTCAAAGTGAAATCAATATGCTAATGAAAGTTGCCGAAAAATTCAATTTCCGTGTAAACACCTTCACACACATTTTAGAAGGCTATAAAGTAGCAGATAAAATGGCTGAACACGGTGTAGGAGGTTCAACTTTTAGTGATTGGTGGGCCTATAAATATGAAGTAAACGACGCTATTCCACACAATGCTGCAATCATGGCCAGCCAGGGAGTAACTGTGGCCATAAATAGTGATGATGCAGAAATGTCCAGAAGATTGAACCAAGAAGCTGGTAAAACAGTTAAATATGGAGGCATGTCAGAAATTGAAGCCTGGAAAACGGTAACCTTGAATCCAGCTAAGTTATTGCACATTGATAGCCGTGTTGGAAGTATTGAAGTGGGCAAAGACGCAGATTTAGTATTGTGGAACGATCATCCGCTTTCAGTATATGCCAAAGCAGAAAAAACAATGATTGAAGGCACTGTTTATTTCGACCTGGAAAAAGATAGGCTATTGCGAGAATCTGTAAAACGAGAACGTAGTCAACTCATTAATATGATGTTGAACGAAAAAGAGAACGGAGCAGAAATGCAAGGTCCAAAAGAGAACAAAAAACCAAAGTTTCACTGCGATAGCTTATAAAAGATAAAACAATGAAAAAAATTATATCAACATTTATACTATTTGGGCTCATAGGTATTTTTACAGGAACTGCACAACAGACCCCCGCTTCTATTCAAAAACAAGCAATTACGATAACAGGAGCTAATGCCCATATTGGTAACGGCACGATAATAGAGAATTGCACAGTAGTATTTGAGAACGGAAAAATAACTGCCATTGGTGGTTCTGAGGTAGAAAACAAGGGTCAAATTATAAATGCAAGTGGAAAGCATATCTACCCTGGTTTTATAGCTCCAGGAAAATCTTTGGGCTTAGTTGAAGTAAACGCAGTAAGAGCAAGTAACGATCAGGACGAAATTGGGGACATTATTCCTCATATTAGGAGTATTATAGCCTACAATGCAGAATCCAAAGTGGTGGAAAGCATGCGCCCTAATGGTGTATTGCTGGGACAAATTACCCCTAAAGGAGGAAGAATTTCAGGTACATCTTCTATTGTGCAATTTGATGCTTGGAACTGGGAAGATGCTGCTGTAAAAATGGATGACGGAGTTCATTTAAACTGGCCTGCTATTTTCAGAAGAGGTAGATGGTGGATGGGAGAACCTAGCGGTTTCATCCCTAACAAAAACTACCAAAAGCAAGCAAACGAAGTAAAAACCTTTATGCAAAATGCGAACGCCTATGGAAAAGACAGCGCTAAGGAAAGGAATGCTGCATTTGCGGCTATGCAAGGTGTATTCAATGGCTCAAAACATCTGTATATCTATGCTGATGGCGAAAAGGAAATGATGGACGCTATTACCACAGTAAAGAAAACCGGAGCAAAAAACATTGTCCTTGTTGGCGGGTACCATGCACATAAAATCACTGATTTTTTAAAGGAACATAATATTCCTGTTTTGGTAAACTTTACCCATACCCTCCCAAAGTATGACGATGATGATTATGATTTCACTTTCAAATTACCAAAACTATTAATGGAAGCTGGTTTGTTGGTAGGTTTGCAAAATGCATCTGCCTCCAACTTTCAAACTAGAAACCTTCCTTTTTATGCTGGTCAAGTAGTTGCACAAGGATTAGAAAAGGAAAAAGCAGTACAATTGTTAACGGGAAATACAGCCAAAATTTTAGGCATTGATTCCGATTATGGTACTCTGGAGGTTGGAAAAAGTGCTACGTTGTTCATTTCTGAGGGAGATGCGCTGGATATGAGAACCAACCAACTTTCAAGAGCGTTTATAGATGGCAGGGATATTTCCTTGGAAACTCACCAAACCAAACTTTGGAAACGCTATATGGGGAAATACGAAGGAAAGTAAGTATAAAATAAGAGTGGCGTTCCATGGAACGCCGCTCTTATTATTTTTTTAGTTCTTTTTTACCGTCACAAATTCTGCCTTTTCAGGCTTTGCATAAAACTCATGGGGTTTAGATGTTTTACTCAAAGTAACGTTCTCGAACTGAACAGTACTTCTTGCATCCAAAATCGTAGTGCCCTCAAAATTGTACCAAGTAATTGATTTTGGTAAAGCTAAACCTTCCACCTTTTGCCAATCATCATATCTTATCCATTTAACCGTTTCTGATACTTCACCTGTTCTATAGGTAACTGTATATCCCAACCATGCCATTTGGTGCGTATTTGAATCAAAATAAATGAAGTATTCATCTTTAGATGAAGTACCAACTCCAGATTCATATGAGATTCTAATACCTGGATAAGTTTGATCTTCATATACCAAATCTTCCGTTTCTGAATACACTATACCATCATCAGCCAGAACAAAAGGCATCGCATAAAAATAAAACATCAGATTATGGTAGAATCCAGCATCACCTTTATAGTTTTCTTCCGTATCAAGCAGCCAAACCTCTTTACCATCAGACCCTAACGAGAACTGTTCAGAATCTACTCGATCCTTTCTGGACCATAAATCTATGGTATGCGTTTCTGTAAAATCTTTTTTGGGCATATCGTATACCAATGTACGTTGCTCTTTCCAAGTTGCTAAACCACCATGAGCATCAAAAACTTTTCCCATAGCCTTTGGGAAATTTGGTTTGGATTCAACTGTTTCCTCTTGAACAGTTTCTGTGGTTTCTTCTTTTTTAGTAGCAGGTTTGCATGCTCCAATAGCAAGTGCAAGAAATAGGATTGTTGCTTTCTTCATAGTTATATCGTTTGCCGCTTTGTCGGAAATACCTCCTTAAGATTACAAGATTACGTATTTTTGAAGTGTGAAGGAAGCCAAATTAATCAGCAGTATCCAAAACCCTTTGGTCAAAAAGATATTGCTCCTTAAAGAAAAGTCTAGGGAACGAAAGAAAACTGGACTTTTTATAGTGGAAGGGCAGCGTGAAATTGAACTTGCCCAAAAAGGAGGTTTTATCTTAGAGACCGTCCTATTTTGTCCAGAGATTTTAACGGATTTTGCGTTAAACACTGTTATTAAGAACTCCAATATTGAAGTTATACAACTATCCAAACCTGTTTATGAAAAAATAGCGCATAGGGAAACCACAGAAGGTATCTTGGCCATTGCAAAAAGCAAAGGACATGGTCTGGAAAAAATTACATTTAAAAATGAACATCCTTTAATTTTAGTAGCGGAAGCTCCTGAAAAACCTGGTAATATTGGGGCACTGCTAAGAACAGCAGACGCTGCCGCAATTGATGCGGTTTTTATTGCCAATCCAAAATCTGACATCTATAACCCAAACATTATTCGCTCTAGTATAGGCTGTGTGTTCACCAATCAAATTGGAATGGGCTCTACGGAAGAAATTATCCATTTTCTAAAAGAAAAAGATGTTAAAATATACTGTGCGGCCCTTACGGCGTCCAAAAACTATGTGGATTGTGATTTTAAAACCGGCGTGGCAATAGTCGTTGGTACTGAAGCGTCTGGATTAACCAATACATGGCTTCAAAGCTCCGACCAAAACCTGATTATCCCGATGCAGGGTGAAATTGATTCTATGAACGTTTCTGTATCGGCGGCAATACTTATATTTGAAGCGAAGCGGCAACGCGGATTTTAGCCTATGGAAAAAACTACTCTCTTCTACACCATCATTTTCATTTTAGTAGTCCAATACCTAGTTCACCAAGTATTGGAACACCTTAATGCAAAGCGATTCACATCTAATGTTCCATCCGAACTAAGTGATGTTTTTGATGATGCAGAATATCAAAAATCTCAAAAATATAAATTAACAAATCATAGATTTGGGCTCTTTTCTGATGGGTTTTCATTGGTCTTAACCCTTTGCTTCTTATTCTTTGGGGGGTTTGAATGGATTGATTCCATTACTCGTTCAATTACGGATAAGACGATTCCAATGGCATTGATTTTCTTTGGGTTTATGCTTTTGGGAAGTAGTATTTTGGGAACGCCTTTTTCTTATTACCAAACTTTTGTAATTGAAGAGAAATACGGTTTTAACAAAACAACCAAGAAGTTGTTTTTCTTGGACAAAATAAAAGGTTGGTTACTTTCCATTGTTTTTGGTGGAGGAATACTATCCCTATTTATCCTTTTTTATCAGTGGACGGGAGCAAACTTCTGGATCTACACTTGGATTCTGGTCGGCACTATTGTTCTGTTCATCAATTTATTTTATAGCCGATTAATTGTACCTCTTTTTAATAAACAAACGCCTTTAACCGATGGTAGTTTAAAGAGTGCGATTGAAAATTATGCTAAAGAAGTAGGGTTCGAGCTCAAAAATATTTTTGTAATCGATGGTTCCAAAAGGTCAACCAAAGCAAACGCCTATTTTTCGGGATTTGGTAGGGAAAAACGCATCACATTGTTTGATACCTTAATCAATGATTTAAGCGAAGAGGAAATTGTGGCAGTTCTGGCTCATGAGGTAGGTCATTACAAACGGAAACATATTATTTTCAACCTATTGGTTTCTTTAGGATTGACCGGGTTTACGCTTTTCATACTTTCCTTATTCATAAACAGTCCAGAAATATCACTGGCAATTGGGGTATCGACGCCAAGTTTTCATGCTGGGCTTGTTGGTTTTGTCTTGCTTTACAGTCCAATTTCTGAGGTTACAGGGCTTGCTATGAACTATTTGTCCAGAAGATTTGAGTTCCAAGCGGATGATTATGCCAAGAAGACCTTTGCTGCAACACCTTTGGTAGCATCATTAAAGAAGCTGTCAAAGAACAATTTAAGCAACTTAACGCCGCATCCGGCATATGTATTTGTGCATTATTCCCACCCTCCTCTAGTAGAGCGCATTAGAAACCTAAAGGCATGATTTTTGTTGGTTACCATTAAAGATTGTGGTAATTTTAATATACTATGACGGAGGCCGCTATTGAAAAAGAGAACAAAGAGATTGCTAAGCAATATAAAGAATTGCTTCGTATCAGTTATCAAACCTTGTCCGATAAGGACAAGAAGTTGATACGCTCTGCTTTTGATGTAGCTGTAGATGCCCACAAGGACCAACGCCGAAAATCTGGAGAGGCCTATATCTTCCACCCTATTGCAGTAGCAAAAATTGTCGCCTCAAAAATTGGCCTCGATGCAGTTTCCATTGCTTCAGCACTCTTACATGATGTTGTTGAGGACACTCCTTACACTTTAGATGATATTGAGCGTATGTTTGGAGAAAGCGTTGCTCGTATTGTTGATGGATTAACCAAAATATCCCATCTAAAAAAGGATAAAGATATTAGTCAGCAGGCAGAGAACTTTAGAAAAATGCTGTTGACACTGCATGATGATGTTAGAGTAATCATTATCAAAATTGCAGACAGATACCACAACATGCTCACAATGGATTACATGCCTGAGCATAAACAGGTGAAAATAGCTTCGGAAACCCTGTATATCTACGCTCCGTTGGCTCATCGAATTGGGCTTTACAATATTAAAACCCATTTAGAAGACCTTAGCTTAAAATATACAGAACCTGAGGTCTACAAAGACATTCAAGTCAAAATTGATGATACTGAAGAAGATCAATTGGCTTACATTGATGATTTTTCTAATGTTATAAGTAATTCCTTGGATAAAGAAGGTCTAAACTATAAGATTAAAGGACGGATGAAATCCATTTTCTCCATCCGAAGAAAAATGAAGGCCCAAAATGTTTCTTTTGATGAAGTCTACGACAAGTTCGCCATTAGGATTACGTACAAGTCCGATAAAAAGAATGAAAAGTTCTTGGCATGGAAGATTTATTCCATTGTAACCGATCATTTTACACCAAACCCAATTCGTTTACGAGATTGGATTACCTCACCAAAATCTACAGGTTATGAAGCACTGCATATCACTGTAATGGGGCCAAAAGGGAAATGGGTTGAAGTACAGATACGCAGTGAACGAATGCATGAAATTGCAGAAAAAGGCTATGCAGCACACTTTAAATATAAACACGGGGAACAAAAAGAACAAGGTATAGAAGATTGGTTGAACAGGTTGCAAGAAGCACTGGAAACTTCTAACAGCAATGCTGTTGATTTTGTAGAGGAGTTTAAACTAAATCTATATTCCAAGGAAATCTTTGTCTTTACTCCCAAAGGTGAATTAAAATCAATGCCTAAAGGAGCTACTCCATTGGATTTTGCATTTCACATTCATACCGAGGTTGGGATGAAAACACGCGGAGCGCGGGTAAATGGAAAATTGGTTCCTTTGGGATCAGAACTCCATAGTGGTGATCAAGTTGAGATCATAACCTCTGAAAGTGCCAAACCAAGCCAAAGTTGGTTGGACTATGCCCAAACGGCAAGGGCTAGGTCAAAAATTAAATCTTCATTAAGTGAGGAAAAAAAGAGCATTGCCGCTGATGGAAAAGAAACCCTGAGAAGAAAGCTAAAATCTCAAAAAATAAATCTTAGCGAAGACACCGTTAACAAGTTGGTGATCTTCTTTAAGCTCAAAACCAGTTTAGACTTATTTTATAGAGTTGGAATCGGTGTTATTGATAATGAAAAGATAAAGGAGTTTGCTTCTTCATACCACAATGCCTTCCTAAATTTCTTTAAAAACAGAATTAGGAGAAATCCTGCTCCAAAAGATATTGATAGAGAAGAAATCACCACCAAATATGATATGCTTGTATTTGGAAAGGAAGAAGAGAAATTGACTTATAAGCTTTCTCAATGCTGTAATCCAATTCCAGGAGATGATGTTTTTGGTTTTGTAAGCGTAAATGATGGAATAAAAGTTCATAAGAAGAACTGCCCCAATGCCATTTCTTTACAATCCAACTATGCCTACAGAATAATGTCTGCCAAATGGATTGATTCCTCTCAAGAAGAATTTATGGTAGATGTCCAAATTACTGGAATAGATAATTTAGGGCTTGTAAACGACATTACCAATATCATATCGGATAACATGCACGTTAACATGCGTAACCTTAATTTTAGTGCAGATGGAGGGACTTTTACAGGTAAAATAACCCTAGTGGTAAAAAATAACAGTATTCTTAAAAAACTGATCAATAATTTGAAGCAGGTAGAGGGGATAGACAAAGTAACCAGAATTTAATTTTTAGCTGTACCTTTGTCCTTTAGCATTGGTGAGAAAGCTATGGGGAACAATAAAAATCAGGAAATTGTAAAAAACGTGTTCACTTCATTCTTAGAAGAAAAAGGGCATCGCAAAACACCTGAACGCTACGCTATTTTACAAGAAATTTATGACAGTGAAGATCACTTTGATGTAGAATCTCTTTACATTAAAATGAAGACCAAAAATTACAGGGTCAGTCGTGCCACTTTATATAATACCATTGAACTTTTACTAGATTCCAAACTGGTCAGAAAACATCAATTTGGAAAAAATCAGGCACAGTATGAAAAATCATATTTTGATCGTCAGCACGACCATGTCATCCTTACGGATACAGGAGAAGTGGTTGAGTTTTGCGACCCGCGCATTCAATCCATAAAAAAAACCATTGAGGAGGTTTTTGATATTAAAATCAATAACCACTCTTTATATTTCTACGGAACCAGAAACAAAGAAGAAAACTTAACAGAATAACCAACACATTTCATGGTAGATTTATTGCTTGGACTCCAATGGGGAGACGAAGGAAAAGGAAAAATTGTTGATGTACTCACTAAAGACTATGATATTATTGCAAGATTTCAGGGAGGCCCAAATGCAGGTCATACCTTGGAATTTGATGGTATAAAACATGTACTGCATACTATCCCTTCAGGAATTTTTCATAAGAATGCCATAAACGTTGTTGGTAACGGAGTTGTAATAGACCCTGTTATTTTTAAAAAGGAATTGGACAATCTTGAAAAGTTTGATATTGATATTGTATCAAAACTTTTCATCTCAAGAAAAGCACATCTTATTTTACCTACCCATCGTTTACTGGATGCAGCATCAGAAGCCGCAAAAGGAAAAGCAAAGATTGGCTCCACTTTAAAAGGAATTGGCCCAACTTATATGGACAAGACTGGTAGAAACGGCATGCGGGTTGGAGATTTAGAGTTTGACAACTGGGAAGAAAAATATCGTGCTTTGGCAGATAAGCACGAAGCCATGATAGGATTTTACAATGTAGATATCCAATATGATTTAGCTGAATTGGAAGCTGAATTTTACGAGGGTGTGGCAACGCTAAAACAACTAAAGTTTATTGATAGCGAAGAGTACATATTCAAAGCCCAGGAACAAGGCAAGAAAATATTGGCAGAAGGAGCACAAGGGTCTTTATTGGACATTGATTTTGGCACTTACCCTTTCGTGACTTCATCCAACACCACAGCTGCTGGAGCTTGTACAGGTTTAGGAGTTGCTCCTAATAAAATAGGTCGTGTATTGGGTATTTTTAAAGCATATACCACAAGAGTTGGTAGTGGACCTTTCCCAACCGAGTTGTTTGATAATGATGGGGAAACCATGGGGCGTGTAGGTAATGAGTTTGGTGCAACAACCGGCAGACCAAGACGATGTGGATGGCTTGATCTAGTGGCATTAAAATATGCTGTTCAAATTAATGGTGTTACTGAATTAATGATGATGAAAGGGGATGTTCTTAGTGGCTTTAAAACCCTAAAGGTATGTACTGCTTACAAATACAAAGGCGAAGAAATTCAACATTTACCGTACAATATTGAGAGCGAGAATATAATTCCTGTTTATAAAGAGATGAAAGGTTGGGCCAAAGACTTAACCCAACTAACTAAAGCTGAGGAGCTCCCTTCTGCTTTGAATGATTACATCTCATTTTTGGAGGAAGAATTAAATGTTCCCATTAAAATTGTTTCTGTAGGTCCTGATAGAACACAGACTATTCATAGGTAATAATTTTAGCGTCGATTATGTAGGAGAGATTAAGATTATAACTCTCTACTGATTTTTTTAACTAATTCACTTAGAAAAATTGGCAATTTATACATACTGAATTCAACTTGTCTGGCAATGCACAAAATGTATATTGACACTTACTTCTACTTAATAGTTTTATATTGCTGCGGTCTTTGTTAAGATAACCGACACAATGCTTTTTATAAATCAACAAATTGATTCCGAGGTTCTCAACTTTTATGGTTGGTGGCAATCTTCAGTATGTTTCTTTGCCTTTATGGCCCTAATGGCCATTTGGTGGCATATTGGAAAAAAACAGAAAGATTTTGGTCAAGTTTGGCTGGCATTGTCTGTATTATGTTGGTGCTTCTCAGGAATGTTCGAAATATACTTTTCCAAATCAAGTCCACTCAATTTGTATTACCAGGGATGGTTAAGTATTTTTTCCCTTTTTAACAGTCTGTTCATTTTGTTGGCATTACCATGGTTTCGTTATCTACCCTCTCCTCTAAAACATTTGATTAAATCAAACACATGGAAATACATCGTAGGTATTCCATTTATTTTTTCATTGGGGCCAACCATCAATTTAATGGTTTCTGGTAAGAGCTATGGTATCATTAACCAATTAGACGTCTACTATGCCTTTTTTACGCTCATTTTTTTGGGATATGTACTCTGGGAATCATTCGAAAAAAGAAGGTTGAAACTCCTTTCATGGCTAACCGTTCTATGTACAATGGTCATATTGGTTGCACAGCTGTATAAACTTTTGAACACTTCCATTAATTTACTTCTATTTTCAGCAATATTCAAGACATGTCTAATAATGCTATTTTTTGCCTTGGCAATGAGTTGGGTAAAAGAACTGGCGGAAAATGTTATTCCAAAATCAGAAAATCTAAGTTTAATTTTTTCCAAAACATTGAACAAAACAGGTAAGTTAGAACAGTACATTCATCTTAATGGTTTTCCCGGTTCCAAAGAAAGAAAGGTAACCTTGAGTGGAGCTCATTATAATCTACTTTTAAAGTTTGCGCAACATAAAAAAAGTGAAGCTTTTGATGATTGGTTAGAAATTAAACCAAAAAACTATGAGCATAACAAAGAATTTGAAATTAACGATCATAATCAAATAAAAAGATTATTATCCGCTATACTGGATAATCTTTTTGGAAAAGAAAATTGGAGTAAGGACCATCATTATATACCCTTAAAAAATACATTGTTCCAAATGTCGGAACACAAGGCAAGAAAAATACGTTTGGCTCTTCCTAAAGAAAACATATTCCTGTAAATCAATTATTTAACCTTATTCTGTCTGCTTAGAAATTACCGACATTTCTGGGTTTTTTCCGACTTTCTTATAGTTTTTCACATCACTTTTTCAACTTGAGTATGATTCAAATCCAACCATCATGAACTTTAAAGTGTATAAATTTTTTCTCTTATTAATACTAATACCAACTACCGCATTTGCACAATCCGGCGAAGGGTTGGATAAACAAATCAACGATGCATTCATGCCCTTTGCTTTATGGTGGGAAAAATTAATCTTCACCAACATACCTTTAGGTCAAGCACAGGTGCCTTTAGTACTTATCCTATTACTGTCAGGTGCCTTGTTTTTCACCATATACTTCAGGTTTGTAAATGTTAGATTATTCACCACTGCCATACAGGTGGTTAGAGGTACTTTTGACAAGTTTGAAAAACAGGAAGGTAACCAAGGTGAAGTAAATCATTTTCAAGCATTGGCAACAGCGGTATCCGGTACTGTGGGGCTTGGGAATATCTCTATGGTCGCTGTAGCAATTTCAATTGGTGGTCCAGGAGCCACATTTTGGATGATTCTTGCCGGGTTGTTAGGCATGTCTTCAAAGTTTGTTGAATGCACTCTAGGGGTAAGGTATCGGGACATAGATACCCAAGGGAAAGTATTCGGAGGCCCAATGTATTATTTAAGTAGAGGTTTAAAAGAAAAAGGGTACAAAAACTTTGGTAAAATTCTAGCAATCCTTTTTGCTTTATTATGTGTAGGTGCCTCATTTGGTGGCGGTAATGCTTTTCAAACCAATCAAGCTGCCTCACAAATAATTACTCAATTCGGAATTCAAAGTGAAGCTTCTGGAAGCATGATAGGTATTGTATTTGCAATCTGTGTTGGGATTGTAATTATTGGAGGCATTAAGCGTATTGCCAAAGTAACTGAAAAAGTAGTGCCCTTTATGGCCATCCTATATACTGCTGCTGCCTTATTTATTATTGTGTCAAACATAACACTTGTTGATGATGCCATTATGCAAATCTTTACGGATGCTTTTACCCCAAAGGCTACAATCAGTGGTGGTTTCATTGGTGTTATGATACAAGGGTTCCGCAGAGCAGCTTTTTCCAATGAAGCTGGAGCTGGTTCCGCTGCAATTGCTCATTCTGCCGTAAACACCAAATATGCGGCATCCGAAGGTCTTGTTGGCCTACTTGAACCTTTTATAGATACTGTGCTTATATGCACTATGACCGCCATTGTTATTATAATTTTCAATCTCAATGGTGCTTTTGTTTATGGCGATGTATTGAATGGAGGAGCTTTAATGGCAGACGGTAGTAGATTAGGAGGTATCAATCTCACTTCAATGGCTTTTGAAAGTGCTATTCCCGGAGCTTCTTATGCATTGGTCTTTGCAGTAATCCTATTTGCATTTTCAACTATCTTATCATGGTCTTATTATGGACTACAAGCTTGGAAATATCTTTTTGGGAGAGGAAAGTGGGTTGACTTATCCTATAAGCTTTTGTTCTTACTATTTACAATTTTAGGCGCTGCAATTACCCTGGATGCCGTAATAAAATTTTCCGATGCCATGATTCTAGCCTTAGTATTTCCTAATATGATTGGGCTATTCTTTCTCTATCCTGAAGTAAAAAAAGAGCTCGATAGATACCTTGCATTAATCCGACATAAAAAATCAAGAACCTAAAATTTGAATTCATACTTTATGAAGAACTCTTGTCATTTACTAAACCTTTCTAAATCCAACATGATACTTTGCTTAAAAATCCTACTTTTGGGCAAAATTCCATGGATTTGAAAAGAATTTCATTTTTCATTTTTATCTTCTCATTTTTCCTGGCTATTGCTCAAGAAAAAGAACAAGAACCAGAAAGTAGACAGATAAACATTGTTTACGGCGCCAATTTCACCAAAGATGAAGCCCAATTCCCGGGAGCTTCAATTTTTAGCAAGGATGATGAGCGTCAAGTACAATTTGAACACCAAGGAGCAGACTTGTGGTGTGATATTGCAATTTTTTACTCCCAGGAAAACCGTTTAAAGGCAATAGGCAATGTTAGACTACAACAGGGCGATTCTATTGAGATGAACAGCAGCTATATGAGTTATAACGGTGACTCAAAACTGGCAAAAGCATGGGAGAAAGTAGATCTTACCGATGGTCAAATGACCTTGACCACCGATACTTTATATTTTAATAGGGAAAAACAAGAATCATTCTACAATTCTGGAGGAAAAGTGGTTGATTCCGTAAACGTACTTACCAGCAAAATCGGCACCTATTTTACCGAGTTGAAAAAAGTGCAGTTTAAAAGCGATGTACACATTGACAATCCCGAGTACATCATAGATTCAGAACAATTGGATTATTACCGTATTTCCAAAAATGCATATATGTACGGGCCTTCAACCATAACCGGTGAAGAATACAAAATCTATTGTGAACGAGGATTTTACGATACCAAGATTGAGCAGGGTTATGGCATAAAAAACACCAGGATTGATTATGATAACAAAATCATTGTAGGTGACAGTCTTTATTTTGACAAAACATCTGAATTTGCATCTGCCACCAACAATATCCAGATAACGGACACTATTAACAATGGCGTTATTAGAGCTCATTATGCTGAGGTTTTCAAGGCTAAAGATTCTGTTTTTGCCACAAAAAGAGCGGTTTCAATAAATTTAGTGGAACAAGATTCCCTTTACATGCATGGGGATACACTCATGGTTACAGGTAAACCTGAAGCTCGCATTCTTCGTGCTTTCAGAAATGCTAAATTCTATAAAACTGACTTAAGCGGAAAATGCGATTCTATTCATTCCGCAGAAAATACAGGAATTACCCAATTGATCAAAAATCCAATCCTATGGAATGTGGACAATCAAATAACAGGTGATAGTATTCATTTAATTTCTGACTTAGAGACCGAGAAATTGGATTCACTCAAAGTATTGGAGAATGCTTTCATTATTTCGTTGGATACCATCAGCAAAACCGGTTACAATCAGGCAAAAGGAAAAGATCTATATGGAAAGTTTATTGAAAATGAACTCAAAATAATTGACCTGATCAGAAATACAGAGGTGATCTATTACATGTACAATGATGACCAAGAGTTGATAGGGATTGATAAAACCATTTGTAGTAAGATAAGATTGCTTATGGCCAACAATGATATTGAAGACATAACTTTTTTTGTAAATCCTGATGGGGATATTTTTCCGGACGCGGAATTACCTGTGGAAAGTAGAAAATTGAAAGGGTTTATATGGCGTGGAGATGAACGGATTCTAAGCAAAGACGACATTTTTGATGAAGATGATAATAATATAGAGTTGGTAAAAATTCGCGGAATAGATAATCCGATAGACATTGATGCTGAAGAAAAGGAGCGCCAAGAAAATGAAAACGACCCGGTAAACAAAATATCGAACACCGCCAAGGCTATTAAGCCCAAAGAAGCTACGGTAAAGAAAGTACAAAGTCCCTAATGCTTAGAGATGACTTTTTTACATATCAAACCCAAACCACACCACATCCCTTGGGCATGGAGGTTTCTCATGCAAAGGGCAGTTACATTTATGACAACCAGGGTAACGCACATTTAGATTTTGTTGCGGGAGTTTCTGCCTGCAGTTTGGGGCATTGCCCTCCAAGAGTTATAGATGCTGTAAAAGAACAGCTTGAAAAATATATGCATGTAATGGTGTATGGAGAATATGTTCAACAACCTGCTGTAGCGTTCACCAAATTATTGGCATCAAAACTTCCCAAAAACCTAGAAACAACCTATTTGGTCAACTCAGGAACAGAAGCTATAGAAGGCGCTATAAAATTAGCCAGAAGATATACTGGGCGCTCACAACTCATAGCTGCCCATCGCGCCTATCATGGAAATACGATGGGGAGTTTGAGCTTAATGGGGTATGAAGAACGGAAAAGCGCATTTAGGCCATTAATACCAGACGTTTCCTTCATCAAATTTAACGCTGAAGCAGATTTAGAACAGATTACGGAAAAAACCGCCGCAGTAGTTTTAGAAACCATACAAGGTGGCGCTGGATTTATTCTTCCAGAAAATGGGTATTTGGCAAAAGTGCGAAAACGCTGTGATCAAGTAGCAGCGCTGTTGATTTTAGATGAAATTCAACCTGGATTTGGAAGAACAGGAAAACTATTCGCATTTGAACATTTTAACTGTGTCCCAGATATTTTAGTATTGGGCAAAGGAATGGCTTCAGGGCTACCTGTAGGGGCATTTGTTGCTTCAAAAAAAATGATGGATACCTTTCAGACAAGTCCAAAATTAGGCCATATCACAACATTTGGCGGGAACCCAGTCATTGCAGCTGCCAGCTTGGCAACATTACAAGAAATCACTGAAAAACAGCTCATTGAACAAACATTAGAGAAAGAAAAGCTATTTAGAACCCTTTTGGTACATCCTTTGATTAATGAAATAAGAGGTAAGGGTTTAATGCTTGCTTTGCTATTAGACGATGAGGAAATTGTCAATTATTTAGTGTTGAAAGCTGCCAAAAAAGGGCTTATTCTTTTCTGGTTGCTTTTTGAACCCAAAGCGGTTCGGATATCACCACCACTGACCATTTCCATGAAAGAAATAGCTATAGGATGCGACCAAATCATCAGTATTTTAAACGATTACAAACCCACTGCTGTTAACTAATTTGTTGATAACATACCCAAAACAAAGACTTAAAGATAGCTTCAAAGGGCTAATTTTAAGTCCATAGTTAAACCAAACTCATTCCTATGGCGTTAGATTCTAACGAATATCCTGACAAATCCATAAGTAAATTTGAGTCCATGCTCAAGACAGATGACGTCTATTTTTTTGATGCAGAGGACTTTGAGGAAATCATTCACTATTATTTAAATAATGGAAAGGTCTCATTGGGTAAAAAAGCTATCCAAATAGGCTTGGAGCAACACCCTAACTCACTGGAATTAAAATTATTACGTGTAGAAATTCTGGTTTTTGAAGACAATTTTGAAACTGCCGAAAAATTATTGGATGAACTCCAAAATATAGATTCGCACAATGAGGAAATCTACATACAACGAGCCAACATTCAATCTAAACAGGACAATCATCAAGAAGCGGTAAACCTACTTTTAGAAGCGCTGCATAGAACCGAAGATAGTTTTGACATCCATTCCCTTTTAGGAATGGAATATCTGTTCATGGATGATTTTGAAAGCGCAAAACGTAGTTTTATGAGATGCGTTGAGTTTGATGATCGAGATTATTCTTCTTTGTACAACGTAATCTACTGTTTTGAGTTTTTAGAAGATTTTGATGGCGCCATTCATTATTTGAACAGTTATTTGGAGCGGAATCCCTATTGTGAAGTAGCTTGGCACCAATTGGGCAAAATGTACTACAATATGGATATGTACAAAGAAGCACTTACTTCATTTGATTTTGCAATAATTTCTGACGATTCTTTCATTGGAGCCTACTTTGAAAAAGGAAAAGTTCTAGAAAAGCTAGGTAAGTATAATGAAGCTATTGAGAATTACGAAACTACCATCTCTATAGAAGACCCGACATCACATGCTTATCTTAGGATAGGAAGGTGTCATGAAAAATTGGGCAATAACGACCTAGCAAAATACTATTATTACAATACGGTTCATGAAGACCCATTACTGGATAAGGGCTGGCTGGCAATAACCGATTTCCATTATAAACTGGAGAACTATGAAAAAGCCTTGTATTATATCAATAAGGCCATAAACATTGATGGTGAAAACCCCCTGTATTGGAAAAAATGCGCAAGAATCTATTTTGCCCTCAATAATTTTGATGAGGCGGATTTTGCATACAAGCAAGCTGTAGATTTAGGTAACTATGAACAGGAAACTTGGAAAAATTGGGCCGATGTACTTAAAAAACTAGGGGATTTTGGATCTTCAATCCAAGTAATCATCCAAGGACTTGAATTTTATCCTGAAAGCGCAGAACTCCAGTATAAACTTGCCGGAATTTACCTTAAAAACAATGAAATTTTAAATGCTAGGGAAAAATTGGCAGAAGCCATGCAATTAGATATTGAAAAATTGCAGTTATTTGAAGAGGAATTCCCAGAGTTCAACAAGGTAAAGTGGTTACAAACCTTGGTTTCCGAAATCAAAAAAACATCTACATAGTTTAAGGTTTTTACCCATAAAATTCATGAAAGGACGTCAACTGCTGGATTACGTGTTTATAACACTCAAAGGAATTGCCATGGGTGCGGCTGATGTGGTTCCTGGAGTTTCAGGAGGTACAATAGCATTTATCTCCGGAATTTATGAGGAGCTTATAAGTTCCATTAACAATATTAATATTTCTCTTTTCACAACACTAAGAAAAGAAGGATTAAAAGCGTTTTGGGATAAGGCGAACGGTAATTTTTTGCTTGCCTTATTCTCGGGGATTTTTATCAGCGTATTGTCCTTGGCTAAATTTTTAAGTTGGTTATTGGAAAATCAACCCATCCTATTATGGTCCTTTTTCTTTGGACTGGTATTGGCCAGTATCTTTTTTGTAGGGAAAGAAATTAAGAAATGGTCCATTGCAACGGTCGTCATGTTTATTTTTGGCGCAGCGATAGCTTATTTTATTACTGAACTTCCTCCAAATGAAAATGTAGACAGTCTACCCTATCTTTTCCTATCTGGGGCTTTGGCGGTATGTGCTATGATTTTACCTGGCATATCAGGAGCGTTTATTTTGGTGCTTTTGGGGTCCTATAAAACCATTTTAGATGCAGTTCATGAACGAGACGTTAAAATCGTCATTACTGTTGCTCTAGGGGCAGTATTTGGCCTCCTAAGTTTTGCCCGATTGTTAAAATGGATGTTCAATCATTATAAAAATATTACCCTTGCCTTGCTAACCGGTTTTATACTAGGGTCATTGAACAAAATATGGCCATGGAAAAAAGTATTGGAAACCAAGACTTTTGGGGATAAAACAGTAGTTATTGATGATATAAATGTGTTGCCCGGGGCATTTGAAGGTGACAATCAGTTAATACTTGCCATAATCCTAGCTATAATAGGTTTTTCTCTTATTTTTATCTTAGAAAGAGTAGCTTCCAAAAAATAAGAGAAACTTACCCAATAGATGCATCAACCTAGAACATTTCTGGACAACTTTTTTTTGGTAATAAAAGGCCTTTGTATGGGAGCTGCCAACAAGGTGCCCGGCGTATCTGGCGGCATTGTTGCTTTTGTAGGTGGTTTTTATGAAGAGTTCATCTATTCCCTTCAAAAAATAAATTCCAAAGCTTTCAAGTTACTTCTTAACGGAAGGTTCAAGAGTTTTTATCAATATACAAACGGCCAATTCTTGTTGTTGCTCATCTTTGGTATGCTTGTTAGTTATTTCAGTATTTCTAGAGTGCTCGACTTTTTTCTGGAACAAAAAGAACTCTTTGTATGGGCAAGCTTTTTTGGTATGATCTTAGGCTCCATCTATTACATATCCAAAGATTTTAACCATTGGAACAAAAGAACGGTTCCTTTAGGAATATTGGGGTTAATCATAGGTATTTCAATCAGTTTCTTAAGTCCTGCCAAAGAAAATGATAATCTGTTTTTTATTTTCTTTTGTGGCATTATCAGTGTTTCTGGAATGACATTGCCAGGGCTTTCGGGTTCGTTTATATTAATTCTATTAGGAAATTATGTGCTCCTGCTAGTTGATTCCGTGAATGCACTCTACGATACTTTTTCGGAAGTGTTCTCTGGGGATTTTGGCTTTATGGACAATCCCAAACGAATGGAAACCCTTAAAATTCTGGCAGTTTTCACGCTAGGTTCGGCAACGGGACTGGTAACTTTTTCGCATTTGCTCAGTTACTTGCTCAAGCATTACAAAGCAAGTTCAACAGCTATCATTCTTGGTTTTATAACAGGTTCTTTAGGTGTGGTCTGGCCTTGGAAACGAACCATGTACAAAATGGATGCGCTTGGTAATGTATTACTAGATTCCAATGGAGATAAAATAGTTCTTAATTATGAACGCTATTTCCCAAATCTAGCAACTCCCGAAACCTGGTGGGCCATATTTTTTGTGATTCTAGGAATTTTGGTATTATTGATTTTAGATTGGTATGGAAAAAACAGAAAAGAAAGAAAACAGGTACGGACTCTTAGGTAAAGACATTTCGTATTCCTTTTCTCAAGGCTATTTTACACAAAAATTTGCGGACTTAAAGCTAAATGACCATAGCTATGAAAATTTTGATATTCCAGAAATCTCAGAATTTGAAGCCCTTGTGTCTCAAACACACTTAAAAGGACTTAATGTTACTATTCCGTACAAAGAATTGGTTATTCCATATTTAGATGATCTAGATTCTGGAGCAGAAAAAATAGGCGCAGTAAATACTATAAAAATTACTGAAAACGGCTTAAAAGGGTACAACACAGATGCCTATGGTTTTCAAAAATCAATAGGGCCTTTTTTAAAGCCGCACCATGATAAAGCACTTATTTTGGGAACAGGAGGAGCATCAAAAGCTATACGTTTTGTTTTAGAAGAACTTGGCATTGAATACATCTATGTTTCCAGAACCAAAAAAGAGCATCAATTTACCTATAAAGAACTTGATGAAGAGATTATTACCTCACACACCGTTGTTATTAATTGTACTCCACTGGGCACATTCCCAAATGTAACCGATAAGCCCTCCCTACCCTATCAATATCTAAATGACCAGCATCTTTTGTTTGATCTTATTTACAACCCTCTAAAAACATCCTTTTTGGCCGAAGGTGAATCAAAAGGTTCTAAAATATGTAATGGTTTGAAAATGTTGAAGTTACAAGCTGAAAAAAGTTGGGAAATCTGGAATTCCTGATCTTAAAAGCCAAAAAGGCTTCATTTTGATTAATCCATACATCACAAAACTTAAACAAAAGAAGAAGCTGTACTCTTGTTATTGGGTAATTTAGTTGTTAACTTGGCTATAATTATCATCAATTCAAAGGAAAAGAAACTACTGATGCAGGACAACGAACAAAAACTTCAGGAAACTGAAGGTGGTGGTACTGAGCATAATGCGGATGTTATAAAAACTACTGTTGAAGAAAGCCCCATTTCTGAACCAAAAGCAGCCGACATTCCAGTACAAGAAAATACAGATACAGTTATTAAACCTCCAAAGGAACCTCAATCTTCTGAAGACGACAAATCCTCCGAACCGGAGAAATCAGACGAGGTAATTGAAGAATCCAGTACTAAAGAGGTTGCCAACGAATCCTCCGAACCTGAGAAATCGGACGAGGTAATTGAGGAAATTGAAGAATCCAATGCTGAAGATGCTGAAGATACCGATAACGAGAAACGGCATCATATTCCTATGCTGGACTACCACTCCATGTCCATTGAAAATTTGGTTGGAGAGTTACAGCGCTTGGTGAAAAATGAAAAGATCCAGGCCATAAACAAACACGTCAGTTCCATTAAATATGAGTTTGATCAAAAATTTCAAGAGTTTTTAGAACACAAAAAAGAAGAATTTATAGCCAATGGCGGCAATGAAATAGATTTTCGATATAATTCCGTTTCTAAAAGACAGTTTAACGAAGTCTTTGGAGAATATCGCGAAAAACGTGACCAGTACTACAAAAAACTGGAACAAAATCTTAAAGGCAATCTTAACAAACGCTTAGAGATCATTGAAGAACTTAAAGGCCTTATAAATGTGGAAGAGGACATTAATACCACATATAAGAATTTTAAGGATTTACAAGAAAATTGGAGGAATGCCGGTCCAGTTCCGCGTAACAATTACAACGATGTTTGGAGAACGTACCACCACCATATGGAAATCTTTTATGATTTTCTACATCTTAATCGAGAATTAAGAGACCTTGATTTTAAGCATAATCTTGAGGAAAAATTAAAACTAGTGCAACGCGCAGAAGCACTGGTCAATGAACCTGATTTAGGTAAAGCCTTTAGAGAGCTGCAAACACTTCATAAAATCTGGAAAGAAGATATAGGCCCGGTTGCGAAAGAACAACGGGAGGAAGTCTGGAATCGTTTTAGTAGTGCCACCAAAGCTATGCACGAACGAAGGCAGGAGCATTATCAAGAACTAGAGAAGGATTACGAAAAGAACTTAGAAAAGAAACAAGAAGTTATTGCATCGATATTGAAGATTGCGGAAAGCGTTACAAATAACCATAAAGCTCTTCAATTACAAATTAAAGAGGTAGAAGCGCTTCGTGATTCTTTTTTTAAAGCTGGAAAAGTACCTCAAAAAGTGAATGAACAAACTTGGAGTACTTTCAAGGATGCTGTTCGCAAGTTTAATCGAAACAAAAATTCCTTTTATAAAAATCAAAAAAAGGAACAGCATGAAAATTTAGAAAAGAAAAAAGCGCTCTTGGCACTAGCGCTTGAACTCAAGGATAGTGAAGATAGAGCTATGGCCACTCCTGAAATGAAGCGCATACAAAGCGAATGGAAAAAAATCGGTCATGTTCCCAGAAAGTATTCTGACAAGATTTGGAACGAGTTTAAGAATGCCTGTAATCATTATTTTAACCGATTACATTCTGAAAAGAATGAAAGTCAAAAAGAGGAGTACGAAAATTTTGAAAAGAAAAATGCTTGCTTGGAGCGTCTAAAAGCTTTCCAGTTGAGTGGTGATGCTGAAAAAGACCTTGTTACGGTCAAGAAATTTATTTCTGAGTGGAAAACGTATGGACGCATTCCATATAACAAAAAACATATAAACGGTAAGTTCAACAAAATTATAGATGCGTTATTCACAAAATTAGGGGTGAGCAAGCAAGAATCTGAATTGCTTAAGTATGGTGATAAAATGCAGCAGCTTGCCAAGACAGATGATAACAGGGCCATTGGCAATGAACGAATCTTTATCCGTAGGAAAATAGAAGAAAGTAAATCGGAAATAAGGCAATTGGAAAATAATCTTCAATTTTTTTCCAACGCTTCTGAAGATAATCCTTTGGTAAAGGATGTTGTAAAGAACATCAATAGACACAAAGAAGCCTTAGAAACGTGGAAAGCCAAGCTTAAAAAGCTCAACATCATGCAAAATAACCGCAATAAAGTGGTTGAAGAAAGTGATGATACAAATACTGGCGAAGAAGAATAAAACCAAGCTCTATTTAAAATATAGGCCCAATACATTAAGTTAATGTATTGGGCCTATATTTTTCTATAATGTTCCTTTTAATACAAATCCAATAAATAGTTTATTAAATCCGTGGTCGTAACAATTCCCACCAACCTCTCATTGTCCACAACAGGTAAGGCATGAAACTCCTTTTTTGCTAAAAATTTTGCTACTTCCCTTACCGTAGTGTTAGAAGGTACGCTAATTACATCTCTTGCCATCACTTGAGAAATGGTGAACATATTATAGACCATCGTATCTACTCTTTCGTCATCATCGACTGCATCGGCAAAACTAATACGCAGCAAATCAGTATAGCTCAGTATACCAACAATTGCCTTTCCATTGATTACTGGAATGTGTCTTATATTGTGCTTCTTAAAAAGCTCTTCTGCAGTTACAAGATCATCACTAGTAGTTAGTGTGATCAAGTCTCTGGACATTATCTCTGAAACAGGTACACGCTTTTTCATATTTGATAGGTTTTAATCTATCAATGAAATTACCGTGTTTCCTATTAAAAAAGCATGATAAATATCAGGACTATTTGGCAACATTTACCGATCGTGTCTCTCGAATGACGGTAACCTTTACTTGACCAGGGTAAGTCATATCCGTTTGTATTTTTTGAGAAATTTCAAAAGACAGTTCAGCAGCTTTATCATCGCTTACCTTCTCGCTTTCAACAATTACCCGAAGCTCTCTACCTGCCTGTATGGCATATGCTTTTTGAACTCCACTGAAACCAAAGGCTATATCTTCCAAATCTTTCAAACGCTGAATATACGAATCCAACACTTGTCTTCTTGCACCTGGTCGTGCCCCACTAATGGCATCACACACTTGTACAATGGGAGAAATCAACGTGTTCATTTCAATCTCATCATGGTGAGCCCCAATAGCATTGCACACCTCTTTGTTTTCTCCAAATTTTTGAGCCCACTGCATACCAAGTATAGCGTGCGGAGTTTCTACCTCTACCTCTGTGTTTGGAACTTTCCCTATATCGTGCAATAAGCCAGCACGTTTAGCAATTTTAGGGTTTAGTCCCAATTCCGCAGCCATTACACCGCAAAGTTTGGCAACCTCTCTTGAATGTTGCAATAAATTTTGCCCATAGGAAGAACGGTACTTCATTCGGCCTACCGCCTTTATCAATTCTGGATGCAATCCATGAATTCCAAGATCTATTACGGTACGCTTACCAATTTCAACAATCTCCTCGTTGATTTGCTTTTCAGTCTTTTTGACTATCTCTTCAATCCGTGCGGGATGAATTCTTCCATCAGTAACCAAACGGTGCAAAGAAAGCCTTGCAACTTCCCTTCTAACAGAGTCAAAACAAGAAAGAATTATCGCTTCTGGTGTATCATCCACTATGATCTCTACTCCAGTTGCAGACTCTATAGCTCGAATGTTACGTCCCTCACGTCCAATTATTCTTCCTTTTACATCATCAGATTCCAAGTTAAAAACAGAGACACAGTTCTCCACCGCTTCTTCTGTTCCAATACGTTGAATGGTGTTGATTACTATTTTTCTTGCTTCTTGCTGCGCCGTTAGTTTGGTTTCTTCCAAAGTACTTTGGAGATAAGCCATTGCATCCGTCTTTGCAGTTTCTTTAAGAGATTCCAGCAACTGACTTTTGGCATCTTCAGCGGAAAGCCCTGAAATGACCTCTAGTTGCTGCACCTGACTTTTGTGTAACTTTTCGGTTTCCGATTGTTTTTTATCGAGAATTTCTCCCTTATAAGTCACTTCCTTAATTTGGGCTTGAAGCTGATCGTTCAGCTTTTTGTTTTTGGCAAGTTCATTGCTGATTTGGGATTCTTTATCCCTTGTTCGCTTCTCCGCTTCTGCAATCTTTTTATCTTTATTTATAATGACCTTTTCATGCTCGGCCTTTAATTCTAAAAACTTCTCTTTGGCCTGAAATATTTTATCTTTCTTTATGTTCTCTCCTTCTTTCTTTGCTTCCTTTAATACATTAGTAGCTTCTCTCTTAGCATTGGAAATGGTTTTTGTTGCCTTACCTTTTTCCATCATTTTGGCGATTATAAATCCTATCGCCAATCCTACAACTGCAGCCACAACAATTATTATAGTGTTATCCATGTTTATTGTGTTTGGTTAAAAAAAAAGCCCACATTAGCCGAAGTTTTGTACAAACTCCAAATTACAGGTTTAGGGCTAACAAGCTGCTCAAGGATCCCTATACAGGTAGGGCCTGCTTTTACAACTTAAACTCACCCTTTTCAAATATAATAGTGTTGAGTTTGTCAAAAAATAATTACCAATGTGGGCAGTAACAATATTTTTATTTAAAAGAACTTATTCTCCTAGCTTGGAATGTACCAAATCATTTAAGGCACGAAGGCGTTCAAATGCAGTATTGGTATTTTCCGAACTGTCTATTCCGCCTTGCTCTATTTTAGAGGCAAATTGTAAAGCGCACATGGCCAATACATCTTGCTTATCGCGTACCGCATAGTTTTGCTCAAACTTTTTGGCCAAATTTTCAATATTCTTGGCTGCCTTACGCAATCCTTCTTCTTGCTTGGGATCTATCGTCAAAGGATATACCCTATCTGCAATTGAAAGCTTTATTTTGAGCTTCTCCATATTTTGATTACATATTAATCTGCTAGCTTGGCAATGCAAACATCAAGTTCGCGGATTAATGTATTTATCTTGAGCTTAGCTTCGGTTTTACTTGTATTACTACCCAGCATAGTGTTTGCCATTTTTAAGGAATTGTATTTTTCTTCCCATTCCAAAACGGCGCCCTGTGTAAGTTGGCTTTCCTCTTTTGCAAGCTTCAATTCTTCTTTTAATTTAGAATTGGCTTTATGCAACAACTCTAGTTTGTGCAACAACTTGCTTACCTTATTTTCTAGAGAATCAACAATCTCAACTAGTTCGCCCATATGCAAACATCAATGCGTATTACACAAAGTTAACCAACCTAACCTAACCTCGCAATACTTTTAGTATTTATTCTTTAAGTATTGCTTTAGGGCCATTTAAAGCCAAATAAAAGGCTTTTCACAAATCAAAACATTGGTTATTTTCGTAAGTAATTATAAACCACAATATGCGTCTATACTTTTTTGGAGCCCTTTTTATATTTTCCCAAATCATTTCAGCACAAGAAAAATACCCTCAAGACGTTTTTCAATCTCCTTTGGAGATTCCCTTAATTTTGGCAGGTACTTTTGGAGAATTGCGTTCTAATCATTTTCACTCTGGAATAGACATTAAGACTCAAAGAAGGCAAGGGCTGCCTGTCCTAGCTATTGCTGATGGCACTGTAACCCGTATTAAAGTCTCTCAATGGGGATATGGCAAGGCGCTTTATGTTGCGCACCCCAATGGATATACCTCTGTATATGCACATCTTAAAAAATTTGGTCCTGAGATTGAAGCTTTTATCAAAAAGATACAGTACAAGAAACAATCTTATGAAGTTGAAGTATTTCCAGATTATGGAGAATTAAAAGTCTTAAAAGGAAATACAATTGCTTACTCCGGTAACACAGGAGGCTCTTCTGGACCTCATCTACATTTTGAAATAAGAAGTAGTGTCACCGAAAAACCCACTAATCCATTGTTATATGGTTATGAAATTAGAGATGCTACAAATCCCTCATTGGTAGGTCTTTTTGGATATCCGTTATCTGATGATGCCATTGTAAACCAAAGTGCAAAAAAAATACAGCTCAACTTCTCCAAACAACCGGACGGAACTTTTTTGGCTGACAAAATAACCGCAATTGGCACAATAGGTTTTGGTTTTAATGGATTTGACCGTCAAGATATGGCAGCCAATAAAAATGGTGTTTATTCTGTAAAACAAACCGTTAATGGAAAAATATACTCAGAATATGACTTTGAAACCTTCTCTTTTGGAGAAACAAGATATATAAACACATTAATTGATTATGACCATTTTGGGAAATTTAGGCAACGTATACAAAAATGTTTTAAAGAACCCTACAATCGTTTAGCCATTTACAAAACCCTTCATAACAATGGAAAAATAACAATTAAGGAAGGGTTGTCGTACTCTATTGAGTTGTTGATTTCAGATATAGAAGGAAATGAAACCAAGCTTAGCATTCCTGTGGAGGGAAAAAGGGAAGTCATTAAAATAAACAGGAATGATAAAAAAACAGATGATTTTATCTTTGCCGACAAGCCTAATAATTTTGATTTAGGTGCGGCTAAGGTTTATTTTCCTTCCAACACCTTTTATAAGGATTTCTACATAGATTTAAAAAAGGGCAAGGATACCGTGGCCATTCATAATAACAGTATTGCCGCCCATAGAAACTTCACCATTAGTTTTGATGTTTCCAAATATGCTCCTGCGGATAGAAAACAACTCTTTATAGCGCGTCTTGATAGAAATATGGAACCAAGGCACTCTAAAACATATAAACGTGATGGCTCTTTTACAACCCGAACTCGCACACTTGGAACCTACACATTAGCCAAGGACAGCATTCCCCCAACCATTAGTGCTAGAAATTTTAAAGAAAAACAATGGCTGAGCAATTACAGCTATTTAAGCTTAGAAATCAGTGATGACCTCAGCGGAATAAACACTTTTTCCGCAACCTTGAACGGTGAATGGATTTTAATGGAATACGAACCCAAAACAAAGACCATCACTTATAATTTTGATGATAAGATTCTAAATACGACACAATGTGACCTCAAAGTAGTTGTAACAGATAATGTTGGCAATTCCAGTACCTTTGAGCGCACTTTTTTCAGAAAATAATGTATTGGCCGCTACAAAACCTATAATTGCAATACTATTGATTTTTGGGATGTTCATTACCCAAGGTCAAACAGCATCAGTTGCGGGAACGGTTTTAGATCAAAATAGCGTTCCAATTTCCAACGTAAATATTGTATCTGGTACTTTAGGCACCTCCACTGATACTAATGGCTACTATATTCTGCAATTAACTGCCGAAACTAAAAACACCATTACTTTTTCTCATTTAGGGCATAAAAACGTGGTTTTGGAAAACCTTATTTTGACCACAAATGAGACTTTTGAGTTCAATCCGGTAATGAAAACGGATGCCATTCAAGTTGCTGGCGTTGATGTTACCGCGACTGGAAGAAAAAACATTGAGGGCATTACCACTATCCCCCAGAGATTGTTAGGAAAATACCGGGAGCCAATGCAGGTGTGGAAAATATTCTAAAACTGCTGCCAGGTGTTTCTTTCAACAACGAATTGAGTACTCAATACAACGTTCGTGGAGGTAATTTTGATGAGAATCTTATATATGTAAATGGCATAGAGGTCTATCGCCCTTTTCTGGTACGGTCCGCACAACAAGAAGGTTTAAGTTTTGTAAACAGTGATATGATTACTGGGCTCGAATTTTCCTCAGGAGGTTTTCAAGCAAAATATGGCGATAAACTATCCTCCGTTTTGGACATTACCTATAAAAATCCGGTTGATTTTTCATTACGCGTTCAAGGAAGTCTTTTAGGCGCCAGTACTACATTGGAAACCATTTCTAAAAACAAAAAGTTTAGCAGTATTAATGGGGTACGCTATAGAGACAACAGTTTATTTGTAAACACACAACAAACGGAAACCAATTTTAATCCAAAATTTGTAGATGCACAGAGTTATCTTACATACAGGTTTTCTAAAAAATATCATTTAAGTTTTCTGGGGACATTTTCCGTCAATGATTATCAAAATGAACCACTGACCCGGCAAACTAATTTTGGAACCATAAATAACCCTAGGGCCTTACTTGTTTTTTATGAAGGAAAAGAAAACAGTAGATACAATAATGCTCTTGGAGCTCTAAAAGCTGATTATATCATCAACGACAACACCAAGATAGATGTTACCGCTTCCGTTTATCACGCACAAGAAGAAGAATTCTCAGATATTATTGCTTCATATGAACTCGGTGAAATAGACACTAATTTAGGAAGTGAAAACTTAGGGGAGGTCACAACCTCTAGGGGAATAGGATCACAAATAAATAGAGCCAGAAATCAACTGGATGCATTGATTTTTAATTTATCTCATCGCGGCAAGTTCAATAAGGAAGGAAAATCTTTGGAATGGGGTATTAAATACGCACACGAAGACATTCGTGATCAACTTAGAGAATCTGAGTTTATAGATTCAGCCGGGTTTTTTGTCCGTCCATCCGAGCCAGGGTTCGTTAACAATCAACCCGAAGAACCGTTTGCGGGTGATATTGTGGCTTTTGAAAGCGCTCAAGCCACCAATTTTGTAAATACAGATCGATTTTCTGGATTTGCGCAATACAGTCAGCAGAGCAAACTAGGGTCTCATGATATCTATTTTAACTTGGGCATGAGAGCACAACATTGGATTTTAAGTGGAGAAGGCTTTGAAAATAATGCTCAAACACTTTTTAGCCCTAGGGGACAGTTCTCCATAAAACCAGATTGGAAAAAAGATATTCTGTTCAGGTTTGCAATAGGCAGTTACCAACAACCACCTTTTTATAGAGAATTAAGAGATATAACCGGAACCATAAACCCAAACGTAGAGGCGCAAAAATCCGTTCATTATGTATTGGGAAGTGAATTCAGTTTTAATCTTTGGAACAGGCCTTTTACTTTGATTAGCGAAGCTTACTATAAAGATTTAACTAATGTGAACACGTATACTGTAGAAGATGTTAGAGTTAGGTATACTGCACAAAACAATGCCACGGCCTTTGTCTATGGGTTTGACTTTAGACTTACAGGAACCTTTGTTCCGGGAGCAGAATCCTGGGTAAGTCTGGGATACCTTCAAACAGAGGAAAATATTGACAATAGAGGTTTTATTTCAAGGCCTACAGATCAACGGTTAAAATTTGCTGTTTTGTTCCAAGATTATGTGCCAACCATTCCAAACCTTAAACTTTATCTTAACCTTGTATATAACACAGGTGTTCCTGGAGGTTCTCCAAATAATGCAGATCCTTATGAATTTCAGAATAGATTAAGAGATTATAGAAGGGCCGATATGGGAATTTCCTATATTTTTGCCGATAGTAAGAATCAATACCCAAAAGGGCATTGGTTACATAAGTTTAAAGAGTTTAGTTTTGGCTTTGAGATTTTTAACATGTTCAATAACCAAAACTCTATAACAAACACTTGGGTCAGGGATGTGGATTCCCAAAGACAATTCGCTGTACCTAATTTTTTGACAAGCCGTATTCTTAATGTAAAATTTGGAATGCGATTTTAAAATATGTTGATGAAAAAAATCATACCCCTTTTAGCCTTTTTAATTGTTACTCTGGGATCTGCGCAAAAGAATATCTATGAAAACAGGAAGTTTGATGAACTTAGTGAAAACCACCAAGTATTAGCCATAGTTCCGTTTATTGCAAACTTGGACCTTAAAAGGGATGCTAACCAAGAAGAGCTAAAGACTTTGGCTAAAAGAGAAGGCTATGCCGTACAGAATGCTCTAGAAACCTATTTTTCCAAACGAAAGAAACGAAAAAGGTTCAATGTAGAATTTCAAAATATAGAAGATACCAATGCCATTCTCAGTCAGAATGGAATCATGTATGACAATCTGGATATATACACTATTAGGGAGTTATGCAAAATCCTAAAAGTTGATGGCATTATTAGTGGAAACCTTAGTTTAAACATTTTACTTTCCAAAGGTGTGCCCACAGATTTCAACCTTTTGGACTATTTTAGTGGTGATGCCAACTATGGGAGAATTGGTGTAAAAGTCAGTGACGGAAATTCTGGAAAACTGCTTTGGAAATACGAAAAAGCCATTACCAAAAAAACAGGTAAAAACACTACCGAACTTATTGACAGGATGATGAAATTAGCATCCCGTAAGTTTCCATACGACAAGGAAAAAAAGCAGCGAAAAAATAAAAATTAACTTTCTGCGAATTCCTTTAATATTCCAATGGTGTAATCCAACTCTTCTATGGTATTGTACTTAGAAAAAGAAAAACGTAAAGACGGTTTTTCCAATTCCGTATCATCCAAAATTTCTGTAAGTACGTGAGACCCCATATTACTTCCAGACTGACACGCACTTCCTTTAGAACAAGCTATTCCCTTTATATCTAAATGAAAAAGTAGCATGAGCCCTTTTTGTTTATCAAAAGGTAGACGCACATTAGCCAAGGTATATGTGCTTTTTTCCAAATCACCGGAAAAACCATTGAAATCTACTGCAGGAATTTCTTTTTTGATCTTTTCAACAAAATATTGTTTTAAGCCCTTTACAAATTTGGTTTCCTCTTCCAAATTTTCATAAGAACTCACAAAGGCTTCCTCCAACCCAACAATATTATGAAAGGGTTCTGTACCAGCCCTAAAACCTCGTTCTTGGGAACCTCCAAAAATCATGGGTTTTAAACCGGAGTTTTTTCTAATAAAAGCAAATCCTATTCCTTTTGGGCCATGAAATTTATGTGCAGCGGCAGTAAAAAAATCAATAGCTATTTTTTCCACATCCCAAGGATAATGTCCTACGGATTGTACAGTATCCGAGTGGAAAAACGCATCATTCTCTTTGCATATTTCACCAATAGCTCCGATATCCGTTATGTTCCCAATTTCATTGTTCACATGCATTAAACTGACCAATTTTTTGGAATCATCCTTTGTCAAAAGTTCCTTTAGGTGGCTGAACACAGGGTTTCCATTGGTATCCAAATCAACAAAAAGAAGCGAAATACCATATTCTTTTTCCAATTCTTCAGCAGTATGCAGCACCGCATGATGCTCAATTTTTGAAGTAATTATGGTGTTCACCCCTAAATCTCTTACTGCACAACGCAAAATCATATTATCAGCCTCCGTACCTCCAGATGTGAAAATAATTTCTGAAGGCTGGGCATTCAATGTTTTTGCAATTGTTTTTCGAGCTTTTTCTACGGCGGTCTTTGCAGACCTTCCGTAACTATGAGTAGAAGATGGGTTTCCGTAATATACGGCCAAGGCCTCTTGCATTTTGGCAATAACCTCTTCTCTCACCTGGGTAGTTGCCGCATTGTCCAAATACACTTTTTGCATGATTTAGCTATCATTTAAACTTCGCCAAAAATAAGCCAAATAAAGTTAATTTCTTTTAAAGTATTTCTTAGTCTTGGTGTATTAAAACGGAATTCTTTTAAATTTGGCACATGAGAAAATTATCCCTCCCAATCCTACTAATCTTGATGCTATCTTCTTGTAGTGATGGTGATTTACAAATTGAGACGATAGATTTTGATGAAGGTTCAATACAATTTTGTGATGAAGGTCAAGAAGATACTGAAACCACATTATTTTTTAAAATCAATGGAGACGAAGTATTGATTTTGGATTTACAAGCAAATCTTATAGAGAATGCGCCAAGTGATGGCACTATTACAAGCACTATTGACAGTCAATCCGATTTATCATATCGTCTTTTTTCCGATGATGTCAATCAATCCTATTTTTGTGATGAAATACCTCCGGTCACTCCAACGGTTATTGAAGAAATTACAGCAACCGCAGGTATTGTTCAAATAATAAGTTCTTTAGATACCGTTAATAGAACAACCAAGACCTACAATCATGCATTTACCATTTCGGAGGTAACACTTGTCAATAGCCTAGGGGAGAGTATAACAGACCAGACAGGAATAGATTTTGGGGATTACGAAACCGATGTTGAGAGTAGTGTAGCTCTTGTTTTTTCCAATTTTGATAGTATTGATATAAACGCATGTGATACAGTAGGTGAAACTACTGTTCTTACCAAAGTACTCAATGACGAATATATCTCGTTAGCCATTCCTACCAATCTTTTGGCCAACGTCGTAACAGAAGAGGACACTCCACGTGAAGCAGACTTATCTGAAAGTATCATCTTTAAAAATGGAATAGCCCGTGTAGCTATCACTACCGATTCTGTCTGTTCTGGAATAGCTGCATCAGAACTTGAAAATGAGTTTTCTACCACTGGGGGTAAAGTCTCTGTGAGTACCGTTGCATCTGAACCAAATGCAGATGGCATCATTACTTACACCCATACTATTTCATTATCAGATTTTGTTTTACAAGATTTGAATGGGTCAAATGCTGGAACCATTGTTTCTTACACATTTGGAGAATTTGCCACTACCAGCTAAATATTTTGAAATATATAAACTTCAGTTGCTCCTAATCCATATTTTTGATAGTCTGCGTCATAAAACTTAATATTCTCATATTTCCTAAAAAGATAGTATAGTTCTTCCTTAAGGACACCTTCCCCAACGCCATGTATGAAAACTACTTTTTGAATACGTTTGTCCATAGCAAAGTGCAATTGCCTTTTAGCTGTGTCCAACTGCAAATTCAACATATCAAAATGGCTTAATCCTTTTGTGGACTTTACCAATTGATTTATATGAAGGTCCACCTCCATTTTAGGTGTATTCCGTTCTTTAGGTTTTAAAATACGAGTCGGCTTCTTCTTGACATGCTCCTTATCTTTTTTGCTTTGCGCTGCTTCAAAATTGGTGACACGTATATTTCCCCCAATCTTCACAAGTTCCTTGGAGGTATACTCTAATGAAAAACCCTCAGAAGTAACCACTGTGATAATATTGCCATCCTTGGACTTAACAACACCAGATATGGTTTCATCCAACACTTCTACTTGGTCACCAACGTTAAAGACAGTCATCCTCTGTATTCTTTGCTGAAAATATTTTGAAAAGTTTAATATCAATAGCAAAAATAGTAGTATTTTTCTTGGCAGTAATTGCTATTATGTATCTACAACCAACCATTTTTTTGCTTCATGCAAAGGATTATATGTTGCCTTGTCTAAACAAGAGACTGTTTGGTTTTGAATGTCCTGGATGTGGTATGCAACGTTCCGTGAGTTTAATTTTTCAAGGTGAGTTTTTAGCTGCTTTTAAAATGTATCCGGCTATTTATCCCCTATTCTTACTGTTCAGTTTTTTATTAGTGAATAACTTTCGTAAAATTAAAAACGCCAATCAAATTATTATAACTCTAGGTATTGTTAGCGTAGTAACGATTTTGACCAATTATTTATTTAAACTTTTACAATAACTTTTATTATTATGGAGCAAAAAAAATTACCAAATGGGGTGTTGAGTATTGTCCTTGGCATTTTCGGATTCATTTGTTGCTGTACCGGTATTTTCGGTGCTATTTCATCAGGAATTGGTTTTTTCCTGGCTACAAAGTCTGAAAAACTGTACAAGGAGAATCCAGACGATTATGATAATTATAGTCAGATAAAAACTGGAAAAATAATATCATTGATAGCGCTTATTTTAAGTGCAATAATGGTCGTAAGATGGATTTATATTATTTCTAATGCTGGTGGGTTTGGTGAGTTCATTGAAGAATTCAAATCAGCCTATTCAGAAGCAATGGAACAATACAATTAATAACTAAATATATAATCAACTATAATGGAAAACAATTCGAACATGCCGCCAAAACCAGACAATTATTTGGTTTGGGCCATTTTAAGTACAATATTCTGTTGTATTGCTACAGGAATAGCAAGTATAATCTACGCTTCTAAAGTTAATGAGGCTTATGCCAGAGGTGAATATGAAGAAGCTCAAAAGGCATCTAAAAATGCAAAAATGTGGGCATTGATAGGAGCTGGAGCCTCTCTTTTGATTTGGATCGTCTATTTTGCCATATTTGGTTTTGCAATTTTAGGAGGTATGGCAAATGCCGGAAGCTATTAAAAAAGTATTCTTAATACTAATTTTAGGAGTATTGTCTATTTTGGCAATACTCCTTTACTTTTCTTTCAATCCAGAAAGTGGTTTGTTATTTCCAAAATGTCCCTTTAATACTTATCTCGGAATCTACTGCTCGGGATGTGGGAGTCAGAGGGCAATTCATGATTTACTCCATTTAAGAGTTGGAGAAGCAATAAGCCATAATGTTCTGCTGCTTCCAGCATTATTTGTGATTGGGCAACATCTAGCTATAAAATTGGGTATTTCAAAACGGAAAAGCCTTCTTAACTATAGATACTCCCCGTTGATAATCTTATCTGTAGTCCTGCTTTTTATGGTATTTAGAAACCTAAAAGTTTTTCCTTTCGAGTATTTGGCTCCTTAATTTGCCACTTCACTAATGAATTTGAGCCTGTAAAGTCTTAATTCTTCATCTTCATAATCACCATCAAACTCATCTATAGCATTAGATATGGAATCTGTATCTGCTTCTAAAAAATACTCGTGAATTTCTTCTTGTTGATCTTCATCCAGAATTTCATCAACCCAATAACCTATATTTAGTTTGGTTCCACTAAATACGATCTGTTCCATTTCTTTGATAAGGGCAGGTAATTCCAATCCTTTTGCTGAAGCAATATCGTCTAAAGGCAACTTTCTATCAACATTTTGGATAATGTACAGTTTTAAAGCAGAGTTGGCACCTGTACTTTTAACCACAAGGTCATCAGGTCTAATAATATCATTCTCTTCAACATAGTTCGCAATAAGATTGAGAAATGGTTTTCCATATTTTTTGGCCTTTCCCTCACCAACTCCATGAATCGTTAAAAGTTCTTCATTGTTAATAGGATATTTTAAGGCCATATCATCCAAAGATGGATCTTGAAACACCACAAAAGGTGGCACACCAATCTTTTTTGCTTCATTTCTACGCAAATCTCGTAGTAATTTCAATAACTTATCATCTGTAGAACCTCCGCTAGATTTACTCGCGGTAATAATGGCATCATCGTTCTCAGCACTATAGATATGATCTTTGGTCATTAGAAAAGAACGTGGTTCACCCAAAAACTCCTCACCATCATCAGTTAAATGCAAAATACCGTATTGTTCAATCTCTTTTTTCAGTAATCCTGCCACTAATACCTGTCTGGTTAATGCCATCCAATAGGCTTCGTCTCTTTCAGAACCAATAGCGAAGAAATCCTTTTCGTCTGTTTTGTGCGAAGATATCATGGCGTTTACTTTACCAACCAATATTTTCACAGTCTCTTTTGTTTTAAATTTTTCGTTTGTTCCTTTAACAACGGTCAAAAGTTTTACCACGTCATCCTTGGCTTCTTCTTTTTTCTTCGGATTTCTTGCATTATCGTCCATGTCCGCACCATCCCCTTTTTCTCCATCAAAATCTTCACCAAAATAATGAAGGATGAATTTTCTACGAGACATCGAAGTTTCTGCATAAGCAACAATTTCTTGCAAGAGTGCGTTACCGATCTCCTGCTCAGCAACAGGTTTTCCGGACATGAATTTTTCCAGTTTTTCAACGTCTTTATAGGAATAAAAAGCCAAGCAATGTCCCTCACCGCCATCTCTTCCCGCTCTTCCGGTCTCTTGGTAGTAACTTTCAATACTTTTTGGAATATCATGATGAATTACAAAACGTACATCAGGCTTGTCAATACCCATACCAAAAGCTATAGTGGCAACCACTACATCAACATCCTCCATCAAAAACATGTCTTGGTATTTTGATCTTGTTTTGGCATCAAAACCTGCATGATAAGGTACTGCGCTAACTCCATTAACCTGTAATACCTGTGCTAATTCCTCAACTCTTTTTCTACTTAGACAATAGATGATTCCAGATTTTCCCTGGTTTTGCTTTACAAAACGAATAATATCAGCATCTACATTCTGGGTTTTTGGGCGTACTTCATAAAACAAATTGGGCCTGTTGAATGAAGCTTTAAATACCTTGGCATTAGTCATTCCCAAATTCTTGATGATATCCTCCTGCACCTTTGGCGTAGCTGTTGCGGTAAGACCAATGATTGGAATATTATCCCCAAGACGATTGATAATGCTTTTAAGATTACGATACTCAGGTCTAAAGTCATGGCCCCATTCAGAGATACAGTGTGCTTCGTCCACCGCCACAAAAGAAAGTGGAACACCTTTTAAAAATTCTACGTTCTCTTCCTTGGTCAAAGACTCTGGCGCAACATATAACAATTTGGTGATACCATTGGTGATATCCTCCTTTACCTGTTTTACCTCCGTCTTTGTTAAGGAAGAATTTAACACATGGGCAATACCATGTTCATCAGACACACCTCGAATGGCATCAACTTGATTCTTCATAAGTGCAATAAGTGGAGATACAACAATGGCCGTACCTTCATTCATAATTGCTGGTAGTTGATAACAAAGAGATTTACCGCCACCTGTGGGCATTATCACAAAAGTGTCCTTATTTTCAAGTATGTTTTGTATTACTTTTTCTTGTAGCCCCTTAAACTGTGAAAAACCAAAGTATTTTTTTAGCGAGGAGTGCAAATCGGTATTCGTAAGACCCATTTCCGTATTTTCGATTTAAATCAAGCGACCTAATTAAAGGCTTTAAAATTTCTAATTTTGATAATCAATTTTAAGGAAGAATCATTCTGTTCTTCATTAATGGTTAGTAAAAGATAGTTTGTTTAGTTTTGTAATCTTAAATATAACATATTCTTTTAGGAATACAATTAGATAATCTGTTTATTACCTTGAGCAACATCCAGTCTATTTTATCCATTGCGAAAAGAACGATCGAAATCGAGAGTAAGGCCATACAAAATTTGGTCAATCTGCTCGATGAACAATTTGCCCATGCGGTGCAGCACATTCTAGAATCCCAAGGAAGGGTTGTAGTATCTGGAGTAGGCAAAAGTGCTATTATAGCATCTAAAATTGTAGCTACACTTAATTCTACTGGCACGCCTGCTATCTTTATGCATGCTGCAGATGCTATTCATGGGGATTTGGGCACTATCCAAGAAGACGATGTTGTGGTTTGTATCTCAAAAAGTGGGAACACCCCAGAAATAAAAGCGTTGCTTCCCTTAATAAAAATTGGAAAAAACAAGTTGATCGGTATTACCGGAAACATGGACTCCATATTGGCCAAACAAGCTGATTTTGCACTAAGCACGTATGTTGAGAAAGAAGCTTGCCCTAACAATTTGGCTCCTACCACAAGTACTTCGGCACAATTAGCAATGGGAGATGCACTTGCAATTAGCCTTTTGGAACTTAGAGGTTTTAGCAGTGCAGACTTTGCCAAATATCATCCGGGAGGTGCTTTGGGCAAAAAATTATACTTACGTGTTGCGGACATTGTTATAAATAATCAGAAACCGCAAGTGAATGCTGACTCAAGTGTAAAAGAAGTTATTGTTGAAATTTCTGAAAAAATGTTAGGGGTAACAGCGGTAATGGAAAATAATGCCATTGTCGGTATCGTTACAGATGGAGATATTAGAAGAATGCTTAGTAAGTACGACAATATAAGCGGCCTAACTGCAAAAGACATTATGACTTCCGACCCCAAGTCTATTGATGTTGATACTTTGGCAGTTAAAGCATTGGCCATCCTACAGGAAAAAGGAATTTCACAACTTCTCGCTTTCGATAAAGATCACTATGCCGGGGTGGTTCATATTCACAACCTTATAAACGAAGGAATTTTGTAATGGTAAAAAAGTTAGAGAATCCAGACGAAATGTCTTTCTTAGACCATTTGGAAGAATTAAGGTGGCACTTAATTAGATCAGTAGTTGCAATTGTTCTAGTTGCATGCGTTGCCTTTGTAATGAAGGACTTCATCTTTGACACGGTTCTTTTTGGTCCAAAAAAAATGAACTTTCCAACTTACCGGTTTTTTTGCAAAATAGCGACCTTCTTTGGAATTGACTCTGAATTTTGTTCTGATTCATTACCATTTACAATACAGAATCGCACGATGGCCGGGCAATTCTCAGCCCATATTTGGACATCCATTTGGGCTGGTTTCATCATTGCATTTCCCTATGTTTTGTGGGAAGTTTGGCGATTTATTAGCCCTGGACTTCATAAAAACGAACGCAGACATTCCAGAGGTTTTATTCTTGTTGCCTCTGCCCTATTTTTTATGGGAGTTCTTTTTGGTTATTATGTTGTAGCCCCCTTGTCCATTAATTTTTTAGGCACCTACCAGGTAAGTAAAGAAGTTCTTAATGAAATTGACATTGGTTCTTTCATCGCTACGGTAAGGGCCTCCGTAATAGCTTGCGGAATAATGTTTGAGCTTCCTATCATTATTTACTTTCTGACCAAAGTAGGGTTGGTTACGCCAGAAATATTGAAGAAATATAGAAAAATAGCTCTTGTTGTTGTTCTTATTCTTTCTGCAGTAATAACTCCACCAGATGTAGCAAGTCAGATTGTGGTGTCTGTTCCAGTGCTTATTTTATACCAAATCAGTATTTATATTTCGAAAGTGGTTTTAAGAAAAGAAGCTAAAAAAGAAGCCAGAAATGCAAAATAAAGTAGAAGAGTTCAATGCCTATCGCTCGCAAATGAACGATAAGTTATTGGCTGAAAACAATAAACTCATTAAGCGGATTTTTAATCTAGACACCAATGCCTTCATGGAAGGGGCCTTGGATGTAAAAACCAAAGAACTTCTGGGGCTTGTCGCTTCAGCAGTGTTGAGATGTGACGACTGTGTAAAATACCACCTCGAAAGTTCTAAAAACGAAGGCGTAACCAAGGAAGAAGTTATGGAAACCTTAGGTATTGCTACTTTGGTAGGAGGAACCATAGTTATTCCACACCTCAGACGTGCTTTCGAATATTGGGAAGAATTAGAAAACCTAGAGACATAAAATATTCACAAAGTCCAATGCCTAATCTGGAATATGTTTAGTTTTGGCGAATTCTTATGAAGCTAAGAGCTGAAAATATAATGAAGGCCTATCGAGGCCGTAAGGTTGTAAAAGGGATTTCTCTAGAGGTAAACCAAGGGGAGATTGTTGGTCTTTTAGGGCCAAATGGTGCTGGAAAAACCACCTCATTTTATATGATAGTCGGTTTGATAAAACCAAATGGGGGCAAGATTTATTTGGACGACATGGAGATAACCAATTTTCCCATGTACAAAAGGGCCCAAAACGGAATTGGCTACTTGGCACAAGAAGCTTCCGTTTTTCGCAAATTAAGTATTGAAAAAAATATTCTTAGTGTTTTACAGCTCACCAAATTAAGTAAGAAGGAACAGCATATGAAGATGGAGTCCTTGATTGATGAATTTGGATTAGGACATATTCGTAAAAACAGAGGGGATTTGTTATCAGGTGGTGAACGTAGACGTACTGAAATTGCGCGTGCTTTGGCAACCGACCCCAAATTCATTCTTTTAGATGAACCTTTTGCAGGTGTTGACCCTGTTGCTGTAGAAGATATTCAACGAATAGTTGCCCAACTAAAAAATAAAAATATCGGTATCCTGATTACAGATCATAATGTTCAGGAAACTTTGGCCATTACGGAGCGATCTTACTTAATGTTCGAAGGAGGTATATTAAAAGCAGGTATTCCAGAAGATCTGGCGCAAGACGAAATGGTACGAAAAGTATACCTAGGTCAGAATTTTGAACTTCGAAAAAAGAAATTGGACTTTTAGTTGTTTTTGTTTTGCGGCACTAACAGTGAAGCCAAAATGTAAAACAGCACAATTAGGGGTACCGCCAAAAACCTTAAGGTAATCAACATCACCAGACTTCCAATCAAGAAAAGGTAGCGGACAGCATTATCCTTAAAACTCCAATTATCAAACTTTAATGCAAATAACTTTATTCTAGAATTCAGCAAATAGGCACTCACTAAAGTTAGTCCCATTAAAAACCATTGATTTAGAATAATTCCATTCAGTTCATTGTTATTATGATATAGTAAGATCAAAGGCAGTGAGAGGATAAAAAGGCTATTTGCAGGGGTAGGCAATCCAATAAAGGAAGAAACTTGGTTTTCATCTACATTGAATTTAGCCAATCTATAAGCAGACGCCAAAGTGATTATAAAACCAAAAAAGGGAAGTAAGGTCATCTCAGTTTCATGACCAAAAAACCCAAGATTCCATCCTCCGGTTTCTGCCATTTGCAACAATTGGAACATCACAATTCCAGGCACCAATCCACTTGTAATCATATCTGCCAATGAATCCAATTGAACGCCAACCTCACTTTGAACGTTTAAAAGACGAGCTGCCAACCCATCAAAAAAATCAAAGAAAATCCCTATGAAAACAAAAAGTGCCGCCAGTTCCAGATGATTAAGCACTGCAAATACAGTTGCCACACAACCACTAAATAGATTGAGGAGTGTTAAAAAGTTAGGAATGTATCGCTTCATATGCTTTGATTTTCGTAAAAATAAGGTAAAAAACAAAGTGTTAGGTTTTCATGTTCCGCCTTGTGGTATTTATTTAGATATTTGCGCTGATAAAGTAAGAAATGAAACATTGGATTTTCTTTTTGGCAATACTTTTTATGGTTGGGAAAAATGGATTCTCCCAGACACCTACCCTAACCGAAAATTCCAAAATTAGTTTTCTCACCTGTGCCTCAGGAGACCAGCTTTTCTCTGCTTTTGGACATAGCGCTTTCCGAGTCCAAGATACTGTCTTAGGAATTGATGTGGTCTACAACTATGGAACCTTTGACTTTAATAAACCTAACTTCTATTTGAACTTTGCCAAGGGAAAACTGATCTATTCACTTTCCCGAAGGAGTTTTGATAGATTTTTGTTTGAATATGAATTGGAAAAAAGGTGGGTGAAAGAGCAGATTTTGGACTTGACCTTGGCAGAAAAAAACAAGTTGCTCATTTTTTTCGAGAATAATTACTTACCCGAAAACAGAGATTACCTGTACGACCCTTTATTGAATAATTGTTCTAGCATTACAGGAGATATTTTAGTGCAACAATTTGGAGATGCCATTGTTTTTGATGGCTCACATTTGGATAGGCTATACACTTTTAGAGAGCTGGTAAGACAAAATTTGGATATTAATTCTTGGTCCTCTTTTGGTATTGATTTGGCTTTTGGCGCTGTAGTAGACCGTAAAGCAACTGTTCAAGAACATATGTTTTTGCCTTATTACGCCATGGAGCAGATGAAGAATACAACCAAGAGCGGTAAGCCCTTGTTGGAAAGGGAACGTACCATTTTAGACTATAGTGAACATATGAGAAATGGCTTTTTCCCATTGTCCCCATTGTTTTGGTTTACTTTATTGTTTTTGTTCACAGGGATAGTAACATATCTGGACAATAAACATAAAACTCGCAGTCGCTGGTTAGATTTTTCATTGTTTTTAACAACTGGCCTTATTGGCACAAGTATACTTTTACTTTGGTTTGCCACAGATCATACATCCACACCAAAAAACTTCAATTTTTTGTGGGCCTTCCCTTTGAATTTAGTTGTTGCATTTGTCTTTGCTTTTCAAAATCAGCTACCAACATGGCTACCTAAATATTTGTGGCTTGTTTTAGCACTATTAGGTGTTTTAATCTTATTGTGGATTATAAGTGTTCAAATTTTTTCCCCAATAGTGATTCCTTTACTTTTGACTTTGGCAACGCGCTATTCCTATCTCTTAAAATTCACGAGACAGTAAGAGAGTCACCGTAAACTATTCCAATGAATTTATTGACAGTAGAAAATATATCTAAATCTTATGGAGAATTGGTCCTTTTCTCTGACATTTCCTTTGGAATAAATAAAGATCAAAAAATTGCATTAATCGCTAAAAATGGAAGTGGAAAAACCTCTATTCTAAACATTATTTCCGGTAAGGACAGTTCTGAAAATGGACAGGTGACAAGCAGAAAAGGAATAAAAATTGCCTTTTTAGAACAAGAACCTAATCTAAATCCAGATTTAACTATTGAGGAAACCATTTTCAGTACTGATAATGAGGTTTTAAAAATCATTTCCAATTATGAGCGTGCCGTTCAAAATCCTGACGATGCAGAGCAATATCAAAAAGCTTTTGAAGCTATGGAGCGGCACAACGCATGGGATTTTGAAACCCAATACAAACAGATTCTCTTTAAGCTCCATTTAGATAAACTTGATTTAAAAGTGGGTACACTCTCTGGTGGACAAAAAAAACGTCTGGCTTTGGCCAATGCCCTTTTAAATAGACCTGACTTACTTATTCTAGATGAACCAACCAACCATTTAGATTTAGAAATGATTGAATGGCTTGAAGCCCATTTTACCAAGGAAAACATAACCCTGTTCATGGTGACCCATGATCGCTATTTTTTAGAACGTGTTTGTAATGAGATTATAGAATTGGATAACAATCAATTGTATAGTTACAAGGGTAATTACTCCTACTACCTTAGAGAGAAAGAAGCACGTATGGAGAGAGAAGTTGTGGAACAGCATAAATCAAAACTGCTTTTTAAAAAAGAATTGGATTGGATGCGAAGACAGCCAAAGGCCCGTACTACCAAATCCAAGTCCAGAATTGATGATTTCAAAGAAATAAAACAGAAGGCGCACCAAAGAAGAACAGATCATCAAGTGCAATTGGAGCTAAACATGGAACGTTTAGGAAGCAAAATTTTAGAACTTCATAATGTATCCAAAGCATTTGAGGACAAAATTATTTTAGAAAAGTTTGATTACACTTTCACCAAAGGTGAACGGGTTGGAATAATTGGTGAGAACGGAACGGGGAAATCCACGTTCCTGAACATCCTTACCCAAAAAGAAGTGGTTGATGGTGGAAAAGTAGTGGTTGGCGATACGCTAAAATTTGGCTACTATACTCAAAAAGGAATCCATGCAAAGGAAGGGCAAAAGGTTATTGATGTTATCCGAGAATTTGGAGATTACATTCCTTTAAAAAAAGGAAAACAAATTTCAGCGCAACAACTGTTGGAACGTTTTCTTTTTGATCGTAAGAAACAGTATGATTTTGTTGAAAAACTAAGCGGCGGGGAGCGCAAACGATTATATTTATGTACGGTACTTATCCAAAATCCAAACTTCCTTATTTTGGATGAACCCACAAACGATTTGGATATTGTTACGCTAAATGTTTTAGAGAGTTTTTTGTTGGACTTTCCAGGATGTTTGATAGTAGTCTCGCACGACCGTTATTTCATGGATAAAATTGTAGACCATTTATTTGTCTTCAAAGGTAAAGGCAAAATAGAAGATTTTCCGGGAAATTATTCGGATTATAGAGCTTATGAAAGCAGTAAGGTTATAGCACAGCGAGAGGTCAAAAGCAATACATCGGAAAAAGCTGAAAAAACCAATTGGAAAGAAAAAGGAAATTCTCAAAAATTGTCTTATTCAGAACAAAAGGAGCACAAGCAGTTAGAAAAGGAAATTCAAAAATTGGAAGAGCAAAAAGGAGTACTCCAAAACAGGTTTACTGAACCTACCCTGAGTGGTGAGGAAATAACGCAATTGTCTATTGAACTCAAAGAAATTTCAAATGCCATTGAGACCAAAACAGAACGCTGGTTTGAGCTTTCTGCCATTTTAGAAAATTAATTATCTGTCATATCGAGCGCAGTCGAGATATCTTAAATATGTAAAGCAATTAGTTCTCGACTGCGCTAGAACTGACAAAATACACTGCATGCTCCAAATAATCAATTACTTAAAATTCCTTATAAAATCAACTAATCAACATGGTGTCCACTCCCCTTTTGTTTTTAATTATGTAACTAAATGCTTGTACTCAAAACAAAAATTGGACAATGTAAAGTCAATCAACATACTATTAAAGAGTATTTCATATTTTGATTATAATGCCATTGAGCTTAAGGGAAGTGATGACCTTAAAAAACGCTTGTATATGCATTTCCCAATTGTAATCATGGATGCAAATATGGTTGATTTACTTTATGTAGAAGAATTAAGGGTCGATGAGCTAAAGCATTTATTATCAGAAGGTAAATTCCATTATAACAGTATGATTTTTATTAACTCAATCCATCAAACTCCAGAAAAACAAGAGCTTTGGAGAAAACTGGTTGCGTTACCAATGATTACGGTAAGCATAGATATGTTCCATTGTGGTGTTCTTTTTATTAGAAAGGAGCAAGTAAAAGAACATTTCACCATCCGGATTTAAAAAAGTAAATTTAGATATCAAAAACACTTCTATCATGAGTGATCCTATTTATTACATTCTAGGGGTTTTGGCCATCATTTATCTAGCTATTTTATTCAAAAACAAAAGAGGCACAAGAAACAGAAAGTCTCGAAAATTTATGGACGGTAAACGTAGACACGAAAAATGAAGATTTATACCAAAACCGGTGATAAAGCTACCACAGCACTTTTTACGGGCAAACGAGTTCCCAAACACCATATTAGAATTGAAAGCTATGGTACTGTAGATGAATTAAATTCCTTTTTGGGACTGTTGCGAGATCAAGAGATCGATCATCACTCAAAAGAAGTTCTCACTTTGGTTCAAAACAAGCTCTTTACAGTAGGTGCAATTTTAGCAACAGAGCCAAAAAAAGAAAATCGTTTAAAAATCCCTAAAATAAATGAGGATGACATTGAGCTTTTGGAGAAGGAGATGGATCAAATGAACGAACAACTTCCAGAAATGACTCATTTTATTCTACCAGGAGGACACACAACAGTGTCATACTGTCATATTGCCAGAACAATTTGCAGAAGGGCGGAACGCATGATTTCGTACTTACACGAAAATGACCCCATACCAGACATGCTACTTGCCTACATAAACAGACTTTCCGATTACCTTTTTGTCTTGGCACGGAAGTTGTCAAAAGATTTGCAAGCAGAAGAGGTCAAGTGGATTCCTGAGAAATTGGACTAATAAATCCCTGTTTTCTGCGTTACAGATTAATATGTTGAAAATATTTTTTTAAATAAAGTCGATTTTGCTTGACAAATTCAGTTTAAAAATTATTTTTGCAAAAAATTTAAAATCAAACCGTTACTATGTACTGGACATTAGAATTAGCTTCATATTTAAGTGATGCGCCTTGGCCAGCCACCAAAGACGAATTAATAGATTATGCCATCCGTACCGGAGCGCCATTGGAAGTTGTTGAAAATCTTCAATCAATGGAAGAAGAGGGTGGTGAAATTTACGAGTCCATCGAGGAAATATGGCCCGATTATCCCACCGAAGAGGATTACCTCTGGAATGAGGACGAGTATTAATTTTAGAAAAACAAACACTACTAAAAAGTCTCTTACGAGGCTTTTTTTTATGTAATTTTGACAGCCTAGCAAAAGGTTTCTACCCTCCCCAGGACAATGGAACAGCTTTTGCAATCCAAAAGAAAAATTATTCATGAGCTTTATTAATTCCGTACTAAAGGTTTTCGTTGGAGATAAATCAGAAAAAGACGTAAAATCATTACAGCCTTTGGTCAAAGAGATAAAATCCTTTGAAGAACAGCTTGAAGGATTGACCCACGATGAACTAAGACAAAAAACCGTTTCCTTTAAATCTCAGATACAAGAAGATTGTAAGGAGGTAGACGATAAAATAAAAGCACTAAAGGAAGAAGTCCAGAATTCTACCGATATAGATCGTAATGAAGAAATCTACACTGAAATTGACAAACTCAATGAAGAGGCCTACAAGATTTCTGAAAATACCCTGAATACTATTCTTCCAGAGGCTTTTGCAGTAGTTAAAGAAACAGCGAAGCGTTTTACCGCCAATAAAACCATTGCTGTAACCGCTACTGAATTTGATAGATCGCTTTCTGGCACAAAAGATTATGTTACCCTTGAAGGGGATAGTGCCGTTTGGAAAAACTCATGGGATGCCGCTGGTAAGGAAGTTACCTGGGATATGGTACATTATGATGTTCAGCTCATTGGAGGAGTTGCCCTGCATGAAGGAAAAATTGCGGAGATGCATACAGGGGAAGGTAAAACATTGGTGGCCACCCTCCCACTCTATTTAAATGCCTTATCTGGAAAAGGTGCACATTTGGTCACGGTGAATGACTATTTGGCAAAAAGGGATAGCGCATGGATGGCTCCTATCTTTGAATTCCATGGTCTTTCTGTGGACTGTATAGACAAGCATCAGCCAAATTCCGAAGGTAGACGAGCAGCATATAACGCTGACATTACCTACGGTACCAACAATGAGTTTGGCTTTGATTACCTAAGGGACAATATGGCACATACCCCAGATGATTTGGTACAGCCGCCTCATCATTACGCTATTGTGGATGAAGTGGATTCTGTATTGATAGATGATGCCCGTACGCCTTTGATTATTTCTGGCCCAGTTCCTGAAGGAGATAGACACGAGTTTAATGAATTAAAGCCAAAAGTTGGTGATATTGTTCAAAAGCAACGACAGTATTTAACTGGAGTGTTGGCGGAGGCCAAAAAATTAATTAACGAAGGAGATACCAAGGAAGGTGGCTTTCAATTACTTCGCGTACACAGGGGTTTACCCAAAAATAAGGCCTTAATCAAGTTTTTGAGTGAAGAAGGTGTAAAACAGTTACTGCAAAAGACAGAGAACTTCTATATGCAGGACAACAACCGCGAAATGCCAAAGGTTGATGCGGAACTATTGTTCACTATTGATGAAAAGAACAATCAAATTGAATTAACGGATAAAGGGGTTGATTACATTTCTGGAGATCAGGACAAAGACTTTTTTGTAATGCCAGATATTGGTGGTGAAATTGCAAAAATTGAAAACCAGAATCTAGAGATTGAAAAAGAAGCGGAACTTAAAGAAGTTCTTTTTAAAGAATTTGCGGTTAAAAGTGAGCGCATCCATACCATGAGTCAATTATTAAAGGCATATACCCTTTTTGAAAAAGATGTGGAATATGTGGTCATGGATAACAAAGTAATGATTGTGGATGAGCAGACTGGTCGTATCATGGATGGAAGACGTTACTCTGATGGGCTACATCAAGCTATTGAAGCCAAAGAGAGTGTAAAGATTGAGGCCATGACTCAAACCTTCGCCACAATTACCCTCCAGAACTACTTTAGAATGTACAACAAGCTGGCAGGTATGACCGGTACAGCGGTTACAGAAGCTGGCGAATTTTGGGAAATCTATAAGTTGGATGTCATGGAAATTCCAACCAATAGACCTATTGCCCGTGATGATAGACATGATTTGATCTACAAGACCAAGCGTGAAAAATACAATGCAATCATAGAAGAGGTCACCCAACTATCTAAAGCAGGAAGGCCAGTACTAATTGGTACTACTTCTGTTGAAATATCTGAATTGCTTTCTAAATTATTGAGTGTTAGAAAGGTTCCACACAACGTACTAAATGCAAAGCTTCACAAAAAAGAAGCAGATATTGTGGCAGAAGCCGGTAATGCAGGAATAGTGACCATAGCCACCAACATGGCGGGTCGTGGAACGGATATTAAACTAAGTACCCAGGTAAAAGATGCTGGAGGATTGGCTATAGTTGGTACGGAACGTCATGATTCCAGACGTGTAGATAGACAGTTACGTGGTCGTTCTGGACGTCAAGGAGATCCAGGAAGCTCACAGTTCTATGTTTCTTTGGAAGATAATTTAATGCGCTTGTTTGGATCCGATCGTGTAGCTAAAATGATGGACCGCATGGGCTTGGAAGACGGAGAGGTTATTCAGCACTCCATGATGACCAAATCCATTGAACGTGCCCAGAAAAAAGTAGAAGAAAACAACTTTGGTATTCGTAAACGCTTGTTAGAATATGATGACGTAATGAACGCTCAGCGTGAGGTGGTCTACAAAAGACGACGACATGCATTGCAGGGAGAACGTTTAAAGGTGGATATAGCCAATATGATCTATGATACTTCTGAAGTTATT